>JBAPQW010000047.1:0-71513 GCA_049280815.1 Verrucomicrobiia bacterium | reverse complement strand
CAATTCCGGGACGATCAATCAGACCAATTACAGCATTACTCTTTACAACAACGGCTCGAGCACCAGCGGGTATGAGGGCGGGCTGGTCAATCTGGCGGGGGGCATCATCAACCTCAGCACCAGTGCGTGCATCTCCGGCGGTTACAGTTTTGAATACCTGATCAACCAGGGCACCATCAATGTTTCCACCCCCAGCAGCACCAGCACCGTGAATGTGGATTACTTCACCAACTCCGCAATATTAAGCGCCCAGCACGGAACCTTGCAAGTGGAAGGAGCTCACCTGGCTTTGCTGTCTTCTGAAACCCTCAGCGTCGGTCTGAACAGTGCCACGGATTTCGGCAGCATCACCTACAACAACAGCGCCGCGTTGAACCTGGCCCAGGCCGGAACATTTCAGGTAATGCTGAATGGCGGTTACGTACCAGTGGTAGGCAGTTCTTTCAAAGTGTTGAGTGCAAACAGTTTGGGGACATTTTCCGGGATCTTCGCAAACTTTTCATCGCCGTCGGGTGCAATCTGGAAGACCAATTACACCGCCACTTCTTTGATTCTCACCAACGTCGGCCAAATTACTTGGACGACACCGGCCAGTATCACCTACGGCACGGCGCTGGGGGGCAGCCAATTAAATGCCTCCACGACACCGAGCGTGGCCGGAGCCTTTACTTACAATCCAGTTGCGGGTACAGTGCTGAATTCGGGAGCCGGACAATTACTTGCGACAACATTTACGCCCTCGGTTATCGGCGATGCGCCAGCTTCGTTCCAGGTGCCAATCACAGTCTTGAAAGCTCCACTGGGCGTCACTGCCAACAACCAGACCAAGACATACGGGCAGAACTTTACCTTCGCCGGCACCGAGTTCGTGCCCACCGGCCTGGTCAACGGCGATACGGTGACCAGCACCACGCTAGCGAGCGCCGGGGCCATCTCCAATGCGCCGGTCAGCGGTTCACCCTACGTGATCACCATCACCAACGCGCTCGGTGACGCAGGATTGACCAACTACATCATCACTTACACGAACGGCGCGCTGACCGTGAACCCGGCGCCATTGGGCATCACTGCCAACAACCGGATCAAGACCTACGGCCAGAACATCGTCTTTACGGGAACGGAGTTTGTTCCCACCGGGTTGCAGAACCTGGAGACGGTTGGCACGGTCACGCTGACGAGCGCCGGGGCCATCTCGAATGCGCCCGTGAGCGGTTCGCCGTACAGCATTGCACCCAGCGCGGCGACAGGCGGGACATTCACGCCGGGCAATTATGCGATCATTTACACCAACGGCACATTGACGGTGAATCGCGCGGGTTTGACGGTGACGGCGAACAACGCCGCGCGCAATTACGGTGTGGCGAATCCCGCTTTCAGCGCGAGCTACGGCGGGTTTGTGAACAATGAAAACGCCAGCGTAGTAAGCGGTGTGCCCGGCTTCAGCACGCCCGCAACGGTGGCCAGCGCCGTGGGTGGTTACGCCATCACGCCCTTGTTGGGCACGCTGAGTGCGGCCAACTATTCGTTCGGCCCGTTTAATCCCGGCACGCTGACCGTCAATCCAGCTGCCTTGTCGATCACGGCCAGCAACCAGAGCAAGATATATGGGCAGAAGTTTGTGTTTACGGGCACCGAATTCGCCACCAGTGGACTGGTGAATGGTGATAGCGTAGCGAGCGCCTCACTCGCAAGCGCCGGGGCCATTTCCAATGCGCCAGTGAGCGGTTCACCCTACGCGATCACCATCACGAATGCCTTGGGTGATGCTGGTTTGACCAATTACACCATCAGCTACATCAACGGTGCGCTGACGGTGAATCGCGCGGGTTTAACGGTGACGGCGAACAACGCCGCGCGCAATTACGGCGTGGCGAATCCCGCTTTCAGCGCGAGCTACGGCGGGTTTGTGAACAATGAAAACGCCGGCGTAATAAGCGGCGTGCCCGGCTTCAGCACGCCCGCAACGGTGACCAGCGCCGTGGGTCGTTACGCCATCACGCCCTTGTTGGGCACGCTGAGTGCGGCCAACTATTCGTTCGGCCCGTTTAATCCCGGCACGCTGACCATCAATCCAGCTGCCTTGTCGATCACGGCCAGCAACCAGAGTAAGACCTACGGTCAGACGTTTACGTTTGCGGGCACGGAATTCGCCACCAGTGGACTGGTGAATGGTGATAGCGTAGCAAGCGCCTCGCTCGCAAGCACCGGGGCCATTTCCAATGCGCCAGTGAGCGGTTCACCCTACGCGATCACCATCACGAATGCCTTGGGTGATGCGGGTTTGACCAATTACACCATCAGCTATTTCAACGGTGCGCTGACGTTGAACAAGGCGACGCTGACCATTACGGCAGACAGCACGAACAAGATCGTCGGGGAGACCTTGACGTTTGCCGGAACGGAATTCACGGCGAGCGGCTTGCAGAACTCCGAGACGGTGGGATCTGTGACCTTGACGAGCCCCGGCGCGCCGGCAGGGGCAACGGCGGCAACATACAACATTGTGCCGAGCGCGCCCGTGGGCGGGAGTTTCTCGCAAGGAAATTACACCGACATTTTCGTGGATGGAACGCTCACGGTCTATGGGCAGCCTGAGCTGTTCCTGACCACTATTGGCAATCAATACGTGCTGACCTTCCAGACCGTGCCCGGTCAGATGTACCAATTGGAATCCGAGACGAATTTGGTGACGGCGGGTTGGGCTTCGTTGGGTGGGGTGATTCCCGGCACGGGTGGTATTGTGAACGTGACCAACACCATTCCTGTTCCGCCGCTGTCGGAGTCATTCTTCCGATTGCAAATTGCGCCTTAAGCTCAAGCGGAGCCGTTAAGTTGGAACGCGGACGGTCGACGTCTGGGATGGCTATTGATTCATCCACTCCAGGACCTGCCGGGTGGCTTCGCGGGGCGTGGTGCTGAGGATGTTGTGATCGCCGCTCCAGATCAGTTTATAATCACGCAGGGCCGGGCAATTTTTTTTAAGCCAATGTCGCACCCACGGCCAGGGCACGATGGGATCGGGGACTCCGGTCAAACCGAAGACCGGCAGTTTGGTCTGGCGGGCGATCGGGCGCGGATCGTTCTCGGCAATCAGATGGAGGCGATGCTGCGCGGCGCGGCGGTCGAATCCCGTCCGGCGGGAGGTAAACTCGCCAATGCTCGCCAGGGTCTCGGGTGAGCGGCGATATCGGAAGCGGGCAATCTTCGCGTAGGCAAAGATGAGCCGCACCACCATCGCATCCGAAATCCGTCCGGTCAGTTTCTCCGCCAGCC
This sequence comes from Verrucomicrobiia bacterium, assembly GCA_049280815.1. Classification (GTDB taxonomy): domain Bacteria; phylum Verrucomicrobiota; class Verrucomicrobiia; order Limisphaerales; family UBA11358; genus UBA11358. Next base: position 68,240 of record JBAPQW010000047.1, on the reverse strand, counting down.
GCACCGCCCAGCGCAAGGGATGCTTCACGAAGCCGCCCGCCAGGATCGCGCCCTGCGCCCGGAACTTTCCGCGCCCGACCAGCGCCCACAAAACCTGCGAGCCGTAGGATTCCCCGAGCAGCCAGCCGCCGGTGATGCCATTCTGCGCCAGCTCGTTTTCGATCGCCGCCGCGTAATCGTCCAGCGACCACGTGAGCGTGCGCGGGTAGGTGAATTCGACAAAGCGCACCTTCTCGGCAATCGCCTGGCGAAAACCACCGATGAGCGTCCAATCCCCGTGCAGGCCGGGCAGATACACCAGCGTGGGCAGCGACGCTTCACCGTGGATGCGGAGTTGCAGTTTCTCTTCCATGTTTTTGACAATTATCAGCGACTTAAGGCCAATGGTTCAATGAATAAAAATGGCACCGGACTGGACAAACCGGCGCAACCTGATCGGCCCGCTTTGATGGCGTCAATCGTATTCCACGAGGGTGGTCAACCCTTCCGGGTTGGCGACGCCCAAGCCTTGGAGAAAAACAATGCGTTGATATCCCAGCCGGCGCAAGCCCACAACCCAGGGAGTGCCGCGGTCGCGAAATTCAACGCCCAATTCCGCCTCGGTGTAATTCTCAAGAATGACCACGGCTGTCTGATGTTGGGGCAATTTCGCGGCTTCCGCCAAAAGCTGGTCGGTGCTCATTTTGGCCGATGTGGTTGGCTGGAGCAGTTGGCCCGTCTGGCCATCCAGGGATTCAATGAACAGGGCGGTATTGTCCGTATTATGAAACGCGCGGGAGGGGGTGGCACAGGAGGTGAGGACCACGCCCAAAGCCGCGAACGCCAACGAGATGAGGATGTTTATGGATTTCATGCGTTTCTCCCGGTTGATGCATCAAGCCAATCTGTACGCCTTAATTGACCGGCGGTTACGCAATTTCAGTGCCATGGGGATGGTTTCCTCATTTAACTTGGTGGGTGCGCCGCTGCCGCCGCCACCAAGGTCATAAATTGCTGCCTTGAGTTGCAGGCAGGCGATGTCTGGGATGCTCTACTTTAGCTTCGGAAAGAATTCAACCGCGGTGTGGCAGGTGGCGGCACTCATTTCGTCGAGCGAACAGCCTTTGACCCGGGCGACGATTTCGGAAATTTCCTTCACGTAGGCGGGCTCGCAACGTTTGCCGCGATACGGCACGGGCGCGAGATAAGGGCAATCGGTCTCCAGCATGAACCGGCCCAAAGGCGTGGCGCCGATGGTGTCGCGCACGTTTTGCCCGTTCTTGAACGTGGCAATGCCGGTGAAGCTGACCAGCGAGCCGGTTGCCAAAACGCGCCGCATCCGGCCGGCATCCTCGCCGAAACAATGAAACACGCCGCGGACCTTGCCGGCGAACGGCTGGAGTTGCGCGAGCGTGTCGTCAAAGGAGTCGCGTTGGTGGATGACGCAGTTCAATCCGGCTTCGATGGCAACTTCGAGTTGTTGGCGGAAAATTTCCTTCTGCTTCTGTTTGTAGCGCGCATCGTCCTCAGGGTTGCCGGATTTTTCCCCGGGCAGATGGTGGTAATCCAGGCCGGTTTCGCCGATGGCGACCACTTTGGGATGGTTCACCAGTTCGCGCAAGGCGGGGCGGATGTCCTCCGGCGCCTCGTGGGCGTTGGCCGGGTGCCAGCCCACGGCGGCGAATACTTCCGCGAAACGCCCGGCCAGTTCGACGGCGCGCCGGCTGCTTGCGAGGTCGGTGCCGATGGAAATGATTTTCGTGATGCCGGCGGTTTGGGCGCGTTCAATCACTTCCGGCAAATCATTCGCATAGTCCGGATAATCGAGATGCGCGTGGGTGTCGTAAAAGGCGGCCATAAAAACAGCGTGCTGAAGATAGCTCGAGGTTCGGTCAGAGGAAGGTTTACGGTTTGGTCGGGTTGTTGGTGTTGATGAACTTCTGTTCCAAGGCGTTCAATCTGGCCTCGACGGCCGTCCGGCCGGGGTAATCCGGCGCTTCCTGGAGCAGCAGTTTGTAATTTTCCATGGCCTCGGCTTCGCGGCTTTGAGCCGCCAGTTTATCACCGAGCGTCAAGCGAATCCGGATGCGTTGTTCGGGCGACGGATGGCGGGTCAGGGCGAGTTGATACGTTTCAATGGCCGAGGAGGGTTTGCCCAGCAGCTCATAATCGTCGGCGAGTTTCTCGGTGAGCACGGCGCTGTTGGTGGTCGTTTCGAGGTTCTCCAAAAAGCTCGCTTGTTGCGCCAACGGCAGGCCGCGGGCGCGGTCCAGATTCATGAGCCGCAAATACGACCATTCGACGAGCGGGCTGTGGCGGCGCGCCAATGACTCGTGCAACGGTTTTTCCAGCGTGCCAAACGGTCGGTAAAGCGGATCGCCAACGACCGTGGTCTGCCAGGACAAGGCGGGTTGCGCGGCCCACGCAGCCTCGCCCAGCGTAAACCGGCTGCCAATCCAGCGGGCCAGGAAGGCGGCGACATTCGGAGTGCAGGCCAGATACGGTTCGTACACACAGCCCATGGTGCAGGTCGCGCCTTTGGCCAGCAAGGGTCCGGCCCAGTTGTCCTTGGCGCTGCGGAGCGTGTTGGCGCTGTAAGAATGCAAATGATATGCGAATGCGCCGGGCATGAATTCAACCTTCGGCAGCGTGAACGGCCCGGAGACGTTGGCGTCGTACCAGCCGCAATAGATCGCAATCTGGCTCATCGGAAAATCGGCGGGGAAAGTGCCGGGATTTTTGTCCACCACGGTTTCAAATCCGAGTTGCGCGCAGATTTCCGCCGCGCCCAGGATCCATTCGTCGCCCAGCGCATAATTGGTATCCGTTTGGTCCAGTCCGCGCGCATCGAAATAGGCGCGGCCCCACAAGCCGTCGCGTTCGGCGGCCAGCGCCTTGTCCACCAGGCCGAGGGCAATGTCCACGCCGGGTCCGTCGAGCCGCGCCACCAGCAAAACGCCATTGGTGGGATTGAGCTGGGCGGTGTTCGTGGCGCCATAAACCCAGTTGGGCAGCGGCCCCGAAAGCGGAATGTCCATGTTCACCAGCGGCAGCCAGGCCAGTTCGGAATCCACCGCGGCTTCATTGCGCAGCAGCTCCGGACGGACGTCTTCCCTGACCGGTTCTCGCAAATTCGGATCGGGAGCGATTTTCAGCGGGACGCCCCAGCACAAGACGGCATAGCGGATTTTGGATTCCACGACCCGGCGTTCGACCCGCTGCGGCCGGGCGTGGCTCGCGGTGTTCGTCACGGAACCAAACCGCCAGAGCTTGTCCACGGCCAGCCGGGCGGCCAGCGGAAATTGCAGCGCGTCGCGAAATTCGGCCCGGGTCATTTCCTCGGTGATGGGGAGATCAAACCCGTAAATTTGCGTCTCCGGCACCTGCCGCATCCGGGCGTAATGGTCCGCCACCACCTTCGACGCTGCCAGGCGGGTGTTGTAAATCACCACCACCTCGTCGCCACCGGCGCGAACCAGGAGCGGCGCGAGCGCCAGGATAAAAACGGTGAAGTTAACCCCTAATTGTTTCATGCACTCCTGTTTGACCTTCCGCGACACGTAACGTTGGCATTTTATGCATCAGAGATCACCGGTCACCTTGAGTCCATCATACGCGAGGTTGACACCGGCTGGCAATTCCGCCTGCGACCGGTCATGGTCGTAGTCGTGCGTCAGGTGGGTGAAATAGGTCCGTTCGGCGCCGATGCGCCGCGCCGCGGTGAGCGCCTCGTCCAGGCACATGTGCGTCGGATGCGGCGTATAACGCAGCGCATCGAGCACGGCCACCTCCACGCCCCGGACTTTTTCCAGCGCGTCGGCGGGGATTTCCTTGCAGTCGCTCAGGTAGGCCAGCCGTTTCCGGCCGTTTTGGACGAACAAATAGCCGTTGGTCAGCATCCGGCCATGCGGCAGGGGCAGGGGAACGATCTCCAGATCGCCCAGGGTGAAGGGCCCGTCAATCACATGCGGTTCGGGATGAAAATAACCCTTCCAAATCGGTCGCCCGTCAAAAGCATAGAGAAAAACCCGCTTGAGCGCCGCCATCGTTTCCTCGTTCGCGTAAACCGGGAGCGGCCCGTGGCGCAGGTCACAGAACCGGCGGCAATCGTCCAGCCCCATGATGTGGTCGGCGTGGGCATGCGTGAAGATCACCGCGTCCAGCCAGCGGATGTCTTCGCGCAGACACTGGAGGCGGAATTCCGGCGTGGTGTCCACGATCAGCTTGATTGCATCGGTGGCGATGTAGATGGAGGGCCGGGTGCGATGGTTTTTGGGGTTGGCCAGAAATTCCGGGGCATAGTCCTTGCCGATGATGGGCACGCCCTGGGAGGTGCCGCTGCCGAGGAAGATGAATGAAAATGCCATGTAAATTTTTCTTTTGCCGGACGGTTTAAACCGTTCAAATGTCCGCCAATCTAACCATGTTGACGACGTTGCGCATCAAAAACCTCGCGTTGGTGACCGACCTCACGCTGGAACTCCAGCCCGGATTCAATGTCATCACCGGTGAAACCGGGGCCGGCAAGTCCATCATCATCGGCGCGCTCAATCTCGTCCTGGGCGACCGCGCCGATCGCTCGCTCATCCGGAGCGGCGAGGAGAGTTGCTCGGTGGAAGCCGTTTTCAACGTGGCCGGGCTCAAGGCGCCGCTGCAGAGTTTTCTGGAGGAGAACGGCCTTGAACCCTGCCAGGACAACCAGCTCATGCTCAAACGCTCGCTCACGGCCGGCGGCACCAACCGCCAGTTCGTCAACGGCTCGCCCACGACGCTGAACACGCTGGCTGCCATCGGCGAATGGCTGGTGGACATGCACGGGCCGCACGACCATCAGTCGCTCCTCCACCCGGCCAGACAACTGGCCATTCTGGATGCGTTTGGCGGCCTGGAAAATGAGCGGGCGGCATTTGGCGAACTTGTCCGCCGTCGCGCCGCGCTGGACGCCGAAAAATCCGCGCTCGTGGTGGACGAAAAAACCTACGCCCAGCAGCTCGACCTTTTGCGCTTTCAAGTCCAGGAAATCACCGCCGCGCGGCTGAATCCGGACGAGGAAGTGGAATTGGAGCAAGCCCACCGCCGCACAAGCAACGCCGCCCGGTTGCTGCAATTAAGCCAGGCGGTTCTGGATTTGCTGGCTGAAAATGATAACTCGCTTTTAACCCAGGCCGGCGGGTTGAGCCGGACCCTGCAGGAACTGCTGCGCATGGACGCGGGCGCGGCGAATCTGGCGGAGTTGCATTCGCAGGCCGTCGGCGCCTGGCGCGAGTTGCAGTCAGAGCTTTCGCGCTATGCCGGAAAAGTCGAGGTGGACCCGGCGCGCCTGTCGGAACTGGAGGAGCGGCTCAATCTCCTCCAATCGCTCAAACGCAAGTACGGCGCGTCACTCGCCGAGGTCATCGCGTTCGGCGCCGGGGCGAAAACCAGATTGTCGTCGCTCGAATCCCGGGATGCGGAGCTGGCACGCCTGAACGCCGGACTGGCGAAGCTGGACGCGGACATTTTACGCACCGGACGCGACCTTTCCGCCAAGCGGCGCAAAGTCATTCCCCAGCTTGCCAAAGCGGCGGGCCGGCAGCTCGCCGATCTGGGCTTTCAGCAAAGCAAATTTGACGTGGCGGTTTCAACTGATCTTGTAGGAGACGAGGTGACGAGTCCCGGCAGAGAAGCGAACCAAGGTCTCCTCACGTCGGCTCCTTCACTTCGACAAACGGGTCTGGACGAAATCGAATTCCAGTTCGCCCCGAACGCTGGCGAACCGGCCCGGTCGCTGCGCGCCATCGCGTCCTCCGGCGAAATGGCGCGGGTGATGTTGGCGCTTAAAACCGTGTTGGCCGCGGAGGACGAGATTCCCGTCCTGATCTTTGACGAGGTGGATGCCAATGTGGGTGGCGAAACGGCGAATGCCGTGGGCGAAAAGATGAGGCAGATCGCCGCCCAACGTCAGGTGCTCTGCATCACGCATCTGCCGCAGGTGGCGGCGCCGGCGGCCGCGCATTACGTCGTGACCAAACAGGTGAGGAATGGCCGGACCATATCGGAAATCAAACCGCTCGGCAAACCGGAGCGCATCGCCGAACTCGCGCGGATGTTGGGTGGTCAAAGCGCCGCCGCCCGGAAACATGCCGAGGCGTTATTAGGGTAGATTATTCAAGCCCGTTGATCCTTTGTACCCAGAACTGGTGACTGGCAGGTGACAGGGCTTGGGGTAGGATCATAGCGTTGTTGCCGCACTTGGTTTTAGTTCTCTAAAGTGTGAAAAGGCCGGACCTGTTGTCCGGCCTTTCTTTTTTTTTCTTCGCGCCTTCTGCCTTTAAGCCGGTTTTCCAGGCCGGAATCAATCAATTGGGGCCGTTTTGGGATGTTTTGCGCCACAGGCTTACGATCAAAATGCCGGTGATGCCCACGCAGGCCCACCCAAACCAGTCGCCGTGCCGGTTGTAAAATGTCGGTTCCCGCTTTTCACCCACCGGAATTTCAATCGTTTCCGCCCCCGGGCCGTAAACACTGCCGGTCGGGTCCTTGAAAAGGCGGTGCAGCCGGCCGCTGGCATCCGCCCAGCACGTCAGACCATTGTTGGAGCAGCGCACCAGCGGCACTCCGTTTTCCACTGCGCGGAAAATTGCGGCGGCGGTCTGCTGCCATTGCGCCGCGCCCTCGCCGAACCAGCCGTCGTTGGTCACGTTCACCAGAAAATCCGTGTCGTCCTGCACATATTCCCGCGCGAGTTCCGGAAACACGTCCTCGAAACAAATCAACGTGGAGGTTTTAACGTGCGCGGGCAGGTCGCCGTCCGGGGTGGGAGGATTTTCGCCGCTTTCCAAATGGACGACATGTCGGCGGTCGCCAAACTCCATTTCAAACGGCACGGCCCGGGTGCCGGCCGCAAAACTGCCCGTGATGGGGGTGAACCACTTGATGAACGGCAGCCAGCGCACGAGCGGAATGTATTCGCCAAAGATGACCAGCTTTTGCTTGTGATAAACGTTTTTGAAATGACCTTCCGGATCAAACAGAAACGCCGCGTTGAAAACGTCAAAGTCGTCCCGGTTCTTCGCCGCCGGCCGCCATTCAACCGAATCGGCGCTGAATATCAGCCAGATGTGATGGGAGCAAATCAGATTGGTGATGGCCATGAAAGTGGGTTCGTCGAAATCCGGCACGGCGGCTTCCGGCCAGACGAGCAGATCCGTCTGGTTCGTCAGCGCCTGTTCAGACCGCTCGAGCAATTGCCGCAGGCGGTTGGTGTTCGCGTTTGGATCCCAGATCAACGCTTGCGGAATGCTGGGTTGAACGAGGGTGATGCGCAGCGTCGCCGCCGACGGGTCCGGCGCCTTCATCCGGGTGAATCCAACGGCGAACACCAGCGCCACCACGGCCAGCGGCAAAAATGTTTCCGTCTGCCATGCAAACCGGGAAACGGGCCGGCGGAAAATCATGCGCCCGGCGGAAAACAGCGACAGCGACAGCCACACGACCAGAAACGAAACGCCGTAAACGCCGGTGACCGAGGCGATCTGGATGAGCGGGATCAACTGATACTGCGAGGCGCCGAGCGGATTCCATGGAAACCCCCCCAGAAAGCGGCCGCGGACCATTTCCAACGCCACCCAGATTGCTGCGCCGGAGAGCGCCCAAATCGTCCGCCCATTCCATGATTCGCGCTCCCCGCGCCACACTCCGCAGCGCGAGACGAGCCAGGCCCAGACAGCCGGATACAGTGCCATAAAGGCGCTTAAAGCAAACCAGCCAAGCAGGGGAAAGCCCGGCACCGGAATCAGCAGCAACCAGTAAAGCGACGAGAGAAAATGGGCCAGTCCGGCAACGTAACCCACGCGGAAGGCATCACCGCCGGATTTGCCGCGCGCGGCGACCATGAGCAAACCGGGTGCAATCCAGGCGCAACCGGCGATGCCAATCTTCGGAAACGCCGCCGTCAGCAGGAGACCGGCTCCGATGGCCAGGAGATAACCGCTGCGGATCAGAAGTTCGTTGAGGAAATATTTCGGTATGGCCAAAGGCGAATAGCCCGGCGTGAACGTCGGGCCCAGGCGGGCGCATTCGGCGGCCTGCTTCAAAACGGCGGCGCTGGCATTGACGACAATCGCCTCGCGCGCCCCTCGCCAGACGGCGAAGTCGGCGGATGAATTGCCGGCATAATCAAACCCGCGTTCCCCGAATTTTTCCACCAGGGCCTTCCGCTTGTTGGCGCTGCGCAAATTGGTCCTGCCGTCGCTGCCCAGCACTTCGTCAAACAGTCCGATGTGGCTCGCGACGGGCAGGGCCATGGCGCGATCGGAGGCGGTGGCCAGAATCAGTTTTCGTCCAGCGGCCTTTTGCCCGCGCAAATAGGCAAGGAACGGCTCGTGATAAGGCAGGGTGGCGGGATCGATGGTGACGCGCCGGGCGAGCTCTTGTTTCAAATGGGCCCGCCCGCGCATCCACCAGAAAAGCACGGGCACCAGCCGGAACGGATTTCGCCGGAGCAGTCGCGCCAGCGATTCCCAGAGCAAATCCGTCTTGATGAGCGTGCCATCCAGGTCCACGCAGAGCGGAACCTGACGGGCGGGCGCATCGGGCGGTGGCGTCATGGGTTTTGATTACCCGTTGAGCGCTCGCTTCAGCAAGGCTTTTTCACGCTCGCCATAATTAAGCCTCAATGCTTCAGCGCGGCCGGCTTCCGTCATCTTCCCCCAGGATTTTTGCAGGGCATTGATGGTTTTGTCCTCGGCCGTCTTGGCGGCCAGGTCGGCCAGTTGGAATTCGAGGAAAACCAGGCATAGCGCGTCTTCGAGCACGCGGCTCTCGGGATCGGCGGGAAAGTTCTTTTTCAGGTTCAATTCCTGCACCCGGTGGATCATCTCGTCCGGGTAGCCGACCTCGCGCAAAATATCACCCGCCTTTTGGGCGTGAAACTTTTTAAGGTTGGCGCGCCATTGCAGGTAACCGGCGCGGGTCATCGGATACGACTGGCGTGGAATTTCCCAGCGGCAGATATGCTGGCAACGCGCGGCCAGGCGCAGTTCCTCGGAAGCCTCGGGACTCAGTTGCAAGACCCATTTCGTGAGCCGTTGGGCATAAAGCCATTCACGCGGCCGGGCAACGCCGTCAACGTCCTCGGTATTGGGGTCGTGCCGGTTTTCCTCGTCGAAGCGGCGCAGGGCGGATTCGAATCGTTGGCGATCGCTGGGGCGCAATGGTCCGGACACGCTCCGGATTATTCCAGAAGCGGCTGATGGCGGAAAGCGGATTTGCCGGCGGCGTCAATGTCGGAAGGGTTCCGCAAACATCTCGCGCTTTCTGTGAAACGGCCGGCCGGGCGCTGCTTCAATGATGGCAGCCGCAACCGTGGCCGCAGGACTCATCCTCAAAGTCCGCCTCCCCGGGAACACGGCCCAGCTCAAGCGTCTTGGAAATGTGCTTCTGGATCGAATGCTGGATTTTGTGCAGTTCCTCCTGCGCGTCCAGAAATCCCCGCGCGACGGAATTGCCCAGCAGGGCGTCACGGTGCTTTTCAAAATCGGCGATCTCGGTGCCATCCAGTTGCTGCGACTGGGCCTGCTTTTCCTGCAGCGCCTGGCCCAGGCTCATCACGTTTTCGTACTGGCCCCGCGCACTGGCGTCGGCCAGAAAAGTGTCAATGCGCTTGCGGATGGACATCATTTCCGGCTGGTCGACAATGACCTGGCACAGTTCCCGGATTTTATCTTCAATTTTTGTAGGCATAAGTTTAATTTGCAAAGATATTAAACCAGGTTTCCGCAGAAATCAATGGGATTGACACCGCCCGCCTGAATCGCTAAACACTCCGCCAATCCTTATGCAACCAATTCAACTCGCCTGGGTCGATTACACGGTTCTGATTGCTTATGTGGCCTTTGTTGTTGGCATCGGCTGGATGCTCGCGCGCTACATGAAAACGTCGTCGGATTTCCTGACTTCCGCCCGCTCAATCCCGACGTGGGTGACCGGTCTCGCGTTCATGGCGGCCAATCTTGGCGCACTCGAACTCGTTGGCATGGCCGCCTGCGGCGCGAAATACGGCATCGCCACCGCGCACTTTTACTGGGTCGGCGCGATTCCCGCGATGATCTTTCTCGCCGTGTTCATGATGCCGTTTTACTACGGATCCAAGGCGCGCTCGGTGCCGGAGTATTTGAAGATGCGATTCGACGAGCGCGTGCGGGCGCTGAATGCCATCGCCTTCGCCGTGATGACCATTTTCGCCTCCGGCATTTCGATGGACGCGCTGGCGAAATTGCTCAACCAGCTGCTGGGCTGGGATTACAACTTTGGACTGTTCGTCTGTTCCGGGGTCGTGCTGATCTATGTTTTGAAGGGCGGTTTGACTTCGGCCATTTATACGGAAGTGCTGCAATTTTTCATGATCGTCCTCGGTTTTGCGCCGGTGGTTTATTTGGGATTGAAAGATGTCGGCGGCTGGCATGCCATGACGCATTCGTTGCAGGCAGTGGCGGTCAATCCGGCGGCCCTGAATCTCAAGGAGACCGGCATCAGTTACGCGCCCGACGCGTGGACGAGCGCGTGGCGGCCGGTGCTGGCCGGTTCCGAGCATAATCCGATGGGGGTGGACTGGTTTGCGATGATCTTCGGCCTCGGCTTCGTGCTGTCCTTCGGTTACTGGTGCTGCAACTTCCTCGTCGTGCAACGCGCGATGGCGGCGAAGAACATGACCGCCGCCCGCAACACGCCGCTGGTGGCCGCCGTGCCAAAAATGTTCTTCCCCTTCCTCGTCATCGTTCCCGGCATGATTGCCGTGGCGCTGATGTCGCAACCGGACAAAAACTACCGCATCCCGCCGCCGATTCTTTCGTCGGCAACTTATGTCCGGGCCGTTGACGCGGTGAAAAATGCCAGCCCCGCAGATTCGGCGGCGGCCGTCAAAGCCGTGGCCGATGCGCTCGGCACCAAGGTGGCCGCCGATAAAATTGCCTCCCTGGTCGCCGCCAACGCGGCGAATAAACTGTCTGATGAGCAGATCAAGCAGGGGCTTTACAACAGCATCTCCGAAAATTATTACAGCGGGGTCATTCTGTCGCTGGTGAAAAAATATTGTCCGCCCGGGCTGCTCGGCCTCGCGCTCACGGCCTTGCTGGCCTCCTTCATGTCCGGGATGGCGGGCAACGTCACCGCCTTCAACACGGTCTTCACCTATGACTTGTATCAGGCTTACTTTGTGAAGGGCAAAAGTGACCGGCATTATTTCCTGACCGGCAAGGTCATCACCGTGGTCGGCATCGTGTTGAGCGCCGGGGCGGCGTATTTCGCCTCGATGTATGACAACGCCATGGACGTCATCCAGCTCGTGTTCAGCTTTGTGAACGCGCCGATCTTCGCCACCTTCCTGCTCGGCATGTTTTGGGCGCGCACCACCGGGACCGGCGCCTTTCTCGGCCTGTTCGGCGGCATCGCGACCTCGGCGGTGGTGCATGGATTGACGGTGGCCGAAGGCAAAGGCGGCTGGCTGGGCCATAAACTTTATGAATTTCCGTCCAGCATGGCGCAAAACTTTTGGCTCGCCGCGACAGCCTTCACCGTCTGTTTCACCCTGACGCTGGTCATCTCGCTCGCGACCCGGCGGACGAAGACGGATGCCGAATTGAAGGGCCTCGTCTATTCGCTCACGCCAAAAATCGTGGACCACAACATTCCCATTTACCAGAAGCCCGCCGTGGTTGGCGTCATGCTGTTGATTGTCTGCATCATCCTGAACCTGATTTTCTGGTGAAATCATTCAAAACCACAATTTATAACCAAATTTAACTAAATTTATGGGACTCGACATTCGCTGGCCAATCGGACTCATGTTCACGCTCATCGGGGTGTTGCTCGCCGGCTTTGGCGTGCTTAAAGCTTCCGATTCCACGTCGCTCGGCATCAACATCAATCTACGATGGGGCCTCGTTTTGCTGGTGTTTGGCGTTTTAATGCTGGTCGGGGCCGCCCGCGGGACGAAAACCCCGCCCGCCGCCTGAACAAGAATCATTTGACGTTTCGCTGGCAACGATTAGACTTAGGGTGTCAGGATAAATGGGATTATAAGTCGTTACATCTATGTCGCTTAAAGAACTCGGCGGCCAAACCGCCCTGCAATTCAACAATGTTTACGGGTATCAACCATCCTGGATAGTTTCCGCGCCCGGCCGCGTCAACCTTATCGGCGAACATACCGACTATAATGATGGTTTTGTTTTTCCAATGGCGATTGAGCGGTATGCCCTCATCGCTGCCGGCCGGCCGAATCTGGACACGAAGCTGATCCGGCTGTATTCCACTCTCAGTGACAAGCCGGCCATCATAGATCTTGCGCAACCCCTTAAACCGTTTCCGCGTGGCAACTGGGCAAATTATCCGGCCGGTGTCGTTGCCGGGTTTCTGGCCCTGGGGCTGAATCCGGGCGGGTTTGACGCGCTGGTCTTTTCGACCGTTCCGCTGGGGGGCGGCCTTTCCAGCAGCGCCGCCTTGGAAGTGGCCATGGCCACCCTGCTCGAAACCATCACCGGGCAGAAACTCGATCCGGTTGAAAAAGCGCTGCTCTGCCAGAAGGCCGAGCACGAGTTCGCCGGCATGCCGTGCGGCATCATGGACCAGTACATTTCCGTCCTGGGCCAGGAAAACCGGGTTCTGTTGCTGGATTGCCGTTCGCGAAAACCGGAACTAGTGCCGATGACTGACTCCACCGTCACCGTGCTCATCATCAACACCAACGTGAAACACGAATTGACCGGCAGTGAATATCCCGCGCGCCGGAAACAATGTGAAGTGGCTGCGAAATTTCTCGGGGTGGCTTCGCTCCGGGATGCGACGGCCGACATGCTGGAACAAGCCCGGGGCAAAATGGACAAGGTGGTTTTCCGCCGTGCCCGTCATGTCATCGGTGAAATTGAGCGCACGGTTCATGCCGCCGAAGGGGTGCGGGCCTCCAACTGGCCCACCGTCGGCCAGCTCATGTATGCCAGCCACGCCTCCTTGCGCGACGATTACGAGGTCAGTTGCAAGGAACTTGACGCTGTGGTGGACCTGGCGGCTGCCATCGGCATCAAGGGCGGAGTTTATGGGTGTCGCATGACCGGTGGCGGCTTTGGCGGGTGTGCGGTGGCCTTGGTGGCAAGCGATGCTGTTCAGGCCATTTCCAAAAAAATCGCCGGCGACTTCAAAAAGAAATTTGGCATCGATGCGACGATCTTTGTCTCCCGTCCGGCGGCCGGGGCCACGGTGATCAAGGGCGGCAGCGTGGGCAATCCACCGGTTCGCGCCAGCAGCAGCTCCAGTCTGTCGGTGGCCGTTTAGTCGCCGAGGCACGTTCCCACGCGCCGGGCGGTCTCCACCCACGAATGGTTGGGCGGAACGGTCTTGCGTTTGCCGGCGACTTTTATGAGCGGCACGGGTTCCGTGCCATCGCCGCGCGCCGCCACCATCACCCCGAAAACATTCTCCTGGATCAAATCCGCGCAGGCGCTGCCGAGCCGCGTGGCCAGCAACCGGTCCGCGGGGGACGGGATGCCGCCGCGCTGGACGTAACCGAGGATGGTGAGGCGCGATTCGAGGTGGGTCAGTTCCTCCAGTTGCCGGGCCAGCCGCAGCGTGTTGCCGGCGTGCTTGGCTTCGATGGCGGCCAGCTCCAATTTGGCATCATTGCGTTCGCGCGGGCTGCGCGCCCGGTCCCGGCGTGTTTCGGCGGCGGCAAAGGCGCGCGCGTCCTCCGCGCTCATCGCGCCCTCCGCCACGGCCACGATGCTGAAGTTTGTCCCATGCCGGCTGCGGCGCCGGATGGCCTCCGCAATCTTGTCCACGTGATAGGGAATTTCGGGGATTAAAATCACATCCGCGCCGCCGGCAATGCCCGCCCCGAGGGTCAGCCACCCCGCGCGATGACCCATGATTTCGGCCACGATGATGCGATGGTGGCTGTGCGCCGTGCTGTGCAGCCGGTCAATGGTTTCGGTGGCAATGTCGAGCGCGGTGGCAAAGCCGAACGTCGCATCCGTCATGGCTACATCGTTGTCAATCGTCTTGGGCAGCGAGATGACGTTGAGGCCGGCTTCCGTCAGCCGCAGCGCATTTTTCTGCGTGCCGCCGCCGCCGAGGCATACCAGGGCGTCGAGCCCGAATTTCGCGCAATTTTTGACGATGACCTCGGTCATGTCGCGGCTGCGGCCGTCGATTTTCATGCGATGCGGTTTGTCCCGGCTGGTGCCGAGGATGGTGCCGCCGACGGTGAGGATGCCGGAGAGGGTGGTCTTATCGAGGCGCAGTCTTCGGTTGGTGACCAGGCCGCGGAAGCCGTCCCGGAAGCCGATGATTTCCATGCCGTAAAAACCGAGCGCGGTTTTGCCGACGCCGCGGATGGCGGCGTTCAGGCCGGGGCTGTCGCCGCCAGCGGTCAGGATGCCGATGCGTTTGGTCTTGGCCATGGTCTCCGCCACATGTGAATCCGCAAAACGGAGGGCTTTGTCGAGAACAACTTTGCGTAATTATCACACCGGCGAATCCGGCTCCCAGGAATGCGAGCCGTAGGGATGACCACGTTCGCGCATCAAGCGCAGACCAATGAGACAGCTGATCCACATGCAAACGGAAATCGCCGCCCCGGTTTTAAACGCTTGATCCTGGTATACCAGCTTTACGCCGTGTCGTCCCGCCGGAACGGCGACGGCTTGGAAGGCGTGGTTCGCCCGGAGCAGCGGCACCGGCTGGCCATCCAGCGAGGCCTGCCAGTTGTGGTAGTAAGACTGGGACACCACGACGACCGTCGGTTGCGAGGATTCCACTTCCGCGTCCACCCGTTCCGGGGTGAAACGGGAACTGATCATGCGGACGCTGGCGGGGTTGGTGGCGGCCACCAGAGTTCTGGTTTCCGGCGGAAGAAACACCATTTTGCTTCCGTCAAAATCGGGTTGGGTCAACGCATGCAAAGTGGCCGCGTCATCAAGGAAAACGGGTTTTTGCCCGGCGGTGATGAACGGCAGAAAGGTCGGGCGCGATTGCCAATGAAAAATTTCGTCCGGGGCGGTGATGTGCGAAACGCATAGAAAATCCTCCAATTGCGGGAAATCAGTGTTGGTCGTCGCATACAACAGCGACAGCACGTCATCGCTTTCGCGCGGGGTGAGCGAGAAGAAACCGTCCACTTTGGGCGCATCGTCCAGGAGATTGCAATTGGCGCAATAGCTCATCCGTTTCGCCAGGAAATTGTTTTTCGGGTCGTGGGCGGCGAAGTTGAGGAACTGATGCACCGCCAGGGGCGAAACCATGACGCGCGATTTGCCGGGGGCGGGTTGTGGCGTCAGGGCCAGCCGGTCACGGGCCAAGTCGGTCTGGTAGATCCACGGCGGCACCGTTGGGTTTTGCGTCGGCTCGTGGGTGTATACGTCCAGCCACGCGACCACGATCAAAACCAGCGGTGCCAGGCGGCGGAATCCGGGTTTGAATTCACGCGCCAACACCAGCAGCAGGAACCCGGTCGCCGCCAGGAACAGCGCGCGCGATCCGCCGTTTAGCAGGGTCGCCCGGATGTCGTCCGCCGGGAACGGGGATCGCCACGCCCAGAACAAAATCGCCGTGAGCAGCGCGAACAAAACCACGCCCACGGAGACAATCCGCTTCTGCAATTGTTGGAGGCGCACCAGTGCGAACCCCGCGAGCAGTGGCGCCACAAACGCAATCACGAGCACAAATTTGATGGGATAGGTGATCAGGCTCAGCTGGGGAAACAATTTTCGGAGCTCTGGATAAACCGGCGTGTTTTCACCGAACGCAAAAAGCAGCGCGATGGCGGCGGCCGTTCCCAGCAGCCGGACGCGCCGTTCACTGACCCCCAGCAAGGCCAGCAAGGCGAGCCACAGCGTGCCCATGCCCAGGTAGTACGAGGAAGTCCAATATTGGCCGTGCTGAAAGAAAACCCCTTCGGTCGCGGTCGAGCCAAACGACATGGGCACCAGGAAATTCACCCAGCCCCAGCCGGGCATGGACCAGCGCATGTCCGCAAACCCGGTTTCGCGTTGGGCATGGGCGACCAGATCGAGGAAGGGGAGCAGTTGCACCGCCGCCAGCGAAATGACCAGCGCCACCATCAATGGAAACCGCCACAACATGCCCAACCGGGGCGCCTCGCCGTGAAAGAATTGTTGCATCCACAACGCCAGCAAAAACAGCCAGGTGAGAAAGGTGATCTCCGGTCCGCCAGCGAGCATCTGCATCGCGCCCGCCAGCGCGGCCAGGATTATTTTCCGTCCCCCCACGCGCCAGGCTGATTCCACCGCCAGCACCACCCAGGGCATCCAGCTCATGGTGGCCGTGTGACTCGGCCACATGAGCAGGTTCAACGTCAGGCCGTTGAAGGTAAACGCCGTGCCGGCGAACGCCGCGGCCAGAGAGTCGTCCGTCCACCGGCGGGCCAGAAAATACATGCCCAGGCCCGCGAACCACAGGTGCAACAGACAAAAAAAGCCCAGTGACCAATGCAGTGGCAGCGCCAGGTAAATCATCGACAGCGGGTACAGCGGCATGGTGTTCCATTGCGCGAGAAAGGGCACACCGCAGTTGTTGTAAGGATTCCAGAACGGCAGTTCGCCGCGCTGATAACAGTCCTGCTGAAAATGGGCGAGCGGATAGGCAAAGAATCCATAATCACGGACGATGAAGGTTTGCAATCCGGGCACGACCTGCGGAAACGCGGCGCAGATGAGCAACGCGAGCAACAACGCGAACTGCCAGGGCTTGAAGGTCTCGGTCTGCCGGTACTCAACTGTTTCGCCCGTAAGTTTTATGGGTGGCATGGATTGGTGTTGGGTCGAGTTTACTCGGGAAGTGAAATTGGCGGCAAGTATTCGCCGATGAATTCGCGTTTCCACCAGGCCCCGGTGGCGCGGCGTCCGGCGGGGTTGGTGAAACGATAGTCATACAGGCTGGCGCGAAGCTGGTGCGGC
The DNA here is from genome assembly GCA_049280815.1 of Verrucomicrobiia bacterium. Taxonomy (GTDB): domain Bacteria; phylum Verrucomicrobiota; class Verrucomicrobiia; order Limisphaerales; family UBA11358; genus UBA11358. The sequence goes on along the minus strand of JBAPQW010000047.1, from coordinate 51,315 downwards.
GGATGATCCGGGAACGGGTTCTTATCCAGCAATGCCAACACTTCCGGCGAGCCTTGCAACAAACGGTCGCAGAAATTCACGAGCCATGGATTTTGCCGGTAATCGCCCAGCGCGGCGAACCACATCTGCCAGTCCAGTCGCGGTTGGTGCGGGGCGACGATGGCTGGCCGCCGGTTTACGTCGCCGGGTTTGTATTTGAATTCGTACGGCAGCCAGTTCACGCCGTCGTTGCTGCCTTCGACAACTATCTCGCGCCGCTCGGTGGTCATCACCGCGAACAAACCGTAACTGTTCAGGGTGCGCAGCGGTGAGAGCCACCCCTCCGCGACCGCCGCCGGAAAGAGCCAGAGGGGTCGTATTCCCACGGCCAGGTTGATTTGCAGCAAGTATATGACCGCAACCACAATGGCCAGCGGAACGGTGACCACTTTCGGCCAGCGCTGCGCGGTGGGGTGTGAAACCGGACGACGAATCATGGAAAAAGCGGATTTCATCAAAACCTCATCATCTAGAAGAAGCAGGCACAATGCCAGCGTCAGCCAGTTAAAGAAGGTATAATTGCCGGTCAATAGGATCAGGATTTGGAGAAAAGCAATGGACAGACCGCCCAAGAAACGGAGTTGTCGTGGCGCAAATATCAGGAACGGTGCGCCGAGCTCGATGGCAAACATTCCGACGCACGAAGTCTTTTGAAACCACAACGGCAGTTGCTGCGCGCACCAGCCTATCCATGTCGGCAATGGTTGGGTCTGGTAATGAAACGTGAGCGCGGTGAGGTTGCGCCAGGTCGGGTCGCCGCTGGCCAGCTTCACGCAGCCGGACGAGAACATCAGCTTGAACAGCAGCAATCGCATCAGCCAGAGAACCAGTTGCGACGGTGGCGGTTCGCTGGCCGGTCGCGGCAGCCATTGCAGTGGCGCAAAAAAAATCGCCAGGAAACCGGTCTCGAGCAGCAGATTGTCCCATTGGAAGCCGAAAAAATCCCGGCCGACCGTCACCAGCGACAGATATAACATCCAGAGCAGGGCCAGGCACGGCACGGGTGCGACCCGGAAAACCAGCAGGCAGGCCAGCCCTGCGCCCGCCGCGCATTGGAAATGCAGAAAGCCGTCGGACGAATTGATCCAGCATAACGTCGGCAACAGGTAATAACGGCCCAGGGCGATTCCTTGCTGGTCGCATTGTTGTCCAACCGCTGACATGAACCGGTCGGCGGGCAAAATGCCGTTGTGCCCGATCAAGCCGTTGATTTGCGTCCACAACGAGACAAAGGCGACGAGGTAAATCACGCCCAGCGCCCGGAGAAAAATCGAACGGACCAGAAAGTATGTCGGCGGCTCAAAGTGCCGCCCCCAGAACCAGCGCGTCAACCGGGAGAAAAAGGTCCGGTTCTCGGCCACCAGGCGGTAGGCCCATTCGGTGCAGCTCGCAAACAATGGTGTTTCTTGGTACCTCCGCAACGGCCACCGCTGCTTGGGATTGCACGCGAGCGCGCGGAAGACCGCTTCGGCGCCAGAATAAACTGAGCCGTCGGTTTCGATCAGTTGGACGGCCGTTTCAAAATGTCGGCGCGGGATTTCGGGGAATTGCGTGGCGATGGCCGGGTTTTGTGCGGGCAGATAATCCACGCGGTCGCCGCTCACTTGCTGCCAGCGACGGACCCACAACGTGCAGAAATTGCAGTCGCCGTCGTAAACCAGCAGCGGCTTGGACGGCGGGGTGGCGACCCGGATGTCGCTTTGCATGAACCGACGTTAAACCAGTGGCGGCGTGTAAGGCAATAACACCGTCAGGCTAAAAAAATGAGGCAAAGTTGCCGGTAGGATCCTTTTTATTTTGTAGCAGCCGACGTCTGTCGGCGCAAATTTCTTTGCCTGAAGTTTTCAAGTTAGAGCGGACTGACGTCCGCAGCTACGTGGATGATTGAAACGCTCGTGGATATGATTGTCCCACCAATTGACGCTGGCTCAACAAAACCTTACGCTGTCCTTAGATTTATGTCTGAAATGCAAAATTCTCTGCTGGAATTGATCCGGCGCACCTCGGCGGAAATTCCCGACGACGTCAACCAGTCCATCCTCGCGTCGCTGGAGCAGGAAAAGAAGGGCACCATCGCCGAGAGCGCGCTGAAGATCATCGACCAGAACATCCAGCTCGCCAAACGCAAGTCGCAGCCCATCTGCCAGGACACCGGCAGCATCCTGTTTTACGTCGATTGCCCGGTCGGTTTCGACCAGATTGCGTTTGAGGAAACGGCGAAGGAAGCGGTGAAGCGGGCGACCCAGAAAGGATTTCTCCGCCAGAACTCGGTGGATTCGCTCACCGGTGTGAACGACGGCACCAATGTCGGGCCGGGCGCTCCTGCGTTTCACTTTCATCAGCATCGTTCGCTGGAATTGAGCGTACGACTCGTGCTCAAGGGCGGCGGTTGCGAAAACGTCGGGGCGCAATATTCGCTGCCGAGCGAGAAGCTCAACGCGAACCGCGATGTCGACGGCTGCCGCAAGGTGATTCTCGACGCGGTCTTGCAGGCGCAGGGCAAGGGCTGTGGCCCGGGCATCCTCGGCGTGTGCATCGGCGGCGACCGCGCCACCGGCTACGAGATGAGCAAGACGCAATTCCTGCGGCTGATTTCTGATCGGAACCCGAACCCGAAGCTTGATGCGCTGGAGCAGGATATTTTGAAGACGGCGAATGAACTCGGCATCGGCCCGATGGGATTTGGCGGCAAGACAACGTTGCTGGGGGTGAAGATTTGCGCGGCGAACCGGCTGCCCGCGTCCTATTTCGTCAGCATCAGCTACATGTGCTGGGCCTACCGCCGCCAGGGCGTGGCATTGGATGCGGAGGGGAAGATTGGGAAGTGGCTATACTGAGCGTGAAAACATGGAAGAAATTGAAAATATTTTGGGTTGTTATGTTTCAATCACAATCGGTGATTATAATGATACTCAAAAAGCGAAAGATTTGGCTTCCGAACAGGGGGAATTATTTCGGTCTTATATTTGGGGTGAAAAAGGAATTTGCGACACGCTGAAGAAGCTGAAACGGGAAGATTATGGCAAGGATTTGACGTTGGTTCTGTTTCAATATTACGTTTTTCTTCACCGAAGAAAAAAACGGGCGCTGAAGGTCGGCGACGAGGTGCTGATTTCCGGCGTCCTGTTCACCGGCAGCATGCTGCCGCCGGACTTGCCAGTGTCTGTCGGCGGCGGTAGGTTGTTCCCATGAGCGCTGCGGAAATCATACAAGAGTTGCCCAGGCTGACAGCGGATGAGCGTGCCGCCATCCGCCAGCGGTTGCGCGAGCTTGAAGAACAGGACGGGGCGCTATTTCTCCACGAGGCCGCCGATTCGATGTTTAAAGACATGGACAAACAAGAGGCCAAGAATGCCCGCCGCAAAACCCGGTGACGTCTGGCAGGTTGATCTTGGCATGGCGGCAAAGATTCGTCCCTGTCTCGTTCTTACGCGCCAGCCCAAAGGCGATGAACTGGATGTTTTTACCATTATTGCTCACACAACATCCCTGCGAGGCAATCATTGGGAAGCCCCCATCCCAAAACCATTTCTGGACGACGAGGGCGCTTTCGATGTGCAGCGGATCGCGACTGTCGCCAGCGTGAAGCTGGAGCGCAAACTGGGTGAACTAACGTCCGGCGAGATGGACAAGGTTCTCGATTTGCTGGCAGAACGATTGAGAATTTAAAATTAAACGAATCATGATTAAACTTTCCTTTCCCTTCACCGAAGAAAAAATCCGGGCGCTGAAGGTCGGCGACGAGGTGCTGAATTCCGGCGTCGTGTTCACCGGGCGCGACGCGGTCCACAAATACCTGCACGAAGGCGGCAAGCTGCCGCCAGGCGTGAATTTTCGCGACGCGATTCTTTACCATTGCGGCCCGGTCGTCATGAAGCAGGACGATGGTTCGTGGAAGGCCACGGCCGCCGGCCCGACGACGTCCATTCGCGAGGAGCCGTACCAGGCGCAGATCATCAAGGACTTTGGCCTGCGTGGAGTCATTGGAAAGGGTGGCATGGGCGACCGGACGCTGGCGGCTTGCAAGGAATTCGGCTGCGTGTATCTGCACGCGGTCGGTGGCGCGGCGCAGGTGCTGGCCGAATGCATCAAGAAGGTGCGCAATGTTTATATGATGAAGGAATTTGGCGCACCGGAGGCAATCTGGGAATTTGAAGTGCAGGATTTTCCGGCCGTGGTCACGATGGACTCGCACGGCAACTCGTTGCACAAGGAAGTCTTCGCAAGCAGCCAGGCCGAACTGGCGAAGCGACTATAATTTCAACGGTAGGGCCGAGCTGCCGCTCGGCCTGGCTGCGCGGCAGCGCAGCCCTACCGATTTAAAATTTAAAATTCCAATCTCGGGTGGCGTATTTCTCCCGCGCCAGCACCTTGATTTTCTCCAACGGTGGAGTTTTCAGATCTTCTTCCGCCTTCCAGACCTGCCGCAATGCGGATTTCACCTTGTCGGCGGACACGTTCAGGTTGGTCAGGAACCGGTCGTGGGCCCGGTCTTCACGGTAATCGGGTTGTTTGGACGGCATAGGTAACAGCTCGCTGATGAGGGGAAGATCAAAGTTCAGCAGGAACGTCCCGTGAAACAGCAGGAAATGTTTGTGGCGACGTTGGGAGTTGCCGGAAAACTTGCGGTCGCCAATGGCCAGATCGGTGTGGCCGCGGACGGAGATTTCGGGTCTGGAGTCCGGGGTTTGGGATTTGGGGAAGAGACTTTGGATCGCCGCGCGGTTCTGACGCATGATGAATTGGTTGGCGGTGGCGATGCTGTGCAGCGGGCCGTCGTCGGTGATCTGAAGGACGAGGGAGTAGTTGAGACATCCAGAACCCTGCACCACCGTGCCGCCTCCGGAACAGCGGCGAAAAATCGGAACCTTCTTCGCTGCGCACGCCGCCACGTTGACCTCCGTGACAATTTTGTTCGCGTAACCGACCACCACAAAATATTCACGGGGTTCCCAGAAGCTCAGCATTTCCCCGCCGGTGCCTGCCTCGCCCTCATCGAGCAGCACCTCATCCGCGGCGAGGTTTTCGGCCGGCGAGGAAAATGTAAAATCGAACCGCTTCATTATTTTTTTTGCATACTGATTTCGCTGGCGCTGAACGTGTAAATAGGTTCTAATATTGCCGGTGACTTTTTGTCGCTTAGGAGAGGAAAGAGTAACACATTGAACGCTCACGAAAAAGACATTTACGGTTCCCGTTCTTCCGGCGACGCCACGCGTCCCGGTGGTGGCAACGGCGACAAGTGGTCGGAGTCGTTGCAATCGGTCTTTGAGCTGGCGCTGGAAAACCAGGGGCCGGAGCGCACGGCGCAATTGCTGGAAAAACTGGCCGACCGTCTGCGCGCCGCGTCGCAGAACCCATCGCGCGGTTTCAACACGCCGTACATCAACACGATTGCGGCGGAGAAACAGGTGCCGTTCCCGGGCGATCGCGATCTCGAGCGCCGCCTGAAAAGCCTGATGCGTTGGAATGCCATGGCCATGGTGGTGAAGGCCAATTCCACCACGAACGTGGGCGGCCACATCTCGACCTACGCCTCGGCGGCGACGATATACGAGGTGGCCTTCAACCATTTCTTCCGCGGCCGCACGGAGAACTTTCCCGGCGACATGGTTTATTTTCAGGGCCACGCGGCTCCCGGCGTTTATGCGCGCGCCTTTCTCGAAGGAAGGCTGGAGGAAAAACATCTGCAACATTTCCGCCAAGAACTCGCCGAGGGCGGGGGGCTATCGTCTTATCCGCATCCCTACTTGATGCCGGATTTCTGGCAGTTCCCGACGGTCTCGATGGGGCTCGGCCCGATCATGTCGATCTACCAGGCGCGGTTCAACCGCTACCTCCAGGCCCGCGGCCTGACCCATTGGAAGGAGGAACCGAAGGTCTTTGCGTATCTCGGCGACGGTGAATCGGATGAACCGGAAACCCTCGGTTCCATCACCCTGGCCTCGCGCGAGAATCTTGACAATTTGGTCTGGGTCATCAATTGCAATTTGCAGCGGCTGGATGGCCCGGTCCGTGGCAACGGGAAGATCATCCAGGAGCTGGAAGCCGCCTTCCGCGGCGCCGGCTGGAACGTCGTCAAGGTCATCTGGGGCTGGCAATGGGACGAATTGCTGGCGAAAGACAAGACCGGCTTGCTGGTCAGGCGCATGGAGGAATGCGTGGACGGCGATTACCAGAAATACACCGTGGAACCCGGCAGCTACACACGCAAACATTTCTTCGGCAAATATCCCGAGCTGCTCCAGTTGGTGAACCATCTCACCGACGAACAGATCCAGAAACTGCTGCGCGGCGGCCATGACGCGCGCAAAATGTACGCCGCCTACAAGGCCGCCGTGGAGCACAAGGGCCAGCCCACGGTCATCCTGGCCAAGACGGTCAAGGGCTATGGCCTCGGCGAAGCCGGCGAGGGCCGCAATATTTCGCATCAGCAGAAAAAAATGAACGAGAAGGAGCTGCGCGAATTTCGCGAACGCTTCAAGATTCCCATCAGTGACGATGTCATTGCTGAGACGCCGTTCTTCCGGCCGCCGGCGGACAGCCCGGAAATCAAATACTTGATGGAACGCCGCAAGGCGCTCGGCGGCTTTCTGCCGGAACGCAAGGTCAGCCCGGATGCGTCAAGGCTCGACGTGCCGAAGCTCGACTATTTCACCGAGTTTTTCAAAGGCTCGGCCACGGAGGTTTCCACCACGATGGCGTTTGTGCGGATGATAACCATTTTGCTCCGGCACAAGGGCATCAGCCGAAATATCGTGCCCATCATTCCCGACGAGGCGCGCACCTTCGGCCTCGACGCGCTGTTCCGCGAAATTGGGATTTATTCGTCCAAGGGGCAGCTTTACGAGCCGGTGGACCGCGAATCGCTGCTTTATTATCACGAGGCCAAAGACGGGCAGATTCTGGAAGAAGGCATCACCGAGGCCGGTTCGATGGCGTCGTTCATTGCGGCGGGCACGGCTTACGCGACGCACGGTGTCCCGATGGTGCCGTTTTACATTTATTATTCCATGTTCGGCCCGCAACGGGTTGGCGACCTGTTCTGGCTGGCCGGCGACATCCGGGCGAAGGGCTTTTTGCTGGGGGCGACGTCCGGTCGCACCACGCTCAACGGCGAAGGGTTGCAGCACCAGGACGGCCACAGCCTGCTGCTCGCGGGCACGGTTCCGACCTGCCTGCCTTACGATCCGGCATTCGGCTATGAACTGGCTGTAATCGTGGCCGACGGCCTGCGCCGCATGTACGTCGAGGGCGAGGATATTTTTTATTATCTGTCGCTCTACAACGAAAACTATTTGATGCCACCGATGCCGGCGGGCGTCGAGGACGGAATTTTGAAGGGCCTTTATAAATTCAAGACCGGACCGGAGGGCAGGAAACTCAAGGCGCAGATTCTCGGCAGCGGCACCATCATCAAGTCCGCCTTGAAGGCGCAGGAAATCCTGGCGGAACGCTACGAGGTGTCCGCCGATGTCTGGAGCGCGACGAGCTACAAACTGTTGCGCAGCGATGCCATCCGTTGCCAGCGCTGGAACATGCTGCATCCGACGGTGGCGCCCAAAAAATCCTACGTCGAAGAATTGCTGGCGAAGGAGCCGGGGCCGTTCATCGCCGTATCTGACAATGTCCGGACGGTGCCCGACCAGATTGCGCCGTGGGTGCCGGGTGGCCTCATGACTTTAGGGACGGATGGATTTGGCCGCAGCGACACCCGGGGGCGACTACGCCGGTTCTTCGAGGTGGATGCGGAATCCACGGTCATCGCCACGCTTTACGCCCTGGCTGAGAAAGGCCAGTTGGATCGTGGACTTGTGGCGCAGGCGATCAAGGATCTTGGGGTTGATCCGGAGAAGGTGCAGCCGCAAATTGTTTGAGCTGGTCCCGGTTTGGCCGGAGGAATTATTGTCGCGCAAAACCCCACTCCACTCCGCGTTCAGCTGGCAGGTTCGGTCTGACGCAACCACTTCGCCATTAGTTACTTGGCTTGAATTCAAATCGGGGGGCACACATCAGGCCGTGGTGCGCAAATATTGGTTGCAAAATCGTTATCATTATGATAATAATTTATGATGTTAAGGGATGGGCCGATGTCAGGACTTTTGTCACGATCATGGTGCTGCCGCACCGGTGTTTCGCGTTGGGGACTGGGGGTAGTTGTGGTGGCGACACTGGTGGCCATGGCGTTTACTTCACAGGCCCAGAGCTATGGTTTGGACACACGCCCGGCAACTGGCGCTTTTCTGAACGGGGTTCTGCCTCCACAGGAGCAAAGCGCCTCGGGCTGGCAGGCCGTCGTGGCTTTTCCCAATCTTACCTTTGATGATCCGGTTTGCTTCACCCCGGAACCGCGCACCAACCGTCTGTATGTCTGCTGTCGGCAGGGTCCGATTTATTTTTTCACCAACGACCAGGCCACCACCAACAAAACCCTGTTCCTCGATCTCACCCCGGTCAACCAGGGATGGGACGATTGCGGCGTACTGGGGTTTGCTTTTCATCCCGAATACGGTGTGCCGGGTTCCCCGAACCGGGGATACGTCTATGTCTGGTACCAATATTCTCCGTCGCCGAACCCGTTTCCGCTTGAGACCACGCTTAGTTACAATCGGCTCTCCCGCTTTACGGTGCCGGATGGGTCGCTGATAGCGGATCCTAACTCGGAAGTGGTCCTGATCAATCAGTTTGATCGCAGCACCTGGCACAACGGGGGCGGGATGTTCTTCGGGCCGGACGGCTACCTTTATCTCAGCGTTGGTGACGAAGGCTCTGCGGAAAATCTTCTTGGCAACGCGCAGAGGATCGACCTGGGGTTGTTCTCCGGCGTGTTGCGCATCGACGTTGACATGAACCCGGTTACCAGCCACCCCATCCGCCGCCAGCCACAGTCGGCCGGCACGCCGCCGATTGGTTGGCCGGGAACCTACTCCGGCAACTACTACATCCCGAATGACAACCCCTGGCAGGATACCAATGGCGCCGTGCTGGAGGAATTCTACGCGATCGGTCTGCGAAGCCCGCACCGCATGACCTATGACCCGCCCACCGGGAATATCTGGCTTGGGGACGTGGGTCAGGCGGCGTGTGAGGAAGTGGATTTGATCAAGAAAGGTTGCAATTATCAGTGGGCTTATATGGAAGGCACGCTCCCGGGTTTCGACCCCATGCCCAATCCGCTCATCGGCGTGGACACGCCTCCAATCTACGGTTACCCCCATGCCAGCGGCAACAATTGCGTCATCGGCGGCTATGTCTATCGCGGCGTCCAAAACGCCGCATATCTGAGCGGCAGTTATATTTTTGGCGACAACGGGTCGAGCCGGGTCTGGGCGATGACCTACGATGGCAGCGGCACCCCGCAAGTGACAAATCTCTGCGCCGCACCCGGCTCCGCAGGCACCGGCACCTCCAGCTTCGGGCTGGATCAGAACGGCGAGATTTACATTTGCCAGATGGGGCAGGGTGCACAATTGTACCAACTGGCCCGGGCGGGGACTCAAGGCCAGGCGCCGCCCGCATTGTTATCGCAAACCGGGGTGTTTACGAATCTCGCGTCGCTCGCGCCCAACGCCGCCCTGATCCCCTACACGGTTAATACGCCCCTTTGGTCGGATGGCGCGGTCAAATCCCGCTGGATGGCGGTGCCCAATGACACGGGGCAAACCATCGGTTTTTCCACCAACGGTTACTGGTCGTTCCCGACGGGCACCGTTCTCATCAAGCACTTCGAGCTTCCGATCAACCAGACCAACGCCAGCGTGCGCAAAAGGCTCGAAACCCGGTTTCTGATCCACGGGACCAATGGCAATTGGTTTGGCTTGACCTACAAATGGCGGGCCGACAACAGCGATGCCGATCTGCTGCCCGGCAGCCTGAATGAAACGAACCTCATCACGACCCCCACCGGCGTGCAAACCCAGGTCTGGTATTATCCGAGCCGTCAGGATTGCCAGCTTTGCCACAACCAGAACGCCGGCCAGGTGCTTGGCCTCCGCACCTGCCAGATGAACGGCAGTTTCAATTATCCCTCGACCGGCCGCACCGACAACCAACTCCGCACGTTGAACCACCTCGGCATGTTCAGCCCTGCGCTGGTCGAAACCAACATACCGACTTATCCGCAATCGGTTTCCATCACCAACACGAGTGCGGATCTCACCCTCCGGGTCCGCTCCTACCTGGACGCAAACTGCGCCCAATGCCATCGTCCCAATGGGGTGTCGCAGGCTTTCTTTGATGCGCGCCTTGACACGCCGCTTGCCAGCCAGGGGATCGTGGAAGGAAACGTCGGCGACAACCTCGGCATTTCCGGAGCAAAAGTGGTTGCCCCCGCGAGTCTCGCGCAATCAATCATGTACCTGCGTATGAACACCACGGACACCATCAAAATGCCGCCCCTGGCCAGAAACCTGGTGGATACCCAGGCCGTTTCAGTCCTGGCACAGTGGATCAACTCGCTGCCGCCGATAACTCCGCCGCCCAGCCCGTGGAGTCATCAGGATGTCGGGAACGTCGGCATTGCGGGCGACGCAACTTACAGTGCTGGAACCTTTACCCTGACCGCCTCCGGAGTTGACATCTGGGACGTGGCGGACTCGTTTCACTTCGTTTACCAGCCGTTGGTGGGCGACGCCGTGATCACCGCCCGGGTGGCAACTTTGAACAGCGTCGATGGCGGCACGCTCGCGGGGGTGATGATCCGCCAGGATCTCACCGCCGGTTCAGCCGAGGCCTTCGGTGGCGTGACGCTCTCGCAAGGTGTCGGTTTTACGCGGCGCCTCATTTCCGGAAACACCAGTGTTTTCACCTCGGGCGACAATGCCACCGCGCCCTATTGGATCCGGCTCGTTCGTACCGGAGCCACCTTCAACTGCTACGATTCAGCCGACGGCGTGGCGTGGACCTTGATTGACACCGATACCATTTCAATGACCGGCACCGTGTATGTCGGTCTGGCCTACTGCTCGCACAACAACAACACGCTCGGCACCGCCTCGTTCGACAATGTCCTGCTCACCGGACCCAATGTGAACAATCCTCCGGTCGCCGGTCCCGACACGGTGACCCGCTGGATGAGTCAGGGCGTGGTGGTTCCTGCAGCCACCCTGCTCACCAATGATACGGACGTGGATGGGGATCCGCTGAGTCTCACAAGTGTTGCCCCGCTCAGCATGGCCGGCGGCACGGTCACCCTGAGCAATACCTGGGTGAGTTACTGGCCGTTGTTCGGATACACCAACACCGACAATTTCACCTACGTGGTTTCCGACGGCAGAGGAGCATCAGCCACCGGCCTGGTGACGGTCGCGGTGATTCCCGACCCGGCCGGTTCTGACCTGCTGGGCTTCCAAACGGGCACCGGGGGTTCGTATGTCGTCCTGCTGACAGGCATTGCGGGCTTCACTTACACTGTGCAATACTGCACTGCACTGGGATCGTCCTCCTGGCAGAATCTGGCCGTGGTCACTGCGGATGGCTTGGGTCACCTCCAGATTACAGACACGCCTCCAGCCAATTCCCCGACACGCTTCTATCGCGCCGTCCGCGGCATCGCGCCGTAGTGTTTTCCGTTAAGTCATTGCCATTGGGGCCGCTCCGGGAAACCGGCTGTTTGCTTTCGGTTTCATGAGACGGAAAGTCACCGGCGGAGACAATTTGGTCACACCGGCGGTGCGCTCAGGAATGTCCGGTCGCGGTAATCTCGCGTTGCGTTGTCACCACCTGCGCATCAACAGGTGAAACGAATCAGGCCCGCCTTCCAAAGGTGATCCTCGGCGGGTTGCGCCGCTGAACCCGGCGCGGCCGGCGCAGCGCGACGGTCCCTGCCTGACCCGGAAGTCACGGTGGGTTCCCGACACCCGCCACTTTCCGCTTCCATTCCCTTCTGATTGTTATAAGTTCCCGACACCAATGAACTCGAAAACACTGTCCGTCCTGCTCCTTTGTTTTTCCGGGCTGGTCCTGCCGTCCGGGCTGTTCGCCCAGGCGCCCAAGGTTGATTTTCCGGCGGCCAGTCCCGCCTGCACCCTCAAACAACGTGTCGGACTGACCGACTTCGAAATTTCCTATTCCCGCCCCGGCGTCAAGGGCCGCACTATTTTCGGCGGCATCGTTCCGTACGGTCAGGTGTGGCGCACCGGCGCCAATCAGGCCACCAAGATCACCTTCAGCACGCGGGTGAAATTCAATGGCACCGAGATTCCCGCCGGCACCTACGGACTGTTTACCATCCCCGGCGAAAATGAATGGACCATCATCCTGAACACAAATTCAGCGCAATGGGGAGCGTACCAATACAATGAGAAAGCTGACGTCGCACGCTTCAAAGTCGAGCCCGTCCTGCTGTCAGACACCACCCTTGAAACCTTCACGATTGAATTCAATCATATCCGCGACGAATCGGCGGTGCTTAACCTGGTCTGGGACAAAACGGTCGTTCCCCTCCGCCTGGAAGTCGATGTCACCAGCCAGGTGGTGGCGCAAATCGAAGCGGCGATGGCCTCGCCGGACAAAAAGGATGCCGGGCTTTATTTTCAGGCCGCCACCTTTTATTACAACCACAATTTGGACCTGAAAAAGGCGCTGGCCTGGGTGAACACCGGGTTGGAAGGCCAGCCCCGGATAGCATTTGAATTGTTTCATTTGAAAGCGCAGATACTGGCCAGGCAGGGTGACAAGGAAGGAGCGATTGCCTCCGCCAAACAATCCAGCGAGCTCGCGATCAAGGCCGAAGGCCCCGGCAGTTCGTTTGTGAAGATGAACGATGACATCATTTCCAGCCTCAAATGATTGCAGTTGTTACCTTTGATTGAAGGGCCGAAATGTCATGTCCAATCGTAGAAACCAGAACGGTGATAAAATTATGAATAAATTCAAATCCGCACTCGTCATCGCCGCCATCATCACCACCGCCCTCTCGGTGATGGCTCAGCGCCAACGCGTCAGCCCGCACGAAACCATCAGCACGACCATTGATGGCAACAAGGTCACGATTGTTTATGGGCGTCCATATTCCAAGAGCCCCAAAACCGGCGAAATCCGCAAAATCTGGGGCGGCCTCGTGCCGTACGGCAAGGTCTGGCGCACCGGGGCCGACGAGGCAACCCTGCTGACCACGGAACAGCCGATTGTGCTGGGCGGGATGGATATTCCGGCCGGCACCTACTCGTTGTTCACCCTGCCGGCAGCCGACGGCACCGCGAAGTTGATTGTCAACAAGAAGACCGGGCAATGGGGGATTCCTTACAAGGAGCAAAGTGAGGCGACGAATGAGCTGGCGCGAATTGACCTGAAGAAAGACACGCTGGACAAGACGGTGGACCAGTTCACCATGGCGGTTGAGCCGACCCCGGCCGGCGGTGGCGTGCTGAAAATGATGTGGGAAAACACCGCGTTCTCGGTGCCCTTCACCGTCAAGAAATAGTGCAGGAATTGGTCGCCGCTGACGAGGGGAGGCGGATTTCCAGCTAAACACCATGCAAAGGTCCGCCTCCTCACGTTGTCGGCTGCCACGTGGGTCGTTTGTCAGACGCATTCTGGCAGCAATTGGCTTTTGTCTGGTGGCTGGACTTTCGGAAATCTGCCAGGCCGCCGAACCGTTGCCCGCGTCCGCCATTTTGCAGCAGCTCCAAAGCTTCCGCGAAATGGGCAGCGTGCTTTACATCGCCGCCCATCCCGACGATGAAAACACCCTGCTGATCGCCTACCTGGCGCGCGGCCGCAATTACCGCACCGCCTATCTTTCGCTGACGCGTGGCGATGGCGGCCAGAACGTGCTCGGGCCGGAATTTGGCGAGGAACTGGGCGTGGCCCGCACCCAGGAGTTGCTGGCCGCCCGCCGCCTCGATGGGGGCCGTCAGTTTTTCACGCGAGCCGTGGATTTCGGTTTTTCCAAGGACTCCCGCGAGACGTTGAACATCTGGGACCGGCAGGCGGTATTGTCTGATGTGGTGCGTATCATTCGTGAATTCCGGCCCGACGTGGTCATCGTGCGCTTTTCCCCCCAGCCGGGTGGCACGCATGGTCATCACACGGCGTCAACGGTGCTGGCGTTGGAAGCTTTCAAATTGGCCGGTGACACCAATGCGTTTTCCGACCAGCTCCGGGATCTGGCACCGTGGCAGCCCAAACGCATTCTCTGGAATGCCGGTGGTTTCCAACGTGGTGGAACCGGCACCAATGTCATCCGGATGGAAATTACCGGTAACGATCCGGTGTCCGGGGAATCTTTTGCCGAGGTTGCCGCGCGCAGCCGCGCGATGCACAAGACCCAGGGCTTTGACAGTTTTCGAGGATTCGGCGGCGGGACCGGGCCGAGAACCGAATCATTTCAAACTCTGGACGGCGAACCGGCCACCAATGACATTCTCGATGGGGTGGACCCCACATGGAACCGTGTGCCCGGCGGCACCGGCATCGGCAAATTGACAGACGAGGTCATTGCCAAATTCAATCCGCAGAATCCCGCCGCGAGCGTGCCAGCGTTGCTGGAATTGCGAAGCCTACTGGCTGCATTGCCGGCGTCGGATCCTCTGGTTCTTGAAAAACGCGCCCAACTCGACCGCATCCTGCAAGCCTGCCTCAGCTTGGAGGTGGAGACGACCATTCCCAACGCCGAAATCGTGCCGGGCGAAGAAATGAAATTGCATCATTCGGTCGTGGTGCGTTCCGATGTTCCGGTCCGCTGGCTGGGGGTGCGTTATGCGGGCGTTGCGAGCACGACTACCAACAACGTGATTGAATTGCACTCCGACCAACCTGCCACGCGGGACTCGGTGCAATCGCTGCCCGCCAACACCCCGTTGACTCAGCCGTACTGGCTGCGCGAAGAAGGTGCGCCGGGAACCTTCCGCGTGGATGATCCCACGCTGATTGGCCGTCCGGAAAATCCGCCGGTGTTTCCCCTCGAACAGGTTTTCGAGGTGGGCGGCCAGATTTTGGTTGTTCCAGATGAGCCAGTACAGATCACCACCAATGTTGTGAAACTGGAAATCCGCCGCCGGTTGGACGTGATTCCACCGGTCTCGCTCGGATTCGATTTTGGGGTTGCCCTGTTTGCACCGGGCCAGTCGCGCCCGGTGGAAGTTGCGGTGACGGCCAATCGCGCCGAGGTCGCCGGCACCGTGGAGTTGGAGGCGCCGGCTGGCTGGACGGTTGCCCCGACCAACCGGACCTTTCATCTGGCCAGGGCCGGCGATCACCGACCGTACAAGTTTATCATTACAGCGCCTGCAGATTTCACCACGGTCAGAATCATCGCCAGCGCGGAAATTGGCGGTGTTCGCTACCAGAACGAGCGCAAGGAAATCAATTACTCGCACATTCCGCTGCAATTGCTCCAGCCGCCGGCGAGTTTCAAGGCCGTCAGCCTCAACCTGGCTGTCCGCGCTCACAAGATTGGCTACCTGCCGGGGGCTGGTGACAATGTGGCCGACGGGTTGAAGCAAATGGGTTGCGCGGTGACAACCTTGACCGATACGGACCTGACGCCCGAACGGTTGCACGGCTTGGATGCCGTGGTCATCGGTGTGCGCGCGTTCAATGTCCGGACCAATCTGGAGGTGCATCTGCCCGGATTGTTTGCCTATATCGAGGCGGGCGGCACGGTCATCGCGCAATACAACCGGCCGGAAAATTCGCGGACGCTCAAGCTGGCGCCTTATGACCTGCATTTGTCGGGTGACCGGGTGACGGACGAAAATGCCGCAGTGACCTTTCTCGCGCCGGAAAACCCGGTGCTGAACATGCCGAATAAAATCACCGACGCCGATTTCACGGGCTGGGTGCAGGAGCGGGGGATTTATTTTCCGAACCAGTGGGACGATCACTTCACGCCAATTCTGGCCTGCAGCGATCCCGGTGAAGCGTCGCTCAAGGGCGGACTGCTGGTCGCGTCGTATGGCAAGGGTCATTTCGTCTATACCGGTCTGGTATTCTTCCGGGAGCTTCCGGCGGGTGTGCCTGGGGCTTACCGGCTGTTTGCCAATCTGGTTTCGCTGGGGAAATGAACCCGCAGGATGATAAAACTGCCGGTTCGTCGGGCAACACGCCCGGCCCTGCAGATTTAAGTGATCGTGAAACCGGCCTGCCTCTGTTGCGCTCCTGGCGCGCCGTTTACCTTTTTGTTTTCGGTTGTTTCGTTTTATGGGTGGTCTTGCTGGTCACACTGACAGTGATCTACTCATGAACCATTACAAAGGACCATGCCAAACTTTGTCCCACGTGGGACAAAGTTTGGCAATGCCGGTTCGTGGTTTCAACACGGGATGCTGCGCTCGTGGAGGTTTCCCATGAACCTCCTCGATTACGTGGTTCTGCTGGGCACGATTTTGGGCATCGCGCTTTACGGCATGTGGCACACGCGTGGCCGCGACGGCCTTGACCGTTACCTCAGAGGCAGCGGCGACTCGCGCTGGTTCGTTGTGGGTCTCTCGGTCATGGCCACCCAAGCCAGCGCCGTCACGTTTCTCTCCACGCCGGGCCAGGGGTTCGCCAGCGGGCTGGGCTTCATCCAGATTTATTTCGGCATGCCGATGGCGCTGATCATCATCGCCGCGGTGTTCCTGCCCATTTACCGGCGGCTCAATGTCATCACCGCCTACGAATATCTCGGCCAGCGTTTCGACGCCAAGGCCAGGCTCCTGGGGGCCGGCATTTTTCTCCTGCAACGCGGACTCGGCGCGGGCATCACCATCTATGCCCCGGCCATTGTCCTTTCCACCGTCTTTGGCTGGCGGCTTGACGCGACGATCATATGCAGCGGGCTGGTGGTGATTGCCTATACCGTTTCCGGTGGCAGCGATGCCGTGAACGTCACCCAGAAATACCAGATTGGCGTGATCTTCGCGGGCATGATTGCAGCGTGCATCGTTCTGCTGCACAAAATGCCTGCGGCACTGGGCTGGCACGACGCCCTAAGCCTGGCCGGCGGCCTGCACAAGCTGCAAGCAGTGGGTTTTTCAACCGATCCCCGCGAGCGGTATACATTGTGGTCGGGCGTGCTGGGCGCTACGTTCCTGATGCTCGCGTATTTCGGCACCGACCAGTCGCAGGTGCAGCGCTACATCTCCGGCGCCTCGTTGCGCGAGAGCCGCCTCGGCCTCATGTTCAACGCCGTGTTTAAAATCCCGATGCAGTTCCTCATCCTGTCGCTCGGCGTGCTGCTGTTTCTCTTCTATCAATTCGAAAAACCACCGGTCTATTTCAACCAGGTCGCATGGAAACATCAGGCCGAACTCGGCGACGCCGGCCGGATGCAGGCCATCGAGACGGACTTTGCCGCCGCGCATAGCCAGGAACGGCAACAGTTGGCAGCTTGGCTGAACGCGAGGCGCACCGGTGATCCCGCTGCGGAAGCCGCCGCCGGCGCGGCCGTATCGGCGGCCCATGAACAGGTGGAAGCTGTCCGTGAGCAGGCCGAACTGGCCGTTGATCCCGCGGGCAAAAAAAAGGACACCGATTACGTATTCATCATCTTTATCCTGGACTACCTGCCGCACGGGCTGATCGGACTGTTGGTGGCGACGTTTTTCGCCGCGGCGTTGTCGGCCAAGGCGGCTGAACTCAATGCGCTGGGATCGGCGACGACGGTGGATGTGTACCGGCATGTAGTCAGGCGCCAGGCGAGCGATGCCCATTATCTCGCCGCCTCAAAATGGTTCACCGTGTTTTGGGGCCTGGTTTCCATCAGTTTCGCCCTCTCGGCCACGCTGGCGGAAAACCTGATTCAAGCGGTGAACATTGTCGGTTCCATTTTTTATCCGGTGATGCTGGGTTTGTTTGTGGTCGGGTTCTTCCTGCGGCGCATTGGCGGCACCGCCGTGTTCTGGGGCGCGCTGGGGACGCAGGCGCTGGTGATAATCCTCTTTTTTCAACTCAACATCAGCTATCTCTGGTACAATCTGATTGGGTGCGCCGCCTGCGTGCTGTTCAGCGTGGTTCTCCAGGTGTTGCTGGAATGGGTTGGTCGAAGCACATCGCCGCCGCTCAAATCATGACCACCGTGCCGATCATTTGTTTTGGCCAGCAACCGTGCGGTTTTTTCCCGAAACGGTTCCTCGTCGCCAAGATCCAGACCGCCCGGCGCCTGCAGGCGGAGCTCGGCGGCGAGATCGTCTTCTTCTGCCACGACAGCGACCATGACCCGCGCGAAACGCAGACCGTTCTGCGTCATCGCAAGACCCATGAGCCGGCCCAGCTCAACTTTGCCTTCAAAAACCGGATTCAGCGGAAATTTTCCCCGCTTTACCTCAAAAACATTGCTGCCGGCTGGCAGGACAAGACCCTGCTCCAGTTGCCAAATTACGTCGGCCATCCTTTGATCGATGTTTTCAAACAAGTCTCTGCGGCCAACGTCGCCGATTTCTGCCTGGAGATGTATCAGGGCATGGGTTTGATCGAGGGCATGCGCGTGGTGCGTTCGAGCGATCCGGCCGTTCGCCGGGCGGCCTGCGACGTGCCGGAATATTTCGTGGATGTTCCCTACGCAGGCGAAATCGTGCGTGCCCGTTTCAACACTGGAGCGCCGGTCTCTAGTCCGGCACGCCTCGGTGATACAATCCTGAAACACGCCGGGCCGGAGTCCGGCGTTCCAATGCTGATGTTACACGAAGGCGGCGATTCGTTTATCACGTTGCCCGCGACTGCCTTTTCCAAGGAGCAAATCAGTCCCACGCGCGATACCCGGCTGCGCTGGATGCAATCCGTCCTGCACTGCACGCATTACATTGCCGGTGCGGGTGAAAAGGCCTACCTTCAACCGGCAGAAACGCCCGACATCACTTTTGTAAATCGAGATGCCATTGACCGTGCTGATGAAGCGTACATCGAAATCCCATCCTGAGCCCGCATCGTTGCTGGCCTTCGGTGCGCATCCCGACGATATCGAGTTCGGATGCGGTGGCGTCATCGCGAAAGAGACCCGCGCCGGCCGGAAAGTGCATTTTGTCATTTGTTCACGTGGCGAGGCAGGGACCCACGGCACGCCGGCGCAGCGGGTGGCCGAGGCGAAAAAATCCGCAGCGTTGCTGGGGGCCACGATTGAATTCATCGAACTCGACGGCGATGCGCATCTGGAAGTTTGCGTTGCCCACGCCATCAAACTGGCAGGCATATTGCGGCGGGTGCGTCCGGGCACTGTGCTGGCGCCGAGCCTGGTGGAAAACCAGCATCCCGATCATGCCAAACTAGGACAACTGGTGCGCGACGCCACGCGGCTCGCCCGTTACGGCGGATTGAAGGAACTGCGCCGGGCTCGGCCGCATGCGATTGAGCAACTGTTTTTCTATGCGGTAACTCCGGAAGCTGAACCGGCTGCCAACACGTCGGTCGTCATTGACGTTTCCGCTCCGGAAATCATGGCGGCCTGGACGGCGGCGATGGAAGCGCACTTCTCGCAGGTTTCCAACCGTGGCTACGTTGAATTGCAGCTCACGCGCGCGCGGTTGCGCGGATTGCGGGCCGGCATCGGTCACGCCATCGCCTTGTTTCCCAACGATCCGCCGGTTCTCGATTCGCTGGCGCAACTGGGCCGCAGTGCCCGGCGCATTTAAATTCAATCGTGTTCAACCGTGGTTAAAAACGCATGAAAATCGGCATCACGTGTTATCCCACGGTTGGGGGCAGCGGCATCCTGGCCACGGCCCTGGGAGAGGAATTGGCGCGGCGCGGGCACGAGGTGCATTTCATCAGCTATGAAAGGCCATTCCGACTGCCGATGGACATGCCGCGATTGCATTTCCATCCGGTCGTCGTCAACGATTATCAACTGTTCAAATATCCGGACTACACCCTGCCGCTCTCCGTGCGGATGGCCGAGGTGAGCCGTGATCATCAACTGGACGTGTTGCATGTCCATTACGCCGTGCCCCATGCCACGGCGGCCATCCTGGCGCAGTCCATGCTCCCGGCGGAACAACGGCCGCGCGTGGTGACGACCCTGCATGGCACCGACACCACCTTGCTCGGCTGCGACCCGGGCTACGGACCGGCCATCCACCATGCGCTGACCTGTTCGGACGCGGTTACGACGGTGTCGGAATACTTGAAACAGGAGACCCAGCGGGTGCTTGGTTTCAACGGGCCGTTGGAGGTCATCCACAATTTCTTTGAGCGGCGTCCGCCACGCCGCTCGCCGGGAGAGGTGCGCCGGGAACTGGGTTTGCACCACGAGCTGGTGGTGCTTCATTCATCCAATCTGCGTCCGCTGAAGCGCATTGATTTGCTGCTCCAAGTCGCCGCGCGGATCCGGCCGCGGGAGGCTTTCAAACTCCTCATTCTTGCGGGTGGAAACTTTGCGCCTTTTGTGAGTGAAGTGCGGCGGCTGGGCTTGGAAGACAGGGTGATTGTGCGCGAGAACGCCAACGACATCGAGGATTACCTGCAGATTGCCGACGTGGGGCTGTTCACGTCGGAGTCGGAAAGTTTTTGTCTGAGCATTCTGGAGGCGATGTGTTTTGGTTGTCCGAGCGTGGCCTCGCGCGTGGGCGGAATTCCGGAAGTGATGGAAGACAGCCGGACAGGTGTCCTGGTGCCGTTCGGCGACGTTGGTGCGTACGCCGGTGCGGTCACGGATTTAATTCGGGATCCGGCGCGCCGGGCGGTGCTGGGCCAGGCGGCGCAACATCGCGCCCGCAAAATCTTCTCCGCGGCTGCCATCGTGCCGCGCTACGAAGCGCTTTATCGGCGAGTGTGTGGGTGAAGGGCGATTGCCACTGAATTGCGTGGTGACTTTTTTCTCCGCAGGAGAGGAGGAGACGGGCACCAGTTTTTTGGTTTCGGACGTTTAGGTTAGAGCCTCCTTACGTCAGTTCCTGCTGTTTTTACGGGCGGTCAAGGCTGCAGGTGCTTTTCGGCCTGCTTGATATCCGCGAGGGTGCCGGTCTGGAACCAAAGGCCGTGGTGGGGCAGGCAGAAGAGGCGGTTTTGGGCGAGCGCCTGATGCCAGAGGATTTTGACGGTGAATTTTCCGTCTGGCGCATTCACTAAAATGCGGGGATGAATGATCCCGATGCCGGCAATGATGTACGGCGCTTCCCGCTCGTTCCAGGCAAGGGTATTGCCGGGTTTGATGAACAAATGGTCTTCGCCCTGGTCGTGGCCGACGGCTTTGGCCTTGGATTGGGCGAGGAGCAGGACGTCCATTTTGGCATCATCCCAATGCCGGGCCAGTCGGTCCAATGCACTTTCCGGTCCGTCCCGCCAGAGGATGTCGCTGTTGATGGTAAAGCAAGGCTCGTTGCCCAGAAGCGGCAGCGCCTTTTTCAGTCCACCGCCGGTTTCCAACGGCTCGGTTTCCTCCGAGATTGTGACCGTCAGGCCGGAAAGACTGGAGACATGGGTGATGAGTTGGTTTTTTAGGTGCGAGACATTGATAATGACCTCTTCGATGCCATAGGCGCGCAGTTTGTCGAGAGCGTAATCAATCATCGGTTTGCCGGCGACCGGGACGAGCGGTTTGGGCATCCGGTCGGTCAATGGTTTCAGCCGCGTGCCATAACCGGCGGCCAGGACCATGGCTTTTCTGATTTTACCCTGCATAGCGCTCCATCCATTGTTTGATGCCGGCCAGCATCGGATGAGCCAATGCACTTTGCAACCGGCGTTTCACGCGCGGGGAATGCAGTTGCTTGTAATCGTGCTTTTGTTCATGCCGGCTCAACCGTTCAAAAATGGCCAGCACGCGCGTATGCCGCAACGCCGCCACGATGGCCAGGGAAGTCTCAAAAGCCTTCCGGTCGAGGGCAGGGGACCGGGCCAGATAACGCGCCACCATCCGCTCCCGGAGCTGGTCCGGAACATCGCGCCGGGCATCTTCCAGCAGCGACACCAGGTCGTAGGTGATCGGGCCCTGATAGGCATCTTGAAAGTCCAGCAGTCCGGCCTGTCGGATGCCTTCACGCCCGGGCAAAAGCATGAGGTTGGCCGCATGATAGTCGCGCAACAGGAGTGACGCCGGGACCTGATGGGCGAGGGGCAATACCTCACGCCAGACGGTTTGGAATTCCGTCTTGCCGGCTTCGGTAATTGCGGGCGTGCAGCACGCCAAAAACAATTCGATGTCCGCCAGCATTTTTTCCGGATGATACGCCCGTAAACCAACTGGAATTGCCCGGGGATTTTGATGGAGCGCAATCAAGACATCGGTGGCCAGCGCGTAAAGCTTTTCTGCGTCGCCCCGATCGTCCAGCAGGTGGGCAAAGCTTGCGTCACCGAAGTCCTCCAGCAAGAGGAGGCCATTTTTATCGTCCCGGACCAGGATGGTTGGGGCACTGAAACCGAGCTGCTGGAGATGCAGGTTGATCAGGATGAAGGGTGCGACACTGTCCAGATTCTGCGAGGCCTCCATCAGGATGGCGCTTTGATTATCCCGGCGCAGACGGAAATATTTCCGGGCGGAGGCATCGCCGGTGAGGGGTTCACGGGTGGCGCCGCCCCAGCCGGCGGTGTTCAAAAAATCGCTCGTGTTTGTTGTTGGGACTGTTGAGCATGGATGCGGCACTGGGGACGAATTAGCACGGATAAGCCGCCAGCGCGATGAAAAACAAAGTCGGTCGTGCTGGCGAAACTGGTGCGTGACTTTTTGGAGCTGTGATCGAGGATCAAAAGCTGAAACAGGCCCTGAAGTAGGCACAACTGGGGCGTTCCAATTGCCAGGCGTTCTCTCCGAAGCTGGACTCAAACTGGCAATATTGTCCGTATCCGGCTTCGACGTGCATCCAGCCGGCTGTCCGTCCATCCACGGTTGCCTTTTTGTAAACAAATCGTGACCAGTTACCAGGAAGCGAACCGTCCCGCTGGTCGAAAAGGGAATTGGTTGAAAAGCAGGGGATGTTTTGGTGGTCGAGCTTCAGCCCGGTTATTCGGTACTGCAGGAGGGGAGCGGAAGTATCCCCAAGGGCATTGGCGGTGGAACCTTTGGCGGCAACGGCGGCGGTCCCGGCGGGTGCCTGGTCGTAACTGACCATCGCCAAAGTGATTACCGACTTCTGTCCAAACACCGAAATCGCGGCCACGGAAGGAAGCAGAACGAGTAACCAGAGAAAAGGTTTTGAAACCGATAGTCGGCGCAACAGGTTGGAATCTTTGGTCCCCGGCACGGTTGATACATAGCGAGTTGCGTACCAACTCAAGAAGGCCCCGTAATCAGGAGGTTTTGAAGTTTTCGGTTCTGAATTGTGTCTCAATAGGAAGCGGTTTTGGCAGCCTGGAACCGACCAATCATTTTGAATGGGTGATGCCGGCATTGGATTTTTGAACAAAGGTTGAGGGATTGGCTCCGGATCAGGGGGCAGTGCGCCTGGCTTGCCACCCGATGGTATATGCCGCCAGTTATGTCCCACAAATTGAGAACGTCTCGCGGGATGCTTCCAAGACCGGTGGTTTTTGGAATACGGCGATCTTGTTGCTTGGCGTTTCACCTTGCCAACGGGTCATGCGGCCGGTTTAATATCCGACCGCGGCTGGCTGGGTAGCTCAGTTGGTAGAGCAGAGGACTGAAAATCCAAAACAAGTCTTACTACTTCATGCTGTCTCGTGACATTTCGTTGTTTCATTGGACAATCTCAAAGGCAGGCTCTTGTCTCATGCTGTCTCGTGATGCCATTTAACACCCAAAACGAGCGCAGATAAACAGCGTCACGCATGGATTCTCGCGTTCGTAGTTGCCAGCTTTTACCAACCGGCTTTTTGGTAAGCGGATAAACCGGGACCAACACAACATCACCGAGCAGTTGCAGGATTCTTTCAACCGGGTTGTCGGGTATGCTTGACGGTGCGCGATTGCCAGAGGATAATCTTTTCACAGTAGTACAACCGCTGTCGCGTGAACCGTCCAAGTTTCGCGGCGGCGGTTTTGATTTTTCAATGAGGCTTTGTGTCCATTTTTAGCGTTTATTTATCTTTAACCATCGGATTTGCGGCCAGCTCGCGGGCGATCTGTTTGGCCAAATCGCGCTGCTCGTCCTCTGGCGTCAAATCCATTTTCATGTCCACAGATTTTCCAAAGCCTCGGTCTGTCAGGTATTCCATCGCTTTGATCATGTCTTGGTGACGCGGTTTCCTGCCTGCAACTTTCTGGCCTTTGACAAACCTCAAAGCCAGCTTCACGAGGTCTTCACCGTTTTGGGTTTCATTGCGAATGAAGGCAGCAAGCCCCTTTGGACGACCACCGGGATTCCCAGACTGACCGGGCAAAAAGCCACGGCGGGTGCATCCGCCCGTTGATCTGCCGTTGTTTTCAACGTTGCTCAATCAACCCCCCTTGCTTCGCCTTCCTACGCGCCAGCGCGGTGATTAAGGCGTCCAAGTTTTCGTCAGTGGCATCAACTGCCGCGACGGTTTCAACTGGCTTGCCGGCGAGATAGTGTGCGAGTTCTTGCGGACAACGTCTTTCCATCTGCCTCACCAATCTCACCATGTCAGCCGAGTCCGGGTTTTCTTCATAAAGTTCACGGACAAACTTTGCAAACTGGCGCGTGCGTGGGCGACCGGGACTCAACCGGGCACGATCTTCACCTTTTTTGAACTTGAACGGCTCAAGATTCGCGTTTTTGTCGCGTTTTTGTGTGCTTGCTGTTATCATCCGCATGTCGCAAAGCGTTGCAATTCGGCTTCGCTGATTAGAATTTTGCGAAAATCGGCAACTCGTTTGAGCCGGTTTTGCCGGATTAGTTTGCGGATGGACACTGGAGACATGGAAAGTCTCGCGGCTGCTCCGCGAATGTCATGCAGAAGGGGTGTCACCGCGCCGTTACCGTTTTTGCTGTTTTCTTCGCCCATATCTTTTCGTGATTTAAGTTTGTTCCAACTTACTTTCACGTATTGCGGTTGTCCATGTGTGGTGTATTATTGTAGTGTGAGACACACTTTATGACGAAGACGCAAAGACGGACTCAAAAAGGGGTCGCGGCCATTCTGGCCGCTGCCAACCTGACTCAAAAGCAGCTTGCCGAATTGATCGGCGCGTCACTGGACACCGTGAAGGGATGGACAAGAAAAATGAATCCAAGCCCGATTTCACGGCATTTCGAGAGTCGAATTATGCTCGCCACTGGTGCGATAATAAAAGACGACGGCTCGGTTGTCACAAGTTGGCAAGGTTCCCTGCAAGTCGAGAACCGATTCAGGAAGGACGACCGCTCGGTTTGTGAGACAATTTACTACGGTGGAATCGAGCCAGCCGGGAAGCCATTCACAGTCGAGGCGTTCACATTCTGGCGGACATACGTTGCCAAGTCAGACGAAGTGCTCGCCGCCCTTTACTCGTTTGAGGCCGCTGATTTTGCCCGGCGGATTTTCCACGCCGCAATTCAGCCCGTTCAAGTGGGGAGAGGAAAAGTGCGCGGCCAAAGAAACAAGTTGCCTGCTGTTTGGAATAGCTTTTACGAATGGCAAATAGCTACTAGGGAAAATTTCAACCTATCCCGCCAACTGGACGCGCTTGGGGAGGATTATTTTAAGGATAACCCGACCCCCAGTTCTCTTTTGCATCCCACCAAAGAGTTACGCCCGACATTCGCGCCTGACTTGCCGGTGGTCGTAGAGGGAAAAAACCGCGCCGGAATAGTAGTCGAAACCAAAAAAACGACGTTTGCTCAATTCAATGCCGGACATCAACGGTAGCATCGCCGTTTGACCTTTCCCACTCAGACGGCATATAGGACGCGCAAACCGCTCCCGCCGTGTCGGGGCAGGCCGAGAATGGGGCAGGGCGAGTTTTAGGCGGCAATCTGTTTCATCGGGGCCGCTCCGAATTGAACCAAGTTGGCTTGTTGCTGGCTGTGCTCCGCTTGCAAGTGGGCATAGACCTTTAGCAGTAGCTTGCCATTGTCCCGGTGTCCAATCCACTTTGCCAGCGTGAACACGCCAACCCCGGCTTGCAGGCACTTGGTCACAAAATAATGCCTTAGATCGTGATGAACCAGTCGCTTGCAACCTGCCAACCGGCAAGCCCTGTCCAGTGACTTTTGACATTCAAACACGGAGCAAATATGCTCGGATGACTCCGGTTGTCTGCCTTGGCTCAACTGTTCCAACAGTTGGCGCAAGGCCGGATTCATGGGCAGCATCCGGGTCACGCTCCCGTCATGCGAACCCCGGACTTTGACACTGTGAATTTGCAGCGTGTTGTCCTGCCAGTTCACGTCACCCCAAACAGCTTGCTTGGCTTCGCTGATTCTGGTCCCGGTGAAGGCCAAGAAGCGGGCAAGGTTGGCGCAATCTTTGGCCTGTGCCGCTCCGCTCGTTTCAATCAATTCAATGATGCGGTCGAACTGCTCAGGCCGGGGGAGCCGGATTTGCTTTTCAACGATGTCCAGCCGGCCCATGTCATAAGCCGGATTATCGTCCCTCGTAACCCCGGCCAGTTCCAACACCCGGCGCAACGTGTTCAAGGTGTTGTTAAACACCATCGCAGAGTAATGGCCTGAATAAGCGGTCTGCCATGCGTCACAAACCGCCTTGGTGATGTCGCTGGCCTTCATGGCGTCCAACCGGCCAAGAAAATCAATCTGGCTCTGCTCGCTCAGGTCTTTCCATGCCTTGTTGAAAATGGCTTCAACCAGTGACCGCCTTAGACATTCAAGACAGCGGAGCCGGTAGGTGATGGACAGGGGAGCGAGTTTGACCAGCCGTTTTTTGCGTGACGTGTAACCGTTGCGCGTCTCTGCCTCGTATTTGAGCCGTCCATCGCCAAACGAGCCGGATTCCGCCTTTGGCTTGCGTAGCTCTGCCAGTTTCAACGGCAAGCGGTCTTTGGCCGTGGTTAGCACGTCCGTATCCAGTGAGGCACGAATCAACTTGCCTTTGACCTTCAGGCGGCAATAGAATGTCCCCGTTGGCGTATGCTGGACTAGGTGCTCGCCGCGCTTCCACCAGGTTGACTTTTTGGTTGATCGGTTGGTGTGGTTAGTAACCGGGCTTTGTGCGCCCGCCGTTGCGGTCTCGGATGGTGTATTCATGACAAAATCATCATACGGGATGCAACGGCGGGATGCAATGAGAAAACTAAAGATTCTCAAACATCGCAATTAGTCAATGGCTGCAATGTGTTTGGCTGGGTAGCTCAGTTGGTAGAGCAGAGGACTGAAAATCCTTGTGTCGGCGGTTCAATTCCGCCCCCAGCCACCACTCTCTGACACTTGTGTGTCAATGATTTGTGAAAGTTGAGTGCAAAAGTGCCAGCAGAAGTGCCAGCAAAGTTTAACCCTGGCCTGCGCTGCGTAACTTTCACCTGCTCCCTACCGGAGTCGAAATCTTCTGTCGTAACCTCATCGCTGTGAATGAAACAGCCATGAAACAGAAATTCCGACTCTACCGTCGCAAGAATGGCGGACGGTATTACCTTCACAACGAACTGACCGGCAAACAAGAAAGTTTGCACACCAGCGACCGGGTGACCGCCACCCGGCTTCTGCACGCGAAAAACGAGGCCGCGAAACAACCAGCCATCAACCTGCAAATCGCCAAGGCTTACCTGGCGGCCACGGATGAAAGTTTTGTGAAGCGCACCTGGCGTGAGGTCATGGTTGATTTTGTAAAAGTAAAAACCGGCAGCAACCGGACCCGCTCGGAACGCGCCGTGATGGACAAAGCATTTGATTCAATTCGTGACCGGCAATTGATCGAGACCCGCCCGGAACATTTTCTGCGCGTGCTCGAAGCAAACAAGGTTTCAACCAACAATTATTTGCGGCGGTTCCACAATTTTGCCGTGGACATGGGGTGGCTCCCGTGGCCGGTGATGCCAAAACGACAGTGGCCGGTCATCCATTGCAAGGAAAGACGGGCGGTGACACGGGAAGAACATGAATTGATTCTTAGTCGTGAACGAAACCCGGAAATGCGAGCCTTTCTGTGGTGCTGCTGGCACATCGGCGGTTCGCAAAGCGACGTGGCGCACCTGAAGGCGGAAGACGTTGACTGGCGCAAACACGTGGTTAGTTTTTTCCGCGCCAAGACCGGAACCGCGCAAATCATTCATTTTGGCGTGGCGCTTGCCGAAGTGTTGCGGGATTTGCCCGGACAGGGATTCTTGTTTCCAGGACTGGCAGGCATGGATGAAAAACACCGTGCGGCGCGATTTCAGCGGGCTTGCCGGCGCGAAGGCATCACTGGCATCTCACTTCATTCCTATCGCTATGCCTGGGCGGAACGTGCAAAAGTGGCCGGTTATCCCGAACGCTTTGCGCAAATCGCATTGGGCCATAACAGCAAGGCAATTCACCGTGCTTACGCCAGGAATGCACAGGTTATTCTTCCGCCATTGGAGGATTATGAACGGAAAATTGTGCCGCTGATGAATCCCAATGGACTCGAAAATGCAACCATCTACAAGTGAGGGGTGTTATGAACTTGAATCCTGCCACAGTGCTCGACCCGGTGTTCCATTTTCTCGATTGGATTATCGCAAAATGGGGAGTTTATTTGTTTCTCGCGTTCGTCTGGCTGTCGGTGTTGGTGCTGGCCCGGATATTCAGCGGCGGGTTGCGCCGGAAATTCCCCAACCAACCGCACGTCAGCGCCGGCATCGGCATTGTCATTCAGCCACACACGCCACCACCGCCACCAACAATCATCATCCACGAATATAACCCGCCGGATGATGGCATGGATTAAACCAGGTGTCGTTTGATCGTGACTTGGGGACGGGCGGGTGGAGGCGCGGCAGTTCCGAGCCTCCAGTTCGCCGTGCCGACGAACTCGCCCGTCCTCAGGCCGGTTGGGCCTGGCTTGCCCGCTTCCGTGCGTTCTTGTTGCGCCAATGACGGTGGATGGCGGCCATCACCTTTTCGAGCCATTCCTGGCTGGCGAATTTCTCCGCGAGCGCATCACGCGAAAAATGCTTCACGCAATAACGCCCCGGATGGCCGAGCGGCTTGAGCAACCCGGCTCGCACCAGTGGCGGAATATTGTGCGTGGGGACTCCCATCGCATCAGCCACTTTCTCCTTGGTCATGACGACGGGATATTTTCCCAGTGCCTGTAGATTTAATGATGATTCTTGGTTCATGCGTTCTCCTTGGTGAAAGTGATGGTGACAGCGGCGATGTGGGTGTTCAACAGCCCGGCGAAACGTCGGGGAGCGGACTTCACAAATTTTAGCTCATATTGTTGAAGGTTACGCTCCACCGCATCGAGTCCACTGCCCAGCACCACGACTTGTGCCTGGGCAAAGCGGATCAGCATTTTTTCCGGCGGCGCCTCCGGCTCCTGTTCCAGCGCCGGATTGGAAAACCTTTCAGCAGACAGCAATTGCGCGTAGGGGAGGAGATAATTGTGCCGATCGTCGGCACAGACGTTCAGCGCGGCACTTTTGATGTCACCGGTAAAACAGGGGTTATGGCCCGTCCTAAAGTCTGATTCGGTGAGTGGCTTTTCGTTGGTGTTCATGGTGTTGTGGTTTCATTTGTGGACTACGGTGGTCAGGTGAAATCTTTTGTTGCGGCCCGAGGCGCTGGCGGAACTGTTTCAGAAAACGATGACCGCGCTGCAAAATCGTTTGGAGGAAGTTGCGGTGAGGCAAAACCGGCATGGCTTCAATCGCCGCGAGACGGGCGTTGGAACGGGTGACGTGCGAGCGCAACATCTCGGCATCATCAGTGAATACGCGGCACGCATCGCGCCCGCGCGAGATGCTGACGTAAAATTGTTGCTGATTGATCGCTGGCAGCGAACGCGACGACGCGACGACCAACACTTCATCCACCGTCTTGCCCTGGGCGGCGTGCGACGTGACCGCGTAGCCGTGAGTGAACGTGCGATAGCTTTCTGGAATCACCCGGCCATCGGCCAGCACCACGGAATCGCCCTGAATCGCCCGCACCTCGACGAGTTCGCCATTGATAAATTTCTTCCGCCAGTTTGCTTGCAGCAGCAGCCTGTCGCCAGCGGCCACTTTTAACTTCCGTTTCTCCCCCACATCAAAGCCGGCGCAGCCTGCACCCAATTCAAAAACATTTTCCGAACCATCGGCGCGCTGAATTTTGAGCGAGTTGTTTTCGATGGCGACCACCGCAACCGTTTCATCCTTTGAAAAGCCAGTTTTTTGCCGGTGAAACCGAATCGCCAGGCCGGGACGATATTGCCGCGCATCGCGCTTCTGCGCTTCCGTCCACGACAATGAATCAAAAACTTGAAACTCCCGTTCGTCACCCGCCAGGCGCCCGGACGTTTTCAACGCCGCCCGGACTTTTTCTGTCACCGCCTCGATTTCATTCCACGTTGGCGCGACCAGCAGCACGGATTGGTTTTGCTGCAATGCTTTTACATACGACCGCGCGGCTTCACCGTGCAATTGATCGCCTGAAAATTCGGCGACCACCCCCATGCGTTCCAGTTGGGCGAACGCTTCATTGGTATTTTTCTGCGCGGCCAGTTCGACCGCCTTGCGATACCCGGCTTTGCGTTGCCGCCGGATGCGGGTCAATTGGCCGGATTGAAAATCTGAATGGTTTTCCAAAATCCGCAGCGCATCACCGCGCGCGACCGAGGCGTGCTGGCCGGTGTCGCCTGACAGCACGATGCGTGCGTCCCGCGCCAGGTCAAACAACCGCTTCAGGTCGTCCATCCCGACCGCCCCGGCTTCGTCCAGCACCACCAACTGATAGGCCGACAACGCCGGTTTCGTCAGCAGCAAACTTTGCAGTGTCGCCGCCTCGAATCCCTCGGTGCGCAGCACCTCGGTTGCCGCCGCCGTCGGCGCGCAGAACAGCGGTTCAACGCGGGCTTCCTTGCAGGCGGCGACCAGCTCGCGCAACGCCGTGGTTTTGCCGCTGCCAGCCAGACCACGCAGGCCGGTGATCCGATCACTGGTGCGCAGGACGTGGTAAATCGCCCGTTTCTGATCCTCACCCAGCCAGTCGGCAGGCCGGTAGCCGGGATGCAAGGGCGCAACGGCATCGCAAGCCGCGTTGACCGTCTGAATCAAATCCAGTTCCGTCGCCAAAATCTGCCGCGTGGAGAATCCACGTTCCGTTTTCACCAAGTCCGGCGAATGCTTCACTGCCGCTTTCAGCGACGGCAAATCCACTTCGCCCGGACGTTGCGACAGGGCCACGTTCAACAGTTCATGCTCCGGCACCACCGACTTGCGCTCGAACACATGGGCGACGGCCTGATTCAGGGCTTGGTTTTCCGGTTCAAAGACACGGACTGGCCGGACGGGTTGGACCGATGCCGCGAGTTTTTTCAACGCCTGTAATTCATCGGTCTGCAATTGTGCCAGTTGACGTTCGCGCACTTCCGTCGTCGAGATGCCTTTGACTTTTTCCGCCCGGCTCTGATGCACCGCATGGGAAATGGCATTATTGGAAAGTTTGCGCCCCAGCTTTTGTTCCAACTCCTGAACCACCGCGTCACGCTGTTGCGCGCGTTTGGAAAACCGTTTCAATACCTCATCGCTGACGCCCTCAATTTGAAAGCCATGTTTGGACGGTTGAATCCGGTAGCCGATTTGTCGCACCCGCTTCGCCAGTTCATTCCGATAGACCGCCGTACCGTAACGGATGGCGTCATACATGCCGCCCGCTTGCAGGGCTTTCCAGGATCGTTCGCGGTCATCAAACGTGGCGTTGAACACCGTGAAATGTGTGTGCAATTGCGGGTCGAGCGCGCGACTGCTCGTATGGGTGAACGCAGCGGCGGCGAGATTGCCGGTGAGCCGGTCTTTTTGATGGCCCTGCTTTCTGACGCGCGCGGCGGCGAAAGTTTCGAGTTCACGGAACGCAATGCGCGTGGCTTCCTCATGCGCCGTCACCAGCCGTTTGTCGTCCAACGTCACCGCCAGCACTGAAACAGATTTTGGCGCGGAACAGGTGAAGTCATAAAACACGCGGCGCTGGCCTTCCTTGAGTTGCCGCTGCGTCAACTGTTCGCCGGTTTCTGGATTTTGATTTTCACACAGCGCATGAAATTGTTCGCGGGTGACGACATTCTCTAATTCCAGCCGTTCCGCGCCCGCGCCGATCCACTGGCCGGGCCGGATTTCACCGGCTGCGTAGTAATCGTTCTGCGCCAGATGCTCGTCGAAGTAACTTTCGGCATCAGTCAGATTTTTATGCGCAACCGCAGTGAACATAAACCACAACAATATCTGCTTTTCAAAAGGCTTTGTTCGCTTTCCAAACAACTTTCAATTTCTTGCCTGTTTTCATCTATCGTTTTGTCACTTTACCCGACGGCGAATCGTCTAAGGTGTCGTTGGGACATGAAATGCATTCCGCGCTTTTCCCACGCCATTGGCCGGCTGAATCAAAAATGAACATCGATTTATTCATGCGGTAATTTTATCGGATGCCGCACCCCCTTTTGTGTAATCTTTACACAATCGTCTGATCCTTTTCTGTTTCTATTCACGGTTTGTCATTTTACCGGAATCACCCGTGCGTTGTGAGGACGTACACAAAATGCGCATCCCGTTTTGCCCCCTAAATATGTTCACGGCTGTCGTTCTGCCGGACACCACAACCATCCAGGATCAAGCATTGGTCAAAATGATTCATGGCGGCATCGTTCCACAGAATGAAGCCGGGTTTGTGCTATCTAAGGCACAAAATGAACCCCCGATTTTCTCCGTTTTTGGCTGTCAGTCTGGCAGAATTCAGAATGATGAAGTTGCAATGACCTGCTTCCAATCACTGGACACCCAGGAGTAGAGGAATTCGCGTTGTTATTTGAGCCCAGCCGGTTCCGCCAGACCGCGTGCAATCCGGCGGGTGCGCACGGCGGCAAAGGTGCGTTGAGTTCGTCGAGACACTTCCCGGTCAGAAAGTTTACCCAGCAAAGCATCTTCCTCTGGCAGCCACGGACGCCGCTTGGAATTGCAGCACGGGATGCCCAATTTGCAACGCTGCATTTTGACCGAGCCAGCCGGATGACCGGTGCGGGCGGCCACTTCCATATCGGTGAATTTGCCCAATAGCGCTATCTCGGCTTCGGTCCAGGGCTTCCAAACCGGGTTGCAGGGCGGCCGGCCCAATTTCTGACGGTAAAATCGCACCGTGTCCCGACTACGACCAATGAGCTGTGCCAAATCCTTGTCCGGCATGGTGCCAAGCAGTTTCAATTCGTCCGGGGTCCAGGCTCTGTCAGGGGGAGCGGGTTTGATCCCGAGTTTACACCGCCGATTTCGGACTGAATCCAGGCTGCGTCCAAGTTTGCGGGCCAGTTCTGGGTCTGGCCGGGTGCCGAGCAGTTTGTCTTCGTATGCCGTCCAAGGGTTCGACAGTCTGGCGAGTTTTGACTGAATGCCGTATTTACGCCGCCGGTTCTTGACGGATTGAATAGTGCGGCCCAAAAGCAAAGCGATTTGAGGATCGGGTCGTGTGCCCAAAACTTTGTCATCCTCCGGTCGCCAAGATTTGCGTTTCGGATTGCAAACCGGAATGCCCTTGTTCAGCCGGCGTGTGGCAACGGCATCGTAACTGCGCTTCAACCGGCGTGCCAATTTCTTGTCCGGCATGGTGCCCAACAAGGCATCTTCTTCGGGCGTCCAATGACGAATGCCCCCGCGTGAATCTTTTTCGTTATTCACAGTATCAAGTTCTGGATTGCGCGAACGGAAAGGAGAAAAGCAAGCTGCCAGTCAATAAACAACCATTTTGTCGGTACTTTCAGACCAGCATACCGACGCTCACTCAACCCCCCTCTCGGTACTGCTGCAAGCTTGCTTCTTATCCCTGATTGCGGTATGTGTTGGTCAGTGAAGACGGTGGATTTCGAGGCAGTTAAACGGCAGGAAGCGCAAAGCCGAATGGCGGCTGTGCGCAAAGCCCGTCGCAGTCCACAGGCGGCAGCGGCACAACAGAGACGCGCCTCACTGGTGGGCGACGGTGTGAAATGGCGCATCACCAATTTTAAGCAAGTCGCCCGCGCGATGGCCAAATGGAAATAGCCTCAGTTTTTCATCTCACCCATTGCACCACTGACCTATTTTATCGGGCGATGACAGATCCCAACAAGAATGCAGCGAACCCCGCGATCGCTCCACGGTCCCATTCAGGAGCGCAGCGGTGCGGAATCTTTGATGCACAGCGTTCACCCGAAATGGCAGAAGGGCGCTTATGGATGCACCTCTGACCAAGGACTACCTCGCGCGGGCACGGGAAATTATTGGCGACCGAACTGACACGGAAATTGAGTATGACAACACGGTCGTTGCGTTCCTGGCAAAGGGCATGGACATCAGGAGCGCCGTTGATGCCGCCAACAGGGACCACCCGGACGAGGCATTAAAACCCGATTCGGCTCACTGGGAGGATTTGGCGGCACGATACGATTACATCAGCAAGCACAAATTGATCCTCCAGAAATTGGGAATCAAGGAATGAGCCGCCAGGGCAGCGCATCAAACGGAAGCGGCCAGCGGGTGTTCACAAAACCGACACACGGGCTTCATCGAATTCAAAGATGATGACGCACGGTGCGGTTCCACTCATCTGATACAATACCCGGCGCTTGGACTCGCCGGCTTTTCTGCGGCACTCGAAAACCGGCCAGACCCATCGCCTCAAGTGAAACCTAGACGGCAGCGCAGTCAGCATCCGTTTCCAAAATCTCCGCGACTCCACAGCCGTTGCGTTCGCTCCGATTTCAGAAACGGAAGTTCACTGCGCTCCTGATCGTCCAATTTGATACGTTCAGCCGAACGTGATTCTGACGGCTTTCTGAAACTTGAAAGCCTTGATTTTTGCGAGACACCATCCCCTACCAAAATCGGTAGTGAAAAACGCAACCAGGAACCAGGCAACTAAAAGCGACAACGAATTTGTCACTTTTCGTCGCATCCACTCCTGACATTTCGTCGGCACTCGCCGCTTTTCGTCACTTGAATTTGTCGCCATTCGTCGCCCTTTGCCGCTACATGCGGCGTGAATTTATCTCACTTTAAATTTCACCTGCTCTCTACCACCGTTTTTCATCACCGGGCTATTCTGTCTGACGATGACTGAAACGGCACATCAAAAACGCGGCGGCAAACCGTTCCACAGCATTTTGGAACCGTACTACGATTTCATCCGCGAGTTGCGCCAACGGCGCAAGACCTGGCAGGAAATCGCCGACTTGCTGTTGAGTGAAAAGGGCATCCGCGTCACGTTTCATGCTCCGTATCTATTTTACCGGCGCCGATTGAAGCGGGCGACCAAACCGCATTGGGAAGATGCGGAAGATCATTCCGAATTCCAACCCGTCCGCCCCAACGCAGCGGCCAGCCGGCCGCAATCACGCCAATCGCCGTTGCCGAAACCAAGCCCTTTTACTCGCCCAAACATCAAAAACATTAACACCGATCAAGAATTCACATGAACGCCAACATCACCAAACGCATCCACATCAATCCCCAATCCAAAGGCAGTCTCGGCAAAAGTTTCGAGGCTGAATTTCGCACTGCGTGGCTCGATCATCACCAAATCGATTGGAACGGCTCCGATCTCGATGACCGGCACCATTCCTTTGCCGACCGGCATCCACAAAAGGTGCAGTCCTACACGCTGGGCAATGACGATGACAGCAAGTCCACGTTGCTGGGATTGTTTCGTAACGTGTCGCGCAGTGACGCGCCGGTTCATGTCATTGATTGCCGGGCGCAGGCCGACGGCCTCATCGTGCAGGCGCTGGAGTCGTTGCAATTGCTCGAATCGCTCGCCACGCAGGGCATCCGGTTCACATTTTTCCTGTTTCCCAGCGAGGACACCGAGAGCATGAACAATCTTCTCGAACTGTTTTATTTCGCGGGCGACCGCGTGGATTATGTGATTGTCCACAACCCGGCAAAAGTGCGGACAAACCTGTTCAAAAAATCCAACATCGAGGCCGAGTTGAAGAAGTTTGGCGCGAAGGAACTGACGTTGCCAGTGGTGACTTCCATCACGCTGCTGGCCATCAAACGCGCCGAGGCCAAGGCGGGTCGCAAGTTGAGTTTTGCGGAAGTGGCGACTCCACAAGCCCCGCACTTGGAACTGATGCTGGCCGGTGAAATGCAGTGGGCGATGCAGCAGATGTTCCGGCAATACGACCTGATTGCCGATTTGCTCGTGCCATCGGAACAGATGCCGGAGGTTGAACCGCAGACCGAACCAGCGGCGAAACCAGCTGGCACCAAACAGCCCATGTTCAACTTGGGCGAATGACGTTATGGATTTGGATAAAGATGATTTGGCCGTGCTTTGCCGCGATATGACGAAGGAGGAAGTGGACCGGGTCCACCGATTGCTTTATGAATGGGGCATCGGCCCGGAAGACAGTTTTCCAGCGCAATTCTCCTTGCTAACCCGTGCACAGTTGCGGGCGGCAGCCAGTGTCCCGCGTGCGATTGCCGACAGCCGGAAATGGCTGGAACAACATCTGGCTGAATACCGGCAACAAACTGCCACGCTCACCAACGATTTTGCGGGCATGGTGGACATAAAGCATAGCGAATTGAAAGACATCGTTCTCAAACACGCGGAAACCGTGAAACGGGATGCGCTTTTTGTCAGCAATCGGCTGGTTGACGCGAATGACGTTGCCAAAAGCATTCAAAAAAACTTGCAAGCCGCTGCTGCCGAATGGAATCAATCCCAAGATGCCTTGGCACGGGAACGGCAGCGATTTGAAAAAGTCTGCCAAAAATTGGGCGATGCCATCAATCTTCGTGGCGTCCACTGGTATCTTGTCGGCACGTTGGCGGCCTGCGTCGTTTCCCTCCTGATCGGCCACTATGTTTGGCATCACTGAAATCTGGCATTGAATGCCGGGAATCCATCATGTTGCGCGCGAATCCAGATTCCATGGTATGTCGCCGGTAGTCGCGTCAAGGTAGTGCCTCGGTATGCCCTTGGCCTCCACCTTGACCCGCCGCCCGGCTCTGGGGCTTTTGCGTTTAGGATTTCGCGCGCGGAGAACTGTTCACAGGAAGGAAAAAACTCCAAGCCATCCTGCCACCGTTGAGATTGAACGAACACAAAAATACTTCGTGTGGGAAATAAACCAGCGGGAGAGGCCGTGCCCGCCGCACGTTCGACCGCTTTCTTCAGCTTGAGTTGACAAAACACATCGAACCAATTGCCGTTTAAGAATGACGAATCGGGCCAATATGAAGTATGGCGCGCTGAATTGTAACAATTAATTCGTTGACATAATTTATCGGATGAAGTAAAAGTAGCTGAGCTTTGGACTGAGGTACTAGCTGTTCGGCGGAATGTCGAGGGAAAGGATTGCATGATTGCAAATGGGTATTGGGTTGAACGCAAACGGCTGATGTGGATCTTGGGCCGGGGAGGAGAGGTGTGTCTTTCAAAAGGGTTGTTTTCCGGGCGCACTCGTCACTTCGGATTTTTCTTCGATTCGATGAAAACTTCATGGTTAACCATCGTGTTGTTGGCTTCAACCGTTATCGGCACTCAGGCCCAGATCGGGAGCGCCATCGTGCCAGCCGGCGCCAATTTGCCGTTGCCAACCACGTACACGGTCGCATCGCGCGATGCAAACTCCCGTGTTTGGCAGCGGTTGACCTTTCAAACTTCATCATCCGGACAGGTGGTGACTAATGTCCACAGCTACATTGAACTTTGCACAGGCTTGAATTTTTGGAGCAATGGCCAGTGGGCGGCTAGCAAGGAAGAAATTGATATTCTGCCCAACGGCACGGCTGCTGCGACCAACGGCCAGCATCAGGCGTATTTTCCGGGCGACATCTATCAAGGCGCGATCCAACTGGTAACGCCGGATGGAAGGCAATTGCAGAGCCGACCGTTGGGTTTGAGCTATGATGACGGGACCAACATGGTGCTCATAGCGGAGTTGACGAACTCGATTGGATATTTGGCTGGTTCCAATCAGGTCGTTTATCCGGATTCGTTCACCGGCCTCAAAGCGGACTTGCGGTACACGTACACGAAGGCTGGATTCGAGCAGGACATCATCGTGGAAGAGTCACCACTGACGCCGGAATCCTATGGTCTTAATCCAGAAACAGCGCGGCTACAGGTGTTAACTGAGTTTTTCAATCCACCGCAACCGGCGGTGACAACAACGGTATTGCCGGCCCAGGCGGGCACTACTTTGACCGACGAGAATCTGGACTTTGGGGTGATGAAAATGATACCGGGCCGGGCTTTCCTGCTCGGGTCAGACGCCCATGATGCGGGCGCATTGGTGAGCAAGTCGTGGGTGATGTTGAATGGACGGCAGTTTTTGGTGGAAGAGGTACCAGTGGAAACGTTGGCCAATCAACTGGCACAATTGCCTGGGCCGCAGGCAGCCTCCATAAAACCCTATTTGAATTCGGTACTGCATGTGGTCTCGGCCAAACGATTATTGCCGGCACCAAGGCTGGCGAAAACAAGTCCAGCTGGACGCTTCAAACAAGTGGCCCAAGTTGCCACTCCAGCCTGCGGTTTGGTGCTGGATTATGTGACCATGACCACCCAAACCAACTACACATTTCAAGGTGATTCAACTTATTTCCTAAGCGGGGCGGTGAATCTGTATAGAACCAATACCTTTGAAGGCGGGGCGGTACTCAAATACGCCACCAACGCTTCATTGAACGTAACGGAAGGCCAATTTCCCATGAAGATCAACTGGCTAGCGAGTGCGTATCGGCCGGTGGTTTTTACGGCCAAAGATGACAATTCGGTGGGCGAAAATATCACTGGTTCCACTGGCAATCCAACCAACTATTATGCCAATCCTGCTTTGCAGCTTGTTGGTCCGAATACTACACCGACGATCTCCTATTTTCGCATTGCCTATGCCCGGCAGGCGGTCTCATTAATTGGCAGTTCCTACAATTTTTACCACGGCCAGATTGTTAATTGTCAGAACGGAATTACCATCAATGGGCTCAATTCTGTTTGGCTGAGAAACGTGTTGTTTAGCAGTGTACAGACGAATTTCAACAACTTGTTTCACGGTACTTTTGATGTTCAGAATTCAACATTCAGTTCCAGCTCTTACCTGACGACGATTAAAGATACTTCTGGCCAGGGTGTGTACTTTTATTTCACAAACTGTGCGTTTGCCAACGTGCTCAACCTTACCAACAGTTATTCTAGCAGTTTTGTGACCTATCAGTTGAGCGGCGGTTATAACGGCTTCTACAACACTCTGGAGTTATGGGGAAGCCCATGCACGAACAACTTCTACCCATTTCAATCAGTCGGTGCGGGGAACTACTATCTAGCCAACGGGTGTAATTTCACCAACGCCGGAACCATCAATATTGACTCCGCTTTGCTGTCAGCCTTACGACAAAAGACCACCCACCCGCCGGTTGTTTATCCACCGACAACCATTTCGACCAATCTGACTTTTTCCCCGCAGGCTCAGCGGGACAGCAATAATTGCCCTGATTTGGGTTACCATTACGATCCGATTGATTATGCCTTGGGTGGTGTTTACGTGACCAACGCCACCGTAACCGTCAATCCCGGCACCGTCATCGCCACCTACGCGACCAACAATATCACTTACGGCTTGGGTATCGGCAGTGGCGCGCAGTTGCTTTGCCAGGGTCTAGCCACCAATCTAAATAGGATTGTCCAATACAACACCGTTCAGGAACAAGCCATTACCAATTGGAGCCGGGTATCGTCTGGCTCGGTTGAATCGGAATTTTTGAATGCTTCACCCGCAGCCACGATCTTCTGCCGCTTTACCGACTGGTCCATGCCGGCACAAGACGCGCCGCACCTGAATGCCACGAATGGCATTTGTAATCCCATCAGCCTTCAGGATTGCCAGTTTCACGGTGGCAAACTCGTGTCCTCCTATCCCACGATCAATCTGACCAACTGCCTGTTCGAGCGGGTTTATGCCAGCCTATGGTCGGCCGATACGAACACCCCTGCGTTGAGGAACAATTTGTTTTGGCGGGGCATCTTTGACTTTGCTCCCAATGTCACCAATGCCTTGGTCAAGGACAACCTGTTTGACCAAACCACCATCACGAATCACAGCGGAATTTATACCAACTACAACGGCGGCTATAATGCATTTGTGACCAGCTACAACCGGTTACAACCTACCAATGCCAATGATAAGATCCTCACCAATTCGCCTGTTTACCAGAACAGTTGGCTGGGTAATTATTATCTGCCCACCAATTCTCCGCTCATCAAGCAAGGCAGCACGAATGCAAACTGGGTAGGTCTTTATCATTATACCGTCACTACGAACCAGGTTGTTGAAGGCACCAACGTGGTGAGTATCGGCTACCACTATGTGGCGACAGATGCCTACGGCAATCTACTCGACAGCAACGGCGACGGGATTCCAGATTATCTGGAGGATGCAAATGGGAATGGGGTAGTGGACAGCGGGGAAACAAATTGGGGCCTTGCGATCCTGACGCAACCAGCCAATCAGACCGCGATTCAAGGAAGCAACGTAACTTTTAGTGTGACGGCGGCCGGACTGTCCCCTTTGCGTTACCAATGGTATTTTAACTCGGCCGTATTAACCGGCGCAACCAATGCGATATTGCCCATGAGTTATGTCCAGACCACCAACGCCGGCAATTACTATGTGGTAGTCACCAATGTGGCGGGGAGTGTGACCAGCTCCACTGCTGTTTTGACAGTGCTTGTGCCGCCTTCAATTACGACTCAACCCACCAGTCAGACTGTGATGCTGGGGACCAACGCGACTTTCAGCGTGACTGCCGAGGGCACGGCCTCGTTAGGCTATCAATGGTGGTTTAATGGGACGAATTTACTCGCGGGAGCAACGAATGCCACGATTACACTCACGAATGTCCAGGCGACAGCCGCGGGCGGCTATTCAGTAGTCGTCACGAATATGTATGGTAGTGTAACCAGTTCCAATGCCGTCCTGATCGTCCGGGTGGCAAATCCCATGGCAGCAGTCGGGGGAGAGCACATCATGGATTTGACCGGTGATGGAGATGTGATTTCTTGGGGAGGAAATCAATATGGTGAACTGGGCGATTATACCTATCTTGATAGCACCAATCCGGTTCATGTAGTTGGACTGACCAATCTGGTCAAAATCGCATCAGGATTAAATCATTCGCTGGCCATTGATTCCACTGGAGCACTTTGGGCTTGGGGCGACAACCAATTTGCGCAACTGGGTGATGGAGTGTTTAACAAAACTAATCTGCCGGTCCAGGTTTCAGGAAT
Source organism: Verrucomicrobiia bacterium (assembly GCA_049280815.1). Classification (GTDB taxonomy): domain Bacteria; phylum Verrucomicrobiota; class Verrucomicrobiia; order Limisphaerales; family UBA11358; genus UBA11358. The sequence goes on along the minus strand of JBAPQW010000047.1, from coordinate 10,156 downwards.
GACCAACTCCGTAATTGCCGTCGCGGGGAGCCAAACGATGTCAATTGCGGCGAAGGCAGATGGAACAACATGGACTTGGGGAATTACTCATTACGATTCGAGTGAAGTTAGTAACAACATCCCGGCGCAAGTCGAGGGTTTGGCAAACGTGATCGCGGTTGCTGCCGGAGAAGATCATTTCATGGTGCTGTCAAATGACGGCACTGTTTGGGCATGGGGTGGAGATAGTTATGGTCAACTTGGTGAGGGAATTGGTGGTGCAAGTTACACGCCCGTTCAGGTTTTAGGGCTTAGTAACATTGTGGCTATTTGTGCCGGCGACAACCACAGTCTGGCATTGGATACCAATGGTTGTGTTTGGGCATGGGGCGACAATGAGTATGGACAGCTTGGGGGTGGTGAGACTGACGCTGCCACCGCCCTGCCGGTTATCGCGTTTAGCAATACAGTCCAAATTGCTGCCGGCGCAAATCACTCCCTGGCATTGGACACGAATGGTTGTGTTTGGGCATGGGGTGATAATAATGCAGGACAATTAGGCACCAATGGCTTCAGCATGACCAACCTCCCCGTCCATGTTGTCGGGCTGAGCAATATCATTTCTATCGCGGCCGGCTCGGATGCTTCAGTTGCATCGGCTGCTGATGGCAGCGTGTGGCAATGGGGGGATTCAGATGGCGATGGTACAAATTGGGTTTGGGGCGATGAAACCGGGTCGCCTGCCTTGGCCCCTCAATATGAGGATTTTTACAACGGACAATTGCCCTGCTTGCCGATTGTGAGTGGAAACAGTCAAACCAACTATGCTGGACGGGAGAGCTCCGTGGTTTTTCGCGTAACCGCTACCAATGGCGTCAGCTTGAGCAACGCACCGGTTTCAGTCGAGGTGATTTCAGGCGACATGGAAATACGCACCAACACCGGTGGATCTAATTTTAAGGGGTTAAGACTGACCACAGATACCAATGGTGAAGTCTCTTTGCTCTGCTATGTTGATATAAATTTGAGCACCAACTATGGAACCATCCGGATCCTGGCCGCTAGCCGTGAACGGTATGTAGAGACTAATTTTTTAGAAATTCTGACGACACCTCCAACCGTAAGCTTTATTAGTCCTGTGGATGGAAGCACTAATCTGATTGGAACCAATCAAGCATTGCCCATCGTTGTTGCCGCGAATGCCGGGTTTGATGATTCCATTCAGGAAGTGGATTATTTTTATCAGACGAATGGCGGCGCCATCACACCATTGGGGACTTCAAGTGGAGGCGACTTTTCATTCTCGTGGACAAACGCCTCGTGGTGGTCGAACGACTTTGTTGGTGAATATACCTTGTCGGCGGTAGCGGTGGACAATCTGGGAATGCAGTCTTCAACCCAAAGTGTGTCAGTGACTGTTGCGCTGGACACTTATTGGTTTGGGATACCCGATTATCTGGCCGACACCAACGGCACCTTGGCTGCCTGGCAAATACTGTATTTTGGCCATCTGGGCTTGGATCCAAACGGAGATTATGACAACGACGGAACCAATAATTTGCAGGAATTTATTAATGGTACTGACCCGAACAAAATCCGCTTTTCCTTTTCAGTTCCCAATCAATTCGTCACCACCAACGTGGTCGATGGGATCATTACGGTTTTACGCGGTGTGCCTTCGAGCCTTGCGGTGTTGGTGGACAACACGAATTTTGCGGGGGCAACCTGGACAGCCTACACCTTGTCCAACATCACTGTGACAATCGGCACGAATCAGGGTGAGCATGACGTCTGGGTCGGGCTCCGAGGGTTGCCGACAATCGCGCAGCAGACCTGGGTCGAGACAACCTTGATACTGGATTCCACTCAGCCGACAATCTCGATAACCAATCCGTCAGATGGTGCTTCGTTGAACGCGTCCAGAGTAGATGTAAGCGGAAATTTCACCGCTGCATCACTGCGCCAAATCACCGTCAATGGCATTCTTGCCTTTGTGAACGGTACCAGTTTTGAGGCCCTGAATGTGCCGTTGGATGCCGCCACCAATGTCATCACTGCCGTTATCGAGGATTTTACCGGCACGACCAATGCTGCCTCCATTAACGTGATTGGACTTACCAATTCCGACGGCAGCATGAACGACCCGGTTCAGTTGACAGGAACGCCCATCGCTGGTTTTTCGCCGTTGGCGGTGACCTTGAACGTGGTCAGCAATAACGCGCCGGGAACCTTCCAGCAGGCGCTGTATGATTTCAACGGCGACGGCATCATTGATTTTGTCACCAACAATCTTGATCCCGTCACCATCACTTACACCAACGGCGAGTATTTTCCGACCGTGACGATTCAAACGACCGCCGGACTCTTTTCCAGTTCCGGCGGCTGGAACAGCAGCGACCCGAACCGGCTGCAAATCACCGTTCAAAGCCCGGTCACAATTCTATCCACTATCAGCGTGACCGACCCGGTTGACCTCAAATGGAACGGAACAAACCTGTATGTGCTTTCCGGCAGTTCGGGAACCATCACAGAATTTGACACCAATGGAACGTCCATCAATTCCCTAAACAATCTGGGAGTGAATCCAACAGGCTTTGATGTGGACAGCGCTGGAAACATTTATGTGGCGGTGACATCGAGCAATCAGGTTTGGAAGTTTATTTATACGAACAGTTCCTACATTGCCGATACCAACTTTGGCTGTTGTGGCTTTATCGGCGCGACGAATGGAGCAACGGGCACCACCAACGGCCAGTTCAATGCGCCTTATGATGTCGCCGTGTCACCGGATGGCGGAACGATTTCCGTTTCCGATTCTGGCAACGACCGGATTCAACAATTCTCGGCGGCGAATGGCTCATTCTCCGCTGCCTTTGGCACAAATGGCACCGATGTTGGCCAATTCAACACACCGAAGGGGCTGACTTATGATGCCAGCGGAACGCTGTATATTGTGGAAAGTAATCGAATTTCATTGGTACAAGGAACATTCGTCACCAGCACCACCGGAACGAATGGAACGGCTTTCGGACAGTTTAGTAATGCTCTGAACATCAACTTCGGTGAGCATGGCGTGTATGTAGCGGACACCGGTAATAATCGAATACAAAGTTTCAATTCTCCCGTGCCGCACAACCCATTCAGCGCTGATCCATCCGTCTTTCGTTTTGCCGTTACTACCAATCTCAATCAGCCATCGGTAATTGCGGCAAAAGACGATGATTTGACGACAGAAAAATTCTATGTGGCGGATACGGGAAATAATCGGGTCGTTCTTTACACGTTCGCCTCGGGCGACCCGACCCCGGCCTGGATCAGCATGACAAACCATGTAATTGCCGGCGATATTTCGGGGGCGCTGGCCAGCTTCTCAATCGCATCCGTGGACGATTATCGGGATTTGTTTCTTGCCACAGGAACAAGCGCTACCATCTCGACCATCAGCAATATAGGCGCCTTAACTCCCGTCTATATTGACGATGACAAAGCGGAATATTATTTCACGCAGACTATCAACGGACAAGACCTAGGGGTTATGGTGGAATTTGTGAAAGAAAATGGAGTTTGGAAAATTTTGGAATTTTGAAAACCAAAAACAAGTTTTGTGAAATACTCAAATCCAATCAATCGGTTCCTCTTGATTTTGGTGTTGGCAGCTATTTGCCTGTCAGCCGCACAAGTCGCTCAAAGCAAGGAACCATATTACGATGGCAAACCGTTAAGCGATTGGTTGCTGGCGAGACCAGATGCGGAACAGCAGAATGCAATTTCGCAAATGGGAACCAATGCCATTCCCACACTGATCGACATTTTGGGCGCAACTGAAAGGACCGCCAAAAAGGTTACAGCAAGATTGGGCAGCAAAGGACTACAACAATTCGTTCGCACCGACGACTTCAAGATTGAAGAGTTTCAGGCTTACGCTGTGAGAGGCTTTGTCATTTTGGGAACTAATGCTGAACCTGCCATTCCCCAATTGGTCATACTTCTGAAAAATGAAAATACTTCTTTTAATGCGGCGCAAGCGCTGGCAGTGGTCGGGCCAAAAGGTTTTGCCACCCTGACCAATTCGACGAGTTCTCCTACGCGAGATAGCACTATGTTTGCGCTGGCTGAGAAAAGTGACGGTGATCCGAAAGCGGTGACACAGCTATTGATTAATGCACTCAACGATGAAAGTCCTGGAATCCGTGCCAACGCTGCTGATCTTTTGAGAGATCGAGACCCGAACATGGCGATACCGGCACTGACAAAAGCACTGGATGATAAAAGTTCTAGCGTCCGATGGTGGGCCGCTTCAGCATTGGGCAACTATGGTGCCGCAGCCAAAGGCGCTTCGGAAAAGATTTTTGCAATTTATACGAACGCTCCAGACCAACTTATTTTTGACGCATTGGGTAAAGTTGATCCAGAAACGGCAGGAAAAGCATACGCTTTTCTTTTTAACGCTCCTTTAGGCATTGCAGGATTTGGCTGGACAACTAGTCGGTTGCCGAATGGCAAAGATTTAATTGCCGGTGGGAAAATTTATACAAGAGTTCCAACTCCTTCCCACCATGTTTTTTCTCGCGCTCAGTTATATGATTCAAACACTGGAAAAAGAATAGAAACTGGCGAGATGAATACTGCGCGTTTTTTTCACACCGCAACCTTGTTGCGTAGCGGTAAAGTGCTAGTCGCAGGAGGTGAAGATGCCGAGAACAAAGCTCTTTCAAGCGCGGAACTATATGATACGGCTACAGGAAAATGGACGGAGACGGGGCTTATGAACAAGCCACATTATGATGCTAAAGCTGCCTTACAAAAAGATGGAACGGTGTTGGTTTTTTCAAAAACTTACCGCAGTCCTATTTCCTACGCTGAAAGATATGACCCAACCACTGAAAAGTGGGTAGTAATCACAAATCTTACAGGCATACAAGAATAGGAGATTTAATGGCATCCAACATAGGAATCGCGAAAGAAACTAAATAAATCTATGAAAAAACAATTCAAAAGTCCAATTAAAAGCTTTGCGCCTGTTTTTCTGATGTTGGCGGCCATGTTCGTCATTGGGTTTGGATGCAATATATTCAAACCAATGCCTGATCCGCTGGCGGGTTTTCATGCCGGTGATTTTCGAACTCTTGATGCCAACAAGGCAATCACTGATGATTATAAAAATTACATCCAAAAACTTTCACCAGAAGAAAAAAAATATTTAGGCCCAAGCCCAATTGATTTTTTTGAAGACGGAAAAGGACAGCACGCAGTCAGGATTACAATAGCCTTAAATGGAACATGGTGGGAGCATATCCTCTTCTATGATAAAAATGATAGGCGAATTAGAGTAATAAAATACTCCCCAGGTAAATATAGGAGCTAGCGCATGAGAATTAGATTACAATTTAGAAAATATATTTTGGCAGCGACCCTTGGCTTTTATCAAAGCGCATTGCTTGGACACGATATTCGAGTCCATCAGGCAATTACTGCGAATGCTGTCACTTCCGCGTTCAATGATTCCACCGCTTTCTCGCAGTTTATAGATACTATTTCTTCTGACAGGATTTTAAGTCAAGCAACCAAATCAATGGTTGATGGCAGTGGGTTTGAAGATAATATAAATATAAAAGGAGATGCAGGTGGAATTCGTTCCTACAATCATTTCTATGATCCATTGGACACGACCTATGGCAAAGGGCTTTCGGATTGGCCAGCTGATACACGGATACTGATAGGAACCAATTCATTCAATTGGGCGTCGATTTCAAATGGTATGGGCTATAATTTTTATGGCGGCAATTTTCTTTTTTTTAGCAATATAGCGCCAAACTTAAATACCACCAATATCTGGTCATGGCCGAATGCCCGCGGCTACGAGTGGCTCGGCTTGACCGCAACCAATCAGTTAGAACGTCAAACCAATCTGGATAATATGTTTAGAGCGGTTGGACAAGTGATGCACTTGTTGGAAGATGCCAGTCAACCACAGCATGTTCGCAACGAGCAACATGTGGATAAATTTCCACAGTGGCGCAGTCCCATTGAAGATTATGGAAATCTTAATGTTTTAAAATTGAATTATGGCGACGGTTCAATGCTGGACTGGAGGGGGGGCGGCTTTACAAAACTGGAGGATTTCTGGGACAGACATTTGTACGATGGAAGCTCTGCAGCTTTGGATGATGTTGAGGCGGATGGCGGAACGCAACTTGGGCTGGCCGAATGGTGCAACGGCAATTTCCTCGGCGATCGTCACCAATATGCGGATTACTACACAAATGGCGACATCAGATATTATCCTTATCCTTCACGTATATCAGGAACGATTACTCCTCATATTGATTCTATTATAATAAAAAATGGCCGTGTTCTTAGTCATTATTATTTGAAAAAAGATGCAGATGGCATTTCGATCACGCATCACAGCGCATTAACTTTATGGGGAATGGAACATCCAAATATTTGGAAAGCAAAATCCACCACAATACGCGACGACAACGTCCTTTACGATTATCACAATGCTTTCATCCCCAAAGCCGTGAAATACAGCGCCGGCCTTCTGGACTATTTCTTCCGCGGCACTTTTATTGTTACCCTTTCTTCAAACACCAATTTGACAGTTTTAAACACTTCTGGGCAAGATTTCAGTGGTGGCTCATTCCTTGTGTTTGAAGATGATACGAATCGCGTCAGGATCTTGGTGCTGCAAACCAACTTGAGCGCAACTCTTGCAACCAATCAAACCATGGAAATAATTGTTTCAAATCCAGCACCGCCCAACACCGACTTTTTCGTCATTTATCAAGGCACCATCGGCGTAATCGAGGGTACTACCAATGCGCTTGATCCAGTGGACGCGGGGATTGGAATTGCAGTTGCTGTCAGTTCAAATACGGTCTGGCAGAGTTCATTTGAGGGGAACGGTGAAACGAATTACAACGCCGAAGCCGGGGATTATTTTGCCGAAGGCTGGCACGTTGATTCCGCAGATGTGAACGTCGTGGTCTCATCAGCGGCCTATAAAGGGACGCACTTCCTGAATCTCAATGGCGATAGTGGTCAGCCTGGAATTATATCAACCAATATTGATACGGTTCCGGGATTTACCTATCAGCTCAATTTTGCCTACAGTGAGAATCCTGATGGCCGCGATTTTGCTGGTCAACCAACAGGCGTGGTGGAGGTCCTTGAAAACGATAACCAGTTGCTTACCCTCACGGTCAACAAGCCTGACAACACGTGGACTGATTTGGAATGGTCACAGGCATCAGTCACTTTTACGGCTGACTCTTCGGTTACTCAAATCCAGTTTGCCTCTCAAACAGCCAATATTTATGGGGTGCTCCTTGACGCCGTCAGTCTGGATGTCCTCTCTACTGGGCCGTGACCCACTGGTATCACTGGTGGCTGCTATAAACGTGATCACTGCCAACGTCGAAGAAATGACCGGCAATACAAACATGGTTTCGATCAATATCCTTGGGACAACCAATGCCTACAGCAGTACGAAAAACACGGTTCAGCTTCAAGCAATACCGCCTTTGGCTGATCCTATGAAGATGAAAAATAGGAAAATGACGCAAACCACGGCCGGCCTGTTGAGGCGATTTACCTTTGGTATTTTGCATCTGATCGTTTTGTGGCTGGCATTGGTTGGCTGCAACGTGTTCGCCGATGAACGTCTCACATTGAATTTCAATCCCGGCTGGAAATTCATCAAAGCTGATCTGCCCGGCGCCCAACAGTCGGATTTCGATGATTCCAGTTGGATGACGGTGTCCACGCCCCATACCTACAATGATGTGGATACTTTTGACAATTTTGCGTTGTCAAAATTGCGTGGCGAACAAAACCAGTGGAGCGGACGCACTTGGTATCGTAAAACGTTCATATTGCCGGATTCAGCCAAAGGCAAAAGGATTTACATCGAATTTGAAGCGGTTCGCCAAGTGGCTGAAGTTTACCTCAATGGCCATTTGCTAGGAGCGTGCAAAAACGGTTTCGTACCATTCGGTTTTGACCTGACGCCGTATGTAAATGTTGGCACGGCCAACGTATTGGCCGTGATGTGTGATAACCGTTTCATTAAGAATCAGTTGAACAGCGTTGGTGGCAACAAGGAAAGCGCCACCATTCCTGAAGACGTGAATAAAATCCAGGCGGATCAGATTCCGTGGAATAATCCGCATTGGCACTCACCGCATGGAGGCATCTATCGCAACGTGCGGCTTTATGTCACCGACCCGCTGCACATTTCCCTGCCACTTTACGATTTTCTGCAAACTGCCGGGCCGTATGTTTATACCAGTGATGTTTCGAGCAACTCCGCCACGGTTAATTTGGAGGTGCCGATTGAAAACGGTCGCGCCACGAATGAGAACGTTGAATTGACGGCGCAGGTTTTTGACCAAGCGGGCAAATCGGTTTTGTCATTAAAACAAAGCGGCACAGTTACCAACGGCGTACATGAACAATTCAACCTGTCCGGCGTCATTCAAAACCCAAGACTTTGGGCGCCAGATTGTCCTTATGTGTACCAGGTGGTTTGCACCTTGAGCACCAGCGCTGGAACGGTTGACACCAGCGAGATTCCACTTGGGATTCGCACAGTTCACTGGAATGCGAACTCCGGCTTTTGGATCAACGACCATCATATAAAAATTCATGGCTGGGGACAAAGGCCGGTTGACGAATGGCCCGGCCTTGGGTCAGCCCAGCCAGATTGGCTGCATTTTTACACGCTGGACTTGATGAAGGCAGCGGGTGCGAATTGGGTTCGCTGGGGACATTGCGCGGGCGGTCCTGCACAAATCAAAAGTTGTGACCGGCTGGGTCTCATGGTCGAGCAACCGGGTGTGGACGGGGAAGCCGACACGGTTGGTGCGGCTTGGAAAATTCGTGCGGCGGCGTTTCGCGACATGATTATCTATTACCGTAACAACCCGTCGATTATGATTTGGGAGGGGGGCAATCGAAAAATATCCCGCGCGCACGCTCAAGTATTGCGCGATTGCATGGACGAATATGATCTTCACGGCGGTCGCGCCTTCGCAATTCGTGGTGCCGATCAGGTGGACAATCAGTTTATGGACGTATCCATCGGCACCGACGGCAGTCGCGATCCTGGCAACTTGCCGATTGTTGATGGTGAATACGACCGCGCCGAATCTCCGCGCCGCGTCTGGGATTATTTTTCCCCGCCAGAATTTGGTTACCCCGAAGCCAAAGGCCAGATTTACAATTTGAATTCCGAGCAGTACGCCATCGATGAGGTCGCGCAATATGTTCACAAAGTCGACGTGACAAACCGTTGCGGGGGTGCGAATTGGATATTCTCCGATTCAACCAGCGGGGGCCGCAACACCGTGGAAGTGTCCCGCGCGAGTGGCGAAGTAGATGGGGTGCGTTTGCCGAAGGAGGCTTATTATGCCTGCCAGACGATGTTTCGCGACGATCCACAAGTCCACATTATTGGGCACTGGACTTATCCGGCGGGAACAAAGAAAACAATTTACGTCGTATCAAATTGTCAGAAGGTGCAATTGTTTGTGAACGGAAAATCGCTGGGATTTGGACAAACCACCAATCACTTTCTTTTTGTGTTTCCGAATGTCACATTTGCACCAGGCGAAATCAAGGCGGTGGCTTATTTAGACCGCAAACCAGCGGTGACACATGTCATTCGCACCACCGGTAAGCCCGTTGTGTTGCGGCTCACGCCAATTACAGGACCTAACGGCTTACAGGCGGACGGTTCAGACGTTGCGCTTATTAATGTTGAGGCGGTGGATGCCGAAGGCGAACGCTGTCCTACGTTCCAGCAGCGTGTCGATTTCACCTGTACCGGTCCGGCAATCTGGCGTGGTGGTTACAACAGCGGCAAAACCAATTCCATCAACAACACATATCTGGATCTTGAGTGCGGCATCAATCGTGTCGCAGTCCGTTCAGTGCTTCAGCCCGGAACGATTATCGTCACAGCGAAATCTGACGGTCTCAAATCCGGCAGCGTGACAATTCAATCTGCGCCATTTGCCATTGAAAACGGATACGTTCAAAAATATTGATGTCACCGAGCGGAACAAAACCGGCCAGAGGTGAGCGATTCAAAACCGGCCACTCTGAAGTGTGGGATTCATATCATTTCTGGTTTTTCAATCAAAGGATTTTTGTTTCGAGTTAGAACGAGCTG
>JBAPQW010000046.1:0-1509 GCA_049280815.1 Verrucomicrobiia bacterium | reverse complement strand
CGGCGGCACAGTCCCGTTTTAATTCTGTTAATTCTCAAAAATTCCGTCAATTCTGTCAAAAAAAGTTCCCATGGAATTCGAAGCAGTCATCGGCCTGGAGGTTCCCGTCCAAATCAAAACGCGTTCGAAGATGTTCACGCGCGCGGCCACCGGCTATGGTGAACCGCCCAACACGCTGACGAACCCGGTCGTGCTCGCGCTGCCCGGCACCCTGCCCGTGATGAACGCCGAAGCCGTGCGGAAATCCATCAAGGTCGGCCTGATGTTCAATTGCCAGATTGCCGAGGTCTGCAAGTGGGACCGCAAGAATTACTTCTATCCCGACAATCCGAAAAATTACCAGATTTCGCAGTACGACCAGCCCCTGTGCCTCGGCGGCGGGGTGGAGATTGAAATGCCCGGCCCGTCGCGCAACATCATGGGCGACCACCGCGTGGACAAACTGACACGCATTCACCTCGAAGAAGATGTCGGCAAGCTCACGCATTTTCTCAATGACAGCCTGGTGGACTACAACCGCGCCGGCACGCCGCTGCTCGAAATCGTCTCCGAGCCCGACATGCACTCGCCCGAAGAGGTCTTTGCGTACCTGACGGCATTGCGCACGAGCCTCATCAGCGCGGGCATTTCCGATTGCGACATGGAAAAGGGCCAGTTGCGCTGCGATGCCAATGTGTCCGTTCGCCTGAAGGGCGAGACCAAATTGGGCACCAAGGTGGAATTGAAGAATTTGAATTCCTTCAGCGGCGTGAAGAATGGCGTCGAACATGAGATCAAACGCCAGATTCTGTGTGTGCAGAAGCAGGAGCGCATCATCCAGGAAACCCGACGCTGGGACGCGCAATTGGGCGTCACTCAATCCATGCGCTCGAAGGAGCAGGCGCACGACTACCGCTATTTCCCAGACCCCGACCTGATGCCCGTGCGCACGACGCCTGAGCAAATTGCGAAATTAAAGGCGGAATTGCCCGAATTGCATTTTGACAAACAGCGCCGCTACCAGAAGGACTGGGATTTGCCCTACACCATCACGTCCGTCATCTGCCCGGACCGCGTTTTGTCGGATTACTTTGAAGCCGCCGTTGCCGTCTGCGGAAACCCGAAGGCCGTGGCCAATTACATCGCGAATGACCTGCTCCGCGAACTGGATGCCGCTGCCGCCCATGGCGAATCAGCCTTGACCGTTTCCCAATGCAAGATCACGGCCGCCGCGCTGGGCGGATTGGTAAAACTGGTGGACAGCGGCGCGATCACCAAGCAAATCGCCAAAGACGTCTTTTTGGAAATGTTCCAGACCGGCGACGCCCCTGAAGCCATTGTGGACCGCAAGGGCCTGCGCATTCAGAACGACACCGGCGCCCTGGAGAAAATTTGCGCGGAAATCATCGCCGCCAATCCCAAGCCGGTGGCCGAATATAAGGGCGGAAAGCTGACGGCCATTAATGCCCTCAAGGGCCAGGTCATGAAACAAACCAAGGGGCAGGCGAATCCGGCGACGGTGGATGAGGT
>JBAPQW010000045.1:0-98377 GCA_049280815.1 Verrucomicrobiia bacterium | reverse complement strand
GGCAGAAACACGCGGACAAGCTGTCCGCGCTCCTTGGTGCAAAAGTTAACCATTGAACAACGCGGTGTTCTTCTGTTAACAACGCGCCGGCTTGAATCCCATAAAATCCCAACGCTGGCTGCGCCTCATCCCGGTCGCGCTGATCATGTACACGATTTCGTACATCGACCGCACGAACGTCGCCCTGGCGTTGGACCCGAAAATTTCGTCCATGATGAAGGATTTGCTCATGGACGACCGGCTGAAGGGCCAGGCGGCGGGCATTTTCTTTCTCGGCTACGTGTTGTTGCAGATTCCCGGCGGTTACCTGGCCGGCCGCTGGAGCCCGAAAAAACTGATTTCCATTTTCCTCGTGTTCTGGGGCATCTGCGCGGTCGGCTGCGGCCTGGTTTCCAGTTTCCGGGAATTTGCCGTGATGCGCTTTCTGCTCGGCGTGGCGGAAAGCGGCGTGTATCCGACCATGCTGGTGCTGCTGGCGAACTGGTTCCCGCGCCAGGAACGCGCCCGCGCGAATGCCTATTGGAACTTGTGCCAGCCGCTGGCGGTCGCCGCGTCGGCGCCGGTCACCGGCTGGCTGCTGGGCGGCTGGGGCTGGCAGACGATGCTGATGCTGGAAGGCGCCCTGCCGTTTCTCTGGCTGCCGGTCTGGCTTTACTTCATCAGCGACCATCCGCGTGACGCGAAATGGATTTCGCGCGAGGAAAAGGATTTTCTCGAAACGACATTGCAACGCGAGGCGGCGGAACTGGAGCCGGCGAAAAAGATTTCCCTCGGGCGCGCCTTCCTGCAACCGGCGGTGTTCGCCATGCTGGCGGTATGTTTCCTTTACAACTGTGCATCCTACGGCTGCAACACGTTTCTCACGGAAGGGATCAGGGGTGGCGGGCACAATTTCAGCGGCCTGGAAACCGGCCTGCTTTTCGCCGTGCCTTATGCGGTCACCGCCGTTGTCATGGTGCTCCTCTCGCGGCACTCGGATCAAACTGGCGAGCGCCGCGGTCATGCCGCATTCATTTACGCCGTGAGCGGAACATCGCTCATCGCCAGCGTTTTGCTCAAGGAACACTCCTTCTGGCTTTCGTACGCATTTCTGTGTCTGGCCATTCCGGGACCGTTTGCGGGACTGGCACCGTTCTTTGCCATTCCCACGGAAACCATGCCGCGCGCGACCGCCGGCGCGGTCATCGGCCTGGTGAATGCGCTGGGCAACGTGGGCGGTTATCTGGGTCCGACCATCGTCGGGATATTGAAGAGCCGGACCCACGGCATCACCGTTCCGTTCGGGGTTTTGGGCGGCGCGCTGCTGGCGGCGGCGGCGCTGTGCTTCTGGCTGCCGAAATCAAAAGGTCAGCCGGCTGGCACCGATTGAGGATGCGGACAGGATCAGGCGGCTACTTCTGATAAACGTTCACGCGGGCGGGCGGGAGGTTAAGCCAGACGATTTTTGAGGCGTGCAGCTGGAATTGCGAGGAGCCACGCGGATGGCCGTTGCCGATGTGGTAGCTGAATTGCACCCATTTGCCGCACGGGGCGAGCACCTGCCGGATTTTTTCCGCCAGGGCCTCCGCCCGTTCGGGGGCGAAATTCAGCAGCGGCAGGCTCGAGATGACCGCGCCGACGGACCCAATCGGTTCGCCGCGTTCGAGGAGCAGATTGTCCAGATGCCACGCGTCGCCGGTGATGATGTGGGCGCTGGGAAAGCGCTTGCGGAGCAGGCGCGCCATTTTCGGGTTCTTTTCGATGGCAATCAGCCGGTCCTCGCGCAGGCCGCGTTCGACGAGGGCGGCCGTGACCGCGCCGGTGCCCGGCCCGAGTTCGAGCACGTAGCTTTCCGGGTCGGACGGCAGCCAGCGCGCCATGGCGGCGGCAAGCTTGGGCGAACTGGGCGTGACAGAGCCGGTCCGTTGCGGGTCGGCAAACCATTCCCGCAGGAACATCCCTGAGTCGGCCAGCGCCGCGATGATTTTTTTAGCCATGACAATTTCCGTCCAGACGGCTTTCGACCCCTAGAGTAACCCAACCCGATGAATGCGCCATAGCAAATTTCCGCCGGGTCGTGGTTTTCAATTCCGGGGATTATTCGAGGATTTCCCCGAGGGGGACTGGTCGCTGAGTTTATCCTGCAGGGCGTCACGGCGGGTGGTCCAGTCCCTCCAGTTCCGTTCCCAGGCCTCGCCGGTGAAATTGGTCCGGGCCACCGGCCAGAGGACATCGAGCTGTTGCCAGGCATTGCTGGCGGCTTCGCGGTCCTTCCATTGCCAGTACGATTCAATCTGGGCCAGATGGTTTTCGGGATAATCGGGCGCAAGTTTGACGGCCTGTTCCAGCCAGTCGCGCGCCTTGCGCCGGCTGCCGATGCTCATCGGCCAGCCGGGCGCGTCACGGTACAGCAGGCCGAGACAGCGCGCGGAACCGGCGTAATCCAAATGTTCGTCCAGGTCGTCCGCCGTTTTGAACTCGCGCTCGATTTCCCGGACCATTTTGAAGGCGGTCAGGTTTCTTTTGGTGTCCGCCAGCTGGCCGAGTTCAATGGCCAGGTAATAATGTCCCGGGGCGGAATTGGATGCCAGCGCCAGTGATTGCCGGCAGGCGGCGATGCCCTGGCCGGCGAGCTCGGCGCGCCCGGCAAGGTTCGTGACGAAGCTGTTGAGGCCAAAACACGCGCGGGCAAACTGCCAGGCGGCGACGGCGTCGTTGGTGTTCGATTGATAGTGCTGCTGCGCGTGCTGAAAGGCCGCCTGGGCGCGCCGGGCAAAAATGGCGTTGGACCCTTCGTCGGCGAAAGCCATCGCCAGGCCGGCAAAAATAACAAAGGCGGCCACCCCCCGGCCGGGCGCCGGGGGCCGGGCCTTGGAATTAAGAATTTCCATCCTCGGAATTAAAAGTTGCCATCGCATGGGGCTGATTTATACTGGGCTGGTGAGATTAAATTGGTTTTTCCCGCGGCTGGCAATGCTGGCGTTTGTGTTGTTGCTGGGTACCGGCTGTTCCGGCATCAACGCCGGGGGCAGCGTTTCGCCCGCCACATTTTTTCTGCCGGGGCTGATGAAGGCCGATCCGCCGGCGGCAACCCCGGCGCCAGTAGCGGCGGCGGTCCCGTTGAACCAGCTCGCCCTCGCCCGATAATCCTATGCGATTTCCCTTTGCCCTGACGAAAAAGATCGCCAGCCACATCATCAAACACAAACTGCGCAAGACGCCCAAGTTTGCGATGGTGCTGCAGCTCGAACCGCTGCACACGTGCAATCTCACTTGCACCGGCTGCGGCCGCATCCGCGAATATTCCACGTCGCTCAAGGACATGGTGCCGCTGGAAAAATGCCTCGAAGCGGCGATGGAATGTGAAGCGCCGATGGTGAGCATTTGCGGCGGCGAGCCGCTGATTTATCCGAAAATCGAGGAGCTCATCGCCGGCCTGCTCCGGCAAAACCGGGTCATTTACGTTTGCACGAACGCCATGTTCATGCGCAAGAAGATGCGGGATTACCTGGCCGCGATTTATTCGCCGGCCCTCGAGCCGCGGCTGGAACAGCTGCTCGCGGAACAATTGATTTCCGACAAGGAGCTCGAAACGATCCGCCGGTCCGACGAGGCGGCGCGCCGGAAGGTGGTGATCCGCCCGACGAAATGGATGTATTGGAACGTCCACGTGGACGGGCTCGAATTCACGCATGACCTGATCGTCGAGCGCGAAGGCGTGTTCAAGGAATGCGTCGAGGCCATGAAGATGGCGAAGATTTTGGGCTACCAGGTCGCCACCAACACGACGGTTTACAAGGAAACCGACGTGGCGGAAATCGAGGACATGTTCAAGTTCCTCAGTTCGCTCGAGGTGGACGGCCACACGATTTCGCCCGGGTACGAATACGACGCGGCGAAGAAGGACATGGTCACGCGGCTCGGCAAGCAGCCCGAGGATTTTTTCCTCACCCGCAAGATGACGCGGCAGAAGTTCGCGAAGATTCTCGACTGGGGCAAGGCGTTCACCATTTTCGGCACGCCGGTGTATCAGGAATTCCTCGCCGGCAAACGCGAGCTGACCTGCACCGCGTGGGCGATTCCGACCTACAACGTCAAGGGCTGGAAGGCGCCGTGTTACCTGATGACGGACGGTCATTATGCCGGCTACCAGGAAATGCTGGCGAAGGTGGACTGGGAGAAATACGGCGTGGTGGACGGCGTCGCGCGCGACCCGCGTTGCGAAAACTGCATGGTCCATTGCGGCTACGATCCCAGCGGCGCGCTGGGCACCAATTATCAGAGCGGCGACAACTGGAAGAACATCAAGTACAACTTCGGCGCCAAACCAAAACCGTACCCGGCTTCGCGGGAGCTGGAAAAGCGCGCCTACAACGGCGTGACCATCGGCAAAGGCCACCTGGCCGAGGCGAAGGCGGCCATCAACTCGCCCGCCGCCGGCGCGCGCGGCGCGTTTTCACGCAAGGAAGATGAACCGCATGCGGCGCATGTCGGAACCAGCTGCGGCACGAGCGACACGTCCGAACGCGACGAGCTGCTGGCAAAGATCAAGGACGCCAAGAAGGCGGAATAACATTTTTCGCCGCGGAAACGGGTTGAATTCAAATGAGCCGGACGTTTTAGCCTTGCCCTCCAAGCTTTGAGGGAGGCTAAAAGGCCCGGTCTTGCATACCGGAATCAATCTCTGGCAGACTCCCGGCTGGAAAATGAGTTTACACATGAACCCGACGCTTTTGACCGCCGGCGGTGAAGGCGGTGATTCACACGCCAAAACCTCAACGCAGCCGCCACCCGAATTTGTGCCATGATAAAAATCCTGATCATTCTCGTCATCGCCTTCTCGTTTGAAGCCATGGGCGTCATCACCATCAAAAAGGGGCTTGACCAGATCGGCCCGCGCTACACCGAACGCAAGGCCACCACCCCGCTGCTGCTGAACGTGCTCAAGCTCGTGGGCGACTGGTTCGCGAACAAGAACGTGCTGCTGGGCCTGTTGCTCGAAACCATTTTTTTCGCCCAGCTGCAATACCTGCTCGGCCAGCGCGACGTGAGCTTTGTCTGGCCGCTGACGGCGATCAGTTTTGTGATGACGGCGCTGGCCGCGAAATTTTTTCTGCATGAACGCGTGGACGCGGCGCGCTGGACCGGGGTCGCGCTGATCATTCTCGGCGCGATGTTCATCGGCTACAGCGAACATGTGAAACCGAAAGACGCGCCGTTGCCCGCTGCCGGAGACGTGAAGGCTCCCCCGGAATGATGTTTACAAACGCGGCCGGTTTTTCTGCGGTGCGGCGCCTCGCTCAGCTTCGGCCGCAGCCCTGAGCGCGCCGGCTTGCCCCGGCGATTTCTCAGTGAACGCGCAGCGTCACTTGCAAGGGTAATTCTTGGCTGCGGCAAACGGTTCGCTTTTTTCCGGCTGCGTTTCCGCAGCGGCCAGTTCAAGGGTTCCGTCGCGGCGCAGCGTGTAGCGGCGACCAGCCCAGATCACGGTATTGCCGAAATAAGCGCCGAAACAGGTGATTCCTTCCATGACATCCGCGACGGGCAGGAGCCACGCGGCGCGCGGCCAGGCCGGTAATTTTACCAACTGCTGCAATCCGGCGGCGAGCAGGCAGCGAACCGCCACCACCAAACCCAGCGTGCTCCACGACCACCAGGCGAGTGGCTGAATCAAGGCCAGCATCAGCGCCCAAAAAACCGGGTAGGTGATGAGGACCCCGAGAAACTGAAGGCCGCGCGTCCGGCGGATGGTGCGTTTCCAGCGCTGCATCCGCACGAACGATTCCCCAAACGCTTCCGCCGGCACCACACAATCCAGCAGCAACGGCGGCACGATGACGCGCAGGCCGAGTTGCGACACGCGGTTGCCCAGCTCGTAATCGTCGGCCAGATGATTCAGGAAATGTTTGAAACCGCCCAGCTGCTCCAGCACGGCGCGCGGAACCGCCATCGTAAGCCCGACGGCCCAGTGGATTCCGGTCGTCTGCTGCGCGAGCATCCACTGGGGCAGAAAGTTGAAGCCGAAATGCAGGGCAATCAGCTTGCCGCCAACGGTGCGGGCTTCGATTCCCCGCGGCAGGCAGGTGACGCAGCCCACTTCCGGCTGGGCCAGCCGGGGCACCAGCTGGCGCAAATAATCCCTGGGCGCGACGGCGTCGGCGTCGGAGAAAAATAAAAACTGCCCGGTCGCCTTTTGCCACATCGCCTCCATGATGCTCGACTTGCGATTGGTGCCTTTCAGTTCGGCCAACACCAGCCGGATGTCACGGTCGGGAAATTCCGCGCGCAGCCGCCCGACCATCGCCACCGCCGGATCGTCCGGCCGGATGGTGCCGACGATTATTTCCACGCCGCCGGGATAATCCATCCGGCAAAAAGAAGCGAACGCTTCGTATATGTTGGGCCCGGCACCTTCAACCGGTTTCAAAATGCTCACCTTGGGGGCGGGATCCGGGAGTGCGGGCAGAACTGATTTCGTGAAGTGCCGCCGGGTGGCCAGATAGCTGAGGACAATCGAAACCAGACCCATCAGAACAAGGAGTCCAACGATCGTGGTCGCCGCATGCCAAAGGTTAATCATGGACCATTCGTCAGGTGAAGCTTTCGCCGGTGCAAGCGCCAGTCCTCACTTTTGACACAAAGTCAGCGCGGAGGGTTTCATGCATGCGAGGCACCGTGGCAGATTTTCACATCCTGCCAAACGTGTCAATAGTGGGACTGGCATCCGCTGCCGTCGGCTGGCGTCGATGGGGCGTGGGCCCGTGCGCCGTGCGACGACCTTAGCCGATGCGCGACCGTGAATGTGTCTCTACCGACTGATCCAATCCACGGCGTCGAATCAAACTCATCTGCCGGCTGAATTTGGTCTGGAAAGTCTGCGCCATGGATTTTCCAGCGGAGAAAATCGGCTCCGCTGATTCAGCCTGAGCGGCGAATAACCCTGAAAAAAGCCTTGTAATATGGCTTTGGAGTCAGATACTTGGCTTGAAATGAAACGAGGCAAAACCAATGAACCGGGCAGCAGCACGAGCAAGTTCTTAGCCGTTTAATTACCATGAGCAAAACGTTATTTCTTTCACCCCCTTCATACGACGGATTTGACGGCGGCGCGGGCGCGCGTTACCAGAACCGGCGCGAAGTCACCAGCTTCTGGTACCCCACCTGGCTGGCGCAACCGGCCGCGCTCGTGCCCGGCAGCCGGCTGCTCGACTGCCCACCGCACGAGATCGGCATCGCCGAATGCCTCCGCATCGCCAAGGATTTTGACCACGTCATCATCCACACCAGCACGCCTTCGCTCAAGAATGATTGCCGGGTGGCTGAGGCCATCAAAAAGCAGAAACCGGAAACGAAGATCGGTTTTGTCGGGGCGCACGCCGCCGTGTTGCCGACCGAAACGCTCAAGGCCTCGACGGCCATTGACTGGGTGGGCCGCAAGGAATTCGATTTCACCTGCAAGGAAGTCGCCGAAGGCCGTGACCTCGCGACCATTGCCGGGCTTTCCTACAAGGACAAGGACGGCAAGATCCGCCACAATCCCGAGCGCGAATTGATCGAGAACCTCGACCAGCTCCCGTGGATGGCGGACATCTATCGCCGCGACGTTGACGTGAATAAATATTTCAACGGCTATCTCAATCACCCATACATGAGCATGTACACGGGGCGCGGTTGTCCGGCGCAATGCACCTTTTGCCTCTGGCCGCAGACCATCGGCGGACACAAATATCGCGTCCGCTCCGCGCAAAATGTCGCCGACGAAATGGCCTATCTCAAAAAGTTATTCCCCGAGGTGAAGGAATACTTTTTCGACGACGACACCTTCACGGCCAACCTGCCGCGCGCGCGGGACATTGCCAAAAAGATTGCCCCGCTCGGCCTCACCTGGTCGTGCAACAGCCGGGCCAACATCGATTACGACAACATCAAACTGCTCAAGGACAACGGCCTGCGCCTCTTTCTGGTCGGCTACGAGAGCGGCAACGACGACACCCTTACCCGGATCAAGAAGGGGGTGACGACCGACGAAATGCGCCGTTTCACCAAGGACTGTCATCGGGCCGGCGTGTTGATTCACGGCACCTTTATTCTCGGCCTGCCGGTGGAAACGAAGGAAACCATCCAGCAAACAATCGATTTCGCGAAGGAACTCGACGTGCTCAGCATCCAGGTCAGCCTCGCCGCGCCGTACCCGGGCACGGAACTGTACGAGCAGGCCCGGCAGAACGGCTGGTTCGCGAAGAAGGAAAAGACCGATCTCCTGGGCGAGGAAGGCTACCAGAGCAGCACGATTGAATATCCCGGTCTGAACAAGGAACAAATTTTCGAGGAGGTGGACCGCTTCTACCGCACCTACTATTTCCGTCCGAAGCCGATCCTGCGCATCATCAAGACGATGCTGGAGGACAAGCACATGTTTGTCCGCCGGTGCCGCGAAGGCTTTGAATTTTTCAACACCCTGCGCGAGCGCAAGGTGGAGACGGCTGCGGCCCAGGCTCCGGCGTAGACCAATCAGTTGACACCCGTCGAACAAATAATCCATTGACCGGAATGGCCGGTGGGTTAGATTACGCCCACATTTTTGAACGGATGAACACTGTCATCGCCAACTTGAATTGCGCTTCCGAGCGCGCGGCCCGGCCGATTCGCGCCACGGGATGGCACAAGGCCGTCACTAAAATGACCCTGGCGATGAGGAGTTGAATCTATAAACGAATAACCGAGTAATTTACAACCCATCGCCGGCTTCCGGCGGTGGGTTTTTGTTTGCCCGAATGCCGTCGGTGCACCGGTCAATAACCATGAAAAATAAACCCGTGGCCCCACCCGTTTGGGGCGTGATCGCCGCCTTCGCGACCGTCTACGTCATCTGGGGTTCGACGTATCTGGGCATCCGGTATGCGGTGGAATCCATTCCGCCGTTCCTGATGGCCGGCACACGGAATCTGACTGCCGGGCTGTTGTTGTATGCCTTCGCGCGTGCCCGCGGTGGCGCCACGCCGTCGCGCATCGAGTGGCGTGATGCGGCCATCACCGGTGGTTTATTGTTGGCCGTCGGCAACGGCGGCGTGACCTGGGCGGAACAGTTCATTCCCTCGAGTGTCACCGCGTTGCTGGTGGCGCTGACACCGTTGTGGATGGTGCTGTTTGACTGGCTGCGGCCCGCCGGCGTCCGTCCGCGTCCGTTTGTGGTGGCGGGATTGGCGGTGGGTTTCGCGGGGGTGGCCTTGCTGGCGCACGGCAATGGAGATCATCCCGGCGCGGCTCATGGCTGGGGCATCGCCGCCTTGATGGCAGCCTCGATCAGTTGGGCGTTCGGCTCGATATTCGGCCGGCATGCTAACAAACCGGCTTCGCCGTTGTTGGGCGTGGCCATGCAGATGATCGCCGGCGGAACTTTGCTGCTGGGTCTGGCAATCCTGCGGGGCGAGGCGTCAGAGTTTTCTTTTGGGCAGGTGACCTGGCTGTCCGCCAGCGCCTGGCTTTACCTGATCGTGGCCGGGTCGCTGGTGGGTTACACCTGTTACGTATGGTTGCTGCACGCCACCACGCCCGCGCGCGTGGCGACCTATGCCTACGTGAACCCATTCATCGCCGTGCTGCTCGGTTGCACCATTGGACGCGAAGCCTTCTCGCACGAACTGTTGGTGGCGGGCGGGTTGATCCTTCTGGCGGTTGCGTTGATTGTCCGTGGCGGAACCCGCCACGCGGCCGCCGAGACGCCGAGTGAAGAGGTGGGGTGAGCACAACCTGATAGGGCGGGCAGTCCTCTGCCCGCCGCTTCTCCGCATTACGGGCGGCGCGCACGGAGTGACGCGCCCTACCAGGGCGCTGTTTCCTGCTGAGTTGGTATTACTTATTCTGAAGCTTTTTTGGCGTTCACCAACGTTTTCAAAAACGGTTTGCCCTACTGCTGCAACCGTTTTTCCAGCCGTTTGGTGCAGTCACAATTACCGCACGCCCACGGTACGGTGCCGTTTTCGTGCCGGCAGTTCTTGCGGTTGTGCGCGTCCTTGACGCTCAACAGTTCAAAATATTCCTCCCAATACGGCCGTTCCTCGGCCAGCGGTGTGGCGCAGAAGCAGGTTTCCACCCAGTGGGCAACACCGTTATCGCCCACGCGCGCCCGTTCCAGGTCGTAAATATATTCGTCGCCGGCTATCGAGCCCTGGCCGAGCGTGCCCTCCGCCATGGCCCGCCGCAGGGGCTTTTCCTGTCCGGGCTTGACGCGGGCTTTGACGAGATAACGCATGGCTGGAAGGTACACCAATTGTAACAAATATTGGCGGAATTTATGGGTTGAGAACGATGGGATGGGAAAGGCCGGGACGGTAGAGCAGGAATTTTCCGCCGCGGGTTTCAACGATCATCCGGCAGTCGTTGTCATTGGTGGCGAAGGCGGCGATGTGCCGGAACATGACGGCATAACCGCGCGGTTCGGGCAGTTGCGGCACGCCCAGTTCCGCCGCCGCCCAGCGCGGATGTTGAAAAACAAAGGGCAGCTGGAACGCGGGATCAAAATTTTCGACCGGATCGACGTAAATCTGCAAGCGCGACGGCAGGCGGTCTCGAAATGATTGGGTCACATACAGGTCGGCTTTTGCCAGGTTGGCCGAGTAGAGCGCGAAGGAAAAATACGAATCCCACCAGCCGAAGTAACTCAAGGCCGGCAGCAGGCCGAACAATCCCACCGCCAGCGCGCCGCTCCAGGACCGGCGCAGTTCGCGCAACGTTTGGGGCAGGCTGGCACAATCCTTCGCGCCAAACAGGACGAGGAGCAGGGCGACCATGGTGATGTTCCAGGGCCAGACCACCAGGTTGACGTTGTGTCCGAGCGGGCCAAGAAACAGCAGCGCCGTTCCGTGCAACACGGCGGCAATGGCAATGGCGAACCGGCGCGTCTGGGGAAACCACAATCCCACGCCGATGGAAATTTCCCAAAGCGGAGTCAACGCCACACCCAAATGCAACGCAGTGACGATCACGTCCGGCAAGCCCCAGTCGATGGCCGGCTGGATGAACCACGGGGTCATCGCCTTGAAAAAAGTGACATTCAATTTCTGGATGCCCGCCCAAAGGTAGAGGAGTGAAAGCGCGACGCGACACGCGGCCAGGGCGGTTCGTTCCGGCAACAAGTTCAGCAGGAGCATCACCCAATACAGATACATCCAGGGTTGTCCGCGGTTTTGATCGCAGCCATAGAGGTATAAGGTTGCGGCCAGAAAGAAAACGGTGGCGGGCCGGAAAAACCATGCCGCCGCCACGAGGGAAATCAAGGTGAAGCCGAGGAACAACGGGCCAAAGGCCGGCGGCACCACCGGCCCCCAGGCAAAGATGGGCACGAGCGGATATTCGCGCGTGGCCAGCCAGAGCGGGATGCAGGACAACATGCCGAGCAGGGTTGAGCCGAGCAAGACGGTCCGCAGCCATCGCACCCGGGGATCGGCGGCGAGGAATGGACGCGGAATTGTCACGGCATTGAGGATACAAATCTGCGGCACGATTTCACGTTAAATGCTGAACGAGTCGGGAAAAATTTTCCGGGTCAGTGGAATTTGGATTCTCCAACCGCATCTCACACCACCGTCAACGGGCCGTCGAAGAGGGTCAGGCTCTTGACTTCCGTTTTGGCGACATGCGGGCCGTGCGGAATGCCTTTGGGCGCATGGAACAGCGTGCCGGGGCGGTGGATTACGCCGGATTCGTCCCACTCGCCGGACAGCACATAGGCCCATTCGTTGGCGCCGGGATGGTGTGACCGGCTTTGAACTTGCGCAGCACCACCACGCCGCCGGTGTTTTCATGTTTGTGCAAGAGCATCAACTCGACGCCAGCATACCGACCCGGCTGCCAGGTCTTGTCCTTGGTCAGGGCGACATACGGAAACATGACTCCAGCGAAGCGGATTGCGCGGAATTTGCAAGCCCGGAGCCAAATGAGTCGAGAGGCGCTGCACGAGGGGCAAGCGCCGGCGCGGCCTCAACCAAAGAATTCCGGAACCAGCCGAGATTCGCGTGAAACGGATTTGATTCTTCATTTTTAATGCGGCATGCTGCGGAGGTTGTGAGCATTCCCGAACACCGTACCGCTATTGACCGGCTCGACGCGCAAATCGTCCGGCTCCTCAACCAGCGCACCAAGCACGTGCTCGCCATCGGCGACATGAAGCTCAAGGCGGGCGAGGAGATCTATGCGCCGCACCGTGAGCGCGCCGTGTTCGACCGCCTCTGTGAGCTCAATCGCGGGCCGATGACCAATGACCAGTTGCGAGCAATTTACCGTGAAATCATGTCCAGTGCGCTGGCCCTGGAAAAGACGATGACCATCGCCTATCTCGGGCCGGAGGCGACCTTCACGCATCAGGCTGCCATTCAAAAATTCGGTTCCAGCCTCCGTTATACTTCGCAAAAAACCATTACCGATGTCTTCGCCGAGGTCAGCAAGGCCCGCGCGGATTACGGCGTTGTGCCGGTGGAGAACACGACCGAAGGGGTGGTCACGCACACGCTTGACATGTTCGTGGACAGCGACCTGAAGATCGTGGCGCAGATTGTTCTGCCGATCCAGTACTGTCTGGCCGGCAACGGCAAAGGCCGGGACATCCAGCGTCTCTATGCGCATCCCCAGGCCCTGGCCCAATGCCGTTCCTGGGTGCAAAAAAACCTGCCGCGGGCGGAAATATTTGAGACTTCCTCCAATGCGCGTTCGGCTGAACTGGTGGCCCACCCGACGGTCAAAAACACCAAGCTTCGCGGGAAAGTGGCGGCCATCACGGGTGTCCTGGCCGCCGAGAAGTACGGCCTGCGCCTGATCGAGCAGGACATCCAGGACAACGCCGCCAACGCGACACGCTTCCTCGTGCTCGGCCGCCAGTGCACTCCGCCCACCGGCGACGACCGCACCAGCCTGCTGATCAGCGTCGCCGACAAATCCGGGGCGCTGCACCAGGCCATCGCCGCGTTCCGCCGTCACCAGATCAACATGACGAAGATTGAATCACGCCCGAGCAAGCGGAAGGCGTGGGAATATTTCTTCTTCATCGATTGCGACGGCCATGTGCAGAACCGCAAGGTCGTCAAGGCCATCCAACTGCTGGGCACCCATTGCAACTTCGTCAAAATCCTCGGTTCCTATCCGAACACGGAATAGGTCAAACCGTGCAAACGAGGGTGAAACTTGAGCCGGCCGTGAAACTCGTGTAAC
Source organism: Verrucomicrobiia bacterium (assembly GCA_049280815.1). GTDB lineage: Bacteria > Verrucomicrobiota > Verrucomicrobiia > Limisphaerales > UBA11358 > UBA11358. The sequence goes on along the minus strand of JBAPQW010000045.1, from coordinate 85,195 downwards.
TTCCCCGCCAAGAACAAGACTGTATGTCCAACAATTTTGGGAATGCCTTTTTAAAGAAGCCGCCGCTAAAGGGAGGCCCAGTCATGCCACCCAGAAGCGGTCCGATCATGCCTGAACTGGCTTCCGGCATGGCGGCTCCGGCGCAGAACCCGGCGGAACGCCGCCAGGCTTACAGCAAGGTCTTCCGCTGGCGCTTGCCGGATGGCCAGACGAAGGCGCCGGCCACGGTTGAGATTGTCGGCACTTTCACGAACTGGAAGAAGGTGCCGCTGACCCGGGACGGCGTGATGGATGCCTGGCATGTCAACCTGCATCACCTGCAGTGCGGCCGCATGCATCATTATATGCTGCTCGTCGATGGCCAGCCAGTGCGCGACAAACATTGTGACGGCCTGGCTGTTCCCCACGGGCCGCAGGAGGCTCAATATCAATTGCTGACCGACCGGGGCCCGCGTGTGTTGATGCTCTTTGCCCAGTCGAAATAATTTCGGTGGCGGATGGTCAATTTGCGATGATACGGATGCCGCGATGCGGCGTCCCCGCCCGCGTGCAGCGGGCGGAACGACCTTGGGATACCCTTTGTGCCGCTGCACGCGGCGCGGTCATCGCAGCGCGATGACCCTGCCTCAAGAACAAACTGATCTGCTGCTGAGTTAGGCACAGACGACCCGGAAAGGGGTCAAAACCGGTGATTGACAGGCATTTTTTGCTTTCCAAAAGTCCAAGGCTGGTGGTAGGATGGCATCATGGAGTTACAGGACAGTGTTAATGAGTTTATCATCTGGGGAATTGACGATGCCCCTTATGGTCCGGTGAAACTTTCGACGTTGGTTGACTGGGTCAAGGACGAGCGCGTCCTGGCCGATACCTGGGTCTTCGCGCGGGTGGACGGCAGTTGGCGGCGGGCGGCGGAAATTCCCGAACTCCAGGTGCATTTCAACCAGGATATCCTTCCGGTTTCCACCTCGGTTTCCAGTTCGGGCATCAAACCCGGCTCGCTGCGGCGCATCAAAATCCTTTCCCAGCTTAACGACGCGCAACTGGACCGGCTGACCGAATTCATGGAAGTGCACAAGGTGCCGCAATGGATGGCGGTGGTGAAAAAAGGCGATGCGGGCAACGGCATGTACTTCATCCTGCAAGGCGAACTGCGGGCCCGGGTGATGGTCGGGGACAAGGAAACCATCCTGGCCACGTTCGGGCCCGGCGATTTTTTTGGCGACATGTCGCTGTTCGATCGCGGGCCCCGGTCGGCGGATGTCATTGCCAATGCGGACAGTATCGTGCTGAAGATCTCCGATGTGGCGTTTGACCGGCTCACCCAGGAAGCGCCCGCGCTGGCCACACCCTTCCTGCAGGCCACGGCCCGGACGCTCGCCGCGCGGATCCGCGCCGACAACCAGCGCCTGGACCGGGTGACCCAGCAGTTTCAGGCCAGCCGGTGATTTCTGTCCTTGTCTCGATCTGGTGGACACTTGAGCCGCCGCAGGGCGGCCAGCAGCCGGGATTTTCAGCGATTGAAAGTCCCCGGTGGTCGTGACAGACTCCCGGCGTGAGCCATCTGCAACATGCCCGCAAAGTGTTCGACATCGAACTCGCCGCGCTCAAGGCTGTGCGCGCGCAATTAAACCAATCCTTCGACCGCGCCGTGGAGCTGATTGGGTTGACCCTGCGGCAGCGCGGAAAAATCGTCATCGTCGGCATCGGCAAATCCGGCAACATCGGGCAAAAAATTGCCGCCACGCTGACCAGCACCGGTTCGACAAGTGTTGTGCTCAACAGCGTGGACGCGCTGCACGGGGACCTCGGCATTGTCAACGACGGCGACGTGATCCTGGCGCTCAGCTATTCCGGTGAATCGGAGGAATTGCTCAATCTGCTGCCGGCGTTGAAGCGGTTTTCGGTCAAAATCATTTCGTTCACCGGCAATGCCAAATCGGCGCTCGCCCGGCACAGCGATCTGACGCTCAACGTGCATGTGCCGCAGGAGGCCTGCCCGTTCAACCTCGCGCCGACCGCCAGCACGACGGCGATGCTGGTCCTGGGCGATGCGCTGGCGATGGCCGTGTTGCAGGCGCGCGGGTTCAAGCAGAAGGATTACGCCCGATTCCATCCGTCGGGCGCGATCGGCCGGGCGATGCTGATGAAGGTTGGCGACATCATGCGCACCGGCGAGCGCAACGCCATCGCGCGCGAGGACCTGGTGGTGAAGGAGGCGCTGCTGGTAATGACGCGCGCCAAATCCGGCAGCCTGAGCGTGGTGAACGCGCGCGGCAAGCTCGTGGGCGTGTTCACCGACGGCGATTTCCGCCGGCACATGGCCAGCGATCAAAACCTGCTCGGGCAGCCGCTGAAAAAAGTGATGACGCCCAAGCCGATTTGCATCTGCGAGACGGCCCTGGCCGTGGAGGCGCTGAAAATGTTCAACGAGCGGAACATCGACGACCTGATTGTGGTGAACACCAGACGCGAGCCGGTCGGGTTGGTGGATTCTCAGGATCTGCCCAAACTCAAGATCATGTAGGTGGCTGTTTTGCAGCAAGAACTCAGATTTCAAGGCCGGGTCACGAGAAAGATCGAGCTGCGGTCGCTGCTCTATTTGCCGGAAAAATATCAGGCCGTGGGCCGCCGGCGCTGGCCGCTGCTTTGCTTTTTGCACGGCGCCGGGGAACGCGGCACCGATCTCGCCCTGGTCGCGAAGCATGGCCCGCCGAAACTGGCAGCCCAAAAAAAAGAATTCCCCTTCATCCTCGTTTCGCCGCAATGCCCGCCCGGACAGATTTGGGATGACGCGGCGCTGCTGGCGTTGCTCGACCATGTCCGGGACCGATTCAGGGTGGACACCCACCGGGTGTACCTCACCGGCTTGAGCATGGGCGGTTATGGCACGTGGAGCCTGGGTCTGAAACGTCCGGAACGCTTTGCCGCGATTGCTCCCGTCTGCGGCGGTGGCACCTACGCCGACATCCTGCTGGCCAACCCGGATCAGCGCCGGGCGATGCGCTCGCTCGGGGTCTGGGCATTTCACGGGGCAAGGGACACGGTCGTACCCGCCTCCGAGTCCAAGGTCATGGTGGCCGCCCTCAAAAAGGCCGGGTGCCGCGATGTGGCCCTGACGCTCTATCCGCACTCCGGACACGACGTTCATACGGAGACCTACGCCAATCCGAAACTTTACGAATGGTTTCTCAGTCATCGGCGCCAATGACCCGGAACACCGGGTCCTTCAGGCTTTCTGCTGGCGGGGCGAGGTTCACCGCGGGTTGTACTCCCTAAAACACGGATGGACATTAGAATCGTTTTGGTATATTCATGTTAAATGAAGCTTCTCTTCTCGCTGTTGACCTTCGGTCTGTTGTTTCAAGCACAAGGTGGAGTGATGATCAACGAGTTCATGGCTGGTTCCAGCGATCGACGATTGTCCTGGTCAACAAATGATGTGGCGCACCTGGGAAGCGGTGTGAAGTGGCAGTCCCCGGAATACGTGGACAGCGCCTGGAGCACCGGGAATCTCCCGGCGGGCTACGGCTTCACCGGGATGTCCACCGACCTGACCGGATCCATGTCGAACCAGGCGCCGTCGCTGTTTCTGCGCAAGGAATTCCAGGCCACCGCGGAGCAGGCCGCCTCCACGAATCAGTTGAATCTGCCTGTCGATTGCAACGACGGTTTTGTGGCCTATATCAACGGCCGCGAAGTCGCCCGGGCCAATTGTGGGCCAACCAACCAATTCATGTATGCCTGTCAGGCGGCTTGCAACGTTTCTTTCGGAGCCAACCAGTTCAACCTCGGCCCGGCTTCACGCTGGCTGGTTCCCGGCCGGAATGTCCTCGCCATCCAGGCCCACAACGCGGAACTGCCTTCCACTGTCGCGGTGCCGGAACAGATCACCCAGCATATCCCCACTCCGGAATTCAAAATCAACACCGGCCTGTGGCTGGACTCCAATTCGGTGCCCTTCCTGTTCATTACCTTCGGCAGTCCCGGTGGCCCGTGGCAATATTTCGTCGGCCGCTATGAACCGTCCGGCGGCGTGGTCGATGAAGGGCTGATCACCAACACCTTCACGGCACCCCAGGGCGAGGAGGGCAACTACGACCAGCCCTCGGCGTTTGTCGACTGGGTGGAACTTTATAACAATGACCAGGCCCCGGTGAATCTGACCGGCTGGTCCCTGACGGATGACGCCTCCCTGCCAACCAAGTGGTATTTCCCGGCCAACACAACCATCCCAGCCAACGGGTACCTGCTGGTGTTGTGCGACGACCGGAACGAAGCCAACGCCCCCGCCGGTCCGGCCCGTCGGATTCATACAAATTTCAAGCTTGGCCGGCAGGGCGAATACCTCGGACTGTTCAACGCCCTGGGAACCGTGGTTGACCAACTGGCGCCGAAATATCCACCCCAGATTTTCTCCTGTTCATTTGGGCGCAATCCAACGAATGCGGCTCAGTTCGGCTATCTCGATGCCGCCACCCCGGGAGCCGCCAATGAGGGTGCATTCTACGCCGCCCAGGTCGCCGCGCCGCAGTTCGTGGACGCCGGGAATGCCGGTCTGCCGGGCGGCCGCTACAACGCCAGTTCCCTGACGCTGCAGCTGCTGGGTTCCACCCCGGGCAGCATCGTTCGCTATACGCTGGATGGTTCGGAACCGACTCTGCTTAACGGCTTCACCTACGGCAGCGCGCTTTCGTTGAGCCAGCCCAATGACAAAACCGGCACCGTTGTTCGCGCCCGAGCCTTCCTGGCCGGATCGCTCCCTTCGGATGTGGTCACCTACAGCTATCTTTTGAAGCAGCCGTCGGCGTTGACCAACGTTCCGGTCCTGCTGTTGACCGCCGACCCCGGCCGCGATTTTTACAAACCCCGCGGCATCATGGCCATTGTGGGAGGATCCTGGGTGCCCACCTCCAGCGGCAACATCTGGCAGGCGGGCACTGCTTCGGATTACAACAATGCCGAGGGCGACGGTTACCCCTTCGAACGTGCCACCCATTTCGAATTCTACGCCCCGCTGGGATATTACCCTACCAACCAGCCCCCGTTGCGGGATGACATCGGCTTGCGGATGAGCGGCAGCGACTATCAACGCCCCCGCTACACCCTCCAGAATGTGGCAACGGATTCTCCGTGGAATCCCTGGGATTCATTTCAGAAGCCTTCGTTCAACATCCACTTCAACAGCGACTACGGCTCCGACCCCCTCGACTATCTCCTGTTCACGAACTATCCAGTCCATAAGTTCCAGCACCTCCGGCTGCGCGCCGGCAAGAACGACAATTACAATCCGTTCATCACCGATGAGCTGGTCCGGCGGCTGTGGATCGATATGGGGCACGTGGGCGCGCGCGGGCTCTTTTGCTCGATGTACCTGAATGCGGTGTACAAGGGCGTGTTCAATCTCACCGAGCGCATCCGCGAGCCGTTCTTCCAGCAGCATTACAACAGCGCTGCCTCGTGGGACGTCAACTACAGCTGGAATTGGGTGGACGGCGACGCCACGGCTTTTTACCAGCTCCTCTCGACCCTGGACACCGACCTGACCGTCACGGCGAACTGGCAGTCGATCACGAACCAGATGGACATCGACAATGTGGCGGACTATTACCTGCTCAACACCTATTGTGCGATGTGGGACTGGCCGGGAAACAACTTCGTCATCGCGCGTGAGCGATCCGCCGGGCCCAACAGCCGGTTCCGGTTTGCCGTCTGGGATGCCGAGGGGGCCTTCGACGTCAACAGCTATTACAACAAGACGGTGAGTTACAACACCCTCAGCAATGACCTGCTGCTCGACCCCAACGACTGGAACTATCTGCCCCGGATCTTCCGCCGGCTGTCCACCAGTCCCGAGTTCAAGCTCCGGTTTGCCGACCGGGTGAACCTTCACCTGTTCAACGGCGGCATGCTGGACGATCGCGACCCGGACGCCACCGGGCCGCTCCAGAGCCATTTCGCCCAGCGCCTCGGCGAACTGGTCACCGAGGTCGGTCCGCTCATGTTCTACAATGTCGGTTCCGCACTCAACACCAGCGCCTTCGACACCTGGGTCGCTCCCGGGACCGGTCGCCGTTCCTTTCTCCTCGGCACCACGGCCGGCCGGCAGATGCTCCGTGACGCTGGCTTCTGGCCCGTGACCGAACCGCCTGTGTTCAGCCAGTTTGGCGGAGTGGTTCCGGCCAATTACTCCCTGAGCATCACGTCCGCTGTTGCGACCGCCGGCCAGACCGCCGCCATCTACTACACGTTGAACGGCCAGGATCCCCGGCTGATGGGCGGCGACTTGAATACCACCGCGATCGCCTACACCACCGCCTTTCCCGTGAACCAGATCCAGACCGTCAAAGCCCGCGCCCGCAACAATACCACCGGCGAATGGAGCCCCATCACGGAAGCCACCTTCGTCCTGGCGGCGCAACCGGCTTCGAGCAACAACCTCGTGATCGCGGAGTTCATGTATCATCCGCCCAAGCCAACCGCGGCCGAGGCCGCCGCCGGCATCACCGACACCGAAACGTTCGAGTTTGTCCGGTTTATGAACATTGGCGCTGCGCCGGTGGATCTCTCCGGTGTCCAGTTCACCGTCGGCATCACTTTTGATTTCAGCAGCGGCTCCATCCGCAACGTGGCGCCCGGCGCCAGTGTCCTGATCGTCAATACGCTGAGCTCCTTCCAGACCCGCTACGGCCACGCGTATGACAGCCTCATCGCGGGCCAATATAAAGGCAACCTGTCCAACGGCGGCGAAGAACTTCGTCTCCAGGCCGCTGATGGTTCCGCCATCCGGGATTTTGTCTATGACGACGCTGCTCCCTGGCCCACCGCGGCCGACGGCAAAGGCCCGTCGCTGATCCTTCGCAACCCGTCGTCCAACCCGAATCACGGTATCGCCACCAATTGGATGGCCTCGGCCATGCCGGGCGGAAAGCCGGGCGGAACCGCCCATCCGGAAACCTATTCCACCTGGAGAAATCTCTTCTGGGACAGCAGTGTTTCCACCAATAATGCGGTGGCCGGTCCGTACGCCGATCCCGACGGCGACGGCCTCAACAACCTGGCGGAATACCTGTACGGACTCAATCCGGCCCAGGCGGATGTTGCCCCCCGGCTGGTGCCCGCGGTGGAAACCATCAATGCCGATTCGCACCTGACCGTCTCCCTCCAACTTTCCGGCGGCGCCACCGATGTCACGGTCGTCCCGCAGTTTTCAGCCGACCTGGTGACTTGGTCAAATAACCCGTCCATCCTGCAACTGTTGCAGAGCGTGGCGGGCGACGACGGCCGGGTGACCTGGAAATACTTCGATCCCGCCGCCCTGAGCACCAACGCCCAGCGCTTCGTCCGGTTCCAGTTCAACTTCAACCTGCACTAGGGCGGATGGATATAACGCGGGAAATAAAACGGTGTGAGGGCGGTGAGCCGGCGAAGCCGGATCACGGCACCATTTTCAGGTAGATCACCTTCAGGTATTCCGCTTCCTTGAAGCCGGCCGGATGGTCCGGCGGATGGCGTAACGATTTCAGTTCCGCGAATTTTCTCCCCGACTTCATCGTCGCGCGGCGCACCGTGTCAAAAAAATCCTCCGCGGCAACGTGCGCGGAACAGGAGCCCGCCACCAGAATTCCATCGGGCGTGAGCCGGGCAATGCCCAGCGTTGCCAGCCGTTCGTAGGCGCGCAGGGCGCCTTCGCGTTCCGTGGCGCGCTTGGCCAGCGACGGCGGGTCCAGCACCACCAGGTCAAATTTTGCCGCGCTCGCTGCCAGCCATTCAAAGGCGTCGCCCTGGGCGGTGTCATGGCGGCAAGCCGCCACGCCGGGGACATTTTGATTCAGCGCAAAGTTGCGATTGGCAGCCGCCAGGGCGTGGGCGCTGATGTCGAGGTCCGTCACCGATGTTGCGCCACCGCGCGCGGCATACACCGAGAAACCGCCGGAAAAGCTGAAGGCATTCAGCACCCGTCGCCCCGGCGCCAGCTTTTCCACCTCGCGGCGATTTTCGCGCTGGTCGAGGAAGAAACCGGTCTTCTGGCCGCGCACAACATCCGCCTCGAAGCGCAGACCGCTTTCCAGAAAAATCACCGGCCCGGCCGGTGACCGGCCGAGTGGAACCCGCCCATCGCTCTGCTGGAATTGGGTTTGGGCGACGGCCTGGATGTTGCGGCTCAACCGGAGAACTATCCGTTCAGTGGGAACATTTTCCCGGAGCAGGGCGAGCGTGTCGGCCAGTCGCGGCAGCCACGCCGCCGTATAAAGTTTCAGCACCAGCGTCGTGTCGTAGCGATCCAGCACAAGACCGGGCCAGCCGTCGCTTTCGCCATGGATGAGGCGGTAACCAGTGGTTTGCGCGTCGAATAAACCACGCCGCCGGGCAAGGGCCTGCTCCAGCCGGGCCTGCCACCAGGCGCGATCAATCGTCTGCGGCTTGCCCGCGTGCAAAATCCGCACGCGAATCGGCGAGTCAGGATCAAACAGACCCACCGCCAGGAAACGGTCCTTGCGGTCGTAGATGACAGCGAGTTCGCCAGACTGCCCGGCGCGATTCGTTTCGTGGATGCTGTCGGCGAAAAGCCACGGATGGCCGGAGCGTACAATGGTTTCCGCCGCTGCCGTGATGCGCAGGCGCAGGCGGGTGGCCGCAGTTTGATTTGCGGCAGACGGATTCATTCCAAGCCGCAGTTTTTCCGGGCGCGTTTCAAAACCGTCTGTGCCAGCGTGTGGGCTTTGGCAGCGCCATCGGCAAGCACCTGGTTAACGAAACTCAGGTTCGCTGCCAGTTCCGAGCGGTGTTTGCGGGCATCAGCAAAGTAATTCCAGTAATTCTCGAACAACGCCTTCTTCAAATCGCCGTAGCCGAGTCCGCCGGCGCGCAGTTTGTCTTCAAACTCTTTTCCGACCGCCGGCGAGGCGACGAGCTTGAGCAGCTGGATGGCAAGGTTTTTGTCCGCGTCGGGCTTCGGTTCAGCCGGCGTGCGGCTGTCCATGGTGATGCCCATGATTTTTTTGCGCGTCGCCTTTTCGTCGCCGAAGATCTCAATCGTGTTGCCGTAGCTCTTGCTCATCTTCTGGCCGTCGGTGCCGGGCACCACGGCGACCTCCTCGCGGATCTGCGGCTCGGGAATCACGAACGTCTGGCCGTATTGCTCGTTGAATTTGATGGCGATGTCCCGCGTCATCTCGACGTGCTGCTTCTGGTCGCGCCCGACCGGCACCACGTTCGAGTCGTAAATCAAAATGTCCGCCGCCATGAGCACCGGGTAGGCAAACAGGCCGTGGCTCGGCGCGAGGCCCTTGGCGACCTTGTCCTTGTAGCTGTGCGCCCGTTCGAGCAGGCCCATCGGCGTAACGGTGGAAAGCAGCCACATCAACTCGGTCACTTCCGGCACGTCGGATTGCTTGAAGAAAACGGTTTTCTTCGGGTCGAGCCCGCACGCCAGAAAGTCCAGCGCCACGTCGAGCGTGTTCTGGCGCCGCTCCGCCGGGTCGAACAGCGACGTCATCGAATGATAATCCGCGATGAAATAAAACGCCTCGCCCTTTTCCTGCAGTTCGAGCGCGGGTTTCATCATGCCGAAATAATTCCCGAGATGCAGCGCGCCGCTGGGTTGGATGCCCGATAAAATTCGCATGGGGGAAAGATAATGGGGAATGAGGAAATCAGGAAAGGGGAAACATCGAACATTCAACATTCAACGCCGAACTTTGAATAGGGCACTCTGGCCGGTTGAATACTTGGGCGTTGAGCGTTGAATGTTGAGTGTTAAAACCTTTTCAAATTTCCCGCCTGGACCTGCCACCGCTGCAAATCCTTGCCCAGTTCCGCCGGCCAGTTTTCCTCGGTGGCGGTCATGAAAACCTGGCCGCTGGTCCGGCGCGCCTGTTCCAGCAACGGCAGGAAACCGCTGCGGCGTTTCACGTCCAGTTCGCCCATCACGTCGTCAATCAGCAGGATCGGCGCGGAACCGTGGATGCCGGTGAGATATTCCGCCTGCGCCATTTTCAAGGCGATGGCCAGCGTGCGTTTCTGGCCTTCGCTGCCGAATTGGGCGGCGGACTTTTCATTGAGCAGCAGTTGCAAATCGTCGCGGTGCGGCCCGACGAGCGTGGAGCGGTACGTCCGTTCGCGATTGCGGGATTGCGCCAGTTCCACGGCAAAATCCTTTTTCACGCTGGGCTGGTATTCAAGGCGCAATTCCTCGGCATCATTGGAAATGCGGCGATAGGTCAGCCGGGCCAGCGGCGAAAACTTCGGCGCGAGTTCACGGCGGGCGCGGATGATCTGGTCGCCCAGCTCGACCAGTTCGCGCGAGAAGCTGTCCAGCGTGGCCTCGTCGGTGGAACGCTGTTTGAGCAGCGCGTTGCGGGCGCGGACAGCGTGCATGTAACGCTGGAGCAGGGGCAGGTAACCGGGCTGGGTTTGCGCCAGCAGCAGGTCGAGAAACCGCCGGCGGGCGCGCGCGGCGCCCTTGACCAGCTGCACGTCCTCCGTGCAAAACACCACCGTGCGCAACACGCCGAGGTAGTCGGTGAGTTTTTTCACCGGGCGTCCGTCCAGCGCGAGTTTGCGCTCCTTGGCCGACCAGTACATTTTGATTTCGTGTTCGCCCTGGCCGGTGACGTTGCCGCCGGCGAAATAGCCCTTTTGCCCGTGCCGGATCATCTGCGCGCCGCCGACGCCGCGGAACGAGCGCAGCGTGGCCAGGAGATAAACCGCTTCGAGAATGTTCGTCTTGCCCTGCGCATTGTCGCCGAGCAGCAAGTGGAAGCCCGGCGCAAAGTCGGCGTCCAGCCGCCGGTAATTGCGGAAGTCGCGGAGTCGCAGCCGGGCCAGGTGCACGCGGAGAAAATAGGAGCGCGGACGGCCCGTCCGCGAGTTTTTTCAGCAGCAATGCAGCAGGGTGGGGGAGCGCCGGGTACCGATGTTCTGATTGCGCCCGCGTTGCCGAAATTAAAAACTTTAGCCTTGAGCCTTCCCTGTCCACCATGGCTTTGGCGAGGGTGGAAGCCTTTGGCCTTTTTCCAACCAATGAATGCGCGATGGCAGACGCTTTTTCCGCCGGCCCGGTGGCTGGCCGGTTACCAGTCAAAATGGCTGGCGCCCGACCTGCTCGCCGGGTTCACGCTGGCCGCCTACGCCATCCCGGTTTCGCTCGCCTACGCCGCGCTGGCGGGTCTGCCGCCCCAGATGGGGCTTTATTGTTACCTCGTTGGCGGATTGGGCTACGTAGTTTTCGGGTCGTCACGGCATCTGGCCATTGGCCCGACCTCGGCCATCTCGCTCGTCTTCGGGGTCACCATCGCGCAAATGGCCGGCAACGACCCCGAACGGCTGTTGACACTGGCGGCGCTCACCACGGTGCTGACGGCGGCCCTGTTCGTGCTGGCGTGGTTGCTGCGACTCAGCGTCATCGTCAATTTCATCTCCGACAGCATTCTCACCGGATTCAAGGCGGGCGCCGCGTTGGCCATCATTGTCACGCAACTGCCCAGGCTGTTTGGCGTGCCGGGCGGCGGCGCCGATTTTTTCTCGCGTCTGGCGCTGATTGTCCGGCAGCTCGGCGAGACCAATTCCGCGGTGCTCATGGTGGGTGTGGCCGCCGTCATATTGCTGATGCTCGGCGACAAATGGTTTCCGGGCCGGCCGGTGGCGCTCGGGGTGGTCATCGTTTCGCTCGTGGCGGTCCCGCTGCTGGCCCTCTCGGAACACGGCATCAGCATTGTCGGCCAGTTGCCCGCCGGCCTGCCGGCCTTCGACCTCGCGCACTTCGGCTGGCGCGGCCTGGACGCGTACACCTGGCGCCAGTTGGTCAGCCTGGCCTTCGCGTGTTTCCTGCTTTCGTACATCGAAAGCATCTCCGCCGCCCGCACCTTTGCCATGAAATATCACTATGAAGTGGATGCGCGGCAGGAATTGCTCGGGTTGGGTGCGGCGAATCTGCTCGCCGGTTTGTTTCAAGGTTATCCGTCGGCGGGCGGACTTTCCCAAAGTGCCGTCAACGAAAAGGCCGGCGCCCGCACGCCGCTCGCGCTGGTGTTTGCCTCGGTCACGCTCGGGCTGGTGTTGCTGTTTCTCACCGGGCTGTTTCGCAACCTGCCCAACACCGTGCTCGCCGCCGTGGTGCTGGTGGCGGTGCTGGGACTGATTGATGTCCGGGAATTTCGCCACCTGTTCCGGGTCAGCCGCCTGGATTTCATCGTTGCGTTGGTGGCGTTGGTGGCGGTGCTGCTGCTCGGCATTCTCGATGGCGTCATCTTTGCCGTCGTTGCTTCGCTGGTCATGGTGCTGCAACGGTCGGCCACGCCGCATGTCGCCTTTCTCGGCCGCATCCCCGGTACCAGCCGTTTTTCCGATGTCGCCCGGCATCCCGAAAACCAACCGGTCCCCGGCGTGCTCATCTTCCGGGTCGAGGGTGCGCTGCTGTATTTCAATGCGGATCACGTGCAGCGCACGGTATTGGAACGGGTGCGCAGCCAGCCCGGGGGGTTGCGCACCGTGGTCTGCGATCTTTCCAACTCGCCGTACCTGGACCTGGCCGGGGCGGGCATGCTGGCCCGCCTGCACGACGAACTGAAAACATTGAACATTGAACTGCTCGTCGTCGAGGCCCACGCGACCGAGCGCGACATCCTGCGGGCCGAGGGGCTGGACAAACTGGTCGGTCCCATCCATCGTGAGACCTCGCTGGCCGACGCTTTGGCTGATTTGAAAAAAGAAAACCCGCTGAAAACCATATGAACCAACTGCGCTCCAAACTGGAACAAAATCTCGGCTGGGCGGTCCTGCTGGTTCTCCTGGCCGGCTGCCTGATTGTGCTGCGCCCCTTTGTGTCCGCGCTGCTCTGGGCGGTGATTCTCTGCTTTACGAGCTGGCCGGTCTATCGTCGCCTGCTGGGTTGGCTCGGCAACCGAAACGCTCTTGCGTCCCTGGTGATGACGCTGGGCATGGTCCTCATCGTTCTGCTCCCCTTTGTCGTCGTGGGCACAACGCTCGCCGACAACGTCAATCAGCTCACCGATGCCACCAAGCACTGGATTGAAAACGGGCCGCCCGCCCCGCCGGATTGGCTGGCCAGGGTGCCGGTCGTCGGAGCCCAGGCGGTGGATTACTGGCAAAGCATGGCGGCGGACACTTCCAAAATTTGGACGGAAGTCCAACGCCTCATCGAACCGGCGAGCGCGTGGCTGCTCATGGGTGGCCTGGCGTTGGGCGGCGGAGTGATCCAGCTGGCCTTGAGTATTTTCGTCGCGTTCTTTCTGTTCCGCGATGGCGTTGCCGTCGGCGGACTGTTGACCACGGCGGTTGAACGCATCGGCGGCGAACCGGGCAAACATCTCCTGACCGTGGCCGGGAAGACAATTCGCGGTGTCGTGTATGGCATTTTGGGCACGGCGCTCCTCCAGGCCATCGTGACGGGCATTGGCCTGCTGATCGCCGGAGTGCCGGGAGCCATGCTGCTGGCGTTGCTGACCTTTTTCGCCTCGGTGATTCCCGTGGTGGGGACCGGGTTGATCTGGATTCCCGCCGCCCTCTGGCTTTTTCACCAGGGCCTGACCGGTTGGGGCATCTTCATGCTCATCTGGGGCGTCGGCGTCTCCAACATTGATAACTTCGTCAAGCCGTGGCTCATCAGCCAGGGCAGCGACATGCCGTTCATCCTGATTTTCTTCGGCGTGGTGGGCGGGGCGCTGGCCTTCGGATTTATTGGCGTGTTTCTCGGCCCGACCCTGCTGGCCGTCGGTTACCGGCTCGTGGCCGAATGGATTTCCACCCACCAGGTCGAGCCTGATCCGGCGCCACCTCCCGCCGCCTCCTGATTGGATGTTGGATTTTTGCCATTCCCCATCTCCGGGTCGCCAGACGCCAGACCCTGCCCTGAAGCGCGGAAGTGGTGCGTGACATTGGCCCCCGGCTTTCGCAGTCTGACGGCGAACCCCACCCGGAAAACCGGCCATGAATAAAAAAATTGGTATTGTCACCGGCGGCGGCGATTGCCCCGGACTAAACGCAGTCATCCGCGCCGTGGCCAAGGCGGCCGCCATGCGCGGCTGGGAAACCCTCGGCATCATCGGCGGCTACGAAGGACTGCTGGAACCGCGCCAGTTTCGGTTGCTCGATTACAACGCCCTCAGCGGGTTGCTCGTCCGCGGCGGCACCATCCTCGGCACCGCCAACCGCGGGAAATTTTCCGCCAAGACCGGCCACGGCGAAGGCCGGCAACTGCCGAAGGCATTGATCGAGGCCACCCAAGCCGGCATGGACGCCCTCGGCCTCTCGGCATTGGTGTCCATCGGCGGCGACGGCTCGCTTAGCATCGCGCTGCAGATGCATGAACACGGCATTCCCGTCGTCGGTGTCCCCAAGACCATTGACAACGACCTTGATGGCACGCTGATGACGTTCGGATTCGATTCCGCCGTGGCTTGCGCCACCGACGCCCTGGACCGGCTGCATACCACCGCCGAAAGCCACAACCGCGTGATGGTGCTCGAAGTCATGGGCCGGTACGCGGGATGGATTGCGATCTACGCCGGCGTGGCGGGCGGCGCGGATGTGATTTTGATTCCGGAAATCCCGTTCACCTACGAAAGCATCTGCGCCAAGATCCGCGAGCGGGAAGCCAAGGGAAAAAAGTTCACGCTGGTCACGGTGGCGGAAGGCGCGCGGGAAAAAGGCGGCGGCTTCGTCACGTCCGGCGCCCCGGAAGCCAATCGCGAGGCCCACCTGGGCGGCATTGGCGCGGTGGTCACGGCCGAACTGGAAAAGCGCACGGGCAAGGAGGCGCGGTGCTGCGTGCTCGGCCATCTCCAGCGCGGCGGCAGTCCGACGACGTTTGACCGCGTGCTCTGCTCGATGTTCGGCGCGGTGGCCGTGGAACTGATCGCCGCCGGCGAATTCGGCAGGATGGTCGCGTTCACCGGACAACAGGTCGGTTCCGTGCCGATTGCCGACGCCGTCGGCCGGCTCAAGACGGTTACTCCCGAAGGCAGCCTGACGCGGACGGCGCGCGCCCTGGGAATTTCCCTCGGCGATTGAATCCTGATTCGTTCGCCTTCGAGGCAGAGGTTACGGCTGTCCCGCGGGCGGGGCCGGGGCCGCGTCTGGTGGTGGCGGAGCGGCCGGCGGCGGGGGTTCTTCGGCTTGCTGCCGGTTGATGAATTGAAGTTCCATTTGCGGGAAATTATCTGCGGCTTCCAACAGCGCATTTTCAAAAAACTTGGCCAGGGCAATGCGCCGCTGGTGGGGGAATTTCGCCGCCAATTGCTGTTTCTCCTCCTTGGTCAAAATCCGGTCCCAGCCGATGAACAGATATTCAACCAGGTTTTCAATGTCCACATAGACGTTGGCTTGCGTGTTGATTTGTTCAATGAGGTCCATATTTTAAGTTGGTCATTGCTCGTTGCCGTTTCCTCCGCGCCCAGTTAACACCCTCCGGACCCGCTTGGGGAAGTAAAATTTTCCCTGGCGGACGGGCAGCGCTGTCTTGTCGGTGCGCCCCCGCGCGCGCGGCGGGCGCATTTTTCTTCTTGCGCTCAAGCCAATTAGGTTTAAAAGTGGGTCTCCGATTCGTTTATAAATTTTCCACGAAACCATTAACGCGACAACATAGGCAATAACAGTCCATTTTGCGCTCGTGCGTGGGCAAAATAAATCCCAAAACCAAAATGAAAGGCAAAACATGAAACGCAGCAACCTCATCAAATACGGACTGACCGTCCTGACCGCTTCGGCGGCGGTCGGTTTGACTTCCTGCGCCACGGCCCAGCCGGCTGCCGCCGGTGGAACGGCGCAACCTGCCGCCGCCGCCGACACTGGTACCAAGAAACCCAATATAGTCTTTATCATGGGCGATGACATCGGCATCTGGAACATCGGCGCTTACAGCCGCGGCATGATGGCCGGCCGGACGCCCAACCTCGACCGTCTTGCCAAGGAAGGCATGTTGTTCACGGACTATTACGCCGAGGCCAGTTGCACGGCAGGCCGCGCGAACTTCATCACCGGCGAACTGCCCATCCGCACCGGCATGACGACGGTCGGTCAGGCGGGCGCCCCCACCGGCCTGCCGGCGGAAGCCTGCACGATTGCCACCGCGCTCAAGGCTCAAGGCTACGCCACCGGCCAGTTCGGCAAGAATCACCTGGGCGATAAGAACGAGTTCCTGCCCACCGTCCACGGCTTCGATGAATTCTTCGGCTACCTGTATCACTTGGACGCGATGGAAGACCCGTTCCACCCCAACTACCCGCAGAATCTCTTGAACGTCGTCGGCCCGCGGAACCTGGTTCATAGCTGGGCCACGGACACGGATGACGCTACCGAGATGCCGCGCTGGGGCAAGATCGGCAAACAGAAGATCGAGGACGCCGGCCCGCTGCCGCCGCATCCCATGGCCGGCATCAAATACAACATGGAGACGGTGGATGGCGATATCCGCGACTTCGCCATCAACTTCATGGACAAGGCCCAAAAGGACGGCAAGCCCTTCTTCTGCTGGATCAATCCCACGCGCATGCATATTGTCACGCACCTCTCCCCGAAATACGAGGCGCTGCGCAACTCGGAAAATGGCTGGAGCATGGAGGAAGCCGGCATGGCCCAGCTTGATGATGACATCGGCCTGATCTTGCAACATCTCAAGGACATGGGCGTGGACGACAACACCATCGTCGTTTTCACCACGGACAACGGTACCGAAGTCTTCACCTGGCCCGATGGCGGACAGACGCCGTTCGCACAGTGCAAAGGCACCACCATGGAAGGCGGCTTCCGCGTGCCCTGCATCGCCCGCTGGCCCGGCCACATCCCGGCGGACTCCGTTGCCAACGGCATCATGTCCGGCCTGGACTGGTTCCCGACCTTTCTTACTGCGGCGGGCAACCCGAACATTACCGACCAGTTGCTCAAGGGCGTGACCCTTGGTGATCGGACTTATAAGAACCATCTGGACGGCTATGACCAGATGGCCATGATCACCGGCAAAGGCCCGTCCACGCGCCATGAAATCTTTTATCTCGGCGAAAGTTCCGTTGGCGCTGTGCGCATTGACGATTACAAATACACCTTCATCAACCAGCCCAATGGCTGGCTGGGTGAAAAGGTTCATCTTGACGTGCCTACCATCACCAACCTGCGCCTCGATCCGTTCGAGCGCACGGGCTGGCCCGGCAACGGGACGAAAGATGGGGCGCAGCAATATTTTGATGACTTCTTCAAATACAATTTCTGGCGCTTCGTGTTTGTCCAGCAGGTGATGGGCAAGGAACTCCAGACTTTCCTCGAATTCCCACCGATGCAGCGCGGTGCGAGCTTCAATCTCGACGCCGTGAAAGCCGAGATGGCCAAGAAGATGGCCGAGGCCGAAGCGGCGAGCAAGGGCGCCAGCCAGTAACCGGATAGTCCACACGGCGGGCGGTCTCCTTTTCCTCCGGGAGGCCGCCCGCTTTTTTTCGTTTTGCCTTCGCGATGCGCCGACCTGGGAGCGCTGGCGTCTCGCCGGCGTGTTTCACCGCGAAGCCCTTCCCCATCCAATCGCCGCCGGGACGGCGGCGCTCCCAGGAATGCACCCGTGAGCCGCGGTGAAAACGGAGTTGTTTACCCTCCGGTGGCTGCTGAACTTCTGGATTCTGGCTCCTGACTTCCTTGCCGCGCCGCAGCGTGACGCCGGCGGGTGAATTCGGTTTTTTGCCCGCAAAAATGATGACTCTTTCCCAAAAAACGCGGGCTGACGACCAGCTAAATGGGGATAGACTTTCTTGACGGAAGCACTCATTTTACCGAAAGAACTCTGAGCAATCCGACACCGGAACTCGCACCCAATCAACAAAACCATGAAAACACAAATTATCCTCGGGCTGTCCGCCCTTTTGCTGGCAGCAGTTCCCAATCTGATCGGGCAGGACTTGGCCCGCAATCCCTTTGCGGATGCGGGCCTGCTGGCCTACGATCAGCCGCAGGCCTCCGCCGCGGCGGACGCTGACACTGCGGGCGGCGCACCCGCCGACGCCAAGGACGAGGAGGCTGAACTGGCCAAGAAGCTCAACAACCCCGTTGCCGCCCTCATCAGCGTGCCCATCCAGAACAACTGGGATTTCGGCATCGGTCCGGCCCACGCGATGAAATACACGGCCAACATCCAGCCGGTCATTCCGATTTCCATGTGCCGGGATTGGAATCTCATTCTCCGCACCATTGTGCCGGTCATCTACGCGGAATCGCCGGTCAATGGTGGTTTGGATCGTTCTGGTTTGGGCGACACCACGCAAAGCTTTTTCTTTTCGCCCAAGGCCCCGGTGGGCGGCTGGATTCTGGGCGCCGGTCCGGTGGGTTATTATCCCACGGCGACCGAAAGCCAGTTGGGCGGCGGCAAATGGGGTGCGGGCCCGACCATCGTGGCGCTGCAGCAATCACACGGGTTCACGTATGGCATTCTGGCCAACCAGATCTGGTCGTTTGCCGGTCAGGATAACCGCCAGAACATCAACTCCACCTACCTCCAGCCGTTCTTTTCCTACACCACCAAGACCTACACCACGCCCTCCATCAACACCGAAACCACTTACAACTGGCAGGCGGAACAGGCGACCGTGCCGTTGAACTTTGCCATACAGCAGTTGGTGAAAATCGGCGGTCACCCCGTCGCCTTTCAGATCGGCTACCGCTACTACGTCGAGAAGCCCAGCGGCGGCCCGGACTGGGGCTTGCGCTTCACCATTACCTTCCTGTTCCCGAAATGACAAAACCGGTTCAACAGGAGCAAGCAGAGGCAGCAGAACCGGCCAGGAAAACCTCTGCGTCCTCCGCGACCTCCTTTTCAAATCGGTTTGTTTTGGAAATCTCTATTTCCTCTGCCTGCTCGCGACTTGTCGGAGTTCCCTCCTGTTCAAATTCTAAAAAACCACAGCCATGATCAATCCATCCGTTGAACCGCTTTACACCACCTCGTTGGAGGAAGTCTTTTGGGGGGTAATCCTGGTGGGCATCACCATGGCCATGCACGGGTTCGGCATGATGGCGGTGCTCCGGGTCAATCATGCGGTAAAAAACTGGTTCAAAAGGAAAACCGGCATCGTCTCGGGCCTGTTCCCGGTCATCCTGGCCAGCTGGATGATCATGCTCGTGCATCTCACCGAGGTGGGGGTCTGGGCCATGTTTTTTCTTTGGCAGGGCGCATTTCCGAATCGCAGCCTCGCCTACTATTTCTCGTTGAACGAATACACGACGGTGGGCAGCAACTTCAACCTGCCGCTGCCTTGGCGGTTGCTGGAAGGCATGATCGCCACCGCCGGACTGCTGACCTTTGCCTGGTCCACCGGCATCCTCATCACCCTGGCGCAGGAATTTCAGGAACAGCGCATGCAGTTGTTCAAGCAGCGCCACGGGCAAGAGTAATGATGATTCGTTTGTGAACCACGCGGGCTGCTTCCAAACCGGGAGCGGCCCGTTTTCCTTGCCGTCAACCGTGCCAATTGTTAAACCAAAGCCAAACGAAACGAATCCCTGAAATGCAACTGCCATGAAAACCACGCGTAAACGAAACTTCATCGCTGCCGTGCTCGCCGGTGGGCTGGCGTTTACTACATTCATCACTCACGCTGCCAATTTTACCGCCAGCGTCCAAGGTGCCAACCAGCCCATTGCTGGATCAACGGTCACCCTTTACGCGGCGGGCGAAGGCGCACCCACACAATTGGCGCAGGGCAAGACGGATGACAGCGGCGCGTTCGCGTTTGCCATTGACCAAGTGCCGAGTGAGAGCGTGCTTTATGTCGTCGCCAAGGGCGGCACGCCCAAGGCCGCTGCGGACAAAGGGCCGAACGATGCCATCGCACTGCTGGCGGTGCTCGGCACCACGCCGCCGACAAATGTCGTCGTCAACGAATTCTCCACCGTGGCATCGGCGGTGACGTGCGCGCAGTTTCTGACGGGCGAGTTTTTGACCGGAAAGAACCCCGGCCTGCGCATCGCCTCCGGCAACGTGCCCAACTTCGTTGACCTCGAAACGGGCGGCTACGGCGCAACCATCCAGGACGCGCTCAACAGCGCGCAGACGCCCACGATGGCCAACTTCGCCACGCTCGCCAACCTGCTGGCCGGCTGCATCACGCGCCTGAACGCCGACGCTTGCAGCAACTTCTTCGCGGCGGCCACATCCCCGGCCGGCGCTGTCCCGACGGACACCTTGACCGCGATTGAATCCATCCTGCGCAATCCGTGGCATCAGCCGGAGAAGGTCTTCGCGTTGCTGGACAATTTCTATCCCGTGCCGAAGGGCAAGACCCTGCGGCCAACGCCATTCATGCCTTATTTGAGCTGGGCGCCGAGCGCTTGGGTGCTGCCGTTGAAATTCACCGGCGGCGGCTTTAGTGCGGCGGGAAAGATGATGTTCGATAGCGAGGGAAACTTGTGGGCGGGCGATAATTGGCTGGTAGGCGCGCAAAATCAGGATGCGCTGTGGGACGGCAACCTGACCAAGTTTGCGCCGAATGGCAGGCCGCTCTCGCCGGAAACTACTGGCTTCACGGGAGGCGGGGTCGAAGGCATCGGCTTTGGACTGTGCGTTGACGCGCAGGACAATTGCTGGGCCACCACCTACGGTAGCAAGGCCATCGTCGAGTTCGACAAAAATGGCAAGCCGCTCTCGCCGCCCGATGGCTGGACCTTTGGCGGCAGGCTCGGCCTCATGCAAGGCATCATCGCCACGCCCAATGGAGACATCTGGGCGCTTGACGTTGGGAATTCCCAAGTCATTCATCTGCCCAAGGGCGATCCTGAAAAGGCCGAATTTTTGTTTGTGAACAAGACCGGCAAGCCATTCAAAAACCCCGGCCATCTGCTCGCCCCGTTCAGCCTTGCCATTGACCAGCAGAACCGCATCTGGGTCGGCAACGCCGCCGCCCATTGGGTGACCCGATTTTCAGCGGATGACCCGACCAACACGGTGGCCAGGTTCGAGACCGGATACAGCGTCAGCGGCCTGGCCGTGGACAACCAGGGCAATGTCTGGGTCTGCAACCGGCTGGGCAGCTCAATGCGCGGCAAGTGGAGTTGGATTCACATGTTGTTCAAGGCAAAAGGCGGGGGCAATCCCGATCCTTACCTGACCACCACCATGTCCAAACAGAAACCCGGCTACTGGTCCGGCGGCAGCATTACCGTGCTCAAACCCGATGGCACCCAGATGCCCGGTTCGCCCATCAGCGGCAACGGTCTGGCCGGCCCGTGGGCGGCGGCGGTGGATGGCGACGACAATGTCTGGATTTCCAACTTTGCCAGCGACAAATTCGGGATTGTGGAATTGTGCGGTGCCAACCCCAAGGCCTGGCCGCCCGGCAAAAAAATGGGCGACGCAATTTCGCCGCCCGGCGGCTACGTCGGTGGTGGCATGCAGATGCTCATTGATGTTGACATTGATCCGGCCGGAAATGTCTGGGTGGACAACAACTGGCAGGACATCAAAGCCGCACTTCGTCGGCGTGCCGAACCTCGCTCCACGCTTGGGGCCGGTCAGGGCGTCGTGGTTTTCTACGGACTGGCCAAGCCGGTTCGCACGCCGCTCATCGGGCCGGTGCAACAACCATGATTAAAATGATTCGCTGGTGAAGCACGCGGGCTGTTGAAAACACTGAAACGTATAAAACTGAAATCCTGAGATGCGATATTGCCCTCAAACTGGCTATCCCAATTTCAGCCTTCAGCATTTAGCCTTCAGCCTTGGTTTCAGCGGTCTGCGAATTCGCTTTCGAGGCGAGAAATAAAAACAAAAGGGCCGGAACGGTTTCCCGTTCCGGCTTGATTTTGTCAGCCTTTGGCCTCGCCAAATCTCAACTCTCAACCATGAACCCTCAACTTGCGTTGATCAGTCCACAATGCTGGAGCTGGGGGTGGACCAGTCGCTTTGACCGGCGCTGCTTGGGATCCCGGCCCTGGGTTTCGGAACTTTGATCCCGGACCTGGCTGAAACCAGGAGTGCCACCACGAACGCATTAAGGGTTGGATTTCGTCACTTTGATTGCGCGGAACGGCAATCGAAAAGACCACACCTCATCCGGCCTCCGGCCACGTTGACTCGCTCGCAGCCCTGCTCGTTCGGCCTGCGGCCTTTGCTGACAGCAAATTCCTTTCACCGCTTCCCAAGCGGTTCAAGTCTCCCCATCGGATGCGGAGAAGGAATTATTTTGTGGGACGTTTCCCAGCGTAGCCGCTGCGCGTCAACGCTGGGCTCATTGATTTAATTCCTTTGGGATTTTAAGCGTATTTGAATTCGCGTCAGAAAAATCCGTGTTCATCCGTGTCCATCCGTGGTTAAATTCATTCCAATATTTAACGGCAAGAAAGGATTCAATTATGCAAAAGGGCAAACCAGGCAATCTGGCTCCGTTCCGCCGGCAGGTGGTCAGCTGCGCGAATTTGTGAATGCGGATTTACCAACGTCGCAACCGCCGGCAGAAGTTTCCCGGGTGGTCGAACATCTTTTCCGTCACGAGGCCGGGAAGATGGTTGCCACGTTGACGGGCATTTTTGGCGTCGAGCATCTCACGCTGGCCGAAGATGTGGTGCAGGAGGCGCTCGCGCGGGCATTGCAAACGTGGCCGTTTTACGGCGTCCCCAAAAATCCGTCGGCCTGGCTCATGCAGACGGCGCGCAACCGGGCGCTCGACGTGGTGCGGCGGCAGAAAAATTTTCGCGACAAGGAAGCGGAAATCGTCCGCGTGATGGAGCGCGAGGTTGCCTCGCCGGACGCGGCGATTTTTTCGGAGGAGGAAATTGCCGACGACCGGTTGCGAATGATGTTCGTGTGCTGTCATCCGCAAATTCCGGCGGACGCGCAGGTGGCGCTGGCGCTGAAAACGCTGGGCGGTTTCGGCGTCACGGAAATTGCCAGCGCATTTTTGACGACGGACGCGGCGATTGCGAAACGGCTGACCCGCGCAAAACAAAAAATCGCCGAGGCCAAAATCCCATTTGAGATTCCGGCCGGCGCGGAACTGGCGCAACGGCTGGATGGCGTTTTGCAATCGTTGTATCTGCTTTTCAACGAAGGTTACAAGGCATCGGCGGGCGACCGATTGATCCGCGAAGACATTTGCGAAGAGGCGATCCGCCTGGCGGAGGTGCTGGCAAAGCATCCGGCGGGCAACCGGCCGAAGATGCACGCATTGCTCGCGCTGATGCTGTTGACCGCGGCGCGCACGCCGGCGCGCGTGGATGACGAGGGCAATTTGCTCCGCCTGCGCGAGCAGGACCGGACGAAATGGAGCCAGCCGATGATCGCGCGCGGGATGTTTCATCTGGCGCAATCGGCGGCGGGCGGCGAGATTTCGGAATATCATCTGCAGGCGGGCATGGCCGCGTGCCATTGCGCGGCGAAAGATTATCCATCCACCGATTGGGAAAAAATTGTGTCGCTCTACGACCGGATGCTGCGATTCGACGATTCACCGGTTGTCGCATTGAACCGCGCGGTGGCGCTGGCGGAGGCGTGCGGACCGCAGGCGGGAATCGAAGCGGTGAACGCGATTCCGGATTTGAAATCGCTGGAATCCTATTACTTGTTTCACGCGGTGATGGGCGATTTTGAATTGCAATTAAATCATTTGCCGATTGCGGCGGCGCATTTTCAACGGGCGTTGCAATTGGCGGAAATGCCCCCGGAAAGGAAATTTTTGGAAAAACGGCTGCAGGCGTGCGAATAATCTGGATTGGAGGAAAAAGTTAAATTTGTTGTCCTGAATGGATTTGTCCGTTCGTCGTATCTATGACGGAGCGAAAACAATTAACAAATTAACAAAGGAAAAAATCATGAAAAATGCAATTGTCCAACCCTACGTGTTCTTCGACGGCAAATGTGAAGAAGCCATCGAGTTTTACAAAAAGGCGCTCGGCGCAAACGTCAAAATGCTGATGCGATTCAAGGATAGTCCCGAACCGACGCCGCCCGGTTGCGGTCCCGTGGATTCAAACAAAGTGATGCACGCGCAATTTCAGATTGGCGAAACGGTCATCATGGCGTCGGACGGGCGCGCCACGGGCCAGCCGAAGTTTGACGGTTTCGCGTTGTCGCTCTCGGTGAAAACGGAAGCGGAGGCGGACAAGGCTTTCAATGCCCTGGCCGATGGCGGAAAAGTTGAAATGCCGCTGGCGAAAACATTTTTCTCGGCGCGTTTCGGAATGGTCAAAGACAAGTTTGGCGTGTTCTGGATGGTTCTGGTCACGCCGGGTTCGATGAAATGAACTGAAACTAAAATCACGCCTGCACATTTTTTCTGGAGACAATAATGAAAAATCAAAATTACACCGCTTCTTTCAGGGTGGACCAATCTCCGAAAGACGTTTTCGATGCCATCAACAATGTTCGTGGTTGGTGGTCTGAAGAAATTGAAGGCCGCACCGACCGCGCCGGCGCTGAGTGGACGTATCGTTACAAGGACGTCCATCACTGCACAATGAAAATAACCGAATTCATTCCCGGCCAAAAGGTCGTTTGGCTGGTTGTGGACAACCTTTTCAATTTTACCAAGGACAAAACCGAGTGGACGGGCACGAAAGTTATTTTTGAAATCTCAAAGCAGGGCAACAAAACGGAAGTCCGCTTCACGCATCAGGGCTTGGTTCCCCAATATGAGTGCTTCGATGTCTGTTCCGATGCGTGGGGTTCTTACATCAAGGGCAGTTTGCGCAATCTGATTGCCAAAGGCAAAGGCCAGCCGAATCCTCTGGAAAAAGTGGTTGCCAAGGCCCGGGAAATGAGCAGTCAGGATTACACAACTTCTTTTACGGTAAGCCAAAAGCCAAAAGAGGCCTTCGACGCCATCAACAATGTTCGTGGCTGGTGGTCCGGTGAAGTCGAAGGCAACACGGACAAACTCGATGCCGAGTTCACGTACCGTGTTCCAGACATGCACCGTTCCAAACAAAAGATAACCGAACTCGTTCCTGGCAAGAGGGTCGTCTGGCACGTATTGGACGCCCGCCTTGATTTTGTCAAAGACAAGAGTGAGTGGAAGGGCACGGACATTGTTTTTGAGATTGGTAAAAAGGGCGGCAAAACCGAAGTGCGCTTCACGCACATTGGGTTGGCACCGGCCTGTGAGTGTTACGACGGCTGCTCAAACGGGTGGGGCATGCTCGTCAACGGCAATTTGCGCAAACTGATCACCACGGGCAAGCCTCAACCGAGTCCGTGGTAGTGCCGCAATATGGGAAATGAATCCAAAGGCAAAATAATTGTCCTGAAAACGACGGCTCATTCGTCTTAATCTCGAAAGTTAAATCAACAACAAACGAAAGGAAAAATGTGAATACACAAAAAAATCAAAGCGGCTACATGCTGCTGTTCGTCGGAATGGACTGGCACAAAGGCTTGGCGCCAGAGCAAACGCAAAAAGTTTCGGAAGACTGGATGGCGTGGTTCAAAGGATTGATGGCTGAAGGCAAAGTCGTGGCCGGTCATCCGCTCGGCTTGGAAGGCAAAACGGTTTCCGGAAAAAACCGCACGGTGACGGACGGCCCGTTTGCGGAAGCCAAGGAAGCCATCGGCGGCTATTTCATGCTCGACGTGGCGACGATGGACGAGGCCGTGGCCATCGCGCGGCAATGTCCGGGATTGCCTTTTGGCGCGAAAGTGGAAGTGCGTCCGGTGCTTTCGGAATGTCCGCTCAAATCGGAAAATAAATTGGAAGAGGCGCTCGCGGGCGGGAAATAAATCGCGGGCGAATGGGCAGGCGAATTGAATTTCAGTTCGCCTGCCCATGCAAATATGGATTTTTAAGAAATTAAATTATGCCGAACACCATCAAGCTTCACCGGGTGCTGCGCGCGTCGCCGGAAAAAGTTTATCGCGCATTTCTGGACGCCGACGCCAAGGCCAAATGGCTTCCGCCGAACGGATTCACCGGCAAGGTGCATCACATGGACGCCAAAGTCGGCGGCACTTTCAAAATGTCATTCACGAATTTTACGACCGGCCAGAGCCATTCCTTCGGTGGAAAATATGTCGAGCTGACGCCGCACGAGCGCATTCGTTACACAGACAAGTTTGACGATCCAAATTTGCCCGGCGAATTGCAGGTGACAATCACCTTGAAGAAAGTTTCATGCGGAACGGAATTGAACATCGTGCAGGAAGGCGTGCCCGAGGTCATTCCTGCCGAGGCTTGCTATCTCGGCTGGCAGGAATCGCTCGTTCTTCTGGCGAAACTGGTCGAGGCAGAGATTTCGGATTGACGATTTCTCATGCTCTGGTTGCGAATGTTTGAAAAAAACCAAACTCACTGCTTATGAAAAAATATCTGCCCTGCATCGCGGGCGTCCTGCTCGGACTTTGCTTCCTGGCGGCGAGCATCCCCGTCCTGCTCAACCTCATCACCATCCCGAAAATGCCGGAAGGCACGCCCGCCGCGAATTTCATGGCAGCCTTCGTCCCGACGGGCTACGTGAAGTTCGTGAAGCTGTTCGAGTTCACCGGCGGCATCGTGGTGATGATCCCGCGCCTGCGCAACATCGGCCTGCTGCTGCTTGGCCCGGTCATCGTGAACATCATCGCGTTCCACGTTCTCATAGACGACCCGAAACATCTCCTCAACCCGATGCTCGACATCATCATCGTCTGCGCGCTCTATCTGTTGTGGGACGCGCGGAAAAAGTTCTCCGGCCTGCTCAACTGAAACGAAAGGAAATTTATGCTGCCCATCCTCCTTGCGCTCGCCTTCATCGCCCTCATTTTCATCATCGTCATTGCCGGGCGACCGGATGAATTCATCGTCACGCGTGCCGCCAGCATTGCTGCGCCGCCGGAAAAGATTTTTTCGCACGTCAACGACCTGCACAAGTGGGCGGCGTGGTCACCTTGGGCCAAGCTCGACCCGAACGCGAAAAACACTTTTTCCGGCGCGGACGCCGGAGCGGGCGCGGCGATGGCCTGGGACGGCAGCAAAAAGGTCGGCGCGGGGAAAATGACCATCACGGAAAGCCAGCCCAGCGGGTTGATCCGTTTCCGGCTCGATTTTCAAAAGCCGATGCAGGCCACCAACACGGCGGAATTCACGTTCCGGCCCGAAGGCGGTCAAACCGTCGTCACGTGGAGCATGGCCGGTAAAAGCTGTTCCATGAGCAAAGTGTTCGGCCTGTTCATGGACTTCGACAAGATGTGCGGCTGCCAGTTTGAAAAAGGGCTGGCAAGCCTGAAGTCCGTGACTGAAAAATGAATCCTGTGGAAAATGGCGCGGTGGTTTACGCGAAGGCGTGACGCAGTTTGGGCTGCGGTCTTTGGTGAATTATTTTGTGGGACGATTTCCCGGCGTAGCCGCTTCGCGGCAACACCGGGCTAATTTCCGTAGCGCCTTCAGCGCGGTTGAATTAGATTCGTTTCACATTTAACGGAAAGAAAGGATTCAATCATGCAAAAGCGCAAACTAGGCAATCTGGAAGTCTCGGCCATCGGGCTGGGCTGCATGAGCATGAGCTTCGGTTACGGCCCGGCGGGTGACAGGCAGGAGATGATTTCCCTGATCCGGTCGGCGGTCGAGCAGGGCGTCACGTTCTTCGACACCGCCGAGGTCTATGGCCCGTTCACAAACGAGGAACTTGTGGGCGAGGCGCTGGCTCCGTTCCGCCGGCAGGTGGTCATCGCCACCAAGTTCGGCTTCGATTGCGACAGCGGCAAACAGGGCGGCTTGAACAGCCAGCCGGCGCACATCCGGCAGGTGGTCGAGGCTTCCCTCAAGCGGCTCCGGCTCGAAACGATTGATTTGCTCTACCAGCATCGGGTGGACCCGAACGTGCCCATCGAAGAAGTGGCCGGGATGGTGAAAGAATTGATCCGTGCGGGCAAGGTAAAGCATTTCGGGTTGTCGGAAGCCGGGGCGCAGACCATCCGCCGCGCGCACGCCGTCCAGCCGGTGACGGCGTTGCAAAGCGAATACTCGCTATGGTGGCGCGAGCCGGAAGCGGCGGTGTTGCCGGTGCTGGAAGAATTGGGCATCGGCCTAGTGCCGTTCAGTCCGTTGGGCAAAGGTTTTCTCACGGGACAAATCAAGGCGGACACGAAGTTCGACAGCACGGATTTCCGCAACAGTGTCCCGCGCTTCAGCGCGGAGAACCGGAAGGCGAACCAGGCGCTGGTGGATTTGATCGGCCGGTTTGCGGCAGACAAGAAGGTGACGCCCGCGCAGGTGGCGCTGGCGTGGTTGCTGGCGCAGAAGCCTTGGATCGTGCCGATTCCCGGCACGACGAAGCTGCATCGCTTGCGCGAAAATTGCGGGGCGGCTGCGGTCCAATTTGCGCCGGAAGAATTGCGTGCGCTGGAAATTACGGCGGCCAAGATTCCGGTGCAAGGCGCGCGTTACCCGGAACATTTGCAGAAACTGGTCGGGCGGTGAACATCGAATCAAAGGGAGCCGGGCTGTTTCAAGGCATTGATGAAATTTGTCATCGCGGGCGTCAGTTTCCGGTTTTTCCGGTAAATGATGGCCAGTGGCTCGGCATGGCGCCCGTCCTCGAACGGCACCGCCGCCAGCAGGTGGCTGGCGGCCTCGGTCTCAACCGTTGCCGCCGGCAATATGGGGTGAACACCCCATGGCGCCCGCATACAATTGCGGTTCATGCTGATGCTAATTAATTTGACTGCGAACCAAGCGAGGCGTCCGGGCGGGCAACCCGTGAAATTTGCCGGCGAAAAATTGATCAGCACAACCAAACGACAAAACCAAACCAACAAAGGAGAGACAGATGAACACATCCATGACCACGAACCAACCCGGCGGCAGCCGCCCCGGGCATCTGCTAACGGGAATCATCGCCGCCGGCCTGCTGCTCGGCGGCTTGACCGGCTGCAGCACCACGAAACAAGTCAGTGAAACGCCGAAGGATTTCTCCGGCTTTCTCGGTGACTACTCCCAATTGACCAAGGGCGATGGCGATGAAGCCAATTACCTTTACATTGACAAGTCTGCCGATTGGGCCAAGTACACCAAGATTTATATCAAAAACGTGGATCTCTGGAAATCCGACGACAAGGATTCGCCGCTGGGCAAGCTGTCCACGGACGACCAGCAGATGCTCGTGAACTTTGCCCACACCGCGCTGGCGGACGCCCTCGGAAAGGATTTCCAGATTGTTGACCAGGCCGGCCCGGACACTTTGGTGATCCATGGCGCAATTACCGAGGACAGGAAATGCCATGTGGTGCTCAACCTGATTTCCTCGATTTATCCCGCGGCGATGGTCATCAGCCTGGGCAAGCAGGCGATCACCGGCACGGGCACCGGCGTCGGGGCGGTGCGGGTTGAAGCCGAGCTCACGGATGGCGCGACCGGCCAGCGCGTGGCGGCGGCGGTGGATGAACGGGCGGGAACGAAAGCCTTGCGCACCAAGTTCGACGGCACCTGGGGCGACTACAAACTGGCAATGGACTGGTGGTCGACCCGGTTGAACGAGCGCCTGGAACTGCTGAAGAAGGGCGACTTCAGCGACAAATCATTGTAAGAGTCCCAACGGTGCACCACGCGGGCTGTCCCCATTCCTCCGGGGGCGGCCCGTGTTTTTGTTGGTTGCCCCAACGGGGCAATGTCATCCAGCCCAGGGTTGGAGCAACGCGACTACCTTGGGAATCCAAATCAAAATTGTCATCAACCTCAACGGGGTTGAATCGTTTTGGTGCCGGGGTGATGCAACCCCGTTGGGGTTAAATTTCATTTTGACGATTGACCCAAGGCAGGCTCGCAGACTCGCCAACCTTGGGCTGAATGATGGAATCCCGTTGGGATATTGCAGAGATCTCATGTGAGGCAAATCTGGATTTACCCTTCACCCTCTGCAAACATTTGACATGAGCAAATTCAGCCGTTCGCTAAAACATCTCGTTCACGAGATGATCCCGCCCGCCACCTTTTTCTTCGTCACGTTTCAACTGTTGGCCCTCACGCGGGCGCTGATGTTGAAACAGTATGGCATCGACGTGACGACGTTTGCGGTGGCGACCATCGGCGCGCTGGTGGCGGCCAAGGTCGTGGTGCTGGCTGACCTGCTCCCGTTCATCAACCGCTTTCCCGGCCGGCCGCTCATCTACAACATCGCCTGGAAGACGACGATTTACTTCGCCGCCGCGTTTGTGGTGCGCTACCTCGAGGAGTTCATTCACTTCTACCGCGCGCACGGCACGGTGCTGGGCGCCAACCGTCACTTGCTGGACGAGGTCGTCTGGCCGCATTTCTGGGCGATTCAAATCTGGCTGACGGTGCTGCTGGTGATGTACTGCACCATGGACGAACTGGTGCGGGCGATCGGGAAGGAACAAGTGCGGCGGATATTCTTCGGGCCGATGCCACTCCTGCCTGAAAGTGATCAGTGATCCGCAAACAGGAATCACTTCTCAGACCGGGCCTTGGACCACCAGAGCGTTTTCAAAAAATGTGTAGCCGCCGACGTCAGTCGGCGCCAATCGAATAATGTAGGATGAATATGGCGCGAACTGACGTTCGCGGCTACGAGATTAATTAAATTGCTCTACCACGGATTACTGATAACCGATTACTGTTTACTGTTCGCCGGCCCCTCTCATCCATTTAAAGATCACCGACCACCGATTACTGATTACGGCTCACTGGCACCAGCCACCAACCACGGATTGCTCCTGTTAAACGCCTATTTTGAACAAGAGGTCGCGGTGGCAACCGAGGGCCGGGAAAACGGGAAAACTCTTTTTTGTTAAGTGAAACATTTTCCGTCCCAAGTCCGTCTGTAAGGACATATGAAATTACCATCATTATTGAGTGCAACGCTGCTGATCGCGGTCGGCTCATTGTTGCTGAGCGGTTGTGTGACTCGCGAGCGGGTGGTTTATCGGCCGGCGCCACCGCCGGCCACGGTGGGCGAGGAAGTGGTGGTCGCGGGAGCGCCGCCGCCGCCAATTGTGGAAACGGTGGCGATTGCCCCCGGTCCGGCTTATGTCTGGGTTGGTGGCGGCTGGGTTTGGCGCGGCAATTGGGTGTGGCAATCGGGTCGTTGGATGCGGCCGCCGCATCCGGGTGCCGTCTGGGTGCCGCACCAATACGTCTATCGCAATGGCGTGCATGTTTACATTCGCGGCGGCTGGAGATATTGACCGGGTAAATGGACTGCTCCTGTCAAAGGTTATTTTAAGCCGGAGGCCGCGGAGGAAACGGAGCTTTGAAACAATAATCCATAGCCCGTAGTCAGTGTTCACGGGTACGGCTTGCCGTTTACGGATAACTGATTACGGGCTGCTGTTCACTCGCCCACGCCACTTGCCACCTGCCATCTGGCAAAAAAAGGGCCGCAACAGTTTCCCGTTCCGGCTTGATTGGTCAGCCCTGGGCCGCGCCAACTCTCAACTCTCAACCATGAACTCTCAACGTGCGTGGATTAGTCCACGATGCTGGAACTGGGAGTGGGTCCGTCGCTTTGACCGGTGCTGCCGCCCAGCGCCCGGGCCCGCACTTGTACCACCATGCCGGTCGCGAGACCGGTCAGCGTGATGGTGCGCGCCTGCGTCGAGAACCTGGCCGTCCGCCACGCGTTGGACGAAGCGGGTCATCGCCGCGTGAGATTCCGGTTTTTCCGGTAAATGTCGGCCACCGGCTTGGCCGGGCGCCCGTCCTCGAACAGCACCGCCGTCAGCAGGCGGTTGGCAAGCTCGGACCCGACCGTTGCCGGCGACAATACCGCCTGGCCGATGATTCAGGATTTTTTGGCCAGGAGGAAAATACTGATGACGGCCAGGCCAATGCCCACGACTTTGCGGACGGTGAGCGGCTCGTGCAAAAAAACAATCCCCAGCACCGCCCCGCCCACGATGAACATCCCATAAATCGGGACCACGATGCTGGCCGGCCCCAGCGAGAGCGCGCGGAACAGGGACATCACCGCCACCGTGAGCGCAATCCCGGTGGCATAGGCATACCAGGCGCTCGAACTCGTGAAATCCTTCGCGCTGACCGGTTGCAGGTCGCCGCGGAGCAGGGTGATGCTCACGACGATTGTCAGGGTGATGACGCAAGCGATGGACAGAACCAGAAAACTGGAAAACTGTCCGCTGCGCGTCGCAAATTTCACCAGCAGGGTGGTGAACGAGTAACCGACCATGCCGATCAATGCCCAGGTGATGTGATTCATAATGGTGTTGGGTTCAAATGTCGTGTCGCAGGAATATGTCGCTCCTGGCCCAGATTAAAATGTTCCTTGCTAATGGTCCATAAAGATGTCGCGCTTATCAGGCTTTGACTTGGAGCAGTCGGTCGCCGACTTCGCCCGATCCAAGGTTAATTTCTCCCGGTTTTGGACAGGCAACGGATAAAAAATGAGACATTGGAAACGGTTGATCGTCGACAGTTGAGGGTTGGGAGGAAAAATGGCCGGAAGCCAGAAGTCAGAGGCCGGAAAGCCCGTAGGGCTGGGGTGCAGTCCGAACATGGGTAACACATCTGGTTCAGAACATAGGTAACCCTGTTGGGTTCATAGGTTACACTTTTTGTCTTCTTCCTGGCCAGCTTCATCGCTGCCCGGACCAGGCGTGCGGGCCGGGAGATGACCAGCCGGTTCATTACCAGTTCGCCGGGCGTGGGCAGTTGAAGCGCCGAGCCGTTCATGATGGACGCCACCATTTTGGTGCTTGCGGCGATCATTCAAAATGCGGGACTGAATCCTTTTTAACAGAAGCAAACGGGGCTAACGGAGAAAGAACCGTGATCGGAAAAGCTGTGGTTCCCCTGAAAAAGTGGACGGCGGTGCAGCTGGTTTTATTTACCTGTTTCCTTTGTCATGCGTGTCCACAGTCCGCACAGCAGGAACAGAAAGCCCGGCCCGGCCAGCGCCACCAAAGCCCATCCCCTCGGATAACTTGACGACAAGAGGCGATCCGCGAGATAAAAGGCCGCCAGACTCCCAACCGTGATGCCGCCGCCCAAACCCTCCCGCCACCAGGCCACCACCATCCCCACGCAGAAGCCGAGCGGGAAGCACACAAACAAAAGCAACTCCCGCGCGGTGAAATGCGACAAATTCAATCCCTCTCCGAAGGCGAACACGAGCAGGATTCCCACCACGAGGATACTCAGAATCCTTGCCGACCACCGCAAAGTTGTAATCATGCCGTTACTCTATCAATCCGTGGACAAACGTAGTAATTGATTTTTTAAACTCCCGCCATTGATTCCTTCGATGGGTTTCAATCCTTCAGACTGCTGTTGCGACAACCGCATTGGGCTGTGGTAGCCACCCAATAAGTTTTGCTAGCGCACCTTTGAGATCGCTGTACAGATTTGAAAACGCTCGCTGGCGACCATCACCGGCGATGCTTCGCGCTTTGTATCGGAAGACATTCCAACCCGGTAATCCAAATGGCGATTTGAAATCAGATGGTGGAAGTTTCCCGCGTTGGTGGCCAAGTTGTTGAGGGTCGTTGGTTGAGAGTTGAGGGTTGAGAAACATCCTGAAAACCCTGTTCGTCCTGCAAGTGACTGGCGATAGGAGGTTGGTGGCGTATCAGGGTTTTATAATCCGGCCCAAGCGGGCGACAGGGAACCGGAACCCGAAAATGAATTTGCCAACCGGGCCACAAACCCGGAACATGAATTCTATGAAGACATCATCCCAGAACGAAACAGGCAGCAACCGGCGGTGGCAATTCCTGACCGGAGTTTTGGCTGCCGGAATGGCGCTCGGCCTGACCGCCTGCGCCACCACGCACCAGACCCGGAGCGTCACCGAATCCGGATTCCTGAAGGATTACTCCCTGTTGAGCCCGGGTCCCAGCGATGGAGCCAAGCTGGCCTACGTTGATTCATGGCAGAACTGGGCGCAATTCACCAAGGTCGATATCGAACCCGTCACCCTCTGGCATTCGGACGACCCCGACTCGAAGTTGGGCAAGCTGGACAAGGAAGACCAACAGATGCTGGTGAATTTTTTCCACACCGCGCTGAAGGACGCGTTGAGCAAGGATTACGAGATTACCGACAAGCCCGGCCCCGGGGTGCTGGTCATCCATGCCGCCATCACCGAAGCGAAGCCCTCCCGGCCAGTGGCCGACCTGGTCTCCAGCGTGGTCCCCTTCGGCATGGCCGCCAGCCTGGTGAAGCGCGTCATCTTCGGCACGGGCCTCGGCGTGGGTGAGTGCCAGGTTGAAGCCGAATTCATCGATGGCGGCAATGGCAAGATCGTCGCCGAAGCGGTGGATCGCCGGGCCGGCACGAAGGCGTTGCGCACCAAGTTCGACGGCAGTTACGGGGACATCAAACTGTGCATGGATTACTGGGCGGCGCGATGCGCCTTCAAGCTGGAGAAATTGCGCATCGATTCGGCCGACGAAACGGAAATGTGACCCGGCCGGCAGAACGGAAGCATCCGCAACCTGGTTTCATCCGAGCACCAGGAAGCACAAGGCAAATACAATCGTGGCCGGCAGCGCACCCAGCAGCAGGCCCAGCGGCGAGATGCCGTCCGGAAAAAACTGCTTGAGGATGGATTGACCGGCGGGATTCGGGGCGTTGGCAATCACCGTCAGGCCGCCTCCGGTGACGGCGCCGGCGACCACGGCAAACTTCATCGCCGCGCCCAGATTGGGCACGAGCGTGGAGAGATAGGTGATGGCGGCGTTGTCGTTGAACGCCGTGAGGCCGATGGCGCCGAGCAGGAGCGGCACTTCGTTCAACCGGCTCAGGACCGGGGCAATCCACCATTGCTGCAACCCGCCATGGATGACCAAACCGGCCAGAAAGAAACCCACCAGGATTGGCGAGCGCAGTTGCAGCTCGGATTGGTATTCCGCCGTCACCTCAAAGAACGCCAGGAAGAAAAGGAACACGCCGATAAGAAAGACCGGGTAATGGGCATACCAGACCAGGGCCGCCACGAAAAACAGGTGCCCCACCGTCACCCACACGGGAATTGAATCGTGGCTGGTGACGGGTGGCGCAGCGGCCGCCGTCGCCGGGTCCGGTTTCAGCCGGGCCAGTTCGTTTCGGAAGGCGAGATAGTAGCCGGTGTTGACGATGGCGATGCCCAGCAGCACGATCCAGCCGAAATGGCGGAACATGAACAGCGTGTTCCAGCCCCACGGCCCGGCCACCATCAACACCGGCGGCGCGGCGTAATGCGTCAGCACGCCGCCGACCGAGATGTTGGTGAACAGCAAGCCGAGCGTGGCGTAGGCGAAACGCGGCGCGGGTTTCAACGCGTAAAACTGCCGGCCCAGCAGCAGGGCCGAGATGGTCATCGCCGCCGGCTCGCTGATGAGCGACCCCAGCAGCGGTCCCAGGGTGAGAATCGCCAGCCACCATGCTCCCGGCCCGCCGCCGCCCAGCCGGGCGAAGAAGCGGAGACACCGTTCCGCCAGATTCAGGACCGGCTTCGTGGATGAAATCGCCATGATGGTCACGACGAACAGCGGTTCGGTGTAGCTGACGTGGTGATTCAGGTAGTCGAGCGTCGGTTGCCGGCCCACCCGCCAGATCATCAGCGCAAACAGGGGGACGACCCAGATGCCAAAGACCACCTCTACCTCGCCGAAAAAGTGCAGCACGCGGGCCAGCATCGAGGCGGGGCACGGGCCGGCATGGGTGGCATCGGCCTGCCAGCGTCGTTCATGCCTCGCTTCCAGGGCATTCGACCACCGGATGAATTTATGCGTCAGAAAGGTGTGCAGCACCGCCGCCAGAAAAATCAGACTGGCCCACAAGTTGAATGGTTCCAGATGCACGCGGTTGACCAGGACCTCCCACACGCCGGTCAGGTCCGCATCGTGGTAGCTTTCCAGCGGCGGCGGGAACGGTTCCAGGTCCGGGGCATTCGTCGCGGCGATGACGGCGGCAGGTGCGGCAACGGGTTCAGCCGCGCCGGCGAGCGCCACGTTCAATAGCAGCAGGCACAACGCAATCATGGTTGCGATTGCTGCTTTGGGACGCCGGATCATGGTCATGGCAGCCCAAGGTTTGCCGCCCGGCAGGAAGTTCTCAAGCACGTTTTCAGGATTTCACCGGATGAACCCGGATGACGCTGGCCGCCAAAAAACACCAAAATTCTTCACTCGAATTACACCAATTGACACCCAATTACCCAAACCTGAAATCCAGGATGCCAGACCCGAAAAAGCCGGGTGTGTGAATAATCCCTCCTTGACGCATCGAAAGGGGCGGGTAGGTTGCGGCCATAAAAGAGCGCGCGGTGTTTCCATGTTTGCGACCCGAGCCGGTTGCCCCAGGCAGATCGGGACGGTGCATTACGCGGAGCGGCGGTACGATAAGACCCTTGTGCCAGGAGGATCAACAACTTGAACGCGGAGTTCAACCATGAGCGAGACGCTTCCGGTCATTTACCTCGCGCGGCATGGCGAGACGGCGTGGAGCCTCACCGGCCAGCACACGGGATTGACAGACCTGCCATTGACCGAACACGGCGAGCGCAATGCGCGCCGGCTGGGCGGGCGATTGCGCGGGCTGACGTTCGCCCGGGTGTTCACCAGCCCCTTGCAACGCGCCGCGCGGACGTGCGAGCTGGCCGGTTTTGCGAAGGCGGCGGAGGTGGATCCCGATCTGTTCGAATGGAATTACGGCCAATACGAGGGACGCACCACCGCCGAGATTGTCGCGGAAAGACCGGACTGGCAATTGTTCCGCGACGGCTGTCCGGGGGGCGAAACGCCGGAACAGGTCGGCGCCCGGGCCGACCGGGTGGTGAAGCGGCTGCGGGCGGTCCAGGGCAATGTGCTGGTTTTTTCCAGCGGCCATTTTCTGCGGGTGCTGGCGGCACGGTGGCTGGGGCTTGAAGCGGGCTGGGCGGGTTGTTATTTCCTGTTGAGTACGGCGAGCTTGAGTGCGGTGGGCTATGAAAACAAACTGTCCCGGCCGGTGATCCGCCTGTGGAATGACGATCACCACGTGCTGGAATAAAGCAAACCGGCGCGCGACGACTATCGAGTGAGCAAAAATATGACGGCCCCAACCAAAACCGACGCCCCGGCACCGGAAACGGGAGTGGAGGAGCTGGTCAAGCTCCTCAAGCAATACGGATGTGGTCCGGTTCAATTCACCGGGGCGGACGGGCTGTATGAGCGGCACCTCACCTTCGACAACGTCAAGGACCCGGCGGCGACCGGCGCGCGCGAACATTTTGAGGCCGCGGCCCGCTCGGTCCGCGATGTACTCTCGCAGCGCTGGGTGGCCACGGAGAAAACGTACGCCCGGGAGAACCCGAAACGGATTTATTATCTCTCGATGGAATATCTCATTGGCCGGTCGCTGGCCAATAACATCACCAATCTCCTGCTCGGCCCGATCGCGAAACGGGTGGCGGTCCGGGAGCACCTGGACTGGCTGGAAGTGCTCGACCAGGAACCCGACGCCGGCCTGGGCAACGGCGGGCTGGGCCGCCTGGCCGCCTGTTTCCTGGATTCCATGGCCACGATGGAACTGCCGGCCATGGGCTACGGCCTGCGCTACGAATACGGCATTTTCAAGCAGACGCTCAAGAACGGCTGGCAGGTGGAACAGCCGGACAACTGGCTGCGCCGGCCGGATCCGTGGGAGGTCGCCCGTCCGCACGAGAAGGTGGGCGTCCGGTTCAACTGCTCGTTCGAATTGCGCGGCGGCTCGTTGCGCGCGATTCTCGGGCGGGCGTCCCGCCTGATCGGCATCCCGTATGACCGCCCGGTGGTTGGGTACGGCGGCAGGACCGTCAACACGCTCCGCCTCTGGGCCGCGACGGCGCCCGACTACTTCGACTTCAAGGAATTCAGCAGCGGCGATTTCGTCGGCGCGGTGGCCGAGACGCTCACCGCGGAATCCCTCACCCGCGTGCTGTACCCCGACGATTCCACAGCCATGGGCCAGGGCCTGCGGTTTGTGCAGGAATATTTCCTGGTGGCCTGTTCGCTGGCCGACCTGGTGCGGCGCTTCCGCGATACCAACTCCGATTGGAGCCGGCTCTCCGAAAAGGCGGCCATCCAGCTCAACGACACGCACCCGACCATGGCCGTGCCCGAGTTGATGCGCATCCTGCTGGATGAAGCCAAGCTTGGCTGGGATGAAGCCTGGAGAATCACCGAACAGACGCTGGCTTACACGAATCACACGCTGCTGCCCGAAGCCCTGGAGAAATGGCCGGTGGCCTGGTTCGAAATGCTGCTGCCGCGGCACCTGCAAATCATCTACGAGATCAACCGCCGGTTCCTGGCCGCCGTGCGCGCCCGTTTTCCCGGCGACGAAGGCCGCCTGGAACGCGTCAGCCTGATCGAGGAGGGCGCCGTCCGGAAAGTCCGCATGGCCAACCTGGCCATCGTCGGCTCGCACAGCACCAACGGCGTTGCCGCCATCCATTCCGGCCTGCTGCGCACGATGACGGTGAAGGACCTCGCGGAGATTTTCCCCGAACGCTTCAGCAACAAGACCAACGGCGTCACCCCGCGCCGCTGGCTGCGGCTCGCCAACCCGGCGCTGGCCCGCACCATCACCGGCGCGGTCGGCGACGGCTGGATCACCGACCTCAACCAGTTGCGGAAGCTGCAGCCGCTGGCCGGCGACAAAAGTTTCCGCGACGCCGTCCGCCAGGCCAAGCGCGAGGCCAAGGCACAGTTTGCCGGCTGGCTCAAATCCGCCACCGGGAAGGTGGTGGATCCGGACAACATTTTCGACTGCCAGATCAAACGCATCCACGAATACAAACGGCAGTTGCTCAATGCGCTGCGCGTGGTGGTGCTTTACAACCGGCTCCGCCAGAATCCAAATCTCAAGCTGACGCCGCGGACTTTTTTCTTCGCCGGCAAGGCGGCCCCCGCGTATCACCTGGCCAAGGTCATCATCAAATTCATCAACAACCTCGCCGGCACCATTGACGGGGATCCGGCGGTGAAGGGGCGGATGCAGGTGCTGTTCCTGCCGGAATACTGTTGCACCCTGGCCGAGCGGCTGATTCCCGCCAGCGACGTTTCCAACCAGATTTCGACCGCCGGCTACGAAGCCAGCGGCACGAGCAACATGAAATTCATGATGAACGGCGCGCTCACCATCGGCACGCGCGACGGCGCGACCATCGAAATGGCGGAGGAGGCGGGCGAGGACAACTTCTTCCTGTTCGGGCTGACGGCGCAACAGGTGGCCGACAGCCGGGGCTGGTACAACCCGCACTGGCACTACGAAAATGATCCGGAGACGCGCGCGGCGCTCGATTTGATCCTTTCCGGCCATTTCAGCCGGAACGAGCCGGGGGCGTTCGTGCCGATCATCGATGCGCTTCTGACCAACGGCGACCATTACATGCACCTGGCCGACCTTAAGTCTTATCTGGAGGCGGACCAGCGGCTGCAGGATTTGTACGCCGACCCGGATGCCTGGACGAAAAAGGCCATTTTGAATATCGCTGGCTCCGGAAAATTTTCCAGCGACCGCACCATCGCCGAGTATGCCGGCGAAATCTGGAAGGCCAAATCCTGCCCGGTGCTCTAGCAAAACCTTCATCCTTCACCCAAAAGAACCAACCCATGGCAATTTCCCCTCTTGCAGGCAAACCGGCAACGAAAGCGATGCTGGTGGATCTGGCCCGGCTCGAACGGGATTACTATGAACGCCAGCCCAACGTGGCCGATCCAAACCAGTTGGTCAGCTTCGGCACCAGCGGACATCGCGGCACGTCGCTGCGCGGCACTTTTACCGAGGCCCATATCCTGGCCATCACCCAGGCCATCTGCGATTACCGCCGCAGCCATGGCATTGACGGCCCGCTCTACCTGGGCAAGGACACGCACGCGCTGTCCAGTCCGGCGCAGCGCACCGCCCTCGAAGTGCTCGCGGCCAACAACATCCAGACCGTCATCCAGCCCGACGACGGGGTGACGCCCACGCCGGTGATTTCGCGCGCCATCCTCGTCCATAATCGCGGCCGCCAGGACCGCCTGGCGGATGGCATCGTCATCACGCCGTCGCACAACCCGCCCGAGGACGGCGGCTTCAAATACAACCCCACCAATGGCGGACCGGCGGACACCGACGTGACACGCTGGGTCCAGGACCGGGCCAACGCGCTGCTGCGGGAAGACAATGCCGATGTCAAACGCGTTCCTTTTGCCACCGCGGTGCAGGCGGCGACCACACACGAGGAGGATTATATCCTCCCGTACGTGAATGACCTGCGGAACGTGGTCGATATGGAAGCCATCCGTGGCTCGGGACTCAAGCTCGGCGTGGACCCTCTCGGCGGCGCCGCCCTGCCTTACTGGGAACCCATCAACTCCGTTTACGGATTGGAGATCGTTGTCGTCAACCCGAAGCTTGACCCGACCTTCTCGTTCATGACGGTGGATCACGACGGCAAGATCCGCATGGATTGCTCCAGCCCGTATGCGATGGCCGGGCTCATCGCGCTCAAGGACCGGTTTCGCGTGGCGTTCGCCAATGATCCGGATTCCGACCGGCACGGCATCGTCACTCCGTCGGCGGGCTTGATGAACCCCAACCACTATCTGGCGGTGGCCATCCGCTACCTGCTGACGCATCGTCCCCAGTGGTCGGCGGAGTCGGCGGTGGGCAAGACGCTGGTCAGCAGCGGCATGATTGACCGGGTGGTGCAGAAGCTCGCCCGCCCGCTGTGC
This sequence comes from Verrucomicrobiia bacterium, assembly GCA_049280815.1. Taxonomy (GTDB): domain Bacteria; phylum Verrucomicrobiota; class Verrucomicrobiia; order Limisphaerales; family UBA11358; genus UBA11358. Next base: position 44,604 of record JBAPQW010000045.1, on the reverse strand, counting down.
GAAGTGCCGGTGGGTTTCAAGTGGTTTGCGCCCGGATTGTATGACGGCTCGTTTTGTTTCGGCGGCGAGGAAAGCGCCGGGGCGAGCTTCCTGCGGCTGGACGGCACCGTCTGGACGACCGACAAGGACGGTCCGATCATGGACCTGCTCGCGGCCGAGATCACGGCCACGACGGGCAAGGATCCCGGCGAACATTTTCAGGAATTGACGGCGGAGTTCGGCACGCCCTATTACACGCGCATCGACGCGGCCGCCACGCCCGAACAAAAGGAACGGCTCGGAAAGCTTTCACCGGAAGCGGTCAAGGAATCCAATCTGGCGGGCGACCTCATCACCGCCAAGCTGACCCGCGCCCCGGGCAACCACGCGCCGATTGGCGGGCTGAAGGTGACCACCGCCAGCGGCTGGTTCGCGGCGCGGCCATCCGGCACGGAAAATATTTATAAAATTTACGCCGAGAGCTTCCGCGACGAGAAACATCTCCAAACCATTGTGACCGAGGCGCAACGGATTGTGGACAACGCCCTCGGTGGGGCGGGAAAAATCTGATGCGAACCAACGTGACTTTTTGTTAAACTGTTTCTCATGCTGCGACCGACAATACCATCGGCTATGAAGCTGTCTGCCGCCCTCCCCGCCGTTGCGGTTTTCTCCACCGGCTGCGACCCGGTCGTCAACTTCTACGGTTCATTCTTTCCAGCCTGGGTCATCTGCCTGGCGCTGGGAATTTTTCTGGCCGCGCTGCTGCGCTGGCTGTTTGCGGTCACGCGGCTCGAACGCCATCTCGGCCCCCTGGCGCTCATCTATCCGGCGCTGGCCTTTTTGCTGTCCGCCGTGGCCTGGCTGGTTTTGTTTGGACCTTGAACCCATGGGCGCATCACCCGATCCAAATTGGCTGAGAATTCTCGGGCGCACGCTCGGCGGGCTGATCCTCGTCGGCGCGCTCGCCCTGGGCTATCTCGTCACCCGCGTGAATTACCTGTACCCGCGCACGGACGACGCCACGGTCACGGCGAATGTGGTCGGCATCGCGCCGCACGTCAGCGGGGCGCTGGTCGAACTCAACGTGGCGGACGATCAGGAGGTCAAGCCGGGCGACCTGCTGTTCGCCATCGACTCACAACCATACGCCGTCGCCGCGGCGCGCGCCAACGCGACCCTGTTGCTGGCGCGCAGCGATTTGGAGGCAATCTCCAACTCCATCGCCTCGGCGGATTCCGCGGTAAATGTCCGCGAGGCGGAATTGCAGCTGGCGATTGCGGATGTCAAACGGTACGAACCGTTGCTCGCAAGCCAGGCCATTGACGCTCTCACGGTGGATGTCGCCCGCACGCGCCAGCGCACCGCGCAAGCCCAGTTGGAGGAGGCGCGGCAAAACCTGTTGCAGCAGCAGAATCTGCTCGGCCAGTTCGGCAGTCTGAACGCCCGCATTGGCGTGGCCGAGGCTGACCTGCACGCCGCGCAAATCAACCTGGACTATTGCCGGGTGAGCGCTCCCTTCCCGGCGCGCGTGGCGAACCTGAGCATTTCCGCGGGCGAATTCGCGCGCGAGGGCCAGCCGATCTTTGCGCTCGTGGACACCCGTGACTGGTATGTCGTGGCCAACTTTCGCGAGACCTTCCTCGAATCCATCCATCCCGGCCAGGCGGCGGATGTTTATTTGATGGCCTATCCGCACCGGTGTTTTCACGGCACGGTGCAGGGTGTGGGCTGGGCCGTTCAGACTCCCGACTCCGCGCCGAACGGCGCCCTGATGGGAGTGAGCCCGACGCTCAACTGGATCCGGCTCGCCCAACGCCTCCCGGTACGCATCCGGCTCGATGCCCCGGATCCGAAGATGCCCTACCGCATGGGCATGACCGCTGTGGTGACCCTGCGCAAGCCGGCTACGCGCGCGCCTGAAGCTGCCGCCGGCGCCATCCCGTGAGCACTCCGTTGCCGGCCTCCGCATTCCGTTGGGAGCAGGCGTGCTTTGCGTTCCTCCGTTCGGAACTCGCCCCCTCCGCCACCCGCTGGCGTGACGCACTCCGCCTGACGCTGCTGTGCGCCTTGGCCACGACGATTATTATCGGGTACCACATTCCTTACGGTGAATTTCTCGTCATATTTTTCTTCGCGGTCTGCCAGCCGGATGCCTGGGCGTCATTGCGCAAGGCACGCCTGCGCGGCCTGGGCACGCTGATCGGCGGCGGGCTGGCCATCGTGGGCATCGTGGTGTGCGGCGACAAACCGGGGCTGCTGCTGGTCGGTCAGGCCGGATTGTTTGCCGTGGCGCTCTTTTTCTCCCGCACCACGACGATCCCCTACGCGCTGATCCTTGCGATGTTCACGTTTGTCATCGTCATGCCGGTGGCCGCCACCGATCCCGACGCCAGTCTGCAACAAACCTTCTGGCGCATCCTGCTCACCTGTGCCGGCGCCGTCATCGGCACCGTCGCGCAACTGGTGCTGTGGCCCGACCATCCGGAGAAACTTTTGCTGCGCCAGCTGGCCGCTCGGCTCGAGACCGCCGAAACCATTCTTGACCGGGTGGCCAGCGCCGGATCGCCGGCCGGCAGGCCGCCACCCTCCGAAACGCGCCCGCCGGTTGCGGTCGCGATGACGGGTCAGCTCGACCTGCTGGCGAGCGCCGAGGCCGGCAGCCGCTGGCTGCAGCAACGCCACACCGAACAGATCAAGCTCATCACCGACATCGAAATGGTGTTGATCACGGCGTTGCGGCTGGAACGGCTCGCCGCCCGGGAGCCGTCGGCGTTGCAAACCGAAGCCCTGCGCGACCGCGTCCGGAAAATCCGGCATCAACTGGCGCGGTTTCGACAGGCGCTGGCGCAGGTATGTTGGCCCATGCCGACCGACGGCGACCACGAGACGCCGGCGCCCGAATCATCTGTCGAAAACGAATCGGCCCCGGTTTTGTCCGTCGTCGCCGGGCTGGAGCGTATTGTGCGAAAGATGCCCGCCGCCATGGCTTTTCTGGCGGTGACGGATGCCGACTGGCGGCAGGGCAAACACATCCTGGATCCGCTTCGCGAGCCGGTTGCGAAACGGACAATTTTCACCCCCGCCTGCCGGCTGTCGAATGTCGAGGTGGTGCGGTTCGCGCTGAAGGGTGCGCTGGCCGCCACGATTTGCTACGTGGTGTATCAGGCGCTGAACTGGCCGGGCATTTCGACCTGTGTGGTCACGTGTCTGATCACCGCGCAATCGAGTTTTGGCGCCGGGCTTCAGAAAGCGTTGCTGCGTCTCGCCGGCGCCATCCTGGGTGCCGTGGCGACCGTGGCCGCGGTCGTCATCCTGTGGCCGAACCTGCCCGGGGCCGCGTCCTTCATTGTCGTTACCAGTGCCCTGTTTTTTGCGGCCAGCTGGCTCACTGTCGGCAGCAGTCGCGTCTCCTACATCGGGCTGCAAATGGGACTGGTCGTGTCGCTGGTGTTGTTAAATCAACCCAATCAGTCCGTGGATCTCGTCGTGGCCGGCGACCGGATTCTGGGCGTGCTCCTGGGCGTCACGGTGATGGGATTCATTGATCTGACGTTGTGGCCCAACTTTGCCGGCAGCCGGCTGCGCCGGAAGCTGGCGGAAACGGCGCGCGCGCTGGCCGAGCTGCCGCGACACGCGGCGCGGCAGGCCTGGGATGCCGCCGGTGTGGCTGCGCTGGCGGTGCACGGCCAGATTGCCGCCGCCCTGGCGCTCTACGACGAAGGCCAGCTTGAATTCGGGTCCCGCGCGGCGGATGACGGGATGGCCCGGGGCCGGTCGCTGGCCGCCATCAATGGACTGGAAGAAGTGTTCTGCGCGCTGCTGGTGGTCTTCCGGCATCGGCGGGTGATGAGTCACGAGGTGGTGCCCACGGCGTGGCAACAGCGCTTGCACTCCTTGGATGAAGCGGTGGCCCAACGTCTCGACGCGTTGGCCGACCCGCCGGGTGAACCCGCCGCCGCGGACCCCGGCCAGCTGTTGGCAGCTTTTGCCGGGCAACTGCAGTCAACCACGGCACTTGCGGATGCCGACGAACTCATGCGGCGGCAGCTTTCCGAATGCGCGCTGGTCTACCGTGAACTGGTGGATGCGCTGCAAAATCTGGCCGGGTTGCCGGCCGCACCCTTGGCGTCCGAGTTCACGCCGGAAACTTCCCGGACCGGCCGCCTTTGCCAAACATCCTGACCGGATCCTGCGACGGATGAATCATTTTCACCTCACTTCCGGGAATTGCCATCGCCGGGCCGGTTCGATAATCTTGGCGCATGGGAGGTTTTTATCACCTGGCTCAAGACCACGCAGAATCACCTGCGTGCTTCGAAAGGCCTCGCCGGCGGAAGCGGATTGCCTGCTTCAGGATGGTGATCGTCATTGCCTTTGCGCCTTCACAATAAATTCAACCAAACCGTAAGGAGGATCCACATCAATGAAAGCGACCCAACAGCTCCACGACCTGGGCCAGAGCCTCTGGCTGGATAACATCACCCGCGACCTGCTCAACACCGGCACGCTGAAACGGTATATCGCCGAACTGTCGGTGACCGGGCTTACGTCGAACCCGACGATCTTCGACCAGGCCATCAAGAACAGCTCCGCCTATGACGGCGCGATTCGGGAGGATCTGGCCAAGGGGAAATCCGGCGATGGCCTATTTTTTGACCTGGCAATTGATGATCTCACGCGGGCGGCGGATCTGTTCCGCCCCATTTACGACCGGACCAATGGCGTGGACGGCTGGGTGTCGCTGGAGGTTTCGCCGCTGCTCGCCTATGACACGAAAAGCACCATCGCCGCGGCCAGGGAATTGCACGCCCGCGCGGCCCGGCCCAATCTGTTCATCAAAATTCCCGGCACCCCGGAAGGTTTGCCGGCGATTGAAGAAGCAATCTTTGCGGGGGTGCCGGTGAACGTGACGCTCCTGTTTTCGCGCGAGCAGTACCTGGCGGCGGCCGGGGTGTACCTGCGCGGCATTGAACGGCGCATCGCCGCCGGGCTGAATCCCCAGGTCGGCTCCGTGGCCTCGGTGTTCATCAGCCGCTGGGACGGCGCGGTGGCGGGCAAGGTGCCGGCGGCGTTGAACAACCAGCTCGGCATCGCCATTGCCGGCCGCATCTACAAAGCGTACGGCGGTTTGCTGAATTCACCCGATTGGCAGCGCGCCTACAATGCCGGCGCCCGGCCGCAACGCCTGCTGTGGGCCAGCACCGGCACCAAGGACCCGAAAGCCTCCGATGTGCTCTACATCAAGGCGCTCGCCTCGCCGTTCACGGTGAACACCATGCCCGAGGGAACGTTGAAGGCGTTTGCCGACCACGGCGACCTCGGCCCGATCATGGCAGCCGACGGCGGCAACTGCGAAGCGGTGCTGGCGCAGTTTGCCAGGGCCGGCATCAACGTGGACGCCCTGGCCGCGCAACTTCAGGACGAGGGCGCGAAGTCGTTCGTGAAATCCTGGAACGAACTGATGACCGTCATCGCCTCCAAGAGCGACGCGCTCAAGCAGGCGGCTTGAGCCGCCAAAGATTGAATCATGAAAGTGCTGGCCATTGATGTTGGTGGGACGCACGTCAAAATTCTCGTCACCGGACAGAAGAAACGCCGGGAGTTTGAATCCGGCCCCACGCTGACGGCCCGGAAGATGGCTGACGGCGTCAGGAAACTTGCCTCCGACTGGGTGTACGATGTCGTGGCGATCGGTTACCCTGGACCAGTTCTTCACAACCGGCCGATCGCGGAGCCGCACAATCTGGCGCCCGGCTGGGTCGCGTTTGATTATCAGGCTGCCTTTCAGCGGCCGGTCAAAATCATCAACGATGCCGCGATGCAAGCCCTGGGCAGCTACCAGCGCGGCAAGCTGCTGTTCCTCGGACTGGGCACCGGCCTCGGCTCGACCATGATCGTGGATGGCCGCCTTGAACCGATGGAACTGGGCCACCTGCCTTACAAAAAGGCGACCTATGAGGATTACGTCGGGCTGCGCGGCCTGGAAAAGTACGGCAAGAAGAGGTGGCGGAAGCAGGTCGCGGCTGTCGTGGAACGGTTGATCGCCGCGCTCGAGCCCGACGACGTGGTGCTCGGCGGCGGCAATGTCAACAAATTGAAGGTTCTGCCCGCCGGCTGCCGGGCGGGGGACAACGCCAATGCCTTTCTCGGCGGGTTTCGCTTGTGGCAGGAAGCCGGTACCCGGCAAGATTCCACCCGCGCCACGCCGCGTTTTGACCGGCGCAAAGGAACGCGCCCGGTTGCCCGGAGGAAAACGAAAAAATCAAAAGCATGAAAGCAACGATCAAACCGCTGACCCAACGCCCGGCGTGGAAAGCCCTCGCCAAGCACTACAAAAAGATGCAGAAACTGCACCTGCGCGAATTGTTTGCCGCCGACCCGAAACGGGGCGAGCGGATGACGGTGGAAGCGGCGGGCCTTTACCTTGATTACTCAAAAAATCGCATCACGGACCAGACCCTCAAGTTGCTGCTCCAACTGGCGAAAGAGTCCGGTGTGCGAGAACGGATGGAGGCCATGTTCCGCGGCGAGAAGATCAACCTTACGGAAAACCGCGCCGTCCTGCATGTCGCGTTGCGCGCGCCGAAAGGCGCCTCCATTCTTGTGGACGGCAGGAACGTCGTGCCCGACGTCCATGCCGTGCTCGCCAAGATGTCCGGCTTCGCGGATCGCGTCCGGAGCGGTGGGTGGAAGGGCCACACCGGCAAACCCATGCGCAACGTCGTCAACATCGGCATCGGCGGTTCCGATCTTGGCCCGGTCATGGCGTACGAGGCGCTCAAGCATTACAGCCGGCGCGACCTGACATTCCGGTTTGTGTCGAATGTGGACGGCATTGATTTTGTCGAGGCGGTCCACGACCTCGATCCGGCGGAGACGCTGTTCATCGTGTCTTCGAAAACCTTTACCACGCTGGAGACGATGACCAATGCGGAAAGCGCGCGCGACTGGCTGCTCCAGGGACTGGGCGGCGACAAAAAGGCCGTGGCCAAACATTTTGTGGCAGTTTCCACGAATACTGAAAAAGTGTCAGCCTTCGGCATCGACACGGCGAACATGTTCGGCTTTTGGGACTGGGTGGGCGGACGCTACTCGATGGACTCGGCGATCGGCCTCTCGACCATGCTGGCCGTCGGGCCGGACAACTTCCGCGCGTTGCTCGCCGGTTTTCACGAGATGGACGAGCATTTCCGCTCCGCGCCGTTCGAAAAAAACCTGCCGGTGCTCCTGGGTCTCCTGGGAGTTTGGTATGCCGACTTCTTCGGCGCGCAGACCGTGGCGGTGCTGCCTTACGAAAATTATCTGAAGCGTTTTCCGGCCTACCTGCAACAGTTGACGATGGAGAGCAACGGCAAACACGTCACGCTCGACGGGAAGCAGGTTAATTACGAGACCGGTCCGATTTACTGGGGTGAGCCGGGCACGAACGGCCAGCACTCCTTCTACCAGCTGATTCACCAGGGCACGCGGCTGATTCCGTGCGACTTCATCGCCTTTGCCCACGCGCTCACGCCGCTGGGCCGCCACCATGACATGCTGCTCGCCAATGTTTTCGCCCAGGCCGAGGCGCTGGCCTTTGGCAAAACGCCGGAGGAAGTGAAGGCCGAGGGCACGGCGGACTGGCTTGTGCCGCACCGGGTGTTTGAGGGCAACCGTCCCTCCAACATGATTTTCGCCGAGCGGCTTACGCCGGCCCTGCTGGGCAGACTCGTCGCGCTCTATGAGCACAGCGTATTTACCCAGGGCGTCATCTGGCACATCGACTCGTTTGACCAATGGGGCGTCGAATTGGGCAAGGTGCTCGCGCAGCGCATCATTCCGGAACTCGAAAGCAAAACCGTCCCCAAACTCAGCCATGACGGCTCCACCAACAATCTGATCCGTCGGTATCTGAAAATGAAGGGGCAGTGAACCCGTCTCACCCGTCAAAGCTTTTTTATGAAAACGAAAACAACGATGCAACTCGGCATGATCGGACTGGGCCGGATGGGCGCCAACATGGTGCGCCGGCTGATCAAACAGGGACATCAATGCGTGGTGTACGACCGGTCGCCGCAAGCGGTGAAGGATTTGACCCAGGACAAGGCGGCGGGCGCCGCCTCGCTGGCCGATCTCGTGAAGAAACTCAAGCCGCCGCGCGCCATCTGGCTGATGGTGCCGGCCGCCGTGGTGGACCAATCCATTGCCGACCTGTTGCCGTTGCTCGGCAAGGGCGACATCCTCATTGACGGCGGCAATTCCTATTACGTGGACGACATCCGGCGCGCCCGGGAACTCGCGGCGAAAGGCATTCACTATGTGGATGTGGGCACCAGCGGCGGTGTGTGGGGCCTGGAACGCGGTTATTGCATGATGATTGGCGGTGAAGAGAAGGTGGTCCAGCATCTGGATCCCCTCCTCGCCACGCTGGCCCCGGGCCGCGGCAACGAAATTCCCCGCACCCCGGGCCGCGAGAAACTCGGCGGCACCGCCGAGCAGGGCTACCTGCATTGCGGTCCGAACGGCGCCGGCCATTTTGTCAAAATGGTCCACAACGGCATCGAGTACGGCATCATGGCCGCCTACGCCGAAGGTCTGGGCGTTTTGAAAAATGCCAACATGGGAAAAAAGCAGGGCGAGGCGGATGCGGAGACCACGCCGTTGCGCAACCCGGAACATTATCAATACGACCTTAACCTGACTGACGTCACCGAGGTGTGGCGGCGCGGCAGCGTGATCGCTTCGTGGCTGCTGGACCTGACGGCGAGCGCGCTGGTGGAAGACCCGAACCTCGCCCGGTTTGCCGGCCGGGTCTCGGATTCCGGCGAAGGCCGCTGGACGATCAAGGCGGCGATTGACGAAGGCGTGCCGGTGCCGGTGCTGACGACGGCGCTGTACGAGCGGTTTGCGTCGCGCGGGGAGGCCGATTACCAGGACAAATTGCTTTCGGCCATGCGTTTTGGTTTTGGCGGACATCTGGAAAAATCCGCAAAGTAAGGAGGAAATATGAGCGCATCCCAATCCGACGCCCTGGTGTTTTTCGGCGCCACGGGCGATCTGGCCTACAAGAAAATATTTCCGTCGCTGCAGTCGATGTTGAAGCGCGGCCACCTCAACGTGCCGGTGATCGGCGTGGCTAAGGCGGGCTGGAACCTCGACCAGCTCAAGGCCCGGGCGAAGGACAGCGTGGAGAAGCACGGCGGACTTGATCCGGCGGCGTTTGCGAAGCTGTCCGGCCTGCTGCGCTACGTGGACGGCGATTACAACGACGCGGCGACGTTTCAAGCCCTGCGCAAAGAGCTGGGTTCCGCGCAGCGGCCGGCGCATTACCTGGCCATCCCGCCGGCGGCGTTCGGCACGGTGGTGGAGCAATCGGGCAAGGCGGGCTGCACCCCGGAGGGCTCGCGCGTCATCATCGAAAAGCCGTTCGGCCGCGACCTGGCCTCGGCCCGGACGCTAAACCAGATCCTGCTGAAAACCTTTGATGAGAAGGCGATCTTTCGCATCGACCATTACCTCGGCAAAAAGCCGGTGCACAACATGCTGTTCTTCCGCTTCGCCAACGCGTTGCTGGAACCGTTCTGGAACCGCTACAATGTCGAGAGCTTTCAGATCACCATGGCGGAGGATTTTGGCGTCCAGGGCCGCGGCAATTTCTACGAGCAGGTTGGCACCATCCGCGACGTGATGCAGAATCATCTGTTCCAGGTCATGGCGCATCTGGCGATGGAGCCGCCGGTCCGGACGGACAGCGAATCGATCCGGGATGAGAAGGTCAAGGTGTTGAAGGCCATTCGGCCGCTGGAGGTCAAGGACGTGGTGCGGGGACAATTCCGCGGCTACCGGCAGGAGCCAGGCGTGGCGCCGGACTCCACGGTGGAGACGTTTGCGGCGATCAGGCTGGAGATTGATTCCTGGCGCTGGCGAGGCGTGCCGTTCTACATCCGGGCCGGTAAAAACCTTCCCGTCACCTGCACGGAAGTGGTCGTCCGGTTGCGTCAGCCGCCGACGATGTACGAAGGCTACGACTTGAAGTCGAATTATTGCCGGATCCGGATCAGTCCGGACATCGCGTTCGGGATCTGCATGAACACCATTTCCCCGGCCGATGAAAAAGTCAGCCAGCCGGAAGAAATTGAAGGACGTCGCTATCCCTGCGCCGGGGAAATGGATGCTTATGAGCGGGTGCTGGGGGATGCGATGGCGGGAGACTCCACGTTGTTCGCCCGCGAGGATTATGTGGAGGAAGCATGGCGGATCGTTGACCCGGTATTGAAAGCCGGCACCCCGGTGTTTGAATATGAACCCAAAACCTGGGGCCCCGCCGAGGTGGAGCAGGTGACGCCTCCGGGAGGCTGGCAGAACCCGGTCGTAATCGCCGAGAAATTCGCATGAAAATTCAAGTCTTCGCCGATGCTGATGCGGTCGCGAAAGCGGCCGCCAAGGTCATGGCTTCCGAAGCCCGCGCCGCCGTCGCGGCGCGGGGCCGGTTTGTCGTGGCGGTGAGCGGCGGCAAGACGCCTTGGGAAATGTTGCGGGCTGTGGCGCTCGAGGACATTCCCTGGAAAGGGGTGCACGTGGTCCAGGTGGACGAACGGATTGCCCCCGCTGGAGACCCGGATCGGAACCTGACGCATTTGTGTGAGAGTCTGTTGGAGCAGGCGCCGCTCCGACCGGAGCAGATTCACGCCATGCCGGTGGAGGACAAAGACCTGGAGGCCGCGGCGGCGAGTTATGCCGAAACGCTCCAGGAAATTGCCGGCACGCCTCCGGTGCTCGATCTCGCCCACCTCGGCCTCGGACCGGATGGTCACACCGCGTCGCTCGTGCCGGGTGATCCCGTCCTCGACATCACTGATCGGGATGTCGCGTTGACGGGGATTTACCAGCAACGGCGACGGATGACGTTGACGTACCCCATGCTCAATCGTTCCCGCCGCATCCTGTGGCTGGTGACCGGGCCGGAAAAAGCCGGAATGCTGGTGCGCCTGCGCAACGGCGACGTGTCCATTCCGGCGGGGCGGATACGGCAGGCCAAGGCCCTGGTGCTGGCCGACCGCGCCGCGGCGGGAAAACCAGAGCCGGCCTGATTGGAAAGGAAAACTATGCGCGTCGGCATTGCCACGGATCACGGCGGGTTTGGTTTGAAGGAGGAATTGGTCGCCCAACTGCGCGCGGCCGGGCATGAAATCGTCGATTTTGGTGCTCACCAGTTGACCCCGGATGATGATTACCCCGACTACGTGGTTCCGCTCACGGAGGCCGTGGTGGCGGGGAAAGTGGATCGTGGCATCGCAATCTGCGGCAGCGGTGTCGGCGCAGCGGTGTGCGCCAACAAGATCAAGGGTGCCCGCGCCTGCCTGATTCATGACCATTTCTCCGCCCAGCAGGGCGTCGAGGATGATCACATGAACATCCTGTGCATGGGCGGCCGCACCGTCGGCCCGGGCGTGGCGTGGGATTTGGTCCAAACTTTTCTGGCTGCCGAATACAGCCAGGCTCCGCGTCATCTGCGACGGTTGGGCAAAGTGGCTGCGCTTGAATCGGGAAAAACATAGCGCGAAAACGAGGACTCCATGCCCGACGACAAATCCACCGCCAGCGCGCGACCTCCGACCGCCGCCCCAAAAGGCGCGGCGAAAGTGACCGCGGAAGCGCAGCGGCTGGCCAACGACAAGGCGGGCACGGAAAACTGGCGCCGTTGGGGGCCGTATCTTTCCGAGCGGCAGTGGGGCACGGTGCGCGAGGACTACAGCCCCGACGGCACGGCGTGGGAATACCTGCCGCACGATCAGGCCCGAAGCCGCGCCTATCGCTGGGGCGAGGACGGCATCGCCGGGATCAGCGATGATCATCAGCATCTCTGCCTTTCGCTGGCGCTGTGGAACGGACGGGATCCGATTCTCAAGGAGCGGCTGTTTGGTCTCACCAACAGCCAGGGCAACCACGGCGAGGACGTGAAGGAGCTGTATTATTACCTGGACGCCACGCCGAGTCATTCCTACCTGAAGCTGCTCTACAAGTATCCCCAGGCGGAATTTCCCTACGCGCGGCTCGTCCAGGCAAACCGGGCGCGCGGGGTGGACCAGCCGGAATTCGAACTGCTCGACACCGGTCTGTTTGACGAGAACCGTTATTTCGATGTCTTTGTCGAATACGCCAAGGCGGCGCCGAATGACCTGCTCATGCTGGTTACGGTTCACAATCGCGGACCGGAGGCGGCGAAGATTTCTGTTCTGCCGCAACTGTTTTTCCGCAACCGCTGGTCGTGGAAACCGAACGGGCCGAAGCCCAAGCTGGCTGCCGGTCCGGGCGGCATCCAAGCCGAGGACGAACTGCTGGGCAGCTACCAGCTCGATTGCGATGGTCAGCCGAGGCTGCTGTTTTGCGACAATGAAACGAATGTCCGCCGTCTCTTTGGCCAGGACAAGGCGCCGGGTTTTTTCAAGGACGCGTTCCATGATTACGTCATCGCCGGGAACAAGTCAGCGGTCAATCCGGCGCAAACCGGCACCAAGGCCGGTGCGCTTTATGAACTCAGTGTGCCGGCAGGCGGTTCGGCCACGGTGCGGTTGCGACTCGCGAAGGCTGGCAGTGTGCCGTCCGCCCGGGCCTTTGCCGATTTCGATGATCAATTCGTCCGATGCCGCCGCGAGGCCGACGAATTTTATGCCGGCTTGCAGCACGACATCACCGACGCCGACGCGCGGCTGGTGCAACGCCAGGCCTTTGCGGGGATGATCTGGAGCAAGCAATTTTTTCACTGCGACATCCAGGAATGGCTGGAGGGCGACCCGAACCAGCCACCGCCGCCGCCCGAACGCAAGCATGGTCGCAATGCGGACTGGCGGCACCTCAACTGCGCCGAGGTGCTTTCCATGCCGGATAAATGGGAGTATCCATGGTTTGCGTCGTGGGATCTCGCCTTTCACTGCGTTCCGCTGGCGATCATTGACCCTGAATTCGCAAAGACCCAGCTCGTCCTGCTCACGCGCGAGTGGTACATGCATCCGAACGGCCAGTTGCCCGCCTATGAATGGGCGTTCGGGGACGTGAACCCGCCGGTGCATGCGTGGGCGGCGATGCGGGTGTTCCTGGCGGATCGCCGGCAGCGCCGCGAAGCCAATCCGCTGGACCCCGGCGACCTGGTGTTTCTGGAGCGCGTGTTCCAAAAATTGCTGCTGAATTTCACCTGGTGGGTCAACCGCAAGGACGCGCAGGGGCGCAACATTTTTCAGGGCGGTTTTCTCGGCCTGGACAACATCGGCTGTTTCGACCGCAGCCACCCGCTGCCCACGGGCGGGTTCATCAACCAGGCCGACGGCACCAGCTGGATGGCGATGTATTCCCTGAACCTGCTGCGCATCGCCGCCGAGCTGGCCATCCATAATCATGTCTATGAGGACATCGCCTCGAAATATTTTGAGCACTTCCTTTCCATCGCCGGCGCCATCAATGGCGTGAGCGAGGATTGTCTGGGATTGTGGGATGAAACCGATCAGTTCTACTACGACCATCTCTGTCTGCCGGACGGTCAGAATCTGCCCTTGAAGGTGCAATCCGCCGTCGGACTGATCCCGCTCTTTGCCGTCCAAGCCGCCGACCTGGAGATGATCAAACTGTTGCCCGATTTCGCCGCCCGGATGGAATGGTATCTGGCAAATCGTCCGCAACTGGCCTCCCTCATTTCCAACTGGCATACGCCGGGCTGCGGCAGCCGGATTCTGCTTTCGCTGCTGCGCGGCCACCGCATGAAGGCGCTGCTGAATCGCATGCTGGACGAATCGGGTTTTCTTTCCGATTATGGCGTGCGCGCCGTTTCCAAGGTTCACGAACGCGAACCATTCCGCTTCGAGGCGGGGGGGCAGACCTTTGAAGTTGGGTACTGGCCGGCCGAATCCCGCGGCGGACTTTTTGGCGGCAACTCAAACTGGCGCGGGCCGGTGTGGATGCCGATCAATTATCTGCTCATCGAGGCGCTCCAGCATTTTCATCACTATTACGGCGACGATTTCAAGGTGGAGTGTCCGACGGGTTCCGGGAAATTCATCACCCTGCTGGAAATCGCCGACGAATTGAGCCGCCGGCTGACGCGCCTGTTTTTGAAGGGCGAGGACGGTCAGCGGCCGGTGCTCAAATATCATCCCAAGCTGGCCACTGACCCGCATTTTCGGGACTACGTGCTGTTCCATGAATATTTCAACGGCGACAACGGATGCGGCTTGGGCGCCTCGCACCAGACCGGCTGGACCGGCCTGGTGGCCAATCTCCTCCGTCCCCGGGACAAGGCAGCGCCCGACACGTTGACAACCACCCGATGCGCCGCGAACAAAAAAGCCTCATGAACGGGAGCCACCATGCCTGACGCCAGCGAAACAAATCCCATTAAACCGCCGGGCCCATTAAACGACCCGACGGCATGCACCCTGGTTGCCGGCGAGCTCGAGGCTGTCTTCCTGCCCGGTCATGGAATGCTGGGCGCTTCGTTGCGTCATCGCGGCGTGGAAATCCTGCGGCGCATCGAAGACCTCGAAACCGCCGCGGCGAAAGGGAGCACCGCTGGCATCCCCCTCCTGCATCCTTGGGCGAACCGGCTTGCGGTTCCACGTTATCGCGCCGCCGGGCACGAAGTGACGCTCGATACGGCGTCGCCGTTGCTCCACCTCGACGCGCACGGACTGCCGATGCATGGCGTGGGCTGGCCGTTGCTCGCCTGGGAAGTGATCGAGGCGAAGCCCGACCGCGTCGCCGCCCGGTTCGACTGGGCCCGCAGCGATCTGCTGGCGGTGTTCCCGTTCCGTCACCGGCTGGACATGACGGTGACGTTGCGTCCTGACGGCCTGACCGTGGAAACGGCGCTGGTCGCCGGAATGGATGGCCCGGTGCCGGTGAGTTTCGGTTTTCATCCTTATTTTGGGATTCCCGGGCTGCCGCGCGCGGAGTGGCGGCTGCGACTGCCGGCGATGCGGAAGCTGTTGCTCGACCCGCACGGAATCCCGACGGGCGAGGAGGAACCTTTCGGCGGGATCAACGCCTTGCTTGCGGAGGATGATTTTGACGATGGTTTTGCGGTGCTTGGCGGAAGCCCGTCCTTTTCGCTTGCGGGCGCCGGGCGCCGCATCACCGTGGAATTTCTCAAAGGCTATCGTTACGCGCAGGTTTATGCGCCGCTGGAAAAGGATTACGTGGCGCTGGAGCCGATGACGG
This sequence comes from Verrucomicrobiia bacterium, assembly GCA_049280815.1. Lineage (GTDB taxonomy): Bacteria > Verrucomicrobiota > Verrucomicrobiia > Limisphaerales > UBA11358 > UBA11358. The sequence goes on along the minus strand of JBAPQW010000045.1, from coordinate 29,436 downwards.
CGCCGACGAGCGCACTGACGACCGGCCGCGGGTTGCAACTGGTGAAGCCGGGCGGGGAATTCCGCGCCGCCTTCCGGGTTCGCGTGGATGCGCCTCCCTGACCCGGCCGGCATCCGGGAGAAAACGAAATATCAGCCCTCCAGATTGGTGTCGTGAGCCGTCTTCGCTGGGTGGTCAACGGGCGAACCGGCGGCTTGACTTATGATGCCAATCACTTGTAATTCAGCGCTACGCAGGAGCGCCCGTCTGCGCGGCGAACCGAGGATCCATTTTATGATTCACAACCCGATTTCAAAAACGTCGGCGCTTTCTCTTTTGCTGGCGTTGTTTGCCCTGCTGCCCGGCTGCAAAAAGGCCGGACCGGTGGCGGGCGTGCCGGATGTGGAAGTCGTTGCGATTGAGCAGCGGGCCGTGCCGATTTATGCGGAATTCGTGGGCACCCTTGAGGCTGAAGTCAACGCCACGATCTCCGCCCAGGTGAGCGGTTATCTGCTCCAGCAAAATTACCAGGAAGGCCAGCTCGTCAAGAAGGGTGATTTGCTCTTTCAGATTGACGATCGCACGTACAAAGCCGCGCTGGACCAGGCGCTGGCCAAACTCGGCAAGTCCGAACTCGATGTGCAGCGCTACACGCCGCTGGCGAAGACCCAGGCCATCAGCCAGCAGGAACTGGATGACGCCATTCAGGCCAACCTGGCCAATGAAGCGGCCACCGAGGCCGCCCGGCTGAATTATGAGTTCTGCAAGATTCTCTCGCCAATTGACGGGGTGGCGGGGCTGGCCCAGGCCCAGGTCGGCGACCTCCTCGGTCCCAATTCCGGTCCGCTCACGACCGTGGCGCAGGTCGATCCAATCCGCGTGTATTTCTCGGTGTCTCAGCAGTTGCTGACCCGGCTCATAGAACGGGCGCTGGCCGAGGGCAGGGATCTCCGCAGCCGGAGCAATACGACGGCCTTGGAATTGACGCTCGCCTCCGGCTCCGTCTATCCGCTGAAAGGGAGGGTCCGGTTCTCCGACAACCAGGTGGACGTCAAGACCGGCACCATCCGGGTGGTGGGCGAATTTCCCAATCCGCAGCAGCAGCTGGTCCCCGGCATGTTCACCCGCGTGCGTGCGCAGTTGGGCGTGGACGAACACGCGCTGCTCGTGCCGCAGGAGTCGGTGGCGGAGATGCAGGGACGCTATCTGATTGCCATCGTGGGCGCGGATAACAAGGTCAGCATCCGGCCGGTGACCGTCGGCGAGCGGGTCGGATCGCAGTGGGTGATCCAGGGCAATGTGCAGGCCGGCGACCGCGTGGTGGCCGAAGGCATCCAGAAGGTGCGCGAAGGTGCGGTGGTCAATCCCCTGCCGTTGGTGGAGAAACCCGCCACGACCCTTGCCGCGCAGGCGGAAGGGCAGCAACCATGACCCGCCACGCCATGTCTGCCGTGGGCCAATTCCGTATTTCCCATTTCGCATTCCCCCCTTCCTGAGCCATGGCAAAATTTTTCATCAACCGGCCCATCGTGGCGATGGTGATTTCCATACTCATGGTGATCATGGGGCTTGTGGCGATGTCCGGCCTGCCCATCGCGCAGTTCCCCAATATCGCCGACCCGCAGGTCCAGGTGAAGGCTACCTATCCCGGGGCGGACGCCGTCACCGTTGACCAGTCCGTGGCCACGCCCATCGAGCAGCAGATGTCGGGCGTGGACAACATGGAATACATGTATTCGCTCAACGCGAACAACGGCCAGATGACCTTGACGGTGGACTTTAACATCAAAACCGACCCGAACACCGACCAGATTCTGGCGCAGATGCGGCAGGGCCAGGCCAATTCGCAGCTGCCCAGCGCCGTGAACAACCAGGGCGTCACCGTCCAGAAATCCACCGCCGCGCCGCTGATCATGTTCGCGCTCTCCTCGCCGCACGACACGTACGACGGGGTGTTTCTCGCCAATTACGCCGTCATCAACATCAACGACCAGATGACGCGCGTGCCGGGCATTGCCAGCGTCTCGGTGTTCGGCGCGGGCAATTACGCCATCCGGCTCTGGGTCCGGCCCGACCGCCTGGCGCAGATGGGCATCACGATTCCGGAAATCATCAATGCCATTCAGCAGCAGAACACGGTGAATCCGTCCGGCCAGGTGGGCGGCGAGCCGGTGCCGCCGGGGCAGGCGTTTACCTACGCGGTGCGTTCGCAGGGCCGCCTGGAAACCGCGGAACAATTCGGGGAGATCGTCCTCCGCGCGGCTCCCGGCGGATCCATCGTGCGGGTAAAGGACGTCGCCCGCATCGAGCTGGGCGCGCAGAACTACAACATGAAGGCGCGCCTGAACGGCAAGCCGTCCGCCCTCATCGCCCTTTACCAGTTGCCGGATTCCAATGCCGTCGATGCGGCCAACCAGGCCAAACAGCTCATGGCCAAGCTCAAGGAAAGTTTCCCGCCCGACATGGATTACGTGGTTGCCCTCGACACCACACTGGCGGTGACGGAAGGCATGAAGGAAATCGAGCACACCCTCATCGAGGCGATTATCCTGGTCATCATCGTGGTTTTCATCTTCCTGCAGGGCTGGCGGGCGACGCTCATTCCGTTGCTCGCGGTGCCGGTGTCGCTGATCGGCACCTTCGCGCTGTTTCCGCTGTTTGGTTTCTCCATCAACACGCTTTCGCTGTTTGGCTTGGTGCTGGCCATCGGCCTGGTGGTGGATGACGCCATCGTCGTGGTGGAAATCGTGGAACATCACATCGAGAAAGGGTTGTCGCCCAAGGAGGCGGCGCTGAAAGGGATGCAGGAAGTCACCGGGCCGGTCATCGCCATCGCCATCATCCTGTCGGCGGTGTTCATCCCCACGGCATTCATTCCGGGCATCACCGGCCGGCTGTACCAGCAGTTTGCGGTGACCATCGCGGTGTCGGTGATCATCTCGGCGTTCAATGCGCTCACTTTGTCGCCGGCGTTGTCGGCGTTGCTGCTCCGGCCCAAGGTTCGGGGCACCGGCCTGCTGCAGAAATTTTATGACACCTTCAATAAATGGTTTGGCCGGGCGACGGACGGTTATGTCGGCGTGTGCCGGGTGCTGATTCACAAGAGCGGATTTTCGATGATGCTGCTCCTGGGTGCGATGGTGCTCGTGGGGGTGTTGGGCAAGACTGTTCCAACCAGCTTCCTGCCGGATGAGGACCAGGGTTACATTTTTGCCGGGGTGCAATTGCCGGACGCCGCGTCCGCGCAGCGCACCAGCGAGGTGATGCGGCAGGCGGAGGAGGTGCTCAAGAACACGCCGGGCGTGAAGTATTACTCGACCGTCGTCGGTTACAGCATGTTGAGCGGCGTGCAGAACACCTACAGCGGCTTCTTCTTCATCACGCTGGACGAATGGCACCAGCGCAAGGCGCCTGCGGAAAAATACAAGGCCATCATGGCGCATTTGAATGCGGCGTTCAGCAAGATCCCCGGCGCCATCGGTTTCGCCTTTTCGCCGCCGGCGATCCCGGGGGTCGGCACCTCCGGCGGCGTTACGTTCATTCTCGAGGACCGGTCCGGCAAGGGGCAGACCTTTCTGGCGCAGAATCTTCAAACCTACCTGGCGGCGGCGCGGAAGCGCCCGGAACTGGCGGGCGTGTTCACCACCGCGCTGCCGGCGGTGCCGCAGGTATATGTGAACGTGGACCGCGACCTGGTGTTGCAGCAGGGCGTGCGGCTGCAGGACATTTACCAGACGATGCAATGCTTCATGGGCGGGGCGTTCGTGAACTACTTCAACCGCTTCGGCCGCCAGTGGCAGGTGTATGTGCAGGCCGAGGGCGACTTCCGCACCCAGGCCGACCAGCTCGGCCAGTTTTACGTGCTGAACAGTTCCAGCAACATGGTGCCGCTGGCGGCGGTGACGAGCGTGAAGGCAACCCTGGGGCCGGAATTCACCATGCGCTACAACCTCCACGAGAGCGCGCAAATCAATGCCTCGGCCCGGCCCGGCTTCAGCTCGGCCCAGGCCATGAAAGCCATGGAGGAGGTCTTCGCGGAGACCATGCCCCCGGGCATGGGCTTCGATTATCTGGGCATGAGCTACCAGGAAAAGAAGGCGCAGGAGGGCGTGTCGCCGATGGTCATCTTCGGGTTCTCGCTGTTGTGCGTGTTCCTGATTCTGGCGGCACAATACGAGAGCTGGACCCTGCCGTTCAGTGTGCTGTTATGCACGCCAATTGCCGTTTTTGGCGCGTTCGCGGGCCTCATGGTCGGCCGTTATGAAAACAACGTCTATGCGCAGATCGGTCTCGTCATGCTCATCGGCCTGGCCGCCAAAAACGCCATTCTGATTGTCGAGTTTGCCAAAATGGGTTATGAACAGGGCAAGCCGCTCCTCGACGCCACGCTGGAAGGCGCGAAACTGCGGCTGCGTCCCATCCTGATGACCAGCTTCGCCTTCATTCTCGGTTGCGTGCCGCTGGCCAAGGCGAGCGGCGCCGGGGCCTTGTCGCGCCAGGTCATGGGTTTTACGGTCATCGGTGGCATGACGGCGGCGAGTTTCCTCGCCATCTTCCTCATCCCGGTGATGTTCCATGTGGTCGAGAAACTCCGTGGTGAAAAGCCGGAGCCGGCGAAGTCCGCCGAAAAAACCACATCCTGATTTCCACCGCGCCACCCCGGCCATCCTCATGAAACCAAAAGAAATCATCAAACGGGCCCGCAAGCTCGTGGAACCGTTCCGGATCACGGACGGCAAAAAATTCCGACTCAAGGACATCGACCCCGGCGAGCTGCTCGGGTTTTCCAACGAGGACAAGCCGCGGGCCAGGGAGATGCTCGCCCTGGGCATCGAGGCGCTGGCCGCATTGCAGGACAAGCTGTACGCCGATGACCAGTGGGCCTTGCTGCTCATCTTTCAGGCGATGGATGCCGCTGGCAAGGATGGGGCCATCAAACATGTCATGTCCGGCGTCAATCCGCAGGGCTGCCAGGTCTTTTCCTTCAAATCGCCCTCCGCCGAGGATCTTGACCATGACTATCTCTGGCGGTGCATGAAGTGCCTGCCGAACCGCGGCCACATCGGCATCTTCAACCGCAGTTATTACGAGGAAGCCCTCGTCGTGCGCGTCCATCCCGAGTTTCTGAAAAAACAAAAAATTCCGGAGGAGCTCGTCACCAAGGACATCTGGTCGGAGCGCTTTTCGGACATCCGCAACATTGAACAATATCTGGCGCACAACGGCGTCCTGGTGCGGAAATTTTTCCTCCATCTTTCCAGGAAGGAGCAGAAGCGGCGGTTCCTGGAACGCATCGAGAACCCGCACAAGAACTGGAAGTTCTCCACGGCGGACATGAAAGAACGTGGTTACTGGGACGAATATCAGGCGGCCTACGAGGACATGATCCGGCACACGGCGACGGAAGCAGCGCCCTGGTACGTGGTTCCGGCGGACAACAAATGGTTCACGCGCGTGGTGGTGGCGGCGGCGGTCATCGAGACCCTTGATTCCCTCAACCTGAAATATCCCGGGGTCGGCGACGACAAGCTCAAGGAACTCGCCGTCGCCAAAAAGGCGTTGTTAAAAAAGTAGCCCCGGACCCATGAAACCCAGGCTCAGGAATCTTTTCTGTTTGATGGTTGCCCTGGCGCTCCTCGGTGGCTGTGCCGTGGGACCGAATTACCAGCGGCCGGCGGTGCAGTCGCCGGAAAATTTCCGCTTCGCGGAAAGCCAGGGCACCAACTCGCTGGCTGACCTCCCATGGTGGGAGGTGTTCAAGGACCCGACGCTTCAGGATCTGGTCCGCACGGCGCTCACCAACAACTACGACCTCAAGCAGGCCGTGGCGCGGGTGGAGCAGGCGCGCAACCAGGCCGTCGCCGCCCGCAGCGCCTTCTTCCCACAAATCAGTTACAGCGGCAATGTCGGTCGCGGTCGCAATGCGCTTTACAATGCACCGGTAACTTTGAACGGCGCCACCGAAAGTTCCGTCTCCGCCAGCCTCAATGCGGCCTGGGAAATTGATTTCTGGGGCCGCATCCGGCGAATGAGCCAGGCCGCCCAGGCCCAATATCTCGCCACCGACGAAGCCCGCCGCGGGGTCACCCTCACCCTGATGAGCGACGTGGCCACCACGTATTTCCAGTTGCTGGACCTGGACCAGGAACTGGAGATTCAACGCGCTGCGACCAATGCCTACGCCGGCAGCTATCAAATCTTCAATGATCGCCTGGTCAACGGCGTCGCCTCCAAGCTGGAGACCGACCGCGCGGAGGCGGCACTGGCCAATGCCGCTGCCCTCATCCCGCAACTCGAACTGCAAATCGCCACGAGCGAAGACCAGTTGAATGTCCTGCTGGGCCGCAACCCGGGTCCGGTGCCGCGCAGTTCGCTGTCCGATCAATCCCCGCCGGCGCCGGAGATCCCGGCGGGACTGCCCAGCGCCTTGCTGCGCCGCCGGCCGGATGTGCTCCAGTCCGAGCAATTGCTCATCGCCGCCAACGCCAACATCGGCGTGAGCATCGCCAATTTCTTTCCGCAAATCGGGTTGACCACTTTTCTCGGGCGCGCCAGTCCCCAACTGTCATCCTTCACGGGCGGTGCGGGCAACCTGTGGGATGTCGGCGCCACGCTGACCGGTCCGCTGTTTCAAGGCGGGCAGTTGCGCGCCCAATATCGCGTTTCGAAGGCCCAATTTGACGAAGCCAAAGCCGCCTACCAGCAGACCGTGTTGACCGCCTTTGAGGATGTGTCCGACGCGCTGATCACCCGGCAGAAGCTCGCCGAGGAAAATGTCTTCGACGCCCAGGCTGTGGTGGCACTCGAGTCTTCCGTTGCGCTGTCCACGCAACGCTATCTCAATGGCAAGTCCAGTTACTACGAAGTGTTGCAGTCCCAGCAGGAGCTTTACCCGACCCAGCGCGCGCAGGTCCAGACGCAGGCCGGTGAATTGATCGCCGTCGTCCAGCTTTACCGGGCGCTCGGCGGCGGCTGGCCGGCCACGAACGCCGTCAAAAAGTAAGATTGCACGAGCTTAAAATCTCACGCCCAAACCCACGGTCAGGTAGTAATCGCTTTTTTCGGGTACGCTGCCGCCGTCTCGGGGCTGGGGATTGTGGAGATAATCCCAGATGAACGAAACGTCGAGGTTGAGGTGCCGCTTGATTTCAAACTCCAGTGTGGACACCGCATGATGGGTGTATTGGCCCGCATCCCGTTTGGTGACCGTGCTCTGCAGCGTCTGGATGATCGTGAGGCGGCTGGTCAGATCGTATTTGAAGTTGGATTCAAACACCCCGGCCGGAGTGGACGCGGTGTCGGGTTGCCCCGGTTCAACCGTGTCAAACCGGGTGTATTGGAAGCTGGGGCCGGCCGACACCGTCCATTTCAAGTCGTTCTGGTCGAAGATGTAGTAGCCTGCGCCGACGCCGCCGGTCAGGCGATACGAAATATTGGCCAGCGGATCATGGTAACATTCAAGCTGGACGGGGCGCACAAACCAGTTGTGATTGAGCCGGATGTCGTAGGACAGGTTGAAGCGGTCGTTGTTGGCGTTCACGATGCCGTTGGCCTGGCTGTAATTGCCCAGGTAATTCATCAGCAGGGTGGTGTTGGGCGTGCGCCGGGCCAGTTCGGCACTGGTATTGATGGTGGCCTGCCGGTTGTTGCCGGATTGCAGGGTGACCCCGAGGACGGCCTTGCCCGACCAGTTGCGAATTCCCGTTTTGCCGCCGCTGGGCGTGATGCCGGTGAGCAACTCCAGCGGCTGGCTGACGCCTTCCGGCCCCAAGACCGTGACGATATTGTTGCTGATCACAACCTTGCCCAACATCGGCTCCTGTCCGTCGAATAAGGTGTACACCCGATGCGTCGTGTAAACCTGCCGGACGTTCTTCAACTTCAATGTCTGTTCGTCGAGCTCGTCACTGTCAAACTCGACGTCCTTGTCCTGGATGTATTTGAGCTGGCCTCGCAGCCATTCGCCCGACTTGAGCTGGACCCAGTCGGCGTCGTCGAGGCCGACGCCGGGCGGCAACCCTGACAGGTTGGTGGAGGCTGGCGGAGGGGGATGGTTGGTGGAAACGGCGACCGGGGCTGGCGGCGGCGCGTTGGTTTCGCCGGCCACAGTCCGCTCGAGCTTGCGGATTTCCGAGGGATACAGGGTCAGCCGGCCGCTGAGACCGGACTGGAACACCACGATGTTGGTGGTTTCCTCGATCACCGTGCCGACGAACCGTTCGCCGTTCGTGGCAATCAACACATCGGCCCGGGCCGGCAGGGCAAATGCCGCAAGGACCAGCACCAGCCAAAAGCAGAAGACACCATAGCGGTCTGATTTGAACACGGAGATCACGCGCATCGCTGACCAAGCATAGACAAAGGCTGTTCTCTGGAAAACCAGATTGTTTGCGGAATTCGGCTTGCGCCTGCCCTCAGCCTGGCTACTGGGCGGGGATGGTGATCAGCGGGAGACTCTCCTTCTCGCCGGTGTCCGCCAGCGTGAACAGCATCATCATGAAGGAAAAGACGCGCTTGGATTTCAAATCGCGGTCATCAATCCAGAACCAATGGTGGCGATATTCCACCGTCACGAAGGCATCGGCCGGTTCGGATGGGGAGCATTTGATCTGGATCAGGCGGACGGCATTGGTGTTGCCGGCGACGGCATCCCAACCCGGGGTGGCCCGGCCCTGGGTCACGTCCTCCGGCGGCACCTCCACCTGCGAAGCCATCGTGGCCATCTGCTGCATCATGGAGCGGGTGACCACCGCGATTTCCTTGTCGCTGGCGGGCGACCCCGCGAAGACCAGCTTGAATTCCTCGGCGTCCGGATCCAGACGCAGCAACCGCCGAAATTCGTGGATGTCGTCGAGGGTTTGCGGCGAAATGTCCTTCGAGCGGATCGTCAGGATGGCCGTCTGCTCCTTTTGCGCATCCTGTTTGATGCGAAACGCCACGGCCCCGGAAAGCTGGATCTTGCGCAGCAGTTGCAGCGCCCGCATGAAGTCGGCATCGGGAGGTGTGACCCCGGCAATCGAACTGTCCTGGTTTTTCAAGCCATTGAGCGAAGCCACTGACGCGAACAGCACGGCGTCGGCGGGCCAGCCCGATTGGATGGTGAAGAACACCGACTCCGGTGACAGTGGCGTCATCAGGCCCTTGACGAATTTGTTGCCCGTCATCGGCACATAGGTGATGGTGGGGCGGTCGGTGTAGATGGCCGAGCCGCCGATCGTCCCGAAGTTGCCTTGGATGGCCTTGTCTGAGGAGAGGGTGCCGCCTGCGCTGACGCCGGTTTGCAGGGAGTAGCCGGCCACAATCTGGCCCACATCCACGAAGATGGGCGGGTCCACGTAGCGCAGCTTGACGATGTTGAGCAGGGTCTGCCGTTTCCAGGAATCGCCGATGGACGAACTGTAATCGGAGCGGTCGCGCGGCACGGTCCCGGGGCCGATGGAGCTGCAACCGGTGCTGATGATGCCGAGCAGGAGGATTAAATAAAGTGGCCGGTGATCAGTAATCAGTAACCAGGTGCGAGTGACGCGTCCTGTCTCGGTTTGCTCCTGTTGAATCGGGTTCATTTTTTTGTGGTTCACGGTTTCAGGTCGAATTGTTTGAGGAGCTTCGCCGCCGTGCCAAATGGACCGAGCTGGTAAACCGCCGCGCCCGCGGGCGAGAAGGTGAAGCTCTCAAACGGTTCGGCGTTCATCTGGTCGAGATACGCGGTCGTTGCAGTGCCGGTGCTGACGTGCGGATTGAAATGTTCCCCGGCCCCAATCTGCTCGAACGTGGACACGTAACCAATGATGGCCTTGTCGATGGCGGGATTGTCGTGCCCGGCGGTGAACGCGCCGATGGGTCCGCTGCGCAAATTAAACGGACTCGCGGCGGCGATGATGTCCGCCTGCAACTTGAGGATTTCCGGCGTCGGCTTCGCGCAAATGCCGGCGACGCCCAGCCCGCCACCGGTCGGGATGTAGTAGCGCTTGAAGGCGTCCAGCTTCAGCGCGGTCACGTTGGCGGCGGCGAGCACCTTTTCTTCGGCGGCATAAACTTTGTCCAAATCCGCCGTGCGGACGAAGCACTGGAGCATCGTGATGTGTGGGGTGTGCGTCGCATCCAGCGCGAAACCCTGCGGATATTCTTTGAGCAGGCGGGCGTTGTCGGCGGCCGAATGCTCGAGCATCGTCGCGTCCGGCTGCAACAGGATGTCGATGGCGACGATCTCGGACTGCGCGGCGGGGAAGACCTGCTTCCAATCGTTCTTCATGCTGACCACCGTCCAGCCGGATTTCTGCGCCTCGTCGTAAACCGCCTGCGTGAATGCGCCGAGCTTCACGTCCGGCAATCCCTGCGCCGGCCCGTAGGCGTACTCGCGCGCCGCATCGTCATGCAGCACCAGCAGCTCGAAGCGCGCGCCGCTGCCGGCCTGCGTGTATTCCAGCATCTCCTGGTCGCCCCGCGAATTGCCGAATGCGGCGATGGGCCGGCGGCCGATGTGCTGGTTGATGCCGACGGGTTTGTCGGCCTTGTCATCGTTGAAGTTCAACTGCGCCAGCCGCACGAGCACCGGTTTGCCGCCGCGCATTTCAAACTTCGTTTTGACGCTGCTGCCGACGACCTGTTCGGGCGGGATGCCGTAAACCGCTTCCGTCCACGGGCGCATGAACTCGATGCCGCCACCGGAGACGATGAAGTTCTTGAAGCCATTCGCGCGGAAATAGGCGAGCACTTCGAGCATCGGCTGATAGGTCATGTCGGTGAAAAGCCGGCCGGTCTTGGGATGTTTCGCGGTGGCGATCCAATCCTTCACAATCTGCTCAAACTCCTCGGTGGTGTTTCCTGTGTGGGTGGCCATCAAGAGTTCCACGAGCGCATGGTCGCCGCCGGCGAGCGCGGTTTTCAAATCGCCCTTGAGGATGGAAGCAAATGGCTCCTTGGTTTTCCATTCGGGATGCTGCGGCGCGAGCGCCTTCACGCGGTCGAGCGCGAAGTAAAGTTGCACCGGCAGCGGCTGCTCGCACCAGAGCGTGCCGTCATTGTCGAACGTGGCGATGCGTTCCGGCACCGGCACAAAGTCTGGCGAGCCGGGCGTCGTGACCTTCGTGACGAAGTTGATGATGGATTGTTTGGCCGGGCCGTCGTTCCACGAGGGCAACGGGTCCTGGGCGCGGACAATGATGGTGGTGAAAGCCACCGCGCAAAACAACGCGGCGATTCTAAGGCTGGTTTTCATGGCTGTTTTTTTTGCGGGTTACGGGTTGCAGGTTGCGGATCTTTAATGAGGCGCGCTACGTCAAAACCGAGTTGTTTCGCCCGGGCGACCAACGCCGCATAGCGTTCATCGGAAATGGTGGCGGTGCGTGCGAGCAGCCAGAGATGCTTGCGGTCCGGCGTGCCGACCATGGCTTCCTGATAGTGCTCGTCCACGTGGAGGATCCAGTAGTTCCCGGCTTTCGGCACCGGAATCAGCGGGCCAAACCAGGTGCGGAAGCGCACGGCCAGCTTGGTGTTTTCGGGCGGGTTCAGCACCTTCGCATAGCCGCGAATATCATGCTGCGTCCCATCCGGACGAACCGCGATGTTCTGGACCGACACCGTGCCATCGGGGTTGCTGCCGTATTCCGCCATGGCGGACTCGTTGGCCTTTTGGAAAAACAGCGGCAGGCGCGCGATCTCAAACCAACGACCCGCATAGCGGCCGAGGTCCACGACCTTGGTGGTGGCCGGAACATCCCCATGGCTTTTCGTGGCGGAGCAGAACATGAGACCAAGTCCAAGCAACCCAAGCGCCGCGCGGCGAAGCGGGCCGAGGACGGCTTTTGTTTTCATGGTTTTGAACAGGAGGCCGCAGAGGAAGCGGAGAATTCCTTGCCGGCCTCTGCTCTCTCTGCTTGCTCCTGTTTAATCAGATTTTTCATTTTCGTTTGTTTCGCTGGTGAAGTCGCGGGCCGGCCACCCGGCCAGCCCGCGTGTTTCACAAGCGGGGTGTTAGTGGCTTCCCGTTGCGCTTGCCTTCAGCTCGTCCATTACCTGATCAATGCTAAAACTTCCGGCCTTCTGGCTCGGTGGGAAGTCTTTGAACGTGGCAAGGAACTGGCCCACGATGCCTTGCGCTGGCACACAGACAAATGCATGGTCGAGGAACCAGTCGTAATAGGTATTCGACGTGATGTCGGCGCGTTCGTAGGGGTCCGTTCGCAGATTAAACAGCTTGGGTATCCGCAGCGGAACAAACGGTTCGGCCCAGAGGTCGAGCGTGCCGGGGGACTTCTGCTCCGCAAACACCAGCTTCCAGTTGTCATAGCGCAAGCCGACCAGGTCGCTGTCGTCGTTGAAGTAGAAGAATTCCTTGCGCGGATCTTCGGTGGTCTGGCCGGTCAGAAGCGGCAGCAGGTTGTAGCCGTCGAGATGCACCTTGAAGGTCGTGTCGCCGACTTTCATGCCCTTGAGGAGCTGTTCTTTCACGTCGGGAACGCCCGCCGCCGCGAGGAGCGTGGGCATCCAGTCGAGGTGGGACACGATGTCGTTGTTAACCGAGCCGGCCTTGATGTGGCCCGGCCAGCGCACCATCGCGGGCACGCGATAGGCACCTTCCCAGTTCGAGTTCTTCTCGCTGCGAAAGGGCGTCATGGCCGCATCCGGCCAGGAGTTCATGTGCGGACCGTTGTCGGTGGAATACATGACAATGGTATTGTCCGCGATGCCGAGGTCATCCAACGCCTTGAGGACGGTGCCGACGTTCTTGTCGTGGTCAATCATCGCATCGTGGTAGGGACTCTGGAAGCGGCCGGACTGTCCGATGCTTTCGGGCTTCACGTGCGTGCGGAAGTGCATGTGGGTGAAGTTTACCCACAGGAACACGGGCTTGCCGGCCGCGTGCTCTTTCTTGAGGAACTCCACCGACCGGTCGGCGATGTCGTCGTCAATCGTCTCCATCCGTTTCTTGGTCAGCGCGCCGGTGTCCTCGACGGTTTGTTTGCCCACTTCGCCGAAGCGCGGGTCAACCGTCGTGTCTTCCTTGTCCGTCGCGAAGCTGTGGATCACGCCGCGCGGGCCAAATTTCTTGAAGAACTCGGGGTTCTTCGGGTAATCCGGCAATTCCGGTTCTTCCGATGCATTCAAGTGATAAAGCGGCCCATAAAATTCATCGAACCCATGCACCGTCGGCAGGTGTTCATTCCTGTCGCCGAGATGGTTCTTGCCAAACTGGCCGGTGGCATAGCCCTGGGCCTTGAGCAACTGGGCGATGGTCACGTCGCGGTCCTGGAGGCCCTGCTTGGCCCCAGGCATGCCGACCTTGGTGTTGCCGGTGCGCAAGCCACATTGCCCGGTGATGAACGAGGAGCGGCCCGCCGTGCAACTCTGCTCGGCGTAATAATCGGTGAAGATCACGCCTTCCTTGGCGACGCGGTCGATGTTGGGGGTGTGAAAGCCCATCAAGCCCATCGAGTAGGCGCTGACATCGGTCTGGCCGATGTCGTCGCCCCAGATGATGACGATGTTGGGTTTCTTGGCGTCCGCCGCCTGCGCCGTTCCGACCACGCCCATCAGCGCCGTCGAAGCGGTCAGCACGGTCAGACCGTATTTGATCAGGTTACTGCGTTTCATGTTTGTCCTTTGGTTTAATTACTGCGGTTTTATTTCGTTCGGTTTAATTGCTCTGTCCGGAATCCGGGTTGACTCAATCTCCGCCGGGCAAATTGGTTTGGGACCTTGAACAGGAGATAACGGAGGAGACAGAGATTGCGTTTGCGGTCTCTATTCCCTTGGTTGGCTCCTGTGACCATGGTTCGTTTCGGCAACCGGACTCATTGGTTAAAATGAGTTTATCGCCGACGGTACAACCGTCATCCCACAATTATTGCTCAAAGACAACTGTTTATTGCCGCCCACCATCCCCGGCTCGGGCCGGCGACGCGAACTTGCCAGCCGGTGGAAAACTACTATTCTCGCCGCATGGCAAAGAAACCGGAAGCTGTAGCGTCGAGCCTGCGGCTCGATAAATCAGCGCGAGCCACCGACAAATCCGGCCACAGGCCGGACGCTACACGGCAAAAACCCTCCGCCCTCCTCGATAGAATCTCGGTTTCAATCCATGGCGTCTTTGTGTCTTCGTTGTTCAAATCCGTGTCCATCAGTGCAATCGGTTTCAACCGCTCCCGGCCGGGCTTTGATTGCAGAAAATCTGCCAGAGAGCACGGTTCCCTGAAACGCAGGGCGTCCGCTGCCATTGCTTCAAATGCAAGCCGGACCGCGCCCCAACCAGCGCTACGGCACGGATCGGATGCGCCAGAAATTATTGGTGGTTGGATCCGGTGTGCTGGTGAACACGAGCGTGCCAACGCCGACGGTTTGATTGGTCGCCTGCGGAATCCAGTTGGCCGGCGACAGGCTGAAGGAACGATCCAGGGCATAGTTCCCTCCGGCGATGCCCACAAAGGACAATTGCATGTCTCCCGTGGCCAATAGCTGCCCGAAGATTTGATTGTAAGCGGCCACAATCGGCACGGGCAGCCAGAACGAAGACGGATTGATGCCACCAGTAGGATTGTTGTCGCCCAATCCCAACTGGCCTCCGTAATTATATCCCATGCCCCACAAACTGCCGTCGCCTTTGGTGAACAGGGTGAACTGGTTCCCTGCGGCCACGGACGTGACGCCGCCGGACACAATCTGCACCGGACTGTAGAAAGTTCCCGGGCCGACGCCCAACTGTCCGTCGCTGCTCTCGCCCATGCCCCACAAACTGCCATCGCTCTTGAGGAAAATGGTGTCCGTAACATCCGAGGCAATGGCCGTTATTCCTGAGCCGGCGGGAAAAATAAGTGTGGGACTGTTGGTATAGCTTACGCCAATGCCTAACTGGCCAGCACTATTGTCGCCCATTCCCCACAGACTGCCATCACTCATGAGATAAAGGAGATCCTGGGTTCCGGCGGCTATGGTGGTGACGCCGCTGGCGGCAATCTGCTCAGGGACGATGGCGCTGTGTGGATTGCCGCCGTCAAACATGGCACTCATGCCCCACAAACTGCCATCGCTTTTGAGAAACAGGGTGGTATCATATCCTGCGGCAATGGCGGTGACGCCGCCGGACACGATCTGCTGCGGGATGGTGGTGTAGTAATACGGCCAGGGCTGGGGATATCCAGGTCCCCACCACTCAAGGCTCGGATTGACTGCATCAAAGAATGTGTCTCCCATATACCATAAACTGCCATCACTCTTGAGAAACAGGCTGTGGTAATTTGCGGTGGCAATGGCCGTGACATTGCTGGCGACAATCTGCTCCGGCACGTTGACGTCATTGGTGGTGCCGTCCCCCAACTGGCCAACGGCGTTGTTCCCCATGGCCCACAGGCTGCCGTCGCTCTTGAGAAACAAGGTGTGAAGGGAACCCGCCGCAATGGCCGTGACGTTGCTGGCCACAATCTGCTCCGGATGGCTCACGCCATACGGACCGCTTGTAGTCGTCGTGCCGTCCCCCAACTGACCATACACGTTGTTCCCCATGGCCCACAAACTGCCGTCGCTCTTGAGAAACAGGCTATGATTGTCGCCGGCGGCAATCCTGGTCACGGGTTGCGCCACGCTGGTGATTGCCTGCACCAACAGCGCACTGACCAGGGAGATTTGAATGAGGGCTGGTTTGGGATTCATTGCTTTTGACTTTTAAAGTTAGGGTCACCGCGCAAAATGCTTTGGTGCCAGCGCGGAATCAATGAATAAATGCCAGCGCCTGTGCATCATCGATCCCCAGTGGCGCGAACTTGCCAGCCGGTGGAAAACTACTATTCTCGCCGCATGGCAAAAAAGGCTTCCGGCCCGAAATCTTCCGGTGGGGCGAGCGTCCCCGCGAGCCGTGAATCGGATACCAGCAAAGGGGCGGCTCGCGAGGACGCCCGCCCCACCAAACTGAAACCCTCCGCCCTCCTCGACACCCGCGTGGTTTATTGCGGCGACAATCTGGAACAGCTCGCCACAAAGGGGTCATCAAAGGGCCAGTCCCGCTGATTGCTGGAATCCTGAATTGAAAACTTTGCTGCAGTCGCTTTCCCATAAGAAAAGGGCCGGAACGGTTTCCCGTTCCGGCTTGATCTTGTCAGCCTTTGGCCGTCGCAAGCTCTCAACTCTCAACCATGAACTCTCAACTTGCGTTGATTAGTCCACAATGCTGGAGGTGGGGGCCGACCAGTCGCTTTGACCGGTGCTGCCGCCCGGCGCATGCGCCCTCAAGTTTCTTGTCACCGGTTTGGCCTTTCCTGCCTCTTATGCGACGTTATGCTTTCAACCGAAATAGAATCCGCCATGAAATACAGCGATGCAGAATTGGTGTCCCAGAGCCTGACCGGCAGCCGCGAGGCCTTTGGCCGGATCGTGGAGCAGTATCAGTCGCTGATTTGTTCCCTGGCCTACAGCGCCACGGGCAGCCTGACCCAGAGCGAGGATGTGGCGCAGGAGACGTTTGTCGTTGCCTGGAAAAAATTGCGGCAACTGCGCGAGCCGGAGAAGCTGCGGGCGTGGTTGTGCAGCATCGCGCGCTCGGTCATCAGCGGCGTCACGCGGCGGCAAACGCGCGAGCCGGCGCACGGCGCCGAGACGCTGGACACCATTCGCGAAACCCCGGCGAACGAACCCATTCCCTCCGAGCGCGCCATCAACCGCGAGGAGGAGGCGATCCTCTGGCGTTCGCTGGCTCAAATCCCGGAGGTTTATCGCGAGCCGCTGGTGCTTTTCTACCGCGAGCAACAGTCGGTCGCGTCCGTTGCCGGGAAGCTGGAATTGAGTGAGGACGCGGTGAAGCAGCGGTTGTCACGTGGACGCAAGCTGTTGTCGGAGGAAGTGACGGCCTTTGTCGAAGGAACGCTGGCGCGGACGAACCCCGGCAAGGTATTCACGCTCGGTGTGCTGGCGGCGCTGCCGTTGCTCGCGACTTCAGCGAAGGCCGCCGCCATCGGTGCCACGGCGGCCAAGGGGAGTGCCACCGCCAAGGCTGCGGCCACGGTTGGACTATTCGGTGTCCTGTTCGCACCGGTCATCGGAATCCTTGCCGGCGTCCTGGGCACGAAAATCAACATAGACAGCGCCTGCTCTCCCGGCGACCGCCGGTTTAAAATCAAGATGGCCTGGCTGACATGGTCAATCATCGCCGCCTTCAACATCGTCTTGTTCGGGGGTGGATATCTTGCCAGGCCGTATTGGACAACTTATCCGGTATTGTTCACCTGGAGCGTCATTGTCGTGACCTTCGTCTTCGTGATTTCGATCTGGACGGTGGTTTTTTGGTCCATCAGACACATGCGCCGGATGAACCGTGAAGCGACGGGCGGGGCGTCGTTGGGCGGATCTTTCACGGGCTCGTGGGGAGTCGTGCGCAACTTTGAATATCGCAGTCCAGTGACGCTGCTTGGCTGGCCCTTGATACATATTCGTTTTGCTCAAGACGGCCGGTGGGTTCCGGTGAAGGCATGGATTGCCTGCGGCAACATCGCCTATGGAATCCTGTTCGCTTATGGTGGCGTGGCCGTGGGCGCGGTGAGCATGGGCGGCGTTGCGGTCGGCGGGGTGACGATTGGCGGTTGTGCGCTGGGCCTGCTGGCGTTCGGCGGAATGGGCCTCGGTTACTTTGCCACGGGTGGCCTGGCTATGGGTTACATGGCCTGCGGCGGCGCAGCCATCGCCTGGCAGGCGGCCTGTGGTGGTGCGGCGGTGGCCCATGATTATGCTCTCGGCGGAGCCGTCCTCGCGCAGCACGCAAACGATTCGATCGCCCGGGCTTTCGCGCGGAACAGTATGCTGTTGTCCCACGCCTATTTGTTTGTGAATCTCTCAATTCTCTTCAGTTGCCTTTCAATGGTACCCGGTGTCATTTATTGGCGGAAGCAATCCCGCCGGCAACCAACTATCCGTTGAGCTGGGTTCAACAATCGTCATCCTTTCAGGATGTCCTGTCTTCCTCGTTTCCGGACCCGGATTCCGACAGCTTTTTTACCTCCGAAAATTGTCTCGAAAAGATAATGTCGTTGTCTCAAAAGATAAAGTCGCCGGGCGAAAAGACCTTTTGGATCGGTGACTTTACCTTTTCAACCGCGAAAAGACCTTTTCCCTCGACGGCAAGATATGGTCGGGCCATGAAAAGACCTGTTCGTGCGATGACATTACCTTTACGAGCGGCGACATTATCTTTTCGTTCCACAACCAGACCTTTTCGTCCCTCGAATTTATCTTTTGGTTCCCGCGCAAAATCCACCATCTTCATTCCGGGTTTGAACTTGGAGGTGAAGATTTTTTCGATGATGGCGGAATACCGGTTCTTTCGTTTCATATCCCTCATTTTTTACCGCGTTTGCCGCCGGGCCAACGGAGGACCACGACTTCTTCGCGCAGTTGTTCTTTGGTGGCGGTTGACAGGCGGGTGCGGAACAAATCCAAACTGACAACTTCGTAACCCAGCGATTCCGCAATACCTGCCAACAGTTGTCCCGTGCGAATCATCACCCGCAGATACTGTCCCTATTCGGCCACGATACGTTCCACCTGCGCCTTGGAGTGATGACCAAAGTTCACCAACCGTCCCAGCTTCAGGCCGGTTGCTTTCTTCGTCACTCACAAAGGCAATAAGTGGGCGTAGATATCGACTAAAGGATGCAGGTTGGGTGATCTGCAAGAAAACTAATAACTTCCGGCAATTCTCGAAGGTCATAAAGACCCCTCCATTTGCCGTCCATGCCCATGGTGGCCTTGGTTCTATGGTTTTTACATTGAACCCAATAGACCTGCCCAACTTTTGGTTTTCGAGGCTCTTGAACCTCTTTGACCCCATTCTGATTATTCTCGTTCATTTGCTCAACAATCCTCTCCGCCCCGGTTTCCTGTCCGCGGACCTTGACTTTCATCAACGCATTTTGGAGTGGCGTTGATAACCGATTCGGGCGACAGTCGCCAAGGAGGTGGGGGTGGGGAACCCCGCGGAAGAAGCGCTGTCCGCCCGAATCGAAATCCAAACCTCGCCGTACAGCCAGGATCCAATGGCGCCGCAGCCGTGATGAATCCAACAAACGCCAGGAGGTTGCTTCTGTCATTGGCCTTCATGCCCTGTATCGAATGATATACCGTGGAGCCGTGCGAGCGCCATGGGGTGTTCACCCCATGTAAAATTCCCTTGTCGTGGGCGCTCGTTTCCCCGAATGCTAAAAATCCCGCTGGAACAGGAGAACCCAGCGGGTGCCGGGAAGCTTACGCTTGCCGCAATTGCCGCCTGGCCACACCAAGCCGGTGGCCATCATTTACCGGAAAAATCGGCAACTGACGCCGGCGATGACCAGTTTCATCCAGGCATTGAAACAACCGGTGCCAAACCGTTCCGGCCCTTTTGTTTATCAGCGAGTGGCGAGTGGCGAGGGATCCGTTGCTAGAGCATTTCCATCAATCCTGTAGCGTGTGCCTTCGGCCCCTGCGGGGAAGCGGTGTTTTTGGCTTTTGGCTTCGTTTTGGCTTGGTCACAGGCCATTGCGGGCATGCTTCCTCACCAAAGCCTCGCCAAAAGACCAAAAATCCTCGCTCCATATCGCTACATCATTTCTGTCAATGCTCTAATAACCGGTAATCAGCAAGCAGGGGCCAGTGATTCGCGCAAAGCTGCGGGGTGGCGACGGCTCGTCGCCGGTTGCAGGTGGCGATAATTCCGCGGGGCCGGGCCGTCCCCACCCCGAAAAACGCCAGGCGTCGCAACCATTGCTCAACGGTGCAGAGAAATCCATCACCGGGCGGCGGGCTATTTTGCCGCGGGCGGAGCGGCCGTCACCATGGTTTTCTCGCTTTGCGCGGCGGCAAATTTGCGCCACCACTCGTCGGCCTGGTCGCGTGTCCAGTCCGCTGCGTTCCGGCAGCGGCCCAACGCATCGTCCAGCTCGCGGGCATTGGCCGGTCGTGACGCAGGGTCCTTGGCCAGACAACACATCAACAATTCCTCCAGGTCCGGCGAAACGGGTCGGCCCAATCGCTTGGACGGCAATTCCGGCACGTCCTTGACCTGGTGTATCAAAACTTCTCCGAGCGTGAGGCAGTCGAAGAGCGCTTCACCGGTGACGAGGAAATAACCCAGCGCGCCAAGTGAGTAGAGATCGCTGCGCGCGTCCACGGTCTCGGGATGTTCCACCGCCTCGGGCGCCATGTAGAGCGGGGTGCCGAGCGTGACGCTGGCCGCGGTCAGTTCAATCTGGCCTTCCTCGACGCGCGCCTTGGCCAGGCCGAAGTCGAGCACCTTGACGAAATCTGGCACGCCGCCGCGCCGGGTCAGGAACACGTTGGCCGGCTTGATGTCGCGATGTACCAGGCCAATGCCATGGGCTTCGGCCAGCGACCCGCAGATTTGCCGCAGGATGGCGATCACCCGGCCTTCCGGCTGCGCGCCGTATTGTTTCACCAGCCGGTCGAGGGTCAGGCCGTCGAGATATTCCATGGCGTAGTAAAAAATACCTTCGGGAGTGCGGCCGTAATCGTAGAGGGCGATGGTGTTGGGATGGGTCAACTGGCCGGTCATCTGCACCTCCCGCTCGAACCGCGCGGCGCTGGTCTGGTTCATTTTCTCCGTCTGCAACAATTTCACCGCCACCGGCCGGCGCATCAGCGCATGGTGCGCGCGATAGACCGAGCCGAACGCGCCCTCGCCAATCTTGTCGTCCAGCGCGTATTGACCCAGTTGTCTGGCTTTCATGGCCGCCCTCTGGCCGGCGGCCTGCAGCCGGTTGGCCAGGCGCATCAACACATAAACCAGCACCGCCCCGACCAGCAGCAATCCGAAAATGGACCAGAAACCAATCCGCAGGATGTGCAGCGGACGGAATGCCTCGGCCCGGTCCATCTCCGTGACCAGGCCCAGGTTGAAATCGTCGAGCCACATCCATGCGCCCACCACCGGCACACCGCGGTAATCCCGGTAACCATCGGCATCCGCGCCATTGTGTCCGTGCAAAGCCTCGTCCACCGCGCGGGTGAACGGCAGTTCCGTGCGACGTTTGGGCGACTGGCGTCCTTTGCCGAGGTCCACCAGCGGATCGCGCAAGTCCAGGGTCAGGCTCGAACGCGAATCATCCGAGTCCGGAATCAATCCCAGGCGCTTGAGATCATTGTCGAAGCGGCTTTCGGAAAGTTGTGTGCCATCGCGACCGAAGGCATAGGTCTCCCCGGTCTGGCCGGCCCGGGCCGTGGCGAGGATGCGGGTGAAGTCCTTGTCCGGCTCGATGCGCAGTCCCAGCACGGCAATAATCTGGCCGTCAGCCGCTCGGATGGGTGCGGCGGCAAACATGGTAGGTACCCCGGCGCGCAGGTTGCCTTGCCGGTCCGGCAGGAGGGCCACGCTGGGGAAAGGCCGGGTGACCATGCTCTTGCCAGCCAGGCACGGCGTCATCTGTTCTTTGTTGCCTTGCGGCGATTGCATGCCCACGAGCTGGTCACGCATCGAGGCGACCACCAAAAAGTTTGTGTCCAGCACCACAAATCCGGTGAAGCCGCGGCGTTCGAGCACGGGTTTCAGGTGGGCGCGCAACGCGGAAAGCTGGGGCGCGGTCAGCAAGGCCGCCTGGACCTGCGTGGCGGATTTTGCCTGTTGAATCAGGCCGACGACGAGATCGCGCACGCGGTCATCCGCGGCGGCGTCTTCCGCGTCTGATTTCATGGCGATGGACCATGACCGGAGCGCCTCGGTGTTCGCGTTCAGGATGGTCTGGAGCGTGTCGGCGATCTGCTGTTTGGTGGCGCCCTCCATTTTCACGCGCAGCCAGACGCCGAGGAATGCGAGGATCAGTGCCGCGACCAAGGGCCAGACCCACAACTGGGTGCGGAGGAAACCGCGCGTCGCCGTCAGGACGCTGGCGACGCTGGACGACCGGGAATGGGATGGGTTGGATGAACTCATGTCGGTTGACGCGCGGCTGTGCTTATGTCAACCAAACCTGCGCCGGAAATCCAGCCTGAAATTGATTTTGAACCCGAGCGAACCCCGGCAGGGCGTGCAGTGCTCTGCCCGCCGCTCTTCGGCATACCAAACAATGCGGCGCGCACGGAGTGATGCGCCCTACCCACGTGCCGATTTTCCCCGGGAATTGTTATCAATCAGGAACTGGCCTGTTCCCAGCCGGCCTTCACTCTTTCGGCGCCACGGCGTAGGACATCTGCGCCCGGGGCTGGAACGGCACGGACGGTTGAGTTTCGGCGCTGACCTCGTAGCTTTCCGCCTCGTTGCTGCCAATTCTTGTCCGCCGGCCATAACGTCCGTAATAGGTTGATCCTGCCTGCCCGCTTCTGGTTTCGACCAGCGCCGTGCCCGCCGGCAACAACGTCACCGTCACCGGCGTGACCATGCCGCCGCGGACCTCCACGTCCGCCACGCCCGGTTTGAGGATGACGTGGTTCAGAAAGGTGACGCGCAACTGATATCGTCCCGGCTTGAACGCCAGCCGCAGGATCGATTCCTTCACCGGATCGAATTCGTAAAAAACCTTCTTGTCGCGCTTCGCGTCGGTGATGTCCCAGCTCAAATCATCCGCGTTGACGGCATAAAAGTCCACGTAACCGGTGCCGGGCCGGGCGCTCGCGGGATCAAGATTGGCCGAGGCGCAGCCGCCCGCCAGCAAACCGAGCAGGGCCAACGTGAGGTATGAGATGGCTTTCATGCGTCGCTCTGGCCCGGTCAATGAATAACTTTCAAGCCGGCCAGCGCCTGGTCCACCGCCGCCTGGACCCGCTCGGCGCGCACGTCGTCGGGGACGTTGCGCAGGACGTGACGCACCGCGTAATTGCGATAGAGCAGCTTGTAGGTTTTGGCGTCAATGACGTCAATCACCAGCGTGCCGGCCACGAAGTGGTTCGGGTTCTGGCTGTCGATGGCGCCCGCCTGGTGCGCCTTGTCCAGCAGCGCGTCCGAATCGCGCCCGTAACCAAAGTAATCATTCACGTCGGTGGTGGACACGTTGTCGCCCAAAATGATGAGGTAGGCCACAATGACGTTGCGGCTGCTGGAGACGCGGGTGAGATCCTGGGCGGCGAGGTTGGCGGTGATGGCGTTCTGGATGAGCTTATGGATCTGCGCTCGTTTCTCGGCGTACTCCGGCGGGGCCGGCCGGCCCGACACGAAACTGAACGTGCCCGCATGGATGGGCCCCTTGTTCACCTGGGTTGGGGTGGAGGAACAACCCGCCAGCAACAGGGCGCTGACGGCCAACAGACTACTGATTATTGTTTTCATGGGTTGCGTGATTATAATTTGAATTCCCGGAAAAAAACAATCCCCCGGTTTGGAATTTCACCGGGCCTTTCAGCCCAAAGGAATCGACGGGCATTACGGCTTCGCATCCGTTTCTGTCCGGATTACGGCGGCAATATCGTTGCTTACCTTGGCCAAGGCGCGGCTGTGGGCGGCGGCCAGGGCATCAAAGCTGTCGCCCGATGCCGGCTCGCTGGCGATCGTTCGGCCCGAGCACGTGGTGCCACCCGGCGTCGTCCGATGAACCACCCACACGGCCTCGATGAGCACCGACTTCCCCCGCACCGACTCGAAACGCTGGATGTCGATGGACACCCGGTAGGCGGGATTGAAGTTTGCCAGCGGCGCCGTGGCCACCTGCGGCGTCCCGAGCAGCGCGGCCAAGTCGCCGGCGATGACGCGGGCGATGTTGTTGTTCAGCGGCTCGGCCCAGCGGTTGAACTCGTCAACCTCGATGCGGTTCGTCGCCACCTGGACCATGAACTGCGGCCGGTCCACCAATGCCGGGATGGAAACCGGCCCGACGGCGACGCCATAGCTGACGGCGGGAGTGGCGCCGTCGCCTGTGGCGGTGGAGTTGAGGGTGTAGAAGCGCGACGGCGACGACGCGCAGCCGGTTGCCGCCGCGATGGCGCACGTGATCAGAAACAGTTTGGTGAATTGATTGGTTTTCATTTGGCCTCCCCGGTTTTACCGCGAATGAGCGCCTCGGGGTGGCGCTCGAGATAGTCGGCGAGCACCCGCAATGACCGGGCCGCGCCGCCCCCTTCCTGGAGCATGTTGTTCAGTTCCGTGTCCAGCACGGAGTTCGGTTCGATGAGCTTGTTGGCGCTGCCCAGCAGCTTGTCGGTGTTGGTGAGCGTCTGGTTGAGATTGTTGAGGAGGTGGGCGACGCTCGTTTCGATGGCCTCGGTCGCTCCGGGCATGGTCGGCAATTCCGCCGGGTTCTGCGCCCAATCCACCGCTGCCGGCGGCGCGTCGGGAAAGAAATCCACCGAGACGAAAAGCGATCCCGTGAGGAGGTTTCCCGTCTTCAAATGGGCGCGCAGACCGTGCGCCACCAGGATATCCATCACCTTGCGGTGACGCGTCGTGGCATCCTCGCCGCCCGGCACATTGAGGAACCTGACCCCGAAACGCTGCGGGTCCACGGTGATGGTCACCGGCACGGAGAATTCCATAGTGTTCAGGTCGAATTGCGGGCTGACCTCGGTGACCTCCCCGATCGTCACCCCGCCAATTTCCACCGGGGCCCCGGGTGCCAGCCCACGAACGGATGACTGCTTGAAGACGGTCACGAAGGCGTACGGATCGCGGGGGGCCGGTCGGAAGGCCTCGCTGCGGTCGTCGAACAAGGTGAACGTGGTGTCCGCCTCGGCCGGCGGCAGGAGCGGCCCGGTCGCCGGCGTTTCAAAGGCGATGCCTCCGGCCAGAATGGACATGAGCGACTCGGTCTGCAGGCGGAGGCCGCTCGCAGAGAGCGACATGTCAATTCCGCTCGCCTGCCAGAAACGGGTGTCCGGAGTGACGTACTGGTCATAAGGCGCCTGCACGAACACCCTGACGTTGAGGCCTTCGCCGCTCTTGTCGAGTTCATACGAAACGATCTGGCCGGCCGGCAGGTGCCGGAAATAAATGGGCGCGCCTTCGCTGAGCGAACCGAGTTCCGGCGTCTTCAACCGGAAAAAGCGGCCGGGGGTCCCGCCCGCCACCAGGGGCGCCGTGTCCAGCGCCGTGAAATGGCGTTCGCTCTCTTTCGACTCGCCGAGTGCCACCCCGACATAGTCCCCGGAAATCAGCGTGCCCAACCCGGTGATGTTCAGACCGGAGATCTGGGGCCGCACGACCCAGAACTTGGTATCCTTGACAAGATAACCATCCGTCTTGGGCGCCATCTTCGCGGTGGCGATAACGTGATGCCGATCCTCGGCAAGCTGGATGGCCGTGAGCGTGCCGACTTCCAGTCCGTTGTATTGGATTTTGGTTTTGTTGGCGGTGAGTCCCTCGGCGGAATCGAAGACGATGGTAATCTGGGGACCTTCGCTCATGATTTTGGTCACGGCGACCCAGACGCCGGCGGCGGCCGCCACGATGGGGATGACCCAGACGAGCGAGAGCCGCGTGCGTTTTTTGGGGACGACCTTGGATTCGGGAACGGGGGCGGAAGGTTTGTCAGGCATATTGTACCTCATTCTCAATTTTTTTTGCACTGGTCGAATCCCAGATCAGCCGGGGATCGAAGGATTCCACCGCGAGCATCGTCAGCACCACGACCGCGGCAAAAAAGAACAGCCCGGGCGCCGGCTCCACGGACATGAGCGGCTGCAGCTGGATCAGGGCAACGGTGAAGGTGTCAACAAACACATCCACCATGGACCAGCGTCCGATCAGGTCCACCATCCGATAAAGCCGGACCCGCTGGGTGTTGTTCTCGATCGAGCCGCGGCGCACGGTGATGAGCAGGTAAACCAGCGCCAGGATCTTCGCGCTCGGAATCATGATGCTGGCAAAGAGCACGATGAGCGACAGCGGCCACCCGGTCGGCGACCAGAGGAGCACGACGCCCTGCAGGATGGTGTCGGACTCGCGGCCGGAGGCCGTGACGGTGGTCATCACGGGCAGGACATTGGCCGGAACATAGCAGACCGCGGCAGCGATCACATAGGCCAGGGTGCGCTGAAGGCTGGCCGGCTTGCGAAAGACCAGTTCCTCGTTGCAGCGCGGGCACCGGCCCTCGTGCGCATCCGGGGCGGGGCGCGAGAGCAGGCCGCAGGCCTCGCAATTCTGCAGTCCCTCCTGCATCGCGGTCAGGGCCATCCTTTTCATGCTGCCCCCTCCGCCATCGGGCTCCCGGCCTCCGGCGGCCGGGCGCCGGAGGCCGCCCACTGGACCCGGTTCCACACCTCGCGCGGATCGAAGGTGGACTGCATGGCGGCCAGCAGGAAGACGAGCGCGCCGAGCGCGAACAGCGCCACGCCGGGAATGACCGTGGCATAATCCGCAATCTTGGTGAGCGCCACCAGCACGCCGATCAGCATGACCTCGATCATGCTCCAGGTGCGGGTGAAGGGAACACGGCGCAACAGCGACCCGACCCAGGCGGGCGGGCGTTGGCGCTGGCAACCGATCAGGATCAGGAGCATGCAGCCAATCTGGAGCGCCGGGGAGATCACCGCGGCGAAGAGGACCAGCACGGCGACAATCTGCTGCCCGTCCTGCCAGAGTTGTTGGGCCCCGCCCACGACGGTCGTGGAGGCGGCGTGACCCACCGCAGTAAGCCCGAGCATGGGAACGGTGTTGGCGACCACGTAAAGCACCAAGGCCGCCAGCGTCAGCGCGAGCGTCCGATTGAGCGAATCCTCCCGGCGACGCCAGAGTTCCTTGTCGCAACGCGGGCAGCGCGCCGAGGCGCCGGTCGCAATCTCCGGCAGGCGCTGCAGGAGATCGCAGTGCGGACAGGCGACGAGCGAGGCGTCAGCCAGCGGCTGATTAAGCATGGTCAAATCCTGCGGCGCTCAAATCAGGTGCGCAAGCTCATTTTCCCGCGCCATCTTCGACACAGCGGAAACCGAGGTGATTGCAGCCGGTGTTGACTTCCCCTTTGCCGCGGGTGCCGGCCATGTAGCGCGTGCAATACTGGTCGGTGCAGAGAAACGAGCCGCCCTTCTGGACGCGTTTCTTCTCACCCGGTTCGGCCGGATCGTACGGCGCGTCCGGACCCTGCGGATTGCGGGCCACCTCAACGCCGGCAAGTTTCAACCGGGCATAGTAATCCGGCCGGTACCAGTCGCTGCACCACTGCCACACGTTGCCGGCCATGTCGTACAGGCCGTAACCGTTCGGCGGAAATGATTTCACCGGCGAGACGCCCGCGAAGCCGTCCTCGCCCGTGTCCTTGACCGGGAAGGTGCCCTGGTACGTGTTGGCCATGTATTTGCCGCCGGGCTTGAATTCATCACCCCAGGCATAAACCTTTCCGCTCAAGCCGCCGCGCGAGGCAAACTCCCATTCCGCCTCGGTCGGCAGCCGTTTGCCGGCCCATTTCGCGTAAGCCACCGCATCGGGATACGCGATCTGGACGACGGGATAATTTCCCTTGCCCTTGATATCGCTGTCCGGGCCGGTGGGATGACGCCAGTCGGCGCCATGCACGTAATTCCACCATTGGAAGTGATCGGTCAAAGGCACCGGACCGGGCGTGGGGGTGAAGACGACCGAGCCAGCCACGAGATTTTCCGGCGGCGCGGTGGGAAACTCCTCCTTGGTCGGTGCAATCTCAGCCAGCGTCTTGTAACCGGTGGCCTTGACGAATTTCTCAAACTTGTCGTTGGTCACGTCGGTTTGGTCCATCCAGAAGCCGTTGACATAAACGCGGTGAATGGGCACCGCGTCATTCACGGCGTTCATCGTGGCCATGGTGCAGACCCCTTCGGACGGAGCTTGACAGCCCATGGAAAATTCACCGCCGGGAATCCACACCATGCCCTCCGGGGCCGGGCCGGGCGCGGAAGCCAGATTGGGAACCGTCGGGGCAAAGGCGGACGACGCCTGATTGGTCGGGACGGCCTGGCTGTCAGCCGCAAACACCGACGCGCTCCCGGCCAGGATGGCCATGCCCGGCAGGATGGCAGCCACGAGGTTTGGCGTGCGGATGATTTTGGAAAATGAGATTATGCGGTTTACAAATAATGATACGATACTGGAGCCGTTTGCTGTGGGCAGGCATGCTGCGCTGCGGCGTCCCCGCCCGCGTACAGCGGGTGGAACAAGCGGAACAGCTAAACCGCTTGCCAAATAACTTGGGCCGCAGCACGCGGCGCGGACAGCGCAGCGCGCTGTCCCTGCCTCTCGGTTGGTCAAAAACAACATAATTCCATTGAGCAAACCAAATCTATCGCCGGTGCGCGCCATAGGATCCCGCCGATCGGTCGTAGGTCCGCGGATACACCTGGTCGCTTGCACTGGATGGACGGCTCATATCGCCCGTGGCCGTGGGATAGGGCGCCGGGGCAACCGGCCGGGCAGCGGCCATTTCTTCCGCCGTCCAGCCCGGATAGGCGCCATAAGTTGCGCCGTACGTTGTAATTGGTTGAGTGGTGGTGGTCACTGGTTGATCCGATGCTGCGGCCGGCTGCGGATTGGCCGCGCCGGGCTGGGCAGTCGTATTGGCTGCGGTTGCGGTTGACTGAGCCGGCGCCGCCATGGGCTGCGCCGGGGCCGTGCGGGATTGGGTCAGGCTGGCCAGTTCCGCTTGCGAGGCCTGCGCGCTGGCGAGGGCGCTCTGGTCGTAAACCGACACCCACCATCCGCCGTACGAACCCCATTCACCCGGGATGAGGGTTTCAAACATCATGCCGCCATCGCTGTTCGTCACCGGCTGATTCCAGTTCAAGGCGCGGACCATTTTCCGGTCGTCGGCATTCGGCAGCAGGGAGCAGATGAAATTCACGCAGTTGCTTTTGGCCTCGTCGCTCTGCTTGAGATAATTCATGGCCCCGATCTCGACGGCGGCGGGAGCGTTCAGGTCGCCGAAGATGTTAAGTTCGTAGCCGCCGGCGGCGCAGCGAAACGAGATGTAGGGAACGCTGTTGTATTTTCCGTAATTGATCACCGTGGCGGGGACCTGTTTCATTCCCTGCGACCAGCTGGTGCTCGCGAGCATGGAAACGATCTGGGCCCAATCCGGAATGCGCCGGCCATTGTTGGCAACGTGCCTGGCCGTGGCCGCTTCCTTTTTCACGTCTTGAACCCAGGACAGCGGGTAACGGTAGGTGCCCGTGTCCGTTTGAATGAGGACGCCGTCGGCGTCCTGTTGCAGGACCGTTCCGGTCAACACGCCGCCGTTTTGGAGGAGGACCACATCGGCTTTGAGCAACGGCAGGAGACACAATCCAATTCCGACCAGCGCCAGAAGTTTAAATGCCCGGAGTAAGTTTCGGTGCGTGTTTTTGTTCATATCACTTTCTAAATGAGGTTAAACCGATAGTCAATGGGGAACCTGGCCGCCCTTGAAACCACCCAGACATTTGACGCACCAGACGGCCATGCCCGCGTGCAGGATGGCGGCCGGCCACAAAGCGACGCCGTGCAGCCCCAGCCCGAGGCTGGCGAAGACGAAGAGCGCGACGGCGGCGGAATTGTAAATCAACATCCCGGCGACCAGCCCGCGCGCCGCCCGGCTCTGCGCGTCAGCGCGCGCGAGCCAGCAC
>JBAPQW010000044.1:0-61953 GCA_049280815.1 Verrucomicrobiia bacterium | reverse complement strand
GACAGCCCCTACCAGGACATCGCAGCGCAATGTCCCTACCGCCGATGGGTTTTTACGGCGTTGAACCCGCAGTTGAAAGGACGGGTTATTTTCGAGCTGTCCCGGTGGGACTGGTGGGTGATTGCTGCGTTAAACGGCGATTAAAACGGCGGGCCGCGTAAGAGGTCTTCGTCCTCACGCGGCAGGCCGCATAACAGGCTGCGCCTCACGTGGCGGGCTATTTCCAATATGGCCCGGTGGGACAGGATGCTTCTGGTTGGCCAAAACCGGCATGCGCAACATGGCGAATAATTTGCGCATTTTGGGGCGGACTTGGGACGGGGCTTCGGTTATCCTGCGGCTTACCCAAAGGTCGTTCCGTGCGGAACCGTCGGTCCAGGCGGCGGGGCGACATTGAAAGCGAAAAGAAACGATGCTTTTTTTGGAAAATTGAAACAGGCAATTCACTCGTCAACCACAGGTTTTAGACATGTTAAATCTTAAATCGTCGGAAGTCTGGTTTGTCACCGGCAGCCAGCATCTTTACGGGCCGGAAACGCTCAAGGCCGTCGCGAAACATTCCCAGGAAATCGCCCGGGCGCTCAATGTTGCGCCGGCGATCCCGGTGAAGGTGGTGTTCAAACCGGTGATGACCACGCCGGAGGACATCACCGCGCTTTGCCAGGAGGCGAACAACGCGAAGAACTGCATCGGCTTCATCATCTGGTGTCACACATTCTCGCCGTCGAAGATGTGGATCAACGGGCTCAAGCAATTGCGCCAGCCGGTCGCGCACCTGCACACGCAATATAATCGCGACATACCGTGGGCGACGATTGACATGGATTTCATGAACATGAACCAGGCGGCGCACGGCGACCGCGAGCACGGGTTCATCTGGAGCCGCATGCGTTTGAATCGCAAGGTGGTGGTGGGGTTCTGGCAGGAAAAATCGACGCAGGAGAAGCTGGGTGCGTGGGCGCGGGCGTCGGCGGCGTGGGCCGACTGGCAGACGGCGCAGTTCTGCCGATTCGGCGACAACATGCGGGAAGTGGCGGTGACCGAGGGCGACAAGGTGGCGGCGCAGATGAAATTCGGATTTGCGGTCCACGGCCACGGCGTGGGCGACCTGGTGAAGGCGGTCAATGCGGTTGGCGGAAAAGCCATTACCAAACTGGTGGAGGAATACGCCGAAACCTATCAGCTGGCGGCGGATTTGCGCCCGGGCGGCTCCAGGCACGATTCAGTGCGCGAAGCGGCACGCATTGAGCTGGGCCTGCGCGCGTTTCTGAAGGCGGGCAACTTCAAGGGCTTCACGACGACGTTTGAGGATTTGCACGGACTGGTGCAATTACCGGGCCTTGCGCCGCAGCGATTGATGGCCGACGGCTACGGCTTTGCCGCCGAAGGCGACTGGAAGACCGCCGCGCTGGTGCGCGCGATGAAGGTGATGGCGTCCGGCCGCACGGGCGGCACGTCGTTCATGGAGGATTACACGTATCATTTGTCGCCGGGCAACCAGCTGGTGCTGGGGGCGCACATGCTGGAGATTTGTCCGAGCATTGCCGCGGGCAAGCCGTCGTTGCAGGTGCATCCGCTGGGCATCGGCGGCAAGGCGGACCCGGCCCGGCTGGTTTTCAGCACACCGGCCGGTCCAGCGCTCAACGCGGCGCTGATGGATTTTGGCAACCGTTTCCGTCTGCTCATCAACGAGGTGGACGTGGTGAAACCCGAACAGCCGATGCCGAAGCTGCCGGTAGCCCAGGCCGTGTGGAAATGCCGTCCGAATTTCGAGGAGGCGTGCGCGGCGTGGATTTACGCGGGTGGCGCCCATCACACCGGATTCAGCCAGGCGGTGACCACGGAAATGCTCGAAGATTTCGCGGCGATGGCGGGCATCGAAGTGGTGGTGATTGATGCCGACACGAAACTCCGGCGGTTCAAGCAGGAACTGGTGTGGAACGATGCCGCCTACGGCTTGAAGAGCGGCTGGGTTTCCTGATTCGGCCAGACCGTATGCACCGGGAATGATTTAGTGCGCGTGAACAAGTTGAAATTACAATTTCTTTTTGGCGCGGCAATCCTGGCCGCCGTCGTGTCGCGCGGGGAAATCACGCCGGTGGTTGTCCTGCCGGCCCAGCCGTTTCCGCTGTCCCAAGTCCGGCTGCTGGACGGCCCGTTTCGCGACGCGATGCGGCGCGACGAAAATTATTTATTGAGTCTTGATGGCGACCGGCTGCTGCGAAATTTTCGCGTCAACGCCAATCTGGCGACGGACGCAAAACCTTACGGCGGCTGGGAAGACCCGAGCTGCGAAGTGCGGGGGCACAGCGTCGGGCATTATTTGTCCGCGTGCTCGCTGATGTTCGCGAGCACCGGCGACGCACGCTTCAAGGAGCGGGCAGACAAAATCGTCGCCGGGTTTGCCGAATGCCAGAACGCGCTGGCGACGAATGGTTCGCACGGCGGTTATTTGTCGGCGTTTCCCGAATCGTTCATTGACCGCGTGGAAAACCGCCAGCCGGTCTGGGCGCCGTGGTACACGCTGCACAAAATCATGGCCGGCTTGCTCGATGCGAACCAGCATTGCGGCAACGCGCAGGCGCTCGAAGTGCTGACGAACATGGCGAACTGGGTGAAATTCCGCGTGGACAATCTGCCGGAGGCAAAAATGCAGGCGTCGCTCGACACGGAATTTGGCGGCATGAACGAAGTGCTGGCAAATCTTTACGGCGTCACGGGAAACACGGATTATTTGAAAACGGCGGAAGCGTTCAACCAGAAGAAAATTTTCGATCCGCTGGCGCGCGGCCAGGACAAATTGAACGGCCTGCACGCGAACACGCAAATCCCGAAGATGATTGGCGCAGCGCGGCAATATGAACTGACCGGCGACACGCGCGACGCGGACATCGCGAAATATTTCTGGGAACGCGTCGCGCTTCATCGTTCCTACGTCATCGGCGGCGACAGCGACCGCGAACATTTTTTTCCGACGAACGATTTTGCGAAACATCTGTCCGCCGAGACCGCCGAGACCTGCAACACCTACAACCTGCTCAAGCTGACGCGGCACATTTTTGAATGGTCGCCGGACGCGGGGACGATGGATTTTTACGAGCGCGCGCTTTACAACGACATCCTCGCGTCGCAAGACCCGCAGCAGGGCATGTTTGTTTATTTGATGTCGCTCAAGCCCGGCCATTTCAAAACCTACTCGACGCCGGAAAACTCTTTTTGGTGCTGCGTCGGCACCGGCATGGAAAATCACGCGAAATACGGCGACACCATTTATTTTCACGGCGACAATTCCCTGTTCGTCAATCTGTTCATTCCGTCCGAACTGTCGTGGCCGGAAAAGAATCTCGTGGTGCGGCAGGAAACGAAATTTCCTGAAAGCGACACGACGCGGCTGGATTTTCAAGCGCCAACGCCAACGCAACTCGCGCTGAAAATCCGCTGGCCCGCGTGGGCGGAAAAACTTTCAGTGCGCGTGAACGGCAGGAAACAAAAAATATCCGGCGCGCCCGGCTGTTACGTTTCGCTCGACCGCAAATGGCAAAACGGCGACCGCGTGGAGATCCAGTTGCCGATGAAATTGCACACCGAGCCGCTGCCGGGCGCCAGCAACATCGTGGCGATCCTATACGGCCCGATGGTGCTGGCCGGAAATCTCGGCACGAATGGAATGCCGAATCCATACGCCAGGGACCAGCTTGATTTGACGAAAATTCCCGACCCGCAAGCGCCGGTTTTTGTCGGTGACCCAAAGACGTTTCTGAAAAAGATCAAACCGACGGGGGAGCCGCTGGTTTTTCAAACAAAAAATCTGGGCCAGCCGGACGACGTGACGCTGCTTCCGTTTTACAGGGCGAATCATGAACGCTATTCGGTTTATTGGAACGTGGTGAGCGCGGCCGACTGGAAAAACAATCCCGCGCAAAAAGCGGCGGCCGGCGGTCAACTTTTGCAGGCGGCTTTGAAGGAGAATTAAAATGGCAATTCGATATACCATCGGTCTGGACTACGGCACGAACTCGGTGCGTGCCCTCATCGTCAACGTTGCCAACGGCGCGGAAGTTGCCGCCGCCGTCTGGACGTATGCGCATGGAACGCAGGGGGTGATTTTGTCGCGCGACCCGAACCTGGCCCGGCAACATCCGGCGGATTATTTGAATGGCGCGGCCATCACCATCCGGCGGGCGCTCGCCGCGGCGAAGAAGTCCGTGAAAGGATTCCGCGCGGACCAGGTCATTGGGATCGGCGTGGACACGACGGGCAGCACGCCGTTGCCGGTGGACGCGCATGGGCAGCCGCTCGCGTTCAGCAAGAAGTTTGCAAATCATCCCGCCGCGATGGCGTGGTTGTGGAAGGATCACACGGGGGTCAATGAAGCCGCCGAGATCACCGCGCTCGCAAAAAAAATGCGCCCGCAATATCTGGCGAAGTGCGGCGGCACCTATTCGAGCGAATGGTACTGGAGCAAGGTATTCAAATGCGTGCGCATCGCGCCGGAGGTGTTCAACGCCGCGCACGCCTGGGTGGAACTGGCCGATTACGTTCCGGCCATGCTGACGGGCACGGAATCGCCGGACCGGTTTGTCGCCGGAGTTTGCGCCGCCGGGCACAAGGCGATGTGGAATGCGAAGTGGGGCGGCTATCCGGATGAACGGTTTCTGTCCCGGCTGGACCCGAAGCTGGCGCGACTGCGGTCGCGGCTCACCGCGAGGGTTCATTCGATTGACAAATCCGTCGGCGGACTCACCACGGCTTGGGCGAAGAAAACCGGATTGACGGCGGGAATTCCCGTGGCGGTGGGCGCGTTCGATGCGCATCTCGGGGCCGTCGGCTCGGGCGTCACGCCGGGAACCCTGGTGAAGATCATCGGCACCAGCACGTGCGACATCACCATTGCCTCGAACCGGAAGAAGCTCGCGGACGTGCCCGGTTTGTGCGGCATCGTGGATGGCAGCGTGCTGCCCGGTTATTTCGGGCTGGAAGCCGGGCAATCAGCGGTGGGCGACATCTTCAACTGGTTTGTGAATTATCTCCAGCCCGGCGGCAAGGCTGGCACGCATGAGGCATTGACGGCCGGGGCGGCGAAATTGAAGCCGGGCGAATCGGGCCTGCTCGCGCTCGACTGGAACAACGGCAACCGCACGATCCTGGTGGATCAGCGGCTCACCGGGCTGCTCGCCGGGCAGACGCTGTACACGACGCCCGCGGAAATTTACCGCGCGCTCATCGAGGCCACCGCGTTCGGGGCGCTTACCATCATCAACCGCTTCGAGGAATACGGCGTGAAAATCCGCCAGATTGTCAATTGCGGCGGCATCGCGGAAAAGAATCCGCTGGTGATGCAAATTTACGCGGACGTGACGGGCCGGCCGATGAAGGTATCGCGTTCGGGGCAGACGTGTGCGCTCGGTTCGGCGATTGCGGGTGCGGTGGTGGCCGGCGCCCACCGGGATTTTGCCGCGGCCCAGAAGGCGATGACCGGTTTGAAGCCCCGGGTGTTCAAGCCGGAGGCGAAGGCGCACGCGGTTTATCGCGAGCTGTATCCGCTGTACCGGAAGTTGCACGACGCCTTGGGCACGAAGGAATGGACGGGCAATCTCCATGGCCTGATGAAACGGCTGATTGACATTCGCAACCGTGTCCGGAAATAATCGCCTTCCCGCAATGCTCGAAGAACTCAAAAAACAGGTCTGTGACGCAAACCTGCGACTGGTGGCGGAAGGTTTGGTCATTCAAACCTGGGGCAACGCCAGCGCCATCGACCGCGAACACGATCTGGTGGTCATCAAGCCTTCCGGGCTGGCGTATGCGGACATGCGACCGGAACACATGGTGGTGGTGTCGCTTGAAACCGGCGCGGTGGTGGACGGCGGGCTCAATCCCAGTTCGGACACGCCGACGCATTTGATGCTTTACCGCGCCTTCAAAGACGTGGGCGGGGTGGTCCACACGCACAGTCTTTATGCCACGGCCTGGGCGCAGGCCGGCCGGGGGATTCCAGCCTACGGCACGACGCAGGCGGATTACTGGCATGGCGAGGTGCCGTGCACGCGCCGGCTCACGCCAAAAGAAATCAAGACCGATTACGAGGCGAACACCGGCCAGTTGATTGTGGAAACGTTTCAACAGGTGGACCCGATGCAGCATCCCGCCGTGCTGGTGGCCAGCCACGGACCGTTCACGTGGGGCCGGGAGGTGCAGGCGGCGGTGCATAATGCGGCGGTGCTTGAGTTTGTGGCCCGGCTGGCGAGCGAAACGCTCCGGATCAATCCCAAAACCAAGCCCATGCCCTCCGAATTGCTCGACAAACATTTTCTGCGCAAACACGGACCCAAGGCTTATTACGGACAAAAATAACCGGACTGCAAATCAACAAACATGAAAACAAACCTCACCTTGGTCACGCTGGCATTGGCTGGACTTGGGGCGGCCGGTCTGGCAGGCTGCGCCACCATGTCAATCCCAACCAACACCCTTGGAACGATCAGCCCGGCGCCGTTCGGCAAAACTTTGGATGGCACGCCGGTCGAGATTTACACCCTGCAAAACAGCAAGGGCACGGAAGTCCGCATCATGACCTATGGCGGCATTGTCCAGTCGCTCAAGATCCCGGACCAGCATGGCAAATTTGACGACGTCGTGCTCGGGTACGACACCCTGGATGGTTACCTCACCAACAGTCCGTATTTCGGCGCGCTGGTTGGCCGTTATGGCAACCGGATTGGCGGCGGCAAATTCACCCTCGAAGGCAAGACTTACACGCTGGCCACCAACAACGGTCCCAATTCGCTCCATGGCGGACTCAAGGGCTTCGACAAGGTCGTCTGGCAGGCCAAGCCCTGGGTCACCACGGACGGGCCGTCTTTGGAGCTGAACTATGTCAGCAAGGACGGCGAGGAAGGTTTTCCGGGCAACCTCAAAGTCACGGCGGTTTACACGCTCACCGACAGCAACGAATTACGCCTGGAATACACGGCCACAACCGACCAGCCGACGCTCTGCAACCTGACGCATCACTCGTATTTCAATCTGGCCGGGCAGGGGAACGGCGACATTCTCGGCGAAACCGTTTATATCAATGCCAACGCCACCACCCCGGTGGATGACAGCCTCATCCCCACCGGCGAGATCAAACCGGTGGATGGAACGCCGTTTGACTTCCGCCAGCCGACCGCCATCGGCGCCCGCATCAACAGTGATGACGAGCAGATCAAATTCGGTCATGGCTACGACCACAACTGGGTCATCAACAAACCTGCGGGTCAACTGGGTCTGATGGCCCGCGCCAGCGATCCGGCCAGCGGCCGGATCATGGAAGTGTGGAGCACTGAGCCGGGCCTGCAATTTTACACCGGCAACTTCCTGGACGGCAGCATCATCGGCAAGGACGGCAAGGTATATCAGCGCCGATTCGCGCTGTGCATGGAACCGCATCATTATCCCGATTCGCCCAACAAGCCGCAGTTTCCCACCACCGAGCTGAAGCCGGGCGAGACGTATCACAACACGATCATTTACAAGTTCTCGGTGCAACCGTAAACCGGGCTCCTGCCAACGCCCAACAGCCCATTCAGCGTATGGATAACACTGTGACCAACGTGGCGGATGCCACCGCCAACACCGTTGCCGCAGTAGCGGCCGCAACCCATACCGGAACAGTGTTCAACGGCCTTGACTGGTTCGTGATCGCCTTGTTCGGTTTGGGCATGATCGCGACCGTCTGGTATTCGATGCGGAAGAAGAACGAGTCCGGCAAGGACTACTTCCTCTCCGGGCGCGACGCCAACTG
This sequence comes from Verrucomicrobiia bacterium, assembly GCA_049280815.1. Classification (GTDB taxonomy): domain Bacteria; phylum Verrucomicrobiota; class Verrucomicrobiia; order Limisphaerales; family UBA11358; genus UBA11358. The sequence continues at coordinate 54,167 of JBAPQW010000044.1, read as the reverse complement.
GCTGCAGATCGGTTCCTCGATCTTTTCGTCCAACATCGGTTCCGAACACCTGGTGGGCCTGGCCGGCGCCGGCTTTGTCACCGGCATGGCGATGGCTCACTGGGAAATGCATGCTTACTGGATTCTCATTCTGGGCTGGGCTTTCGTGCCGCTCTACGACCGCATGAAGGTGTTTACCATGCCGGAATTTCTCGAACTCCGCTTCAGCCGCGGGTCTCGGAATGTCTTGAGCCTGTTGACCATGGCCAGCCTGGTGTTGACGAAAATTGCCGCCACGATTTACGCCGGCGATGTTGTCATCCGCACGCTGTTGAACGTGGATCATATCAACCTCCTTGGCCACCAGATCGATGTGTTTTGGGCCATTGCGCTGGGGCTGGCTTTCACCACCGGCCTTTACACGGTCTTTGGCGGAATGCGTGTCATCATGTACACCGCCGTGCTTCAGGCGCCGGTATTGATCTTCGGTTCCGTGTGCATTCTGTTCATGGGGCTTCGTGTTCTCGGTCACGGCAGTCTCATCGACGGCTGGCACGCCACCCTTGCATCGGTCGCTGCCGCAACTTGGCACGGTGAAGGTGTTCATCTCGTCCGAGCCATCCAGGATCCGGAATGGCCCTGGCTGGCGATTTTGCCCGGCTCGGCCATCATCGGCTTCTGGTATTGGTGCACCGACCAGTACATCGTCCAGCGCGTGCTCGCCGGCAAAAATCAGCAGGAATCCCGGCGCGGAACCATCCTCGCCGGTTTCTTCAAATTGACGCCGGTGTTCATTTTCCTGGTGCCGGGCATGATCGCTTTTGCGCTCACCAAGACGCCCGGCGTCGGATTCAGCACGAGCGGGGATGCCGCCTATACCTCGCTCGTGGCCCAGATTCTGCCCCACGGCCTCCGCGGCATGGTGGCCTGCGGCATGATCGTTGCGCTTATGGCGTCATTGGGTTCCAAATTCAACGCGTCCGCCACGCTCTTTACCATGGATTTCTACCGGGAATGGCATCCGAATGCCTCCGGCAAAACCGAGGTGATCGTCGGGCGTATCGCCACGGCTGTGATTGTTTTCATCGGCATCTGCTGGGTGCTGGTCATCAAAAACCTTCATATGCCGCTTTATCTGTATCTGCAAAACGTGCAGGGCTATCTCTCGCCTGCCATTGCCGTGCTGTTCGGGCTGGGCGTGTTCTGGAAACGTGCCACCGCCCCCGCTGCCCTGTGGGCCTTTGTCATCGGCATGCTGGCCGGTTTTGGACGTCTCGCGCTTGACCTCGTCATGCGAAACGACGCCGATGCGGTGACCAAGCTCAAAGTAGATCATTACCACGAGGTCATCACTCAGGCCCAATACGAGACGGGAATGGCCGCCATTCGGGCCACGCACAACGGTTTCCTGTTCGACCTGTGGAAAATTCACTGGCTCTACTACTGCGAAGGCTTGTTCGTCATCACCGCCGCCTTGATGATCGTCATCAGCCTCATGACCAAGGCGCCGGACCCGAAAACCATCAAGTACACCTGGTACGGGGCCACTCCGGAAGAAAAGGCCGCCACCAAAGCCAGTTGGAACGCCTTGGACGTCAGCCTGAGCCTCATTGTTGTGGCCTGCGTCGTCCTGTTCTATATCAAATTTTGGTAATAAAACGAATCATCGCAAAGGCTGCGGCGTCCCAGGCGCCGCAGCTTTTTAATTATTGATGGCAAAAAAGTTCATCGGGCCACGAGTGGCGGCACTGCTGGTTTTTGCCGCGGGTTGCCTGCCGGCGCAGGTCGTCCCGCCCAATGCCAGTTTGACCGCCCGCGAGGAACAAATCATCGCCGCGGCCAGACCCGTCGCCGCGCCGCAGTTCAATGGGGCCCGCCGGGTCGGTATTCGCCCCGGCACGCCGTTCCTCCATTCGCTGGCGGTGACCGGCGAGCGTCCGATGGTTTTTTCCGCAAAAAAACTGCCGGCCGGAATCGTGCTTGATCCGAAAATCGGCATCCTCAGCGGTTCATTGGCCGAAACCGGTGAATTTCTCGTCAAGGTCACCGCCAGAAATGCCGCGGGCAAAGCCAGAACCGAAATCAAGGTTATTTGCGGCGACACCCTGGCCCGCACGCCGCCGATGGGCTGGAACAGTTACGATGCCTTTGGCGACAATGTGCAGGAGCCCGAAGTCCTGGCGAATGCGCGTTACGTGGCGGAGAAACTGCAGCCGCTCGGCTGGGACACGGTGGTCGTGGATTACTGCTGGTCCGACCCCGGCGCGCATGACAACAACCGCAATGCCCGCGCCAATGCGCCGCTGGCCGCGGATCAATTCGGACGCCTGCTGCCCGCGACGAATCGTTTTCCTTCCGCCGTGGACGGTGCTGGTTTCAAACCGCTTGCTGACGCGGTACACGCGCTGGGTTTGCAGTTCGGCATCCACATCATGCGGGGAATTCCACGCAATTCGGTCAACGCCGACCTGCCCATTGAGGGTTCGAACTTCACCGCAGCCGAGGCGGCCAATACCAACAGCAAATGTGTCTGGTGCCCGGATATGTTCGGTGTGAACAGCAACGCCGCCGGCCAGGCGTGGTACGATTCCTGTGCGCGCCGCTGGGCCGCCTGGGGCGTGGATTACATCAAGGTGGACGACCTTTCCCAACCGTATCACACCGCCGAGGTGGAAATGGTCCGGCACGGGATTGACCGGTGCGGCCGCAGCATCGTCTTCAGCACTTCCCCGGGTGAGACGCCCGTTCGTGATGCGGCGCACGTTTCGACGCATGCCAATCTCTGGCGCGTTTCCGGCGATTTCTGGGACAACTGGAAATCGCTCGATCATGAATTTACGCTCGGCGGACGCTGGCACGATTTTGTCGGACCGGGTCATTGGCCGGACGCGGACATGCTGCCCTTGGGCCACCTTTCCGTCGGCAACCGCTCGGTTGGCCATGATCGCCAAACCCAGTTCACCCGCGACGAGCAACTCACCCTGATATCTCTCTGGAGCCTGCTGCCGTCGCCGCTGATGGTTGGTGCGAACCTGCCGGACAATGACGACTGGACGCTCGCATTGCTCACCAACCCTGAAGTCCTGGCCGTGAATCAAGACGCTCCCGGCCAGCCCGCGCAACGGCTGACGAATGGGGTTGCCGGCGTGGAAATCTGGACTCGAAAACTTGCGGACCATTCCCTGGCGGTCGGCGTCTTCAATCGCGGCAAGGTTGCCGTGCCGGTGAATCTGGTCTGGCACGACGTGGGCGTGCGCGCCCGGCCGGCCGTTCGCGACCTGTGGCTGCGGAAAGATCTGGGCCGGCAGAAAACGTTCACCGCCGAAGTGCCGCCGCACGGCTGTGTTTTGCTGCGGGTGAAGTAAAACCGGCCGGCGACGCCGCCCGCAAAACAGATTTGACTCGGTCGCATATTTGTCCAAAATGACGCCCCACAACTTCCAACCAGGAACCATAATATGTCACGAAAGCTCAATCCTTATATTATTTTGCTCACCCTTACCGCCACCCTGGGCGGATTGCTTTTTGGATACGACACCGCTGTCATCTCGGGGGCGGTGGGCAGCCTCCGGGCCTATTTCATTGATCCCCGGAACCTCACCGATGCCAACAGCGCCAATTCGCTGCTGGGTTTTGTCGTTTCCAGCGCGCTGATCGGTTGCGTCATTGGCGGCGTCATCGGCGGCTGGGTCAGCACCAACATCGGTCGCAAACGTGGATTGATCATTGCCGCCTTTCTTTTCCTGTTTTCCGCCCTGGGGGCCGCCGCGCCTGAATTTCCCTTCGCTCCCATCGGGCATGGCGGGCCGGGGTACATGTGGAACTTTGTGTTCTACCGGATCCTCGGTGGCATCGGGGTGGGACTGGCTTCCATGCTTTCGCCCATGTATATTGCCGAAATCGCGCCGGCCCGCATCCGGGGCAATTTGGTGGCGTGGAACCAGTTCGCCATCATCTTCGGCATGCTGGTCGTTTATTTCGTCAATTTCGGCATTGCCAAGGCGGGCAACAGCGAGGGGACCAGCGACACCTGGCTCAACACCGTTGGCTGGCGTTATATGTTCGCCTCCGGCGCCATTCCCTCATTCGCCTTCCTCGCCCTGCTGTGTTTTGTCCCCGAAACCCCGCGTTATCTGATGTTGAAGGGCAACGAGGCCGGCGCGCGTGCGGTGCTTTCCAAATTGGGGACGGCGGAGGAGGGAGATCAGGAAATTTCCGAGATTCGCGCCTCGCTGGCCGAACATCATTCCGGGCGGTTGTTTTCCTTCGGCGGGCTGCTCATTTTCATCGGCATCATGCTGTCGGTCTTCCAGCAGTTCGTCGGCATCAATGTCGTGCTCTATTATGCCCCGGAAATTTTCAAAAACGTGGGCTTTGACACCAACGCCTCGCTGTTCCAAACCATCATCGTCGGCGCGGTCAACCTGATCTTCACCGTGGTCGCCATCTTTACCGTGGACAAGCTTGGGCGCAAACCCCTGCAGATCATCGGGGCGCTGGTTATGGCGGTGAGCATGATTGCCCTGGGCACCGGCTTCACGCTCCACGCCAATGGGATCGTTTCACTGATTTGCATGCTCGCCTACATCGCCGGATTTGCCGTGTCCTGGGGACCGGTAGTCTGGGTTTTGTTGAGCGAAATTTTTCCGAACCAGATCCGCGGCAAGGCCATGGCCGTGGCGGTGGCCGCCCAGTGGATTGCCAATTATATCGTCAGCTGGACCTTTCCCATCCTCAACGACAATCCCTACCTGGTCAAAACCTTCAATCACGGGTTTGCCTACTGGATCTACGGTGTGATGAGCGTGCTGGCAGCGGTGTTCATGTGGAAATTTGTTCCGGAAACCAAGGGACGCACCCTCGAACAGATGAACGCGCTTTGGCGTGTGCCCGGTGAAAAACATTGAGCGTTCACGCGAAGGGGCGGCGGCGCCACTTCTCATAACAGGCAAATAAAAAATGGACCTCCGCCGCCGGGCCGGAAAAGGCAATTCGTCGTGTTTTGACAACCGGGCGATTCGCCACGGTGTTGAATCGCCGGCCCGAATGGCTTTCACGCTCGAGCGGGATTGGCGCGTGCGACCGTTGGAGCCGGTGGCAGAATGTATTTGCTGAGGGAGATTATTTTGCCGACGCTGACGAACCAAAGGAGACGTGATCGAGGGTCAAATTCTGGACGGCATCCTCGTCCAAGGCATTGCCGTAAATACTGCTCTTCGGCTCGACCCACGCGACCTGCACGCCCCGCAGCGTCAGTCCGTTCACTTCCCGCGCGAAAATGCCGGCCACAGCATTGGTATAAATGCCGATAAATTGTCCGCCCGCCAACATGCCGTTGGGCCGGTCGTCATAAAATCCGCCGGGCTGCTCGCTGGTCTTGCCCACCTCCACGCGCACGTTGTCAAAGACGACGTCCTCGATCGGCTGGGCGGTGCAACCGCGGAGATACACACCGCTTTCGCCCTTGCACAGAATGTTGCTGAACCGGATCTGGCGGACGTGTCCCAGCTTCGTGTCCGGATTGCGCGGCAGGAGGCTGATGTGAATGGGTTCACCTGCGCCCCACCATTTGCCCGGTTGCAACCGGGTTTCGATGGTGATGTTTGAGAAAAGAACATTTTCAATGTCCCCCGCATCGCGGCTTTGAATGCACAAGCCGCGGTTGCTGCGATAAATGACGCACGCGTCGAAAACCACGTTGCGAATGCCCGGAGGGGCATAGGCCTCGTCCAGTTTCAGGGCGCAGCTGCGTGAGGCGATGGTGCAGCCGGTGACGGTGATGTTTTCGCTGCGGCCGTAGCGGGCGAAGTTCGGCGTGTTCTTGAGCACGATGCCGTCATCGGCCGTGTCAATGTGGCAATTGGCCACCCGCACGTTGCGGCAATGATCAAGATCAATGCCGTCGTTGTTGGCCACGTTCCAATCGTTGAGGATGCTGATGGAATCAATCGCCAGGTCCTCGCACCCCACCGGGTGCACCGTCCAGCTCGGCGCGTTGCGGAGGGTGATGTCCCGGAGGCGCACCTGCTTGCAGCCGATCAAGATAATCATCATCGGCCGGCCCGCGGCAAGGGTCTGGTCGTCGGCGCTGCGTCCAAATGGCCACCAGACGCCACAGAAGGATTGCGGCCACCACCCAGGTTTGTTCACGTTTCCGTCCGCCAGTTCATCCGCGAGTTTTTGCCACACCGCCTTGTCGTTGCCATCGAGGATGCCATCACCGGAGATGGAAATGCCGGTGGCGTCCTTCGCGAACAGCAGCGCCCCCGCCTGGCCGTAATCCTGCCAGCGCGCGCTGCCTTTCAGCACCGCGCCGCGCGCCAGGTGGAAATCCACGCCGCTCTGCAGGGTGATTGCTCCCGAGAAAAACATTTTGCCGCCCGGCAACAGCACCTGGCCGCCACCGTTGGCCGCACAGGCGTCAATGGTGTTTTGAATGGCGTCGGTGTCGTTGTTGGTCCCGTCACCTTTGGCGCCGAAATCCAGGACGTTGAAAACACCGTTGTTGCCGGCAGCAAGCGCACCGCCGGCGGTTAAAATTAGCGCGGCGGCAACGAGGGATGGGATGGATTTGGATTGGGAGGCGGTTTTCACAGAGATTTTTGGGAACATGACCTGAATGGTTGCAAACCGGCTTCTTGCCGGCAAGATTTCAATCGTTTGGAGGCCGGAGAGGGGCGCATTCCAAAACGCTTTTCAACCGGGAACTTTCACGGTGCCCCGGCGCTTCCGGCCAGGACTTCCCGGGGTTTTGGAAGGTGGCCCTCCTGGTTTTAACTGCCGGGCAGGATTTCCACCTGCGGGCGCGGCAGCCAGCCGATTCTCCCGGAACCATCGGTGACTTGCAGCCAGTTGTCGCGGCGGTCCAGCACCGCCAGCTCTGCGCCGTTGCGGGCGGTGAACGCGCTCTGCGCCTCGTCAAACGGTCCGCTGCGCAGGGTTGCCTCCGGGGTAACCACCACGACGGTCTGCGTGGAAAAATGAATTGCGGCGTCCCCGCCAACGCAGGCAGCGGAGCCAATGGCAAACACCGCCGCGACCCGCGTCCAGCCGCGCAGCGTCGTTTTGAGCGCCGGGCGGATTTGCCTCGCCACCAGCAACGCAAACATCAGCCACAGGGCCACCGCGGCCAGTCCAGTCCATTCATTCAACGTCAGGGTGCCGAGCCAGTCCGCCCAGCGGTTTTCGCGGAGCGTCGGGCCCTGCACCTGGTTGCGCACAAAATCCAGGTTGGCCCGCACTTCCGCGTCGCGCGGCGCCAGCTGCGCCGCCCGGCGGTACGCGGCAATCGCCCGGCCCAGATTGCCGGATTTGAATGCCGCGTTGCCGCAATTGAAATAAAGCGCCGGGGACACCGCGCCCGTTTGAATCATTTTTTCATAGGCGCCGGCGGCATCCGCAAATTTGCCCTCGGCATAAAGTTTGTTCGCCGCGTTGAAATCAGCCGGGAGGTCGGCCGCGGCCGCCACCCCGGCGAATGTGCAGATGGCCATCGCCGCCAGCAATAGTTGTACGGGCGTTTTCATGCGTTCACCGTTTGCAGTCCCTGCAGGGCGTTTTCAAATTGGGAAATCACCGCCGCCAGTTCCCCGCTGGTCCGCATCGGCGCGTAGCGCGCCTGGTTGTTGAGATGAAACAGTTCGCGCAGGCCGACGAGCACCGTTTCCGGCACGCCGAGCGGGACAAGCCGTTCGTCGATCACGGCCTCGGTGATGGACGAGGCCGGACAGTCCAGCCGTTCGCCCAGTTGCTCCTGCAACAGCCGGAACAAGGCGGCAAAGAATTCGTCCGACTTGTTTTCCGCGGCGAGCCGGCGCAAATCCGCCAGCCCGTGGCGAACCCGCAGGGCGACCTGGCGTTGCCGTCGCAAACGCGGATTGTTCGCCAGATTGTCCGCGCGCTTGCGCCACACGAGGGCGGTGATCCAGGCGAGCACGGGCAGGCTTTGCGCAGCCAAAAACGCCGGCTGGCTCAGCCGGGGCGGGGCGGTTCGCGTGAGGGTGCCCAACTGTTCCTTGATGGGGAGAATATCCTGCTGCTGGGGTGACGTCTGCGGATTGGCGGTTTGGCTCGCCGCGATGACCGGGAGGGGCGTCGTGCCGCCCGAATGAACGGCCAGTTGCACCGGCGGTTCCGTCAGCGTGCGATAGGTTCCGGCATCGGGATCAAAAAAGCTGAAGGCAAAAGCCGGCAGTTCGTGAACGTCCGTGTTTTGCGGGGTGACAATTTGCTCGAAGGTTTTTGTGCCTTCAATCCCGAGTTGATCCGTGGTTTTAAGATTCTGCGTGGGCGGATAGGCTTTGAAGTCGCGCCACGCCGGCTGGTCGGGCAGGGCGAGCGCATCCAGCGCGCCCCGTCCGGAAATCTGGACATGGACGGTGATGGGGTCGCCCACGGCCACATTTGTCGGTCCGGCGCTGACCGCCATGGTATAACTGCCAATCGCGCCGTTGAAATTCGGCGGTGCGTTTGCGGCGGGCAGCGGCAGCGATTCGATTTTCTGCGCGTCAACGGCGAGCGAAATCTGTTTTTGCTCGCCATTGTTGAAAAACTGGCGGAAAAAAGGGTCCCCGCCCTGGTTCGATGCGGGCAGCACGACGACCACGCTTCCCGTGATCGGACCGACGCTCACCGGTCCGGTTTTCTGGGCGGTCAGGGTGAAGGCGGCCGGGACAACCGTATAAACGGCGTTTCCAATTTGCACCCGGCGGTGCGGCCCTTCCACGAGTTTTCCGGTGGTAAAGCCATCCACGGGTAGCGCATTGATCTGAAAATTGCCGTAGTTTTGAACTTCCTGCCGGAAATAAAGTTCAAGCTGGGCGGTGACGACCTCCCCGGCATAAACCTTGTCTTTCGGCAGCCGCAGCTTCATGAAGGCGACTTCCGAGCCGGAGTTGACCGCCTGGGGCGGCGGTGAATTCGGCTCGGTCACCCTCAGTTTCAGCGGCGGGCTGGTCAAGGCTTGCCCGTTCACGTCCACCGTCATGGCCGGGATGACAAATTCGCCCGTTCTTTTGGGGCTGACCGAAAAGGTGATGCTGACGGTCGAACTCATCTGGCCGTTGACGATGCTGAAATTCTGGGAATTGCCGGTGTTGATGATTTGCAAACCGGAAACATCCGGTGACGGCGCGGTTTGCGGCTGCCCGCCCTCGAATGTCAGCGACAGCGTCGCGGTTTCACCCAAGGCGAGGGTGTCGCGGTCCAGTGACGAGGTGAAGGTGACGGCATGCAGGGGTGCGGTCTCCAGACACAGCCCGGCCAGGACCAGAATCAAACCGGTCAAAATCCTGTGGTTCCAACGACGTTCCATTTTTTCAAGCCTGATCAAAAATTCAGAAAAATAGACATTCCTGGCGGAAAAACGTTCATGTTTCAAACTGCCTTTAGCAACGCGGCTATCAAGCCGTCCGTCGTGTGTTCCTTCGCCTCGATGGCGGGTGCCAGCCCCAGGGCGTGGATGGCTTTGCTGGTTTCCGGGCCGATGGAGGCCAGCTTCATTCGTGGAAATGTTTTTTGCAGCTTCGGCAGGTCAAACCGGGCGTGAAAATGTTCCACCGTCGAGCGGCTGGTGAACATGACCCAATCCGCACCGCTTTCGAGCAGCGTGTTGCCTGCACCGGTCGGATCCTCGGTTTCGCCCACGGTCTTGTAAACGGCGATGTCGTCCACAATGGCGCCGAGCTCCTCCAGCGCCTTCGGCAACTCGGGGCTCGCCACCTCGGCGCGCAGCAGACACAGCTTCAGGTTCTCGATGGTCTGGAATTTCTCAAACGCCGCGGCGATTTTACTCCCGACAAAATCGTCCGGCGTCAAATCCACCTGCAGATGCAGTTCGCGCAGTTTTGCCGCGGTCGCCGGTCCGACCGCGGCAATGCGCGCGCCGCCGATGTCGCGCAAATCCTGGAACCGCCGGAAAAAGATGTCGAAGAATGCCGTCACGCCGTTCGCGCTCGTGAACACCAGCCAGTCGTATGAGTTTAATTCCAGGAGGGCATCCACGATGGCATCGGTCTCCTTTGGCCGCGTGATTTTGATGGTCGGCACCTCCAGCACGTCCGCGCCCAGTTCCGTCAGCCGTTGCGCGAAACTGCCCGCCTGTTCCGTTCGGCGCGTGACCACCACGCGCCGGCCGGACAACGGACGATTCTCAAACCAGTTTAATTTATCCCTCAGTTTCACGACGTCGCCCAGGATGGTCAATGCCGGGGGCGCAATCTTTTGTTTTGCTGCCAGTTTTGCAATTGTTGCGAGCGTGCCAGAGACCGATTTTTGCCTGCCGAGCGTGCCCCATTGGATGATGGCCACCGGCGTTTCGGATGACATGCCCTGCGCGATAAGCGACTTCGTCCAGTCAGCCAGATTCTCCGTACCCATGAGCACGACCTTGGTGCCGGGAATTTTGGCAATCTGGTCGTAGCGCAATGCCGTTTTGGCATCGGCGGAATCTTCGTGGCCGGTGAACACGGTGAAGCTGGAGCAATGGTCGCGGTGGGTGAGGGGAATGCCGGCGTAATTCGGAGCCGCCACCACGGACGAAACCCCGGGCACGACTTCAAAGGGAATCTTCGCGGCCGCGAGGGCTTCGGCTTCCTCGCCGCCCCGCCCAAAAATGTAGGGGTCACCGCCCTTGAGCCGCACGACGCATTTGCCTTCGCGGGCTTTGGCGATGAGCAACGCGGTGATTTCCTTTTGGGGCATGCACATATTCTTGCCCCGGGCGATGAGCTCGGCGGAAGGCGGCACCAGCCGGAGCAGGTCGGGATTGACGAGCGCATCGTAAAGCACCACGTCCGCGCGCCGGAGCAAATCCGCGCCGCGCAACGTGAGCAGACCCGCATCGCCCGGCCCCGCGCCGACGAGATAGACTGTGCTCGTGCGTTTCATCGTCCGGCATATTACCGAACCGCAGCACCGGCGCAAAGCGGAAGCATTCTGAAAATTCAGCACCTCGCCGGACTTTGCGCTTTGAACTGGCGTGTGGGCTGCTTATAAATGGCGCGTGCCTCAACCGGGTCAGCCTGCCATCAATGCCACCACGCGCTGTTGCGCGGTCTATGGCTTCCCCATCCGCCATTCCGCGTCGCCGGCCATGCACAATGCCGCATTCGCCGCGCTCGGCTTGAACTGGCGCTATCTTGCGTTCGAAGTCCATCCCGACCACCTCCGCGCCGCGATCGCCGGGGCCAAAGCGATGCAATTCGCCGGCCTGAACCTCACCGTGCCGCACAAATTGCTCGCCGCGGGCATGATGGATGCGCTGGATGAATCGGCCAAAACCTGGGGTGCGGTGAATACCATCCTATTCAAGTCCGCGGCTGCCGGCGGGGAAATCCGCGCGGTCGGCTACAACACGGACGCCGATGCGATAATCACCGCCTTGCGCGAGGATTTGAAGGTGGAATTGCGCGGCGCGAAGGTTTTGCTGCTCGGTGCGGGTGGGGCGGGACGAACGGCGGCACTCAAGCTTGCGTCGGAAAACGTCGCCGAACTGTTTCTGGTCAATCGCACGCCGGCCAGGGCTGAAGCCGTGGCCGGTGAGATCAACAAACGATTCCCGGCCGTGTGCGTGACAGTCGGTCATCCACAGGCTGGTGTTGATCTGGTGCTGAACGCGACGTCACTTGGGTTGAAGCCCGGCGATCCGTCGCCTTTGGATGAAAAGACATTTTCCCTGCGGCAAACCCGCGCGGTTTATGACATGATTTACAACCCGGCGGAAACGGCGTTGCTCCAAGCGGCGAAGGCGGCTGGCTGCCGGACGGCGAACGGCCTGGGCATGTTGTTGCACCAGGGCGCCAGGGCGTTTGAAATCTGGACGGGCAAGCCCGCGCCGCTCGACGTGATGCGACGCGCGCTGGAACAGAGTGTTTATGGGAAATAACGAATGACTAAATCCGAATGACGAAAGAATTCCCAACGACCAATTCCAATGCATTCCCGCGGGAGGGCGGAGTTGGCTTGTCGCTTGGGCTTCGTGATTATTTAGTCATTAGGTCTTCGTCATTAGTCATTCATCCGTCAATTTCAGCGAAAACGTCGAGGAATCTCACCTATGGGCATTGATGCGATTTTCAACGCGCACAACTGGGCGCTGGTGCCGTTTCATTTCTGGTCGCTGTGCTTCTTCGTGCTCGGCTGCATCACCGGCAGTTTTTTGAACGTGTGCATCCACCGGCTCCCGCTGGAGATGAGCATCATCAGTCCGCGATCACACTGCCCGCATTGCAAGTATTCCATCCCGTGGTATCTGAACCTTCCGCTGATCACCTGGCTGGCGCTGCGCGGACGCTGCAAAAACTGCGGGGCACCCATCTCGCCGCGTTATTTCATCGTGGAACTGCTCACCGGCGTCGCGTTTCTGGGCTGCTGGCTGGCTTTTGGCAACGCCGGCCATCCGCTGGAGTCCATGCCGCTGGCCCTGGCTTACGCGATTTTCCTCGCGGGATTGATCGTGGCCACATTCATTGACTTCGAGCACCTGATCATTCCCGACGAAATCACGCTCGGCGGCATGGCCGTGGGTTTTGTCGCGTCTTTTTTTCTGCCGGCGTTGCACGGGGCGAGCGCCTTGAACGTGGGGATGCGGCGGGGCTTTGTCGGCGCCCTTGTCGGCGCGGGAACGGTTTACGCGGTTTTGCGGCTGGGCAAATGGCTGTTTGGGCGGCAGCGGGTGAAGCTGCCGACGGAGACAAAAATTGTTTTCAGCGAAACGGCGGTGCATCTGCCCAACAAGGAAATCCCCTACGAAGAGCTGTTTTACCGGCCATCGGACGTGATCGTGCTGCACGCGCGCACGGTCGAACTGGTGGACCGCGGTTACCAGGACGTACGGGTGCGGCTGTCGCCGTCGATGCTCGAAATCGGCGAAGAAAAACTGAATCCGGACGAGGTGCCGTGCCTGGAGGCGGTGAGCGGGGAGATTCTGTTGCCGCGCGAGGCGATGGGATTGGGCGACGTGAAATTCATGGGCGCCATTGGCGCGTTCATCGGCTGGCAGGGTGTGTTTTTCACCCTGACCGTGAGTTCCTTGATCGGGGCGATCTACGGGGCCAGCATGGTGGCGCTGAAGAAACAGGAGTGGTCGGGGCGGCTTTATTTTGGGCCGTTCATCGCCCTGGCGGCGGTGCTATGGGTGTTCGCCGGCCAGGAACTGCTGGCCTGGTATCAACATCTCATGCTGTCCCTGACGGCGATGTTGTTCCCGATGTGAAAATGCCGGCGCCGGCACGGTTTGTCCCAAACCAACTTACCGGAACTGCAAATAAGCCCGGCTGCCGTTGGCTTTGACCCCGCCGGCCTGGTTTTCCGTCAGGAAAAGGCGCCCCGCCTCAACTTTCCCCGTTTGTAGAATGTAGGTGCGGACGGCTTTGGCGCGGTCAGACGCGAGCGCGGCGAAATCGCTGTCCGTGACCGGAATGCTCGCCAGCAGCAATATCTCCTTCGGGTCGGTGGGTGCGGTGGTCTGGCTATGTTTGGAGGTGTCGGAGCCTTTGGACGGTTTTGAGGCGGCGGATGGCAACCCTTTCATCAAAAAGGTCGCGCCTTTTTCCGTTTCAACGGATTCAGGTTTGATTTGCGCGGAGATGGCCATGAGGTTGGTGTTGGCGGCGAGGAAGTCGGCGTTGATGACGCCCTTGCCCACCGCTTCGCCATAAAGTTTCTTCACCCAGGCGGCGTGTTGCTCCGGCGTCACCGTGAGCTGGCCGGGCGTGGTCGTGGCGCGTTCGGATTTGCGGAGTGACTTCCATTGCCGGGCACGGATTTGTTTGTCCAGATTCTCGGAGCGCAAACTCTCGCGATCGGCCTCGGAATCAATGCTGCCGCTAATCTCCAGCTGCAGGCCGGGCCGCTCGTAAAGTCCCTTCACCAGGGAATCCAGCTTCTTTTCGTTGGCGAGCGACAAAACCGCGCTGCCCGGCGCGAAGTCCTGATAGCTGAGCTCCTCGCCGCCGCCGCCGAATACAGCGCCGAGCAGGGAGAACGGTGAGGTGGCGGCCTTTTCGAGAATGTTCATGAGGGTGTGGAAGATGACCTTGCGGACGCGGAATTGCGGATCGTCGAGGCTGCCTTCAACCGGCACGTCGAGCAGGATCTGGCCGTTGCGGTCCTTGAGGATGGCGATGGCCAGACGCACGGGCAGGCGCGTCGCGTCCGGACTCTCCACCTTTTCGCCAAAGGTGAACCGGTCCAGGGTGATGACATTCTTCGATTCCAGCTTTCGCCCGACCAGGTTGTACGCCAGATCCAGATTCAACTTTCCCTCGGCGATGCGATAACCGGCAAATTTGCCTGAATACGGGCTGGTGGGCGTCAAATCCACATTTTTAAAAGTGATTTTTAGATCGTTGGTCGCGGTTTGGTTGAACGGATTAATGTGGCCGACAATGTCAATCGGGCCGACGCCGTCCACGGAGGCATGCAGGTTCACATCTGCGTGGTGCGGTTTCGGGGACGAAATTCCGGTGATTTCACCGCTGAACTGTTGGATGGCCATGTTCACATTCGGCGAGAACGTACGGTCGGTGAAGCTGGCAGCGGCATTGGAGATGACAATGCTGCCGATGGAAACCGGCGGCAGCGGCGAAGCGGGCGCTGCTTTGGTCACGGTCGCGGTCGTGGTTTTGGCAACGGTTGCAGTCCTGGTTTCGTTGGGGGTGGCCGGCGCGTTTGTATCCGCCACGGCCACGGCACCAATCGGCTGCAGGGCGTTGAGCAGGTTGATGGTGTGGTTGGTTTCGATGACGAGGGACGCCGCGACGTTGTTCAAGGCGATTTCCGTGATGGTAACCGCCAGCGGATTCACGTTGGCATCAATGCCGGAGACGCGGACGGAATCCCACTTCAGCAAATCATCGCCCATCGTGCCATCCACGGCGCGAAATCCATCGAGCCAGGTGTCGCCCTGGAAGGTAACCTCCGGCAGTTGCCCCGCCGGGGTGTGAAGTTGGACCCGGCCGCGGAGACCGAACTCACTGCCGGGGATGTAGAGGTTCAATTTGGGTTCCAGATACGGATCCAGCGGACCGAAATCCAGCCGTTCCAGGTCGAACTGGATGTCGGCGGTTGGCGGCGCGAAGGAGGCGGTCACTGCCGTTTTGATGCTGCCGTTGGTGTTCCAACGGAGGGACAATTCGACGGTGAGATTGGTGCCGGGCAGGTTGGAAATGTTTTTGGCACTAAACGTGATGTCATTGAGGTCCAGCCGGGCTGGGCGGGAATTGGCCAAATCTTCGAGGCTGAACGCGTCATGGGTGAACTCCACGTCGTGGACGGTGGCGGTCCAGAGATTGGTGCTCTTGAAGAGCAGGGCGGCGGCATTGGTGATGGCACCCAGCAATGCCGGGATGCCGGCTGATGAGTTCGTGGCGGCTTCCACCGGCGGCGCAGGTGCGGCCCTGGCGACGTTCGTTGAATCATTCCGCTGGCGGAGCAAATAGAATTTTCCACCGTCAGCCGACACAAGCCCGATTTCCGCCCGGCGGCCCACGGCGTCCACGTCCACGCCGGTCACGGCGAAGCGGGACAACTCGAGCAGGTTGGTTTCGTTGCCCGGTTCGCCGAGTTTGAAATCCCGCAGCGTGAAGCTGGTATTGGTGACGGCGATGATGCGATTGGTGCCGCCGAGTTCCAGCCGGTAATTCACGTCCACGCCCACTAGGCCATCGCGGATTTCAAAGGGCACCTGGTCCTGGTAGAGCGGGGCATATTTTTGCAACGGGAGATTCTCGAGGGTCAACTGGCCCCACGAACGCAACGGGTCGAGATAAAAAAATCCATTCCAGGATATTTTTTCGCCGGCATCGGTCGTGCCGGTGAACACATGGGGGTTCCTGCTGCTGGGATCGGTTTCGAAATGTTGCAGCGTGAAATTCAACGGACCAACCAGCCGATGAAAAGGCTGGCGGTGCGTCAGGTCGGTCACCGAGGCCGTGGCGTTGGTAATGACCAGGCGTCCAATCCACAGGCCAATGGGTTTGGCTGGCGTCTTGGCAGGCGCGGCGGGCGCATGGGTCGCTGCAAACTTCGTGATGAGATCGGAAAAATTAAACGTGCCGTCCTTGTTCATCTGCGCGCGGGCGAAGGGTCCGGTCACGCTGATTTCCTTGAAAACCCAGGGATGCCCGAGGAACGAGGAGAGCTGGAAATTGACGTAAACCTCGTCCCACGAAACAAATGGCTCGCCGTCCTTGTCCTTGATAAGCAGGCCGCGGATGACGACTGAGAACGCGAACGGGTTCAGCTTCACCTTCTGGATGGAGACCTCGCGGTCGAGCTGTTGGGACAACTGTTTGACCGCCACCGCTCGGAGGATGGGCGGCAGGATCAAAAAGCCAATGACCGCGTAGGCAAATAACACCCAGAAAATCCACTTCGCCAGCCTGCGCCGTCGCGGCGAAAGTGAATCCCAGGCGCGAAATTTTATTTTGTCTCCCAAACCACCCAGAATTTGCGCGTGATGCCGCGCGCCGTCAACTCCTTCGTGCGGCGAGAAACCGGTCAGCTGATTGGCTGATGGTGTCTCCGGTTGTCTGCAACCGACTTCGCCGCCCAGTTTGTTCTGGTAATGCTTTCAAGCCGAAGACATTCGCCGTGCTCTGGTTGCCATCCTTCTGAAATACGTCAATTCAACGCATCTTTTTCCTTCAAAGAATCTGGCTCCTGCGTGTTGAATTCCCGCTCGACCATTTCACATATGACAACATCTGGTTTTTCCTGTTCGATCCACACCCTGTCCAGTTCAGGTTTTCGAAGATAGGTAACCTTCCCAAAGTGGCAACCCAGGAAGGGCCGGAGCGCAACCCCAAATGAGTCGCAAAATACCAGCGCCGCTCCTTTTCCTTGGGGGTTTTTCGTAAAGAATGGTCCTCGATATTCAGGATTGCCAACCAGATTTGTGCTCAGCTCCAGCGAGGGCACGCCGGATTTGGGAGTCAGGGAAACGCCGTTTTCTTCGGTAATTCTCAAACCCAGCATGCCGGCCAAATCACCATTTGGCGCGGCGGCTTTTCCCAGATCAAAGGAAGCCAATGACAGCGGCTCAACTCCCGGCAGCATTTTTGCAATTTCCTGACAAGCCACAAAACCGCCGAAAGCGTTCCAGTGTGTGTCGGTTTTAAAATAAGTCGGGGCGATGCGGCAGGCGTCGAACAATGCCGGCCGCAAGTCCAGAACCTTAACCGTGGAATGGGCACGCATGTAAGCCAGGAATTGGTCGAGTTTTGATTCCGGACGCACTTTCGTCATCCAGATTGGCAGGTGCTCGGAATAGATTGAATGTTTGTCCGGGGCAACGACGAAGATGTATTTGATGCCGCGCCGGGCCAGCCAGTCGCGGCGATGTTCGAGCAGAGCCTGCCAGTCACGCAGGTTCTGCGGCGCGAATTGTCGCAAACCCCGGTAGTGCTCAACCATCTCGCACCGGGCATAATAGAGCCAACCGTCACTGCCAATGATGACATTGGGTCCGCTTTCGCCTACGGCTTGAAAGAATGTTCGCCGCCAGTCAATCTGCCAGCGGATGAGCTGGTTGCGATAACCGAAATGGTCGTTGAAGCAGGCTTCCAGGCCGCCCAGATATTCCTTAAGACCGCCGGGGAGGGATTTGAAATGCGGAAGTTCTGCCGGTATTCGCTTTTCGTTGATCGCCGGCGTGTAATCGATATGGAAAAACGTGTCGATCGTCGGGAGCCAAAGCAACACGCCGAACACCGCAATCAGGGTGATATTCACCCAACGGGTCAAAGTAAAATGGACGGGTGCAGGGTTCATCGCCAATCAAAACCGGAAGTAAATGAAGGGGTTGTACGTGTTGGCCGCCAGCCACGCCGACGACATCAGGAGCAGCCCGACGATGAGGAGAATTTCCAGGATCCCGCCAAAAATCAGCGCCATGGGTTGATAGGTTACCGGCAGGACTTGGCGCAGTTTCACGCAGATTGTTTTGATCCAGTGCCACAGCGGTCCGCTGAACGCAATGCCGATGAGAACCGCCCAGAGGACCTCATTCGTGAGGTAACGGTAAAGCGATTGTGTGGACGGTGAGTGGCCCAGCCCAAAAAGCACCGTGAAAAAGTTTCCGGCGGCCGTGAACGTGTCGGCGCGGAAAATCACCCAACCCATCATCACCACCAGGATCGAGTACAGGTGCCGAAGTGATTGGGGAAGCTTTGCCTGTATTTTCCCCAAGGGCGTTCGTTCCAACACCAGAAAGAACCCATGATAGAGACCCCACACCACAAACGTCAAACTGGCGCCATGCCACAGACCGCACAGAAAGAATACCACCATGAGATTAAGACAAGTGCGCGCCTGGGAAATGCGATTGCCGCCCAGCGGCAGGTAGAGATAATCACGAAACCACGTTGACAACGAAATGTGCCAGCGCCGCCAGAAATCCCTGATGGACTGCGCCAGGTACGGGAAATTGAAGTTTTCCATGAAGGTGAAGCCGAACATTTTGCCCATCCCGACCGCCATGTCCGAATACCCTGAGAAATCGAAGTAAATCTGCAGCGTGTAGCAAAACACCCCGAACCATGCAACGGGGGTGGAAAGCTCGTTGGCCGGCAGGGAGAAAATCTGGTCGGCGGGCAGGGCGACCGTATTGGCGATAAGGACTTTCTTGGCCAGACCACCCACAAACCGGCGGATGCCTTCTGCAAAACCGTCCAGGCTGACCTTGCGCTGCGACAGTTGCGGGCCAATGGAACTCCAGCGCAAAATCGGGCCGGCGATCAGCTGGGGGAAAAAGAAAATGTAGAGCGCCACGTCCTTGGGGTCGGTCGCCGCCTTCCATTTGCGGCGATACACGTCGATCACGTAAGACAGCGCATGGAAGGTGAAAAACGAAATACCTATCGGCAACGGGATATGCGGCGCATGAATCGGAGCGATGCCCGCAAGATCCAGCACTGAATTGAGCACGCGAACAATGAAATCGGCATACTTGAAAAAGGCGAGGAGCCCGATGTTAACCCCCACCGCGGTCGCCACCGCCAGCTTGCGACCGGCGGTTTTTTCGGCACGGTCCACCCAGAGGCCGAGGCCGTAATTCATCAACGAAGAGGCCAGCAACAGGAGAATGAAGTCGATCTGGCCCCACGCATAAAACGCGAGACTCACCAACAGCAGCCAGATATTTCTGAGCTTTACACCCGGCAGCACTGCATAAACCGCAAGCACGACCGGCAAAAATAAAAACAGGAATATGGGCGAACTGAAAAGCATCGCCACCAATGCAGGCAATAAACAGACCAGGGGAAGGTGGTTTTAACCTAAATTCCAAGTTTTAAAAGGCTTAATATGATGGATTATTAATTCATATCAAGTGGGCCTGGCTGATGCCTCGCGCCGTCAACCCCTGCGTGCGGCTTTTAAATGGCGAAGTCGGTGTATTCGGGCTTCACGGCTTCGGTGGGCGGGAACAACATTCCGGCGGCGACGGTGGCGTTGGTGCCCGGCTCAATTAAAATGAACGAGCCGGTAAGCCGGTTCGTGCTGTAACCATCATAGACGATCGGCTTGGCGGTTTTCAGCCGGATGACCCCGACGTCGTTTGCGGACAAGGAGTCCGGGGCGGTTTCCGGTTCAAAGGTGGCCATGTCGATGCAGCTTTCCAGTTGCGTGACCACCGCCTGCACGGTCTGCGTGGTGTGCTTGAGGAAATATTTTTTGCCCGCCTGCAGCTTTCGCTGGTGCATCCAGCAAACGCGCGCCTGCAATTCCGCGCTGCGGCCCGGCAGATTATCCAAGCCTACAATCATGTCGCCCCGGCTGATGTCAATGTCGTGCTCCAGACACAGGGTCACCGATTGCGGACAGAAGGCCTCGGCCAGCGGACCGTCATACGTCCAGATGTCCTTCACTGTCGTCCGGATGCCGATGGGCAGCACGACGACCTGCTGGCCTTTGCGTACGATGCCGCTGGCGATCTGGCCGCTCAGGCCGCGAAAATCATGCAGCTTTGGGTCGGTGGGGTTGTTCGGGCGGTTCACCCATTGCACCGGAAAACGCAGGGCGTTGAGATTCCAGTCGCTGGCGATGTGGACGGTCTCGAGATGCGCCAGCAGCGTCGGGCCTTCAAACCATGGGGTGCGCTTGGAGGGTTCGACGACGTTGTCGCCTTCGAGCGCGCTGATGGGAATGAATTTCACGTCCCGAAAGACGTCGAGTTTGGGGATGAAAGCCTCGAATTCATCGCGGATTTCCCAATAGCGGTCCTCGCTCCAATTCACCAGATCCATCTTGTTCACCGCGATGATCAGGTGCGGAATGCCGAGCAGAGCGGCGATATAAGTGTGGCGGCGGCTCTGTTCGATGACGCCCAGTCGCGCGTCCACGAGCACGATGGAGAGATTCGCAGTCGAGGCGCCGGTGACCATGTTGCGGGTGTATTGCACATGGCCGGGGGTGTCGGCGACGATGAACTTCCGCTTGGGCGTGGCGAAGTAACGATAAGCGACGTCAATGGTGATGCCTTGTTCGCGTTCGGCGCGCAGGCCGTCGGTGAGGTTTGCCAGGTTGATGTGCCCGCCGCCGGTGATGTCGGCGGATTTTTCCAACGCCTCGACCTGGTCCTCCATCAACGACTTGGAATCGTACAGCAGGCGGCCGATGAGCGTGGACTTGCCGTCGTCAACACTGCCGGAAGTGTTGAAGCGCAAAATTTCAATGGGGTGTTGGGTGTGGGGCATGGTGGTCAAAAATATCCGGCCTTTTTCCGGTCTTCCATCGCCGCTTCGCTGGCCTTGTCGTCGGCGCGGGTGCCGCGTTCGGTCACGCGCGCGGCGGCCACCTCGGCGATGATGTCGTCCACACTGTCGGCGGGCGATTCAATCATGCCCGTGCTGATCATGTCGGCAATGGTGCGGACGCGGGCGATGAGCTTCCTCACCGGCTCGTTTGGCTTGGGACGTGCGCCGGCGTAGGGATCAAGTTTGGCGGCGTCGAGGTGCGGTGGCGGAATGGGAATCCACTGGCCGCCGCGCCGGAAACAGTCGCGCTCGTGGCTGAAATAAATCGTCGGCACCTCGAGCTGTTCCTTCTTGATGTATTGCCACACGTCCATTTCCGTCCAGTTCGAGAGCGGGAACACGCGCATGTTTTCGCCGGGATTCACCCGGGCATTATAGATGTTCCAGATTTCCGGGCGCTGGTTTTTCGGGTCCCACTGGCCGAAGTTGTCGCGAAAACTGAAGAATCGTTCCTTCGCGCGGGCCTTCTCCTCGTCGCGCCGCGCCCCGCCGATGCAGCAGTCGAATTGAAATTCCTCTATCGCGCCCAGCAGGGCGGGAGTTTGGAGCCGGTTGCGGCTGATTTCGCCGGGCGCCGGCAGGGCCAGCCCTTTGGCGATGGCGTCCTCGACGGTGCGGACGATGAGTTTCGCGCCGAGCTGCTTGGCGCGGCGGTCGCGGAATTCGATCAGCTCGGGAAATTCATGGCCGGTCTCGATGTTGAGGAACGGCATCGGGATGTCCGACGGGCGGAACGCCTTTTCCGCGAGGCGCAGCAGGCAGATGGAATCCTTGCCGCCAGAGAAGAGCAGGGCGGGCCGCTCGAATTCCGCCGCGACTTCACGCATGATGTGAATCGCCTCGGTTTCCAGATACTGCAAATGGTCGAGATGGTAACTGCTCATTTTGACACGGATTTCACAAATTGACACGGATTCATAAGATAACGCCCTTCCATTCTAGCGAGTCGGCGCCAAAATTAACAAGCAATCCCAATCGAAGTTTCGCGGCGGCCAGATAATCCAAAACCCGCATCACGAGTGCCTCAGCGTCTTGCTCGACAGCTTTCGCTTCAAACAAGATTTTGTCCCCGACAACGAAATCAGCACGATAAAAATGCCGTGAAATGGCGCCTTTGCAATTCACTGCGTATTTATTTTCACGGGCGAACGGAACGTTTGCACGGCTCAATTTCTCAACCAGCGCATCTTGGTAGATGACTTCGTCGTGGGCTTTGCCCGGCTCATGGTGAATTTTCATGCAAAGACCGATCAAGCGACGGGTTTCTTTGCGATACAAAAGTTCAGACATAAATCATCCGTGAAAATTCGTGCCATCCGTGTCTTTTGCTTCAACGTTCAAATTCCGCCGCCCGCCGAAACCACGGCCGGGCCGCCCCAGCTCGCGTGCAGGCCGCACTCGCGCTTGTCATCGGCCTTGGCCGGGTCGAAATAATCCCATTCATTCGGGAGATCATGTTGTTTCAAATAGGCTTCCATATCTGCATCGCTCAAATAAAAGACCGGGCTGACCTTCAAGGCGCCGAAATTTTTGTCCTCGGAAACAATGTCGAGGCCGGCGCGATTCGGGTTTTGCACCTGGCGCAACGCCGTGAGCCAGACCGTCGGCGCCAGTTCCTTCATGCCGCGCTGAAACGGTTCCAGTTTCATCACCGTGCTGAACGCCTTGATGCGCGCCTCGTTTTCGGGCGCCGGTTCGGGGGCGCCGCCGCGGGTGGCTTCATAATGCGCGGCGGAGATTTTGGGAACGAACGCCTTGAGGTTCAACTTCAGCAGCTTTTGCAGCATCTCGGCGTGCTGGTAGGTCGCCGGGCGGTTATAGCCGTGGTCCACCCACAGCACCGGGATGTCCGGTTGAACCTGGACGCAGAGATGCAAAATCACGGCCTCGAACGGGCGAAAATTCGTGGAGACGACTGCGCGTCCGTTCGCTTGCGCGATGGCCCAGCGGACGATTTCGAGCGGTGACTGGGAACGCAATTCAGCGTTGGCCTTGGCAATCGGTTCGGAAGTCATCGGTCATCAATTGGCCGCCACCGGTTTTTCCGCCCAGAGGACCCGCTCGACCCAGTCGCCAAAGCGTTCGCCGGGATTACGCTCCTTGGCGAAGCGCGTAAGGATGGGGCGCAGTTCCTTTTCGGTGTCCTCATCTTTGATCACGTCTTTCCAGATGCGGTTGAGGCGGGTGCCGGCGGAGTCGCCGCCGAGCCAGACCTGGTAACGTCCCGGCGCCTTGCCCACAAACGCAATCTCGGCCATGTACGGCCGCGCGCAGCCGTTTGGACAGCCGGTCGAGCGGATGATGATTTCCTGGCCCGCGAGCCCGACTTCGCTGCAAAGCTTTTCGATGCGATCAATCAATCCGGGCAACATGCGCTCGGATTCGGCGAGCGCGAGGCCGCAGGTGGGCAGCGCCGGGCAGGACATGGAAGCCGCGTGCAGTACGGTGGCCTGGTTTTCCGTTTTTACCCCATTTTTGACCAGCAGCGAATTGATGCCTGCCTTGTCCGCCTCGACCACGTTGGCCAGGATGACATTTTGATTCGCGGACAGACGGAATTCGAGGCGCGGAAACTTTTCCGCCACCTGGCGCAACGCGGTTTTCAGTGTGTGCCCTTCCACGTCCTTGACGCGGCCGGACTCCACGAACAGGCCGAGAAACCAGCTTCCGTCCACGGCCTTGTGCCAGCCATAAAGATCGGCCGTGGTGGTGAACCGGTAGGGCTTCGCGGGCGCGAGCGCGAAGCCGGCGCGTTTTTCGATTTCGGCCCGCGTCCAAGCCGCGCCGCGTTCGGCCACCACATATTTGAGCCGTGCGTGCTTGCGGTCGGTGCGGTCGCCAAAATCCCGGTGAATCGTCAACACGGCCTTGGCCACGTCCACGAGCTTGTCCGGGGCGAAGAAACCGACGACGTCCGCCACCCGGGGATACGTCTGCTCATTGCCGTGAGTGCGGCCCATGCCGCCGCCGACGGCAACGTTGTAACCGACCAGCCGGTCGTTCTCGACGATGGCGATGAGGCCGAGGCAGTTGGTAAACACGTCGAGGTCGTTCACCGGCGGAATCACGAACGCGACCTTGAATTTGCGCGGCAGGTAGGTCCGGCCGTAAAGCGGGTCCACAAAATCCTTGTTCGCCGGCTCGTCGAGCTTGAGCTGGGTGCCGTCAATCCAGATGGCATGATACGCCCTGGTTTGCGGGCGCAAGGCATCGGCCACGCGGACGCAATCCTGGTAAACCTGTTCGCGGGCCTTGGTGTAGGCGGGGGTGGGCGGGGCGAGCACATTGCGGTTCACGTCCCCGCACGCGGCCAGCGTGGAGAGCAACGACTCGTTGATGCCCTGAATCACCGCTCGCAGGCCGGTTTTGAGGATGCCATGAAATTGGATGCTCTGGCGGGTGGTGATGCGCAGCGAATTGTTGCCATAGGTTGTGGCCAGCAGATCGAACACCCGCCATTGCCGGGCGGTCATCACGCCGCCGGGGATGCGGCCGCGGACCATCATGATGTATTTCTTCCCGGTCTTGCGCAGGTCACGGTCATCCTGCTGGTAGGAGCCGTGAAACTTGAGGAACTGGTTGTCGTCCTCGGAAAAATGATCGGCCCCCGCGTCCTTCAACGTCGCGGCAATGGTGCCGGCCAGCGTCGGGATCGCTGCCTTGATCTCTTCGTTATGCGTCAATTTGACGGGCTCTTCAGTTGTGTTCATAACCGGATAAACATAATAACTGGAACTGCTGGCTTGTTCAAGTGCAGCTTGTGAAGTCAGTTGGAACTGTAGCCTCCGCTGTCTCCATCCCCGGTGCGGGATGCCGGTGGACATTACAGCAAACGGCGGGCAAAGCAACCACAACCCGGCATTTCAGGCCGTCGGTATGAACCGCTGCAGCAACAGGGTCGCGCCCCATAAAATCAAAAACATGACGCTCAGCCATTGTAACTGCGGGCACCAAGGGGCCAACGCCAGCCAATCCACGAAAACAATCCCTGCCAACAGGCCCGATACCATGTGCGCCACATTGACCGTGCCGGCCTGAAAAATTGTCCGCACACAACGCGCCGTCCACAACAAGAGCACGAGCGAAAGCCATATTGCCGGCGTGCGCAATTCCTCTGGATTAATCATGGTGGCGAGGACGACGGGCGCCACCAGCAAGGCCAGCGGCCAGTAAGGCACCCGGCCCCGGGAACTTTCATGCTGCGCCAGGCTGCCCATCCCGGCCACATACAACGCCAGCGCGACACCGCACCAGATCGGCCCGCCGTTGACGCCCGACGCTCCGGTCGAGCCGGCGATGACATAAACCCAGAACCGGCACACGCCCATCAACCAGGGTGACGCGGTGACGACTTTGTGCGATGCGTCGTAAATGATGATGCACAGCAGCAGCACCAGGGCAAGCAGCCCCGTCGTCCGGCCCACTGCGGTCAGGCACAGCGCACCCAGCCCGAGCCATCCCAGTCCCCAACGCCATACGGCCGACAAGGAAATCGCTCCCGAGGGGATGGGCCGTTCTGTGCGCCGCTGGCGGTCGAAATCCGCGTCAAACGCATCATTTAAAAACATCCCGCCGATGTACAGCGCACTCACGCCGAAAAACAACAGCGGCAGTTTCGCAAAATTCCCGTGGCCACCCAGCCACCAGCCCGCCAGGCAATTGGACCAGACGGCGGGCAAATGCGACACGCGGCTCAAGGCCAGCAACGCGCGCAGTTGGCGGACAGCGGTTTGATTCATCGCGCAAAGCAAACCAGAAAAACCGGCGGCTGGCCAGTCTGAGGTCGCAGCCCAAACTGTA
The DNA here is from genome assembly GCA_049280815.1 of Verrucomicrobiia bacterium. Taxonomy (GTDB): domain Bacteria; phylum Verrucomicrobiota; class Verrucomicrobiia; order Limisphaerales; family UBA11358; genus UBA11358. Next base: position 28,632 of record JBAPQW010000044.1, on the reverse strand, counting down.
TCTGGACGACAGGTTCTTTTGGTTCAACCGGTTTTGAAGGAACTGCGACTTGTTTTGGTTGGGGTATCCGGCGCTGGTCCAACTCCATTTTCGCATGGATCGGTCCATTTTGTCTGTGACGCACACCCGCTCAACTCACCGGATCATCCGGCAAAGCCGGTGGAGCCAGGTCGCGGCTGGGCAAGGCACAAACCGGTAAAAAACGCCGGCCTCTTGCCGTTGTCCAGGTTTTCCGGCAAAATCCCCGCGTGAAAAAAAACAAATCGTCCGATTCAACGCGCCCCTTTTCCAGCATCGTCTTTGACGGCCCCGAACGCGCCGCCGCCCGTTCCATGCTTTATCCCGTCGGTTTCAAGCCGGAGGACTTCAAAAAGCCGCTCATCGGCGTCGCCTCCACCTGGAGCGATGTCACGCCGTGCAACATGCACATCGACAAACTCGCGCGCGAATCCGAGAAGGGCGCGAACGCAGCGGGAGGCAAGGCGATCATCTTCAACACCATCACCATCTCCGATGGCATCTCGATGGGCAGCGAAGGCATGAAGTATTCGCTCGTCTCCCGCGAGGTCATCGCCGATTCCATCGAAACCGTCGTCGGCTGCGCCGGCATGGATGGCTTCGTCGCCATCGGCGGCTGCGACAAGAATATGCCCGGCTCGCTCATCGCCATGGCGCGGATGAACCGTCCGTCGGTCTTTGTTTATGGCGGGACGATTCTCCCCGGCTGCATCACGGGCGACAAACGCCAGCTCGACATTGTTTCCGTGTTTGAAGCCATCGGCGCGCACGCGAACAAGAAAATTGGCGACAAGGAATTGCAAGCCATCGAGCAATGCGCCATTCCCGGTCCCGGCTCGTGTGGCGGCATGTACACGGCCAACACCATGGCCAGCGCCATTGAAGCCCTCGGCATGAGCCTGCCGAACAGTTCGGCCCAAAACGCCATTTCGCCGGCGAAGCTGGATGATTCCCGCCGGGCCGGCGCCTGTGTCATTGAAATGCTCCGCCAGGGAATCAAGCCGCTCGACATTCTCACCAAACAGGCGTTTGAGAATGCCATCACCGTCGTCATTGCCCTCAGCGGTTCGACCAACGCCGTGCTGCATCTGCTCGCCATCGCCCACGCGGCGAAGGTGAAGCTGACCATCGACGATTTCACCCGTGTCGGCAGGAATGTGCCGGTGCTCGCGGATTTGAAGCCGAGCGGCAAACATCTCATGTCCGAACTCGTTGCCATCGGCGGCATCCGGCCGCTCATGAAGACGCTGCTCGACCACGGCCTGCTGCACGGCGACGTGTTGACGGTTACCGGCCAGACGATGGGGCAAACCCTGGCCAACGTAAAACCGTATCCCAAAAGCCAGACCATCATCCAGCCGTTCGATCAACCGATCAAAAAGGACAGTCATCTCGTCATCCTGCGCGGCAATCTGGCGGCCGAAGGCGCCGTCGCCAAAATCAGCGGCAAGGAAGGTTTGCATTTCACCGGCAAGGCCCGCGTGTTCAATTCCGAGGAGGCCGCGCTGGATAAGATCCTCGATGGCACGATTGTGAAGGGCGACGTGGTGGTGATTCGTTACGAAGGGCCGCGTGGCGGCCCCGGCATGCGCGAAATGCTTTCACCGACCTCGGCCATCATGGGCAGGGGACTCGGCAAGGACGTGGCGCTCATCACCGACGGCCGGTTCTCCGGTGGCAGCCACGGCTTCGTGGTCGGCCATATCACGCCGGAAGCCTGCGTGGGCGGGACGATTGCGCTGGTGAAGAACGGCGACCCGATCACGATTGACGCCGAGAAACGCCAGATCAACCTGGACATTCCCGCCGCCGAATTGAAAAAGCGCAGGCACGCGTGGAAGAAGCCCGCGCCCCGCTACACCCGTGGCGTGCTGGCCAAATACGCGGCCCACGTCACCAGCGCCTCGTTTGGTGCGGTGACGGATGCGGATTTGAAGTTGTAGAAGCGTTTCGTCCGCGTTTGTTGGAGCGACTCAAAAAGCGGTGCTAAGAGGCCCGCACTCCAAACGCTTTCGCGCCTGGCCAGCGTTCTGGATTTTCATGGAACGTCAGGATTGCGGCACGTTTACCGCGACTTTTGCTGGAAAGCTGCGGTTATGCTCGGCTTTCTCAGAGTGGATTGAATCATGCGTGCTGAGGCTGGTTTGGCGGAGAATATTGCTTTGCTCTTTAGCCCGGTTCTGGCTTCCTATGGCCATTCATATCAATTTATAATTATGAAGACCCACCTCAAATCAATCGCACTGGTCGCACTTACACTCACATTGGCCGGCTCCGCCTGGGGCGCCGATGGCACGGTTGCCGGGAAATGGAAGGGGCAATTTGACAGTCAGATCGGTCTGCAGAAGTACACCTACGAGTTCAAGGTGGACGGAACCAACCTGACCGGTACGGCCACGGGCGAACGGGAAATGGGAACCAACACCGTGACGATCACCGAAGGTAAAATCATCAAGGATGCGATTTCCTTCGTTGAACCGATGAAATTTCAGGATAACGACATCCGCATCGAATACACCGGCAAGATCACCGGCGATGAGATTAAATTGCACCGCAAGGTGGGCGATTTCGCCGAGGAAGATTTGGTCATCAAACGGGTCAAAGCCGACGACGCCAAGTCGGATGCCGCGCCAAAGGCCGGGGCGGACACCCCGCCACCAACCAAACCATAAAGCCTGCGGGGGATTCGGGCTGGAAATTACGCCGTCGCGCCGCCGGCAATGTATTGCTCCATCTGGGCAATGGTCGCGTCCTGGGCGGAGATGGTCCAGTTCACGAGATCGCCAATGGAGACGATGCCCACGATTTTTTCACCCGCCAGAACGGGCAGGTGGCGCACCCGCTTTTCCGTCATGAGCCGCATGCAATCCTCGATGGAATCCTCCGGTGCGACGGTGACCGTCGGGCTGGAAATAATTTCCCGCACCCGGGTTTCCTTGGAAGACTTCCCCTGCAGCGCAATTTTGCGGGTGTAATCGCGCTCGGTGAAAACGCCCAACAGCTTTTCACCGGACAACACCAGCAGCGCGCCGATGTTTTTGTCGGCCATGAGCTTGATGGCTTCAAAGACGGTCGCGTCGGGGGCGACGGACCAGAGCGTGGCGGGCTTGTGTTGAAACAACGTGCTGACGGGAATGTTGTTTTTCATGTCTGAGGGTGTTATCCGCCTCTCCCGCCTGCAATTCAAGTAAATTATTTCGATTATTACAACCTTTGAAAGGGCCTTGGGAGGGAACATTTCCTCGCCTCCTCAGCCTTTTTCTGGTTTGATCGGCGCGGCGGGAGCGTCGATCTCTGAATCGGCTCGCAATGATGGCTTTGGTCATCGCGCTGAATCGGATTTTGGCGTTCCAAGCAACCTGTTTACAAACCATGGACTCATTAACGACGGTTTTATTAAAACCTGGCGAGGCCGACCGCATTGTGGCCGGCCATCCCTGGATCTATCACACTGAAATCCTCCGGCTCACCGCGCCCGTGGCCGATGGCGAACTCGTCCAGGTCAAGGACCATCGCCAGCGCCTGATTGGGACCGGCTTCTTCAACTCCAAATCCAAAATCAACGTCCGCGTCCTGTCCCCGGAGCGCATCGAGGCAAATGAGCGTTTTTTTGAGGAACGCATCCGCGCCGCGCTGGCTGTCCGCCAGCGGCACCTGCCCGACGCCACCTCGTTCCGGGTCGTCAACGCCGAGAGCGATTTTCTCAGCGGTCTCATCCTGGACAAATACGGCGACGTGCTGGTGTTGCAAATATCCTCGCTGGGCATGGACCAGCGGAAGACGCAAATCGTCGCCGCACTCCAGAAGATTTTCTCGCCGCGCGCGATTCTTGAGCGGAGCGATACGGCCTCCCGCAAATTTGAAGGCCTGGGTGAAGCCAGCGGCGTGTTGGCCGGCGAATTCAGCGGACCCATTAGCGTGAACCTGAATGGCCTGAAGTTTGAAACCGACCTGGTTGGCGGGCACAAGACCGGGATGTATCTCGACCAGCAGCAAAATTATCAGGCGGTATCGCAGTTTGCGAACGGCGCGCAAGTGCTGGATTGTTTCAGCTTTCTCGGCGGGTTTGGTCTGCACGCGGCGCATGCTGGCGCGGCCCACGTTCACCAACTGGACCAGAGCGCGGACGCCATTGCAGCGGCCATTCGCAACGCCGCGGCCAACGGCCTGGCGGAAAAGTGCTCGTTTGAGGTGGTGAATGTTTTTGACTGGCTCAAGGCCAACACCGCCGTCCGGCCGCACGAGAAGGTCATCCCGCGATTTGATCTGATCATCCTTGATCCGCCGTCGTTCACGCGCAACCGCGCGTCCGTGCCCGACGCGTTGCGCGGCTACAAGGAAATCCATCTGCGCGCGCTCAAGCTGCTCAAACCCGGCGGCACGCTGGCCACGTTCTGCTGCTCGCATCATGTGGACATCGCGACCTTTCAGGATGTGATTCTCTCCGCCGCCTACGACACCCGTCACGTGTTGCGCCGGGTGGCGACGTATTCCCAAAGCCCGGATCATCCGGTCATCCCGATGATTCCGGAAACGGAATATCTGAAAGGCTTCGCGTTGGAAGTGGTGCGATGACCTGTCTTTCCACCTTTCGCGTTGCAGCCCCAACCCTCCGCCATTTAACCTGACGCCATGAGCGCATTCCCGGTCAGCCTGGAAAAGGAGGCCCAACTCACGCAGCGCATGGCTGCACTGGGCGTGCGCGAGGCCGACATCGAGGAATCCTTCGTCCGCTCCGGCGGCCACGGCGGACAGAACGTCAACAAAACCTCCACCTGCGTCATGCTGCTCCACCGTCCGACGGGGCTGCAGGTGAAATGTCAGGAGACCCGGCAACAGGGGCTCAACCGCTTCATCGCCCGCCGTCTGCTGCTCGACAAGGTGGAAGCGTTGAAGCGCGGTTTCGTGGCCGCGCGACGGGATGAGATCGAGAAAATCCGCCGCCAGAAACGGAAACGTTCGCGTCGCGCCAAGGCCAGGATGCTCGCCGACAAATCCCATCACGCCGACAAGAAAGCCTTCCGCCGGCCGGTGGGAATGGATTAGAAGGCAGTCTGCCCACGGATTCCGCATGGGCGGGGAGGGGATGGCCGCTTTCCAAAGCACGGTCTGGCAGGTAGTTTTTGCCCGGCATGACAGGCTACATCGTTGACATTTTTGTTGGGTTGTTGCTGGCCGTGGCGGTTCTGGCTCTGCTGGCGCGCAGGTTTCACATCCCTTATCCGATCTTTTTCGTGATCGGCGGATTGTTGATCGGCTTGATTCCCGGGCTGCCAATGGTCCGGCTCGATCCAGAACTGGTTTTTCTTTTCTTTCTGCCACCGCTGCTGTACCCCGCGGCATTGTTCACCTCCTGGCGCGATTTCCGCGCGAACCTCCGTCCCATCTCGCTGCTCGCCATCGGGCTCGTCCTTTTCACCACGGTGGTGGTCGCCTGGCTGGCGCACTATTTCTTCAACCTGCCGCTCGCGGCCGGATTCGTTTTGGGCGCAATCATTTCCCCGCCTGACGCCATCGCAGCCACGGCGATTGCCGAAAGGCTGAGCGTTCCCCGCCGGATCGTCACGATTCTGGAAGGCGAAAGCCTGGTCAACGATGCGACCGCCCTGATTGCCTATCGCTTTGCGGTGGTGGCGGTGGCGACCGGTTCGTTTTCGCTGGCCCGGGCCGGCGAACAATTCCTGGTGGTCGGCCTGGGCGGGATTCTGGTGGGTCTGGCGGTGGGCTGGCTGGCGGAGTGGTTTCACCGGCGCGTGGATGATGCCCCGATTGAAATCACCGTGTCGTTGCTGACGCCGTTTGTGGCATATTTGCCGGCCGAACGGCTGGGGGTTTCCGGCGTCATGGCGGTGGTGACCGCCGGCTTGTATCTTGGCTGGCGCTCACCGGAAATCCTCAGTTCCCGAACCCGGCTCCGGGCGGGTCCGGTGTGGGAGATGGTGGAATTTCTTTTGAATGGTTTCGTCTTCATCCTGATTGGGCTGCAACTGCCCGAGGTGTTGCGCGCGTTGTCTGACCATGCCAGCTATTCGATCGGCCTGCTCGTATGGTATGCGCTGGTCATCAGTCTGGCGGTGATTTTCATCCGCATCCTTTGGGTTTTTCCCGCGTCCTACCTCCCGCGCCTGCTGTTCAAGCGCATCCGGGACAAGGATCCTTTTCCGTCCTGGCGCCATGTGACAATTGTGGCGTGGACGGGCATGCGCGGGGTCGTATCGCTCGCCGCGGCCCTGGCGTTGCCGCTCACGATTCAAGGCGGCTCGCCGTTTCCGGACCGCGATTTGATCTTGTTTCTCACCTTCATCGTGATCCTGGCGACGCTCGTGGTGCAGGGTTTGAGCCTGCCCACCCTGATCCGCTGGCTCGGCATCAAGGACGATGGCGCTGCGGCAAAAGAAGAACGAGAAGCCCGGCTCAAAGCCAATCAAGCGGCGCTGGCCCGGCTCAGGAAAATCGCCGAACACGATCCGGAGAAGGCGGACGCCAGGCAACGCTTGTGCGTCGAGTATGAGGACCGCATCCGCCAACTGGAAGCCGCCGGGCGGGAAAGGACCGATGCGCCGCGCCGACTTTTTTCGTCCGAATACGAATATCTGTCACAGGAAACCCTGCTGGAGGAACGGAAAACCATCCTGCAACTTCGCAATGACAGTGTCATCAGCGATGAGGTTTTGCGTCGCATCCAGCGGGACATTGATCTGGCGGAAGCGCGGCTGCGGGATCGGAAGGCGGAAGACGGCGAGTCTTAACCGCGCCGGGCCCCAAATCTGGGAAAAAATGCCGCGAATAAAACACTTTGAATGCTTGTGGTTTGGGGGAATGTGGTATCATCGCAGTTCATGAACATACTCATCGAAGACGCGGAGACGCTGGAATATCTGACCAGCGAAAGCACGTGGACAAAAAAGGCGGCCGAAGGCAAAAACTTCGGGGCCACCGAAGTAGCGTTTGACGTCGCAAAAAAAGAACCGATTGGCAGGTTCAACATCGTTTTTTACATTCCCCAGACGAGACAATTCATCAACATGGATCATGGCCGGGGCAGGGGGCTTGCCGAAGCCAGCCCGGTCGTGGAGACCGCCGCCGCCGCCGCCGCGCCGGTTTAATTCCCGCGACCAGACCCGGAGTGGTTGTCGCGAATGGCCTGCGAGCCTTGCGAAAACCTCGGCGCGGGGCAGCAAATCCCGCAAGGTTGAAGAAGACGGCTCGACACCTCATCGTCGTTCCGCATACTCTCGATTCCATGAGCAAATCAAAAATACCGGAAACCGGGGCGGGTTATCTTGGTGAAACCATGGTGCATAGAATTTCACATGCGGTCGGCGTCGTGGAAAACGTGACTGAGGCCAAGGCCGGCTGGCCGCCGGAGATCACGTTGAAACTGCCGGATGGCGCCGTCAAGAAAGGCCGGCTCAGCGATTTTCGGGAGCCAAACGCCGCCGAGCGAAAAAAACTTTCTCCTCCTTAACCTTGCAAGCTCCAACCCGGAAAATTATTTTCACGAGCCAACACCGGGGATGAAGCTCCAAATCATTCAGGCTCCGCGCGGCCCGGGTGATCAAGGCCGATAAACCGAGCGGTAGAATCTCTGGCTGAAATTGCCCGCATTTACATCCACGAAGGTAAAGGGCGCCGTATTAGTTTGCAGTGGAACCCAATCCACCAGATTGGTGGAGGCTTGAACCGCATATTTATACCCCGGCACACCTGCCAAAGCCAAGGCAAACTCGCCGCTGCCAAAGGTGGTCGGCGTCAGATTGGCTGCCGTCGTGGCATAGACGGTCAGGAAGGCGGAGCTGTTGGTTGAACCATTTCGATCGGTCACGGTCACGGAGTAGATGCCGGATTGACCGGGGGTGACGTTTTTCAAGGTCAGCACCGAATTGACCGCCGCGGGCAGGATGGTGCCATTATAATTCCATTGGTATTTCAAAAGCCCCTGGCCGGTGGCCCGGATGGTGAAGGTTTTGATCTGGCCGCTCAGGGCGACCTGGTTGGTCAATTGACAGCCGAGGGCGGGCCGGCGGTTGACGCTCGCTGCGGTGGGGCTCACGACCGTCACGATGAATGTGCGGGTAACGATGTTGTTGCTCGTTCCGCCATCCTTGATCGTGATGGCAATCACGGCTGTCCCGATCCGGTTAGGTGCTGGTTTCAAGGTCAGAAATCCCGTGGTGTTCGGGTTGGTGTAATTGACCAATGGATTGGGAATCAATGTGGTGCTGCTGGAGACCGCGGTGACGGCAAGCGTCGGGTTTTTAGTGGATGAGCTGGAAGTGATGTCAGTTAAACTCACAGTTTGAGATCCGCTGTTTTCCATGATCGTGAGGTTGCTGATGACATTCAAGGCCGGCGGGTGATCCACGATCGGAACCCGGTAAACCAATTCGCTTGAGAACGGACTTTCGGTGCCGTCAGCCGAATAGGTTGTTGCGGCAAAGTAGTAGGTTTTTCCCTCGACCAAGCCGGAAATGGTGGCATTTGTTGCCACGCCAACCGAATTCGTTTTGGTATAGGCGTGGCTGGCTGCTCCGTAATAGAGGTTGTAACCCGCGATGGTTGAATCCGCGCTTGGGTTCCACGCCAACGTTGCGCTGGTGGTGCTTGCCAGGGTTGGAAATTGCATGAAAACCCAGGCCAGATGGATGAGGACCAACCCCCGGAACCGGGTTTGCTTTCCAAATAAATTAATGCCGCGATCCTTTCCTTTTCTGGTCCGGACTGTTTTGTCAGCCTCGAACCGGGGGCGGGCCGAACATTCATTCTGTAAGCTTCTGTACATCAATCTGTTAACATCCAGCAACCCGCGGCCATGAATCAGCACGCAGATTTTCCAATCCTTTTCCGTATGGCTAGCCTTGGTGCCATCCTTGCAAAACACGCAATTTCAGAAGGCGAAATTTCTCGAAATACGCGAAAACATCTTTAGCGACCTTAGTTATACATGGATTTTTCTGGCCGTCAAGAGGCACAAAAAGGATAGCGGGACCCTTGTGGGTACGGGGCGGCCGCCATCCCGACGACCCATGGCCGGGCACAAGCGGATATTGCGGGCGCTGCCAGTCGCCGTCCTTGACCCGCAATTCTAAATGGCAGTTGCCGCAGGTCTGGATCCGGCGAACCGTATCCAGCCCCGGGGAGGGAAATTCACGTTCCCCTTGGCGTGGCCGTTGTTGACCACCGCCGTCTTGCGCCAGTGGCAGCGAGCTGCGGGCCGATGGTTTCAGTATGGCCAACAATCCGCGCCTGTTTTACCCGGCAGTCGAGGCGCCGTACGGTTTCGTCGGCATGGCGGAGCATTTCCAAACCGATGGGTCCATTCGCGCCTGGAAGCAATTCCCAGGTGGAAGCGCAACGGCAACGGGAGGGGAATGAAGGCGACAGAAGCGCCGTGGCATTCCGATTGCTATTTCTTATTTTCGTTAAGATTAAGAATGCAATATGAGAAAAAGGATTTTTCTGTTGGGCTCCGCTCTAACGGTCGTGGCATTGCCTCTTTACGCGGATAATTCGAACCCCAGTCAGGTCCTGCTGGACAACCCGCCAACGGCCCTGCACCTGCAGATCGTAAATTCGTTGATTACTGGTACAGACAATTTCTCAATTCTGGACACCAGCCGGTTGTCGAACCCTGAAGGCGGCACCGGCAATGCCAAACCTGCCCCCGTTTTAAACTTGAACCATCCGGTCGTCCCCGTCCCCGAACCGATGAATTATTTGTTGATGGGGCTGGGCGTGATCGGTCTGTTTCTGGCTCGACGTGATCGCCTGAGCGCGAAGTAAAAACTGGGTTTGGGCTCCGGGCTTTGGATTTCGGGAAAGGTGTCTGCGCCAATCGGCGTCATCCGCGGATCCTGTCCTGGCACATTTTGGCGTCTCGGCGGTTTGATCCTCCGCAAGAAATGACCATTCACCGCCAAACTACGTGGAGTCGTTCAGCCGTATCCTGCTCGATATTCGAGTGTTATGAACCACAAGCGGCATCTGTTCCTCTTTATCCTGGCCCTGGCATTCACTCTGCCGGCCCGGGCGGGATTGAAGAACAACGATTGCCTGGATTGTCATTCGGATAAAACCCTCGCCATCACGAACGCCGCCGGTCGCACCATTTCCCTGTTTGTGGATGAAGTTAAATTGAAGGCGTCCGCCCACAACACCAATTCCTGCGTCAGTTGCCATGCCGACGTCACCGTCAAACATCCCGACGACAATATCACGCTGCGTCCGGTCAACTGTGCCGTTTGCCATGAACCGCAGACGGACAGTTACAACGCCAGCGTGCACGGACTGGCAGCCAAGGCTGGACACCGGGACGCCGCGACGTGTCAGGACTGTCACGATTCCCATGAAATCCTGCCGTCTAATTTGGCGTCGTCGCCGCTGCATTACTCGCATCTGGCTGCGACCTGCGGCGCGTGTCACGAGCAGGAGGTCAAGGATTGGATGGCCAGTGTGCACGGCCAGGCACTGACCGCAGGCATGCGCGACGCGCCCACCTGCACCGACTGCCATTCCGAACACAAAATCGCCGGATTGAAGAATGCTTCACCGCAGGTTGCCGCCGAGATTTGCAGTCGATGCCACGCATCGGAACGGCTCAACACCAAGTACAAACTGCCCGGCGACCGCGTTAAAACATTTTTTGCCAGCTATCACGGCCTCGCGGCGCAATACGGTTCCACCGTGGCCGCCAACTGCGGCAGTTGCCACGGCTATCACAAAATCCTGCCCTCGACCGATACCAATTCCACCATCAACGCCATCCACCTCGTCGAGACCTGCGGCAAATGTCATCCGGGTGCGGATGAAAAATTCGCGGCCGGCAAAATCCATGTGGACATTGATTCGACCAGATCGGCTGGCGGCGGCGACGGCATTGGCCTGCAAATCAACTGGTGGGTGCGCCGGATTTACCTGGTCCTGATTTTCGGCACCATTGGCGCGATGCTCATTCATAACGCGTTCCTGTTCCTGCGCAAGGTTGCCGCCCGCTATCGGGTGGCCTTGCGACCGGTGGTGCGGATGAGCCTGGCGCAACGCTGGCAACATTTTGTGCTCGCCGCCAGCTTCATCATTCTTGCCATCACCGGATTCGCGTTGAAATTTCCGGATTCATGGCTCGCGCGCGTGCTCGGTTCCAGCGAACCCTTCCGCCGCTGGACGCATCGCATTGCCGGCATCATCCTGCTCGTCGTTGGGCTATGGCATTTGATTTATCTGCTGGCGTCGAAGGAAGGGCGAAAACTGGTGTGGGATTTGTTTCCGGTAAAGAAAGACCTGACTGACGTGTGGTGTCAAATCCGGTATCTGCTCGGCTGGAGCACGGAGAAGCCAAAAATCGGCCGATTCGGTTATGCCGAGAAGATGGAATACTGGGCGGTCGTCTGGGGCACCCTCATCATGGGCGTGAGCGGGCTGATGATCTGGTTCAAGATGGACGTGACCCGGTTCCTGCCGCGCTGGATTGTGGATGTGGCGCTGACCATTCATTATTACGAAGCCATCCTCGCCTGCCTGGCAATCATCGTGTGGCATTTCTACCACGTCAGCTTCGACCCTGACGTTTACCCGCTAAACCCGGCGTGCTGGGACGGGCATGTCTCCGAGGAATGGCAGCAGCACGAACATCCGCTGGAAACGCCTGGAAACGGCAGGAAGAGTGAAATCGTTGAAAGCCGGAAAAGACACTGACTCGCAGGCAGATGCAACGGCGAGTCAGGCCAGATTCGATTTGAAACATCGATGAAACCTGCTAGTTTACTGGCAATGTATCAGTGATGTTTCCGCGATTTCGTCGAAGACACTTCTTCAATGGAAAGCAGCAAATGTCGCTCAAATACTTCAAACACTGAATATTGAGCCAGGCCTTTTTAACCTTCCTTTACCTTACCATGCGACTGTTGAAATCGTGCTTTCCCTTGCCGGTTCTGGCAATCCTGCTCCGTGGCTTGACCGTCACGGCCCAGACGACAATTTTCAACGAGAATTTCGACGGCGGATATACGGGAGCATTCGGCACGTCGTCCTATTCGGGAGGGAGCCCCACCGCTACCGGCAACGCGGTGTTAGCGAGCGGTGGAAACCCGAATGGCTGCTGGCGGGAGACCATGACGGCAACCACCGGGAGCGACTATTACACCGGGCAGGTCCAGTTGACGACGGTTTCCGGGAACACGGACCCGATCCCGTCGGACTACGTGTTGTCATTCGACGCTTACGGCAGCCAGGCGGCCAACATTCAGTTTATTATAGAATCCTGGTCGGCCAATTATTTTGGCGGCACCAAGATCATTAACGCGACCGTCAACGACCCGTTGACTGCCGCCAATACCTGGCAGACTTTCAGTGTGAACCTGGGCAGCATTGCCGGGGCCAACCCGACCGGCGCAACCTGGCAGTTGAACTTTCAAATCAATGCCTCGCAGTGGGGCGGCGCCGGACTCACCGACACCCTGACGATCGACAATATTACCTTGGTGCATCTTGGCAATTCCATACTGCTCAGTTCGTCGGCCAACCCTTCACCCTCCGCCGGCAGTGTCGCCTTCACCGCCACGGTGGCGACGAATGGGATCACCGCTGGCAACGCGACCGGCAAGGTGGTGTTTTCCTCTACCTACAGCGGTCCGTTCAGCACCAACTTGGTGAGCGGGGGCAGCGCCACCAGCTCGTCCATTACCAATTTGCCGGTGGGCACGGACTTGATCACCGCCATCTATTCAGGCGGCAACTATCCGGCCGGCACCAATCTGCTGAGCCAGGTCGTCAACCCCCCGCCGGGCCCGGGTCTGGCGCAGGCCAATCTCCCGATTTACACCGATAATCTGGTGAACGGTTTCCAGAATTGGAGTTGGGCGACAGTAAACCTGCAAAATGCTTCGCCTGCGACGGTTCATTCGGGTGCTTATTCCGTCGGCGTCACCGACAACGGCAACTACCAGGCGCTGGTTTTTGCACGTTCGGATTTTAACACCAGTCCGTACGGGAGTCTCAGTTTTTGGATCAATGGCGGCAGCGCCGGCGGGCAGAAACTTCAAGTTTGGGGATCGCTGGATGGCACCAATCAGGCGGCCTATTCCCTGGGAACCTTGCAAACCAATACCTGGCAGCAAATGACCATTCCGCTCTCCGCCTTGAAGGTGACCAACAAGGCAAATTGCAGCGGATTTGGGATTCAGGGCAACGCTGGCGGCGCAGCGCAACCCACATTTTATGTGGACGACGTTCAGCTGGTGGCCGCGCCGGTGCCGGCCGTGGTTCACCTGGGAGTGGATGCCGCGCAGACGTTGCGCACCGTCGATGCGCGCCAGTTTGGACTCAACACCGCCACCTGGGACGGCAGCCTGGGTAATTCAACCACGCTGCCGCTGCTTGAGGCAATCGGGTGTTTGACTTTGCGCTGGCCGGGGGGCTCGACTTCCGACACCTATAATTGGGCCGGTGACCAGGCGGGGAATGCCACTTTCATGACCATTGCCACCAATCTGGGCGCTCAAGTCTTCACCACCGTCAATTACGGCACCGGCACTCCCGGTGAGGCGGCCGCCTGGGTGCTCTCGGCCAACCAGACCAATAATTGCGGTTTCAAGTATTGGGAAATTGGCAATGAATGCTATGGCACGTGGGAGGCTGACTCCCATGCCATCCCCCATGATCCTTACACTTATGCCACCAACGCGGCGGCTTACATACAACAGATGAAGGCGGCTTACCCGGCGGTGCCCATCAAAGTGGGCGTCGTCGTCGCACCGGGAGAGGGAAGTTTTTCCAACAACGCGACGCATTTTGCAATTAATCCACGAACCGCCACCACGAATTATGGGTGGACGCCCATCGTGTTGTCCCAGTTGAACAGCCTCGGTGTCACGCCGGATTTTCTCATTTACCATTTTTACTGGCAATACACTGTGTCTGGCTGGAGTTTTTACTCCGGCTCTCCTGACACCGACCCGCTGCTGTTGCAGGTTGCCGGCAATCCAGATCCCTTCACGTGGACCGACTGGGCCAACGCCGCTGCCAATCTGCGCCAGCAAATCAGCGATTATCTTGGCCCCGTTGGCACCAATATCGAGTTGTGCGTGACAGAAAACAACAGCGATGCCGGGGCCATGGGCAGGCAATCGACCAGCCTGATCAACGCCCTCTATCTCGCTGACAGCACCAGCCAGCTCATGAAAACCGAATTCAGATCGTATGTCTGGTGGGATTTGCACAATGGAGCGGAGACGGACGGCAATTTTGACCCAACGATTTATGGCTGGCGGGCGAATGGTGATTACGGAATCTTGAGCGGGTCAAACACACCGTATCCCACCTTTTACGCTGAAAAATTGCTGCAATATTTTGCCCGGCCCGGCGATTCCGTCCTGAGTGGCACGAGCGACAATCTTTTGCTTTCCGCCTATGCGGTTCATCGCACCAACGGCGTTCTCACGCTGCTCGTCATCAACAAAGACATGACCACAAACCTCAATGCGCAGATCGCGCTGGTCAATTTTGCGCCGGGGATGAACGCCACGATTCAATCCTACGGCATCCCGCAGGACCAGGCGGCGGAAGCCAATGCCGGGGCATCGTTGCAAGACATCGCGACGACGAACTTTCCAACGGCCGGCACGAATTTTATGTATTCTTTTCCACCCTTGTCGCTGACGCTCTTTACGTTTAGCCCCGGGCCTTCAACGCTGGCCGTGTTGGGGGTCCTGCCCGGACAGGTGGAGCTGCTCCTTCAAGGCCAGCCCGGCACGACTTATGTCATTCAAAGCTCGCCGGACCTGACAGCGTGGGGTCCTGTCTCGACCAACGCGCTGGGGGGGAGTACGACGAACATCAGCCTTTCGGTTTCCCCGGCTGCCGCCCAGCAATTTTACCGCGCTGTATGGCAGCCTTGAAACATCAGCGTGAACTGTGTTTAATCATCAAAATTCACTATGCCATCGCGATCCATCTCCCGCCGGACCTTTCTGAAAACCAGTGCCGTTGCCACCGCCGCCATGACCACCGTCTCCCACCAGAATCTGCTCGCTGAGGAAGGTTACGGCGGGAACAACATCCCCATCGCCGTCCAGCTTTATTCAGTGCGCAAAGATTGCGCCAAGGCTCTGCCCGGCACCCTCGCTGCGCTGTCGAAGATGGGTTACAAAGGCGTTGAGTTTGCCGATTATTTCGGCCGCGACGCCAAAACGCTGAACCAGATGCTGGCGGACAACGGCCTCCAATGCGTCGGGTCGCATATCCGGCCGTTCGACAACCTGCTCGGCGACGAACTGCCGAAAACCATCGCGTTCAATCATGACCTTGGCAACCCGCGCCTCATCGTGCCCAGTCTGCCGGAAAAATACTCCCAAAGCATCCAGGGCTGGCAACAAGCGGCCGATATCTTCACAGAATTGGCCGGTCAATTGAAGCCGTACGGAATGCGGACGGGTTATCATAATGAAGGTCCCGAATTTAAACCCATCGACGGCCAGGTGCCTTGGAACGTGTTCATGGACCGGACGAGCCAGGATGTCCTAATTCAGGTTGACACCGGCAATGCCGCGGCGGGCGGGGCCGATCCGATCGCCTGTCTCAAGCGATACAAGCGGCGCTACGCCAGCATCCACGCCAAGGCATTTTCAAAAACCAAGCCGAATGCGATCATTGGAGACGACGAATTGGACTGGAAGGAAATTTTCCACGTTTGCGAGACCACTGGCGGCACCCAATGGTACATCATCGAATACGAGAGCGACCTGTATCCGCCGTTGATTGCCGTGGAAAAATCCCTGGCCACCATGCGGCGCTGGGGCAAATGTTGAAAGCTGGCGGCAGCGGAGCAGCTGCCGTTGAATCGTAACCGAGGCCTGACCAGTTTTCCGCCTGACTTAACCGAGCCGCTTTCTCTCCGGTAAAACTCTGGCAATCGCCTCCCGGAGATGGGCCAGCCGGAAGGGTTTGCCGACAACGAAATCCACGTCAGGCGACTGGGCCAGGGTTCCGGCGTGGGCGGTGATCATCACGACGGGCTGACTTGGCGCATCGGCCTTGATGGCGGCGGCGAGCTGGTCGCCATTCATTCCAGGCATGGTGAAGTCGGTGAAAACGAGGTCGAAACGGCCAGGTTTGAACAGGGCCAGGGCTTCCTTGCCGCTGCGGGTTGCCTCCACTTCATGACCGTCAAACTTGAGCAACAACTTGACGGCATTGCCGACAGAAGGTTCGTCATCCACCACCAAAATCCGCAGTTTTATTACATCTACTGCTGCCATTTGAACAAGAGGGCACTTTATACCCGATAACGAGGGCGCATACCAGACTTTGTTATTAAATTGTTATTCACAAGAGAGAAATCGATGCATGCTCCTCAAGCTTAGGAGTTGAAAGATGGGAAAAGGTTCCAAACTTTTTGAGGTTCTGAAGGGCAGGGTGCAATTGCACATTTTTCGTTCGGACAATGGCAGAACCGCTTTCCTAAATGCATGGCGCTAAATTCACTTTACTCGGCGCGCTTCTGGGGTATGCTCCGAATCCTGATTTTTATGGAATCAGGACATATTTATGGCCAAATTGACGGTTAAAGATCTGGATGTTCGCGGCAAGCGCGTTTTTTTGCGCGTGGATTACAACGTGCCGCTGGAGGAAAAGGATGGCCAGATGATCATCACCGATGCCACCCGCATCGTGGAAACCCTGCCCACCCTGCGATTGCTCATCGAAAAGGGCGCCAAATTGATTTTGACCGCCCATCTCGGACGGCCCAAGGGCAAGCGCGATGCCACCATGTCCCTGGCACCCGTGGCCGTAAAATTGTCCGAACTGCTGGGTAAACCGGTGGCCTTTGTGGATGACTGCATCGGCGACAAGGTCGCGAAAGCGGCGGCCGGAATGAAGGATGGCGACGTGGTGTTGCTCGAAAACGTCCGTTATTACAACGAGGAGGAAGCCAACGATCCCGCCTTTGCCGAAAAGCTGGCGCAGGTCGCCGAGGTTTATGTCAATGATGCCTTTGGCGCGGCGCATCGCGCCCATGCCTCGACCGAAGGCGTGGCCCGGGTCGTGGCCAAACGCGGGGGCAAATGTGCAGCCGGCCTGTTGATGGAGCGCGAATTGAAATTTCTCGGGGATGAACTGGACAAGCCGGTGCGCCCGTTCGTCGTGATTCTTGGCGGCGCCAAGGTTTCCGACAAGATCAAGGTCATCGACCGGCTGCTCGAAAAGGCGGACTCGATTTTGATCGGCGGAGCCATGGCCTACACGTTCCGGCTGGCCCAGGGTTACAAGACCGGCAAATCGCTGGTGGAACCGGATGCGACGCATATTGCCAGGGCCGCGCTGGAAAAGGCGAAGGCCCGGAAGGTTCAATTCCTGTTGCCGGTGGACGATGTGGTGGCGGTGCCGGTGAAAACTGACAAGCTCGATAAAAAGGGCAAGCCCATCATCGAATGGCAGAATCCACGCACCAGTCCGGACCTGAATTGCCCTGAAGATGCCGCCGGCCTCGACATCGGCCCCGCGACGGTCAAGGCGTATGCGGAAGTGATTGCCAAAGCAAAAACAATTTTGTGGAACGGTCCGATGGGCTTGTTTGAGAACAAACAGTTCGCAGCCGGCACCAACGCCGTCGCGCAGGCCGTGGCCGATGCCACCCAGAAGGGCGGGGCCAAGAGCATCATCGGCGGCGGCGACAGCGTGAAGGCCATCAACAAGGCGAAGCTGGGCGACAAGGTGACCTTCATGAGCACCGGCGGCGGAGCCAGCCTGGAGTTTCTGGAAGGCGCGGTGCTGCCCGGCGTCGCGGCACTTTCAGAGAAATAAATTTGACGCGGAGGGACAATTGAACCCTGCCTGCTTAGCGGGAAGCTTTTTTTTAAATGAACAAAGAACGTAAATTGATTATTGCCGGCAACTGGAAGATGAACAAAACGGTGGCGGAGGCGCTGGCGCTGGTCAGCAACCTCAAGCTGGAACTGGCCAATATCCGGGAAGTGGACATCGTCATCTGCCCGCCCTACACGGCGCTGGATTCCGTGTCCAAGGTCATCCTGGATTCGAACCTCCGGCTGGGCGCGCAAAACATGAGCGCGCAGAATTTTGGCGCGTTCACCGGCGAGATCTGCGCCGGGATGCTCAAGGAATTTTCCGTGCGTTATGTCATTCTGGGCCATTCCGAACGCCGGCAGTACCAAAAGGAATCCGACGCGATCATCGCCAAGAAGGCGGCCGCCGTCCATGCCGCGTCGCTCAAACCCATTGTCTGCGTCGGTGAAACGCTGGCGGAGCGCGAAGGCGGGCAGATGGAAAAGGTTTTGGAAACCCAGGTGCGCGGCAGCCTGGCCGGTTTGACAAAGGAACAAATGGTTGAGACCATCATTGCCTATGAGCCCGTCTGGGCCATCGGCACGGGCAAGACGGCGACGACGCAGCAGGCGCAGGAGGCCCACGCGTTCATTCGCGCGTTGCTGGTCAGGAGTTTTGACGAGGCCGTGGCCAAAAAGGTGCGCATTCAATACGGTGGCAGCGTGAAGGCGGGCAATGCAAAAGAGTTGATGGGCCAGCCGGACGTGGATGGGGCCCTGGTAGGCGGCGCGTCGCTCGAAGCGCGGAGTTTTGCTGACATTATTAAAAATTCGATATAGATAATTGGTTATGAGTTTTATCGCTGGTATCCTGACGTTCTTTCTCGTGATCAACTGTCTTTTGCTGGTGCTGTTGATATTGGTTCAACTGCCCAAAAAGGACGCCGGTGCCGGGCTGGCGTTTGGCGGCGGCGCCGCGGATGCCCTGTTTGGCGCCGGGTCGGGCAATGTCCTGACCAAGGTGACGAAATGGGCGACGGTGGTTTTTTTTGTGATGGCCCTGTTTCTCGGTTATTTGCAAGACCAGCTGCACAAGAGCAACAGCGTGGCGGTGTTTGAAAAGCAGGTGGAGCAAAAACAATCGCAACTGCCAATATCCACTCCGCAGCCCATGACCCAGCCGGTCTCCCAGCCGACTGCGGCACCGACCAACAATTTGCTCTCCGTGCCCCTGTCGGTGCCCACCAATGTCCCGGAGGCGCCGGCGCAATCGAAATAACGCAATGGCCATTTTCCAACGCGCCCGGCGGATTTTTTCGCGGGCGCGTTTTGCTTTTTGCGTCGCGACCTGCCTCTGCCTTTCGGGCTGCGTCCGCCATGAGCCCCCGGCGGACCTTACGATCCTGAATGGCGCCGAACCCCAATCGCTGGATCCGGGAATCCTTTCCGGCCAGGCCGACATGCGGGTGGCGTCGGGAATTTTTGAAGGCTTGACCTATTTCGACCCGAAAACCGGACGCGCGATCCCCGGACTCGCGAAACGCTGGGAGATTTCACCCGACGGCTGCACGTACACTTTTCATTTGCGGACCAACCTCATCTGGTCCACGGGCGAACCCATCACGGCGGACGACGTGGTTTATTCGTGGATTCGCGCGCTCAGTCCCGCCACCGCTTCCGAATATGCCGGCTCGCTCTTTTTCCTCAAGCACGGACAGGATTTCACCGACGGGAAAATCAAAGACCCGGCCCTGGTGGGCGTTCACGCGCCCGACGCGGTGACCGTGCGCGTCGAGCTGAACCATCCCACCCCGTTTTTTCCGGACATCTGCGCCATGCCGGTGACCTGCGTGGTGCCGCGCCAGACGATTGAGAAATACGGCGATCGCTGGCTGATGGCCAAACCGCTGCCGGTCAGTGGCGCCTACGAACTGGTTTACTGGCGGTTAAACGACAAGGTCCGCCTGCGGAAAAATCCCCGTTACTGGAACGCATCCAACACCCAATCGGAACTCATCGACATTCTGCCGGTCGGTTCGGCCAGTGCGGCGTTGAGCCTCTATGAGCGCGGCGAGGCCGACATCGTTTGGGATGCGGCCTTAATTCCGGCCGGATTGCTGGACGTGCTGCTGAAGCGCCCCGATTTTCACACGTTTATCTGCCTCGACACGTACTTTTTTCGCTTCAACGTCACCCGCAAACCATTTGATGATCCGCGGGTGCGCCAGGCGCTGGCGCTGGCGGTGGACAAGGAGCGCATTGTCAAAAAAATCACCCAGGGCGGCGAAAAGCCCGCGTCGCATCTCGTCCCTGACGGCACGGCCAATTACACGCCGCCGGAAGGATTGGGTTACGATCCGGCGCGCGCGCGCAAGTTGCTGGCCGCGGCCGGCTATCCCGGTGGCCGGGGTTTTCCCCGCTTTCAATACCTGTTCAACGCTTCGGCCGGCGGGGGATCGAAAATTCACGAAAAGATTGCCGTGGAACTGCAGCAGATGTGGCGCGATGAACTGGGCCTCCAGATGGATTTGCGCCAAATGGAATGGTCGGCTTACTTGAACGCCCAGTCACAACTTGATTACGACCTCTCGCGCTCGGGCTGGGTGGCCGACTACAACGACCCGAACACGTTTCTGGGATTGTTCACCAGCGGTGACGGCAACAACCGCACTGGCTGGAA
The DNA here is from genome assembly GCA_049280815.1 of Verrucomicrobiia bacterium. Classification (GTDB taxonomy): domain Bacteria; phylum Verrucomicrobiota; class Verrucomicrobiia; order Limisphaerales; family UBA11358; genus UBA11358. The sequence continues at coordinate 8,157 of JBAPQW010000044.1, read as the reverse complement.
AAATCCGCAATATGACGACCTCATCCGGCGGGCGAACCAGGAACCCGATTTGCCGGCGCGCGAAAAACTTTTCCAACAGGCGGAAACCATCCTCGTGCGGGACGAGGTTCCCATCGTGCCGATTTACTTCTATGTCGGCATCAGCTACTACGATACCAACAAGATTCAAGGCATCTACCCGAATGTCCTGGACAACCACCCGTTGCAGGCGATTCGCAAGCTGGGTCGAGAGTCGAGGGTCGAGGATCGAGGGCTTGACGCCAGATAACCATGTACTTTGCAAAACGATTGATCTTCGCCATCCCGCTGCTGCTGATCATCAGCGCGCTGGCGTTCGGCTTGATGCATCTCGCTCCGGGCGGGCCATTTGACCGGGAACGCGCGCCGGCGTCCCCGGAAATCGACCGCGCCATCAACGCGAAATACCACCTCGATGAACCCGTCTGGAGGCAATATCTCGAATATCTCAATGGCCTGGCACATGGCGATTTCGGGGTCTCGCTCAAATATCGGAATCATACGGTCAGCGATATTATCGCCCAAGGATTGCCGGTTTCGATGCTGTTGGGCGCGCTGGCGTTCGGTTTTGCCATGGGAGTCGGGCTGCCAGTCGGTTTTTTCACCGCCGCCCGGCGCGGACGCTGGGAGGATTATGCCGGCAGTTTTTTTTCCGTGCTCGTGGTGTGCGTGCCGGGGTTCGTCATTGCGCCATTATTGATCCTGCTCTTTTCCATCAAATGGAAATTGCTGCCGGTTGGACTGTGGGAAACGCCATGGCATATGATTTTGCCGCCCATAGCTCTCGGCCTGTTCTTTGCCGGAAAAATCGCCCGGTTGATGCGCGAGGGAATGGTGACCGCCATGCAATCCGAGTTCGTCACCGCGGCGCGCGCCAAGGGATTGGGCGAAAACCGGCTGTTGTTCCGACACGCGTTCCGGCTCGCCGTGCTGCCGGTCGTTTCCTATTCCGGCCCGATGCTGGCCGACCTGCTGACCGGTTCATTCGTCATCGAAAACATCTTCCAGATTCCCGGCATCGGCGTCTTCCTTGTCAACAGCTCCCTGAACCGCGATTACACTCTCGTGGTGGGCCTGTCGCTGCTCTACGCGGCCTTGCTGATCGGGCTGAATCTGATGGTGGATTTTGCCTACACCCTGCTTGACCCGCGCGTGAAATATGAATGAGCCAGCCGAGAATCGAGAGTCGAGAGTCGTGGACAACCTGACGCCAGGTCAAACAGCTTCTGGCTCTCAAGCCTCAACCAACATCTCTCAACCGCAAACCAGCCCTGGCCGGCGGGCTTGGCAACGCTTTTGCAAAAATCGCGCCGCCGTCATTAGCGCGTGGTATCTGGTTCTCCTCCTGCTCGCCATCGGCGCGTGGCCGGTCTTCCTGAAAATCATGGGCGGGACCTTCGCCCAAATGCATGATCCCGACCAGCTTTCCGACGCGGCCTTTGCGCCGCCTGGGGCACACTACTGGTTCGGGACGGATGTCCACGGACGCGATGTTTTTTCCCGCATTTTGTTTGGCGCGCAAATTTCACTGCTGGTCGGCATCGTTGGCGCCCTGGTGAGCCTCGTCATCGGAGTGTTGTGGGGTGCGATCGCCGGTTATGTGGGCGGGCGTGTGGATAACGTGCTGATGCGCATTGTCGACATTCTTTATTCACTCCCGACGGTCATTTTCGTGATTGTGCTGATCACCACCCTTGGGGACTTGCTGAAACACTCCCATTACTTTAAATCTTCGCCGGCTTCGCAGGGCGCCTTACAGGTGGCATTCTTGTTTGTCGGCCTGGGTGCCGTGTCGTGGCTGACCATGGCGCGCATCGTGCGGGGACAGGTGCTGTCGCTGCGGACGCGGGCCTTTGTGGAGGCCAGTTACGCACTGGGCGGCGGGCCGGTACGAATCCTGGCGCGACACATCATCCCGAATGTTTTTGGCGTGGTGATCACCTATCTCGCGCTCACCGTGCCGGCGATCGTGCTGTACGAATCCTTCCTGAGCTACCTCGGCCTGGGCGTGCAACCGCCGATGGCGAGCTGGGGTACGCTCATTGCCGAGGGCGTTGGCCAGATCAATCCCATCCGGATTTACTGGTGGCTGATTACTTTTCCCGGTGGTGTGCTGGTGATGACGCTGCTGGCGCTGAATTTTCTTGGCGACGGCCTCCGCGACGCTTGGGATGTGAAGAGCAGGTAACCGCAGGAGACGACGTAATGAGTCTCTGTTTACCGGAAGACGCGTCTCACCACCTCGACGTCTACAAGGCGTGAATCAGTTGAACGGCGTAATCTTTCATCCGCCAATTCAGGAAGGCGGAGCAATGTTTGGGTGTGGCTTTGTTGCGCGTCGGCCAGTAAGCGTTGAAATCCTTCTCCAACTTTCGCAATTCGCGCAGGCCCGTTTGGGCCAGGCGCTTCGCCTCGGATGTTTTCCCCGCCGCGCGCGCCTGTTGCCACAGCATGAACCGGCACGATTCCCCCGCCATGCGGGCGGCCAGGTCCAGTTCCCGCGACAAAATGCCGCCGGTTTTGTTTGCCCTGATGGCGCGTTGGAGGCGGACGCGTTGTTGCTCGATTTCTTTCAGGGTGGCTCGGATATTTGTGCCCGATATCCGGGCAAAATGCTTCAACCCGTTCCGGCAAGACAACTCCCGCTGTTTCGCCGGCGGCGCGGCGAGGACCGTTCCCAGCGGTGTTTCGTTGACGACCTTGAATTTCAGCTTCCGATGCGCCAGGCCCAATGCGAGCGCCGCCTGGGCCGCGTTCCCGGTCGGATCTTTGAAAACGTCGCGATTCAAAACCGGGGCGAGTTTTGCCGCGTCAAATGTTTCGGCGCACCAGCTCAGTGACGCGCCGGCCAGGTAGGGGAGATAACTCACGGCCAACGGCTGAGGATGACCACCATCGCCCCAATCGGTGATGAGATAACCCAGCGCCCCATGCTTGCGTCCGGCCTTGGCGGCGGCGCGCAGGTTGGCCAGCGCGTTGTCATGCCGCCCGATCAAGGTCTGCCAGCTGGAAGTGCCGGGACAAACGTAGAATGCGATTTTGGCCTTGGCGAACAACGCGGCCTCACGTTCGAATGGATGATCCGCTTCATAACCCCAGTTCAAGGCAATGAGATTGCAATTAATCGTAGCAGCGGACGTCAGTCCGCTCTGACCATGTGCATGACTTAAGGAAAATGGAGCCGACTCACGTCGGCTGCTACGGGAAGGAATTTTCGCCAGCTCTGGAATGAGCCTCGGATATTTTAAAATGATGTCACCCCAGAACATCATCCGTTTGCCGCGGGCGGAAACCTCCCGGTGGATCTCTTTGAGGAAATCCAGGTAAACACGGCCCTGGCCTTTCGTGACACAGAGTCGCTTGCTTTGTCCCCGGCCCAAATCCCAGGTTTCATCGCAGCCGACGTTGAAGAACGCGCTCGAAAAGCTTGGGAGCAACTCGTCGTACAACCCGCGCAGGAAGGGCAGGGTGCCCGGATGATTCGGGGCCAATGTCGATGGCCGGCGGACATATTCCCCGCCGGGAGCGGCGTAAGGCCGGGGGACTTCCGCCAGCTTTTTGAGCCGCGGATGCTCCAGAAAATAACGGAGGTGGCCGAAGGAATTCTGGTTGGGCACGAGGTCAATGCCCAGCTGTCGGCAGTGCGCGTCGAGCTGGCGGATTTCATCACCGGTCAATGCGCCCCAGCTTTGCCAGACGGATGGATATTTCTGATACGCGAAGGTGTGTTCGGTGTAGAGCTGGAGCTCGTTGATTTTAAAATCGGCAAGTCGCGCGGCGAGTTTGAACAGGGTTTCGAGTCTGGGCACGCGCCCGCGCGAAATGTCGAGCATCACCCCGCGGCGTTCAAAATCCGGCCAGTCCCGGATTTTCAGGCACGGCAAAAGCCGTCCGTATTGGCGTAATAACTGCCGCATCGTTGCCATGGCCGCCCGCAAACCGGCGGTTTCACGAAATTCAACCTTCACGCCCTGGCGGTCGATGGTGATGGCGTAACCTTCAGGCTGGTCCGGCGCGGCATCACTTTGGAGGACAGTGAATGGCGGGAGCGGCTGTTGGTCTGGCAGCTTGAGCGTGCCGGGAAGCCGTTTTAGCGAGCGTGGGCAGGGGAGTAAGACAGGCGGCTTCACAACCGTTAGGCCACTTACTTCTGCGCCGGGATCATGCCGCTTTTGCGCGCGTAGTTGAACAGGCCGCCGGCATCCACGACCGGACGCACGTCGCCGAGCGGTTTGAATTTGAAAACCTTGCCCGTGTCCTTGACCGTGACCGTGGCGGCATCCAGGTCAACGGTAACCGCGTCGCCATTTTTCAGCTTGTCGCAAAGGCGTTCGGTGATTTCGCACGGATACAGTTCTCCGGTGGCGACGGAGTTGCGGAAAAAGATGCGGGCGAAGCTTTCCGCAAGGATGACCCTGCATTTGGCCGAGCCGAGCGCGATGGGCGCGTGCTCGCGCGAACTGCCGCAGCCGAAATTTTTTCCGGCCACGATAATCGGAAATTCGCTGTCGAGCTGGCCTGCCTTGACGTAGCGTGCCGGGTAGAGCGATTCCGGCAGGCCCGCGAGCGCATGGGCGCCGAGCTTTTTGTATTCCTCCGGAATCGTCGGCACGAGCGTCAAATATTGGGCGGGAATGATCTGGTCGGTGTCAATGTTGTCGCGCACCACGTACACCGGCCCGGTAAATACAGATTGCATGACGGCAGTGTGCCGCGGGAGGGCGCTTTTTTCAAACAGATTTCAACCAAACGTCCGGACCGGGCGTTACGGTTGGCGGGTTTGAGCCGGCGGGTCGGATCCCAACTGCTTGACTTCCACGCCCACGAGGCAGACATCGTCCGTAAATTCGTGTTGACCCGAGAATTGCCGGATTTCGGCGAGCAGGGCTGAAAGCATTTCCTTGGTGGGCAGTCCGGCGTGCTTTTTAACAATGGCCGTGAGGCTCTCCTGGCTGAACATCTCCTGGTCACGTCCCTCCACCTCGATCATGCCATCGGTGTAAAGCAGGATCACATCCCCGGCGTTCATCCGGCGCCGGTAGGTGGGGAATTGCGCCTCTTTAAACAAGCCGAGCGCGGGCCCTTTTTTGCCGCCGTCAAGGGCGGCCATGGGTTCGACCTTGCCCTCGTGACGGAGCAGTTGCAGCGGGTCCGGATGGGCGGCGCTGGCATAACAGATTTCCCCGGTGGCGACATCGGCCACCATATAGAAGGCGGTGGCAAACATGGTGGTGCCGGCCTGTTGGAAGACGCTCAGCAGGCCGCGGTTGATCTGGGCCAGCAGTTGACCGGGATCGGCCGCCCCGCCGCTCAGGTCTTCGACCAGGGCGCGAATCATGGCGGTGACCAGCGCCGCGCGCACGTCGTGTCCCATCACATCACAGATGAACACGCCGACGGAAGTGTCGGAAAGCGCGACCACATCGAAAAAATCGCCGCTGACGGCGCCGCTGGGGAGAAAGAAACTGAAGAACTTGAGGGCGCTTTCATGCGCTGGCCGATGGGGAGGCACGGCGGGGAATTTTTGTGGCAGCATGGCGAGCTGCAGTTCGCGGGCCATTTTCATTTCGTCTTCGATCTGCTGGTTCTTCTTCTGCAATTGCTGGGTGCGTTCGGCCAGCGCCTCTTCCGCGCGCTTGCGTTTGGTGATGTCGCGCGAGATGCCAAAGGTGCCCACAATCCGTCCGGCCTGGTTGCGCAGCGGCATTTTGGTGGTGGAAGCCCACGTCACGCTGCCGTCGGGCCAGGTTTCACTCTCTTCAATGTCCACCATCGGGTCGCCGCTCCGCAGGATTGTTTCCTCGTCCGTCAGGGCCTGCTGGGCGTGGGGCCGGCTGAAAAAATCCGCATCCGTTTTGCCCGCCGCCTGGGCAGGATCGGTCAAACCAAACTTTTTTGCATGGGCACGGCTGATCATCAAAAATCGGCTGCGCCGGTCCTTGAAATAGACCGCGTCGGGAATTTTATCCATGAGGGTTTGCAGCAGAAAGCCCTCGTAACCGTGCGCGAGCTGGCCGCGGTGACGGTCAATGGCCTTGTGCATGGTGGTCGTCAACAGCAGACCCGTCAGGTGCTGCCTGAGTAAATAATCCTGCGCCCCCATCTGCAAGGTCCGTGCCGCCGGTTCCTCGTCCGCCAGATCCGCCACCACCACGATCGGGGTTCGCGGCGCCGCCGCCCGCGTCTGGCCGAACGCGTTCAATCCCTGGCTGTCCGGCAAGGACAGGTCCAACAGAATGAGGTCAAAACTCTGGCGGTCGATTTTTTCCAGCCCGACGGAAAGCCGGTCCGCCTGCTCCACCTCAAAGTCGCCGGGCGGCAACAACGCCCCACAAACCGGATGGCTTTCAATCAACAACAACCTGGAAAGGGCCTTCGACATAAGATGGTTCAACAATTGATGATTGGACGGTTGTGCTGGCCAAAACATAGTCACTGTTCACACCGGCGTCCAGCCCGATGGCTGACGGGTCAGGGTCCGGCGGGCGGCGGTTTTTGTTCCCGCTTCCGCAAGACAACGACGGCGATGACGCACGCCGTCCAGGTGGGCAGGTCTTCCAACACTGGAACAAGTTCCAGGATGAACGTCGGCAATAGCAGCCAATGAAACCCAATCGCCCAGCTGGTCAACCCCATCGCCAGCAGGTCAATGGCCTGGTCCGCGCCCGGCCAGCCGAGCGGGCCGAGCATCAATTGCAGACCGTCAGCGACTACCGCGATGGCCAGCGCCAGGATGATGCGGAGGCGCGTCAAGGACGGCGCGCGGGCCAGACGGCTGAATTTCTGCGGCAGTTTCAACTGGCTTGGATGGTCAACCACCGCCGCTGAATTTTCAACTGCCGATGCATATGAGTCAGGCTTCCACCTTGCCGCTGGCCGTTGAATTTCTATAATCCACCCGTGCTCGACATTAAATTAATCCGCGATCAGCCTGATTTCGTGCGTGAGCGCCTCGCCACGCGCGGGGCGGGGGACGAGGCCAACATTGACGGGTTGCTCAAACTCGATGAACAACGGCGCAAACTCCTCGCCGAGGTTGAAACCCTCAAGGCCCGGCGCAACCGTGCATCAAAGGAAATCGGCGCCTTGATGGGCCAGAAGAAAACCGCCGAGGCGGAGACAAAAAAGGCGGAGACGCGCGAGTTGGGCGACCGCATTGCCGCTCTCGACACGGAGGCGGAAGCCATTGAGGTTTCGCGCCAGCAATTGATGCTGCGGCTGCCGAACCTGCCGCACCAGTCAGTGAAGATCGGCAAGACGGCCGAGGACAATCCGGTGGTGCGGGTTCATGGCGGGAAGGCAACTTTTGCCTTCAAGCCAAAATCGCACGTTGAATTGTGCGAAACGCTGAAGCTGGTGGATTTTGCGCGCGGCGCCAAGCTGTCCGGCAGCGGCTTCCTGCTTTACACGAACTGGGGGGCGCGGCTGGAGCGCGCGTTGATTCAATTCCTGCTCGACCTGCACATTCATGAGCACGGCTACACGGAAGTGTCGCCGCCGTTCGTGGTCGGGCCGCACTGCCTCGAAGGGGTCGGTCAGTTCCCAAAATTCAAGGACCAGTATTACGGTGTGGCGGAGGGGGACGACAAAGACAAGCTGGGCAAACTGTATCTGGTTCCAACCGCCGAAACGCCGGTGGCGAACATTCATCGGGAGGAAATCTTGCCGGAAAAACAGCTTCCGGTTTATTACTGCGCCTACACGCCGTGTTTTCGCGGCGAAGCGGGGGCGGCGGGCGTAGGTACGCGCGGCATGATCCGGGTACATCAATTTGACAAGGTTGAACTGATCAAGATTGTGAAGCCCGAGCACGGCTACGCCGAACTGGAAAAAATGGTGGCGAACGCGGAAAAGGTTTTGCAGTTGCTCGGCCTGCATTACCGCGTGGTGCTGCTCTGTACCGGCGACATGGGATTTGGCAGCGCGAAGACGTATGACATCGAGGTTTGGGCGCCGGGGCAGGGGAGCTATCTGGAAGTGTCGAGCTGCTCCAATTGCGAGGATTTCCAGGCCCGCCGGATGAACCTGCGGTTCAAGGCCGAGTCGGGCGAAAACACATTCCCGCACATCCTGAACGGCAGCGGCACGGCGCTGGCGCGGCTGTTTGTCGCGCTGATTGAGACGCATCAGCAGGCCGAT
>JBAPQW010000043.1:0-16236 GCA_049280815.1 Verrucomicrobiia bacterium | reverse complement strand
TCAGATAGGCCGCCAGACCCCACATCTTCTGGAAATCCGCCGAGCTGTACACCTGGCTGTAATAGCTCCAGTTCATGACGTTGGGATCGCTGTTGTCGTTGGTGGCCTCCCAGTCCGTCTTGTCGTAGATCACCCGGAAGAGCGTCATGCCCGCCTGATCGGTCAAGGCGTCCACCACCGGCTTCAGTTCGTCGTTGTTCCAGCCGCGGTGATTGATGTTCACCCCGAATCCATCAATCACCTGGTTGGTTTGCGCGCCTTGAATCGTGATCGTGGCGGCCTGCGACGCAGGGCACAACAGCAACAGGGCCAGACAAAAAGAATGAATTTTCATAGGTCAAACACCATGGGTCATTTCATGAGCGAATCGGCCGGATCAAAACGTCTTGAACCGGTTGTTTATTGTTCCATCAGAAAAAATTAACGACGCATTAAAACACGAAATCACGAATGAGCGACATGGGGTGTTCACCCCATACCCACAAACCGCAGACAAGAGCAGTCTCAATGGGTTTCAGGCTGAGGGATCGAACTCCAAAGGTTCGGTTCCTTCACGCGCTCCAAGTTTTAACAGGCAATGCCATGCGCAAAAAAAACCGGCCGGTGTTTTTCGCCCACCAAACACCCCTTTCCCAAACAAACCTCCCATTGCAATGACGTTTGCCGAAGTGTGCAGACGAAAGATTAGCTCCCAGCCTTGCCCAATGACGCGAATGCTTTCGCGGATCCGCCAGTTTGGAGCGGAGGGCATTTTTCGGAATCCATCCGTCGAGCTGTCTGGGGCTGGCACGGTTTGCGGTGCAATTCGGGCCGTTCCGGGCGTCACTGACTGGCCCTCTTTGTGCTGGAGATGGACAAGGCCCGAACCCCGAACTAGCATGAGCCCAGTCCCCAACCGGCCCACCGGTGACACCGAAAAATGAATCCGGTCACCGCAGACGTGATCGCCGGGGACGGCGGAAATGGCCACGGCCTGACCGGCAGGCGGCACCCGGTGAAAATCCTGCGCGAAGCGGATCGCGGTGAGAAAATCATCGGGAACCGTTCGGGGCAACATTTGAGCGACGACCATTGAGTTAAACACTATGAACCAGACCCTCGCAGCATTAATCGTTTTGTTTGGCTTACGGGCCGCGTCCGGACAGAGTCTTACTTTCAGCGCCGGGAGCACGCCGGCCAACGCTCCGATCCTGATGATCCCCACCAATGTGGTTAGCGGACCCGTCGGACCCGTGATTGTTCAGGATATTGCCTTCAGCAACACAAACCGGATTCAGGTGGTTGGACTCATCAAGGATGCCCTGGGCAACAGTTACAATTCCGTCAGCAATCCCGGCCCCTATACTTATTTTACCAGCGATGGCCGCGGGTATCAGTTTCAAATACCCGTTCCGGCCACGAGCAAATATTTTTTATCGTTTGCCAAAGGTTCATTAGCCAATCACATCACCACGAATGAACTGGGGTTGGCGGCCCGGACCGGAGTGGCCTACAGCAATTACAGCGCGGAGATCAACGGGGTGATTCCCTGGACGCCGTTGCCAACCAACCTGCTCACGTCAAATCTTAACCCCAACTTCTGGCTGAAAAACATCTGGGGCGTTCAAAGTGAAAGCGTGGGCTGGGGACAACCTTTCGGCGTGGGATTGACCGCGAATTTTATATCCTGCTTTTCAGCCTTTGTCCTTTCGCCCAACGCGGTCTTGGGAACGTTGGATTCCGGCATTGCCACCAATACCATGATCTGCTTTGTGGATTGGAATGGCGACCTCATCACCCGGGTGACCATCGCGGAGACGAATCTGCCCGGAGAAAATGCCATTCTATACCTGTTAAACAGCAATCTGCCACCTTCGATTCCGCCGGTTTATTTCATGCCCACCAACGGGCTGGGCAAGATACCTGTATGGACCAACCTGCCCTCCTTTGGCACCAGGAATATCGACCTGGTCTATCACAGTCAGTACGACGCCTTTCTGGTTGGCGGCTTGAGCTATTTTTATCCCGGCAATGCCCAGATATCTTCAGCCTCCTTCATCAATTTGAATACCGTGAGCTCCGGCCCCAATTACTGGTCGGTGGGCTATTGGATAACGAACAACACGGTTTACACCTGGTCCGGAGACAGCGGCGGGGTGATCGGGACGGTGATCAGAACGAATTTTGTCGCCATCAGCGCGTTCCATTTTCCCAATCAGGGTCCCAATTTTTGCGGCGCCGATATCACCTCTGGCTTATCGGCCTTTGATACCATCCAGAATGCCATGCAGGCACAGGAACAAAGCGCCGGGGTCTCCGTGTTCCCGCTGCAAAGAATTGATTTATCCCAGTTCAAGTCCTACTAACGCGACTCCCCTTTAAGCATTCGGGGCGCGGAACAGGGTGACGATGCCCGGGCCAATCACCGCCGCGCCGAGGTGATGGGAGCCAGATAGAAACAGTCCGGGTCGTCCGGCGCCTGCCTTCCATCGCCGGGTAGCCCGCCCAAACCAACGCCACTGGGGGTGTAGGTGCGGGCATCCAGCCATTTGTGAATGATGACATGGCCATCGGCAAAGGAAACGGCCGCCGCGCCGTTGTGATTGCCGGCGGGATAGTCAACAACGAACGTGTTCCCGGGCGTCGCCGCTGCCGACACATCCAAGGCCCCGTCATTGATGGACAGCGGATGTTCGTCCATGATGACAAACGTGTTGGCCGGCCCCGGCCGGCTGAACGACGACATCTTGCCATACGTCAGCCAGATCGTTTGACTGGAATTAAAGCTGCTCCCGTTCAACCATCCACCACTTACCGGCGAGCCGGGCGGACGCGGGTCCGTTCCACCTTCAGCGGTGGAGGAATTCCAGATGGTGCCGACGGCCGAATTCATGGAATAGCTGCGCACATGGACCCTGTTCGAATAGGGATCAAGGTAATTATCGGACGGACAACGGTAAACCGCCCGGTTGGTTTGGTAGGGGGAAAGCAAGGTGTTGGGGTCCGACAATTCACTCTTCCCAATATTTGCAGGCACATCGGCTGAATCCGCCGGTTGGGCCATGGTGCCGACCACCCAGTTCTTCATGGTGGCTTGAATCGCCGCGGGTTGGAAAGCGTAGGTGGTGCGGTAGGGATAATCATTGGGCGGAAGGATGTCATTGTCATCTTCGGCATACATTTGGCAGGCCAGCACCAACTGGCGCTCATTTTCCAGGCACTGAAAGGATTGGGAATCCGGTTTCGTCCCGGCCAGCGCCGGCAGCAGCAACATCGCCAGCATTCCAACCGTCGCCACGACCACCAGCAGTTCAATCAACGTGAAACCCTCGTCGCGGACTGAAGCAACCGGACGCGGCGCCAGCCGGTGGCGGCGGGATACGGTCTTGGTGATGCCCATATCAATATCAATCATCGTAATGCCGAGGTGATGGAACCCAAATAAAAGCAATCCGGGTCGTCCGGCGACTGTCTCCCACCCAACCCGCCGATGCCGCCAGTTCCTGGTGGCGGGGTGTAAGTGCGGGAATCCAACCATTTATGAATGGTTACATGGCCATCGGCAAAGGATATGGCCGCCGCACCGTTGTGTGCCGGCGGGCCAGTCAGTAATGTAGGTGTTTCCGGTAGCCGCAGCAGCAGCAATTGCGATGCTTGCATCATTGATGGAGTAAGGATTCTCTTCGGTCATGACAAACGTGTTGGCGGGTCCCGGCCGGCTGAACGACGACATCTTGCCATAGACTCGCCACGTTGTTTGACTGTTGTTGTAAGCATTCCCATTCAACCAACCACCACCAACCGGCGAGCCGAGTGCTGGGGCACTGCTGCCTCCATAGGTGGAGGAGGAATACCACAAAGTGCCGACCGCCGAATTCATTGAATAACTGCGCACATGGACTTTGGGCGACACAGCAGGGTTAACGAAGTTATCGGCCGGACAACGGTAAACAGCCCGGTTGGTTTGGTAAGGGGAAAGCAAGGTGTTGGGATCCAATAATTCACTTTTGCCAATATTCGCCGGCACATCGGCCAAGTCGATTGGTTGATACATGGTGCCGACCACCCAGTTCTTCATGGTGGCTTGTGTCGCCGCAGATTGGAAACCGTAGGGTGTCGTGAAGGGATAATCATTGGGCGGCAGTAGATCACTGTTATCTTCGGCGTACATCTGCCAGGCACGCACCAACTGGCGCTGATTTTCCAGGCACTGAAAGGATTGGGAATCCGTTTTCGTCCCGGCCAGCGCCGGTAGCAGCAATATCGCGAGAATGGCAACCGTTGCAATCACGACGAACAGTTCAATCAACGTGAAACCGTCAGCGCGAATTTTTTTGGGAGCAACCAGACGCGTCGCCTTCATAATCTCACGGGTTTGAAAGGATGCGGTAAAACCGCTGGCCGGGCGCGGGCGACAAGTCGCTGAGATAACCGGTGAGGCCGATGAAAGCCGCGTTCCCGGGCAGGTTCAGCCAGACCACGTCGGTGAGATTGGTCTTGAATTGCACCTGATAAGCCTCGCCCGCAGCCAGGGACCAACTGACCACCGGATTGGGACCGGCCGCGCCGGCGGGAATCAGTTGCACATAAAAGCCGGATGGGTAACCGCCCGAACCGCCGCCACCGGAACCCGGCAACGGCAGGGCGAGATTGACCGCGAACAGGTCGCTGCCGTTGTTGTAATCATTGCCGGAGAGGTCCGAAGCCCAGCTCTGGAAAAAGAGCGTCTGGCTGTCGCCGCTGAAGACCGGCTTGAGCGAGCGGTCGGCGGCGGCTGAAATGCCGGACGCGTTCAGGCTAACAAGATAGGTGGCGTTGCTGACGGCATCGTAAAGGTACAGGTCGGCGACCGTGTTGGAATCCATCGCCACCAGGTTCGAGGCGAAACTGCGGTAGGCGATGAAACGGCCGTCGGGGCTGATGCTCGGCGAATCGGAGCCGGCATTGTTGGTGGCGGGGGAACTGAAATTCTGGCTGACCAGCAGATTGGTTCCCGCCTGAAGATCGTACAGATAAACGCTTTGGTTGGTGGCGCTGGCGGATGCCGTCGTGGCGCAAATCAGAAAGCGTCCGTCGTTGCTGAAGCGCAGCCCGGCGTGCGAAAGGAAAGTCCCGTTGTTGTTGACCGTCACCACGGTGTTGGCCGCCACGTCCGCGGCATACAAGCTCAAGGGTGAACCCGCCAGATACGCTAGTTTTTGCCCGTTGGCGCTGATGGCCACAACCGGGAAGGTGCCCGAACCAATCGTCACGCTGTTGGTGTGCGTGCGCGCGGCTGAGGGCGGATTCCAGACGTACAATTGCGTCCCGGAAATTCCCGGCGCCGTGCCGATGAAGGCGACAGACTGGCCATCCGGCGTCATGGCCGCCGAATACACGCCAACTCCCAAATTGGCCGCGGTGAGCGCGTAGGTGGTACCCGCCAGCAAATCCCGGCAGAATAAATTCTCAATGCCGCTGCCAAACGAACCGGCGGCGAGATTCGAAGCCTTGCTGTGGAACAAGACATAACGTCCGTCCGCGCTGATGCTCGGTGAAAAGGAATCGCCGTTGCCGGAATCAACGCCATCCGTGCTGACGCTCACCAGCGCCGTCGTGCCGGCCACCAAATCGCGGACGAACACATCCTGCGACCGGTTGGTATCGACGACCACCAGGTTGTCCGCCCCGCTGGTGAAGGCGACGTAACGGCCATCGGCGGAAATGGCCGGGTCGGTGGATATGCCGTCACCGGAGGCGTTGCCGTTGGTGTTCACACTCACTAAAAGGTTCAGGCCGGCGATCTGGTCGCGCACAAACACATCGCGGCAGCCGTTCGTATCGTTGGGCACCAGATTGTCCGCATCGCTGTAAAATGCCACAAACCGGCCGTTGGTGCTGAGGCAGGACGTCGTGAAGCCGGTGATCCCATCCGGCGTTGACGACGACAGGGCCGGACTGCTGGCGGAAATCAAGGCCGTCGTGCCGGCCGTCACGGTACGCATAAAAACGTCGTGAACCAGGTGGCGGTTGTCGGGCAATAAATTGGCGCAATCAAACACCACGACGCTGCCGTCGGCGCTCAGGGCGGGAACGACGGTCGAGTCCACGCCCACGCCAATCCCGTTGGTGTCGGCGTCAATCAACTGGGTGGCCCCGGCCAGCAGGTCGCGGAGATAGACATGACACGGACCCACCAAGGTGTTGGCGACCAGATTGGTGCCGGAACTGGTGAAGGCGACAAACCGGCCATCCGGCGAAATCACCGGCGAATCGCAACTTCCACCGGCCGGACCGGAATTGGCGAGGTTGGCGCTGACCAGCGTGTTCGTGCCGGTTTGCGCATCCCAGCAATAAATGGCGTTGGCCGGAAACCCATTGGTCAGAAAGGCGACGAACCGTCCGTCCGGTGACATGGCCAAATCGTGGATCTGCGGGAAGGTTAACTGCGGCACGCTGGCATTGGTGGTGAGGGTGTCGGTCAAGCCGGTTTGCAAGCCGTAGCGCAAAATGATGCCGCGCCCGAAGGGGCCGCCCGGGATATTCGAACAGACTTCAAACGCAACAAACTGTCCATCTTCACTGATGCTGTAATTGCAGGAAACGATGTTCGCGCTACCGAGCACAGCCTGAAAAATGGCGCGCGCGTTGGTGCTGGCCCAGAGGGTATTTCCGGCCACCAGATCGCGGACATAAACTTCCCCGATGCTGGTGATCCCGGATACCAGATTGGTGGCGCTGCTGTAAAAGGCAACGTAGCGGCCATCCGGGGTGATTTCCGGCGATTCCGAACTGCTGGCGGTGGAAACGGCGGGGGGAGCATTCGAACTGTTGACCGCACCGACACTGGCCAATTTCGTGGCGCCCGCTTGCAAATCGCGGACAAAAACGTCAGCGATGTTGTTGGTGTCGCCGGCCACCAGATTGGTCGCCGTGCTGACGAAGGCGACATACCGCCCGTCCGGTGTCATCACCGAACTGCGCGACACTCCATTGGAACTGGAAATGCCGCCATTGAGGCCAACGCTCACCAGCGTGGTGGTGCCATTGATGACATCGCGGACAAAAACATCGGCGGCATTATTCGTGTCGTTGGGGACCAGATCGCTCGCGGTGCTTTCAAACAGCGCAAACTGGCCGTTCGTCGAAAGTCCGGTGGGAAACGAATCGCCGTTGCCCCCGCCGTTGCCGGACCGGTTGACGCTGACCAGCGTGGTGGTCTGGGCCAGGTTGTCGCGCAGGAACACATTAAACCGGCACGGCAGCACGAAATTGTTGTTGTTCGTCAGCGTCAGGTTGTTCGCCGTGCTGGCGAACAGGACATAGCGTCCGTCCCGGCTCATGAGGGAGAGCCCTGAATCCCCGCTGCCACCCAGTTTGGCTTGAAAACCAGGTCCGGAGACGGACACGAGCTGGGCCGATTTTGCCGGATACGTGCTGGAGGCGACGAAAGCGGTGACAAGGATGCGGCAGAGCCAAGGATTAATTGTGGCACTCATACCTGATTATGATTTTTTATAATGCACGTCCACGCTGGATTTGCAAGATTAATCGTCCGGTTTTCATATTCAGGGCATCGGATTCCAATGAACATTCCAAGGGCGGCTTCCCCTGCCCGGATTGCTTTCCTGTAGCTTATATCCCATCCGGCCTTGGCTGGCTGCTATAATCCACCGCCACTTTTGTAACTTTGGTAACTTTGGCCTGATGGAGCTCGTCCCGACGTCACTCGTAAAAGGCGACGTGTTTCGTTCATGATATTTTGATTGCCCGTCCGGCATGCCGCCCCCCTCGCCTGCAAGTGGAAGTCCGGGATTGACGCGTGGAAAGAGCTGGGGAATCATTTGTCTGTGCTCCGTGAGCAGCAAAGCCGCCGGACACAACGGCGCGTTCAAAATACCTGTGCTCTCTCAGACGGTGTCAGCGGAGATATTGTATTGTATCCTCTCCCACGCCAACTCTGCTTGAACGAATCCATTACCGGACAAGTAAAGTCCCAGTCTGAACGGAAACTTCCAATCACCCCAGCGCCAAGACACTCGTTATGAAAACAAGTACCCGCCTGTTCCTGTCGTTCGCTGCCGTCGCCGCCTTGTTTCTGGTGACCGGCTGCAACACTGTTTCCATCAATTCCAACCAGTATCTCGGCGTGCCAACCTATCCGCCGTCCGACCCGGCGCAGATCCAAATCCTGCGCAAGGAACCGACCCGGCCTCATGTGCAACTGGGCGAAGTGCGCGCGGAGCCCTCCAGCGACACCGTAGGCGCCCAACAGATCGAGACTTCCATGCGCGAGTCGGCGGCCAAGATGGGCGCCGATGCCATTGTCATTGTATTTGACCGGACGGAAGTCACCGGCGCCATGCTTACCGGTCCTTGGTACGGACGTTCCGTCCAGACGATTGTGGGGCGCGTCATCGTCGGCGTGGCCATCAAATACACCGGTGACGCGGGAAGCTGATTTTGTTTGCCGGCGAACGGTCGGGCAGCATTCAGAACAGGCGTAAACGCTGGTAGTTTCTTAATTTGAAATTCGGAGCGCGAGTTGTCCCAACTCGCAGCAGGTTGTTACGAGAAGAACCGTCGAAATCGCGGACGGCTTGCCTGGCTTTCCGGCGCGCTGCGATTTGGGACAAACCGCGCTTCGTCAAATTAAGACACTTCCTAAAGGCTGGACTCATCACATTGATTGTGAAACTTTATAAAAGTCACCCGCGAATTTAGGATCAAGACGCCCATCGAAAACACAAGAAAAGGAAAAATATGAAACGAAGCAACCTGATGAGATACGGTCTGACCGTGCTGACCGCTTCGGCGGGAATGTTTATCACCCGGCCAGCGCCAGCCCAGCAAATTAACGGCACGCCGGGTTCGCCCAGCGCGACACAAGTCATCAACGGCAACCAAATCCCGCCGCCGCCGCTGCCATTTGGCGGCGTGATCAAGGAATCGGTGGCGGATTCCAAGCCTTACTGGCAGCCGACCGTCGTGCCGCCCAAGGGCGCGCCGAACATCCTGCTCATCATGACCGATGACGCCGGCTACGGCGTTTCGAGCACGTTTGGCAGCGTCATCCCGACGCCGGCGATGGATCGCGTCGCGCAGGCGGGTTTGCGCTACACGCAGTTCCATTCCACGGCGCTTTGCTCGCCCACGCGCGCGGCGCTCATCACCGGGCGCAATCATCATTCGGTCGGCTTTGGCGTGGTCGGTGAAATTTCCACCGGCTATCCGGGCTACGATTCCGTCATTGAACCGGACAAGGCCACCATCGCTGAAATCCTCAAGGAAAACGGCTACGCGACTTCGTGGTTCGGCAAGGAGCATAACACGCCCACCTATCAATACAGCATCGCCGGCCCTTACGACCAATGGCCTTCGGGAATGGGCTTCGAGTACTTCTACGGCTTCATGGGCGGCGAGACCGACCAATACACACCCTACCTGTTCCGGGACCACACGCAGATTTTTCCCTGGATCGGACATCCCGGTTACAACCTCACGACCGACATGGCAGATGAAGCAATTAAATACATGCACAGCCTGAACGCCGCTGCGCCGGAAAAGCCGTTCTTCCTTTATTACGTGCCCGGCGGCACGCATTCGCCGCACCAGCCGACGAAGGAATGGATTGATAAAATCCACGCGATGCACCTGTTCGATGATGGCTGGGAAAAGTTGCGCGACACGATTTTCGCCAACCAGAAGCGCCTGGGCGTCGTCCCTCCGGACACCCAACTGACTCCCTGGCCGGACGGGCAGGCCGCGTTTGGCGGCGCGAAGCTGCCCCGGTGGGATTCGCTTTCGGAAATTAAAAAGAAACTCTACATCAAGCAGGCCGAGGTCTTCGCCGCCTATGTCGCCTACACGGATCATGAGATTGGCCGGGTCATTCAGGAGGTTCAGGATGAAGGCAAACTCGACAACACGCTCATCATCTACATTGAAGGCGACAACGGCACCAGCCCCGAAGGCACTCTGGACGGCACCTACAATACGCTGACGGCTTACAACGGCATTCTCCAACTCCCGGAGGCGTTGCAGTTGCTGCATTACGAGGATTGGGGCTCGGACAAAACCTATCCGCACATGGCGGTGGGCTGGACGTGGGCGTTTGACACGCCGTTCAAATGGACCAAGCAGATCGCGTCGCATTTCGGCGGCACGCGGCAGGGCATGGCCATTTCCTGGCCCGGCCACATCACCGATGCCGGCGGCATCCGCACGCAGTTCAGTCACATGATTGACATCGTGCCCACCATCCTCGAAGTCACCGGCATCAAGGCGCCCGAGATGGTCAACGGCATCCAGCAGAAACCGATTGAAGGCATAAGCCTGGCCTACACCTTCGACAAGGCCAATGCGGATGCGCCGTCGAAACACGACACGCAGTATTTCGAGATGCTCGGCAACCGGGCGATCTACCACGACGGCTGGGTGGCCGCCACGACACCGCCTTCCGCGCCCTGGATGCTGGGCGCGCCGATGCCTCCGCTGGGCGACTACAAATGGGAACTTTATAATGTCGCCAAGGATTATTCCGAGAACAACGATCTGGCAGCACAGCAGCCGGACAAGCTGAAGGAAATGCAGGCGTTGTTCCTGTCCGAGGCGGCGAAGTATCAGGTCTTCCCGTTGGACAACTCGGGTTTCGCGCGCATCATGACGCCGCGGCCGAGCGCGACCGCCGGGAAAACGGAATTCACCTACACGGGTGTGAATGCGGGCATTCCTTTCAGCGATGCCCCCAACATTTTGGACAAGGACTACACCATCACCGCCGAGATAACGGTGCCCGAAGGTGGCGCGGAAGGAATGATTGCAACGCTCGGCGGGCGCTTCGGCGGCTACGCCCTCATGCTGCAACATGGCAAGCCAGTCTTTGTTTACAATCTGCTCGACATGGAACGATTCCGCTGGGAAGGCGGTGTGGGCGGCCTGATTGGCGACGACCTGTTTGGCAAGGCGCTCAAGCCGGGCAAACACACGATTGTGTTCGACTTCAAATACAACGGCCCCGGTCCCGGCAAGGGCGGCACCGGCGTATTCACGGTGGATGGCAAGGAACTGGCGCGCAAGACCGTTGCGCACACGATTCCGTTGATCATGACCATTGATGAGACCTTCGACGTTGGCATGGATGCCGGCACGGGAGTGGACGATAGCTACGAGCTGCCGTTCAAATTCACCGGCACGATTGACAAGCTGACCTACAAACTCGGCCCGTCACAGTTGGCGCCGGCGGATCAGAAAGCCGTGGATGAAATGAAAAAGAGCGTGGACAACTAACTGATTCGCTTGTGAACCACGCGGGCCGGGCCGGTGTCCCCATGGCAAGTGGCGCTGCCACCGGCCCGCGAATTCACGAGCGAACAGGCCGAAAGCTTCAGCCGGCGGCAAAGTTGACCGTATTGCTTGGCGGCGTGAGCGGGTTCTCATCGCCGTCTTCCGGCACAACGTAATATTTGTAGCCCACCGCGTCCGCCGGATCAGCGAAGCCCGTGGCCCAGGTGCGCAGGGCGCCTGGCACCTGAACCCGGTCATTGAAGGTGCCGGGCGCCTCATTGGGCTGGTGCACAAAGATATGGAAACCATCGCAAGGCGGCCCATTATAAGTCCAGTCCAGGGACATGGCGGCGTTGTTGGCGGTCAACACCGGAGCGGACGGTCCCGGCGGCACGGCCGGCACCCGCTTGCGGCTGCCGCGCAGTGCGTTTCCTATTCGAATGCTTGAGTGTCTCATAAATGCTGTAGGTTTGGGTCAAAAGGTTTTAACCACGGATGAACACCGATAGACACGGATATAAAAATCATCACCGGTAGGGCGCGTCACTCCGTGCGCGCCGGTGGCCGTGCCACTTCCCAATTCGGCGGGCAGAGGGCTCCGATAAACTCCGATGAATCGCGAGCCGGTCGCGAGCCGGCTGCCCGCCCCACCGATCAATCTGTGTCCATAAGTGTTCATCCGTGGTTTTGCCTGAGTCGCTCAGAGCACGGAGACTTCCTGCTGCCGCGTCCAGGGGCTGGTCAATCCGCGCGGGGTGACCCAGCGCGCATACAACCGCACCGTCTCCGGCATCGGCTTGGAGTCGAGCGTTGCCGGACTGCGGGTGACGATCAAAGGCGGCACGGTGTCCGCCTCGCCGTCGGTTGCCGGCTTGGTGCCGTTGACCACGGCGATTTGCACGCCGCTGGTGTTCTCGGCGCGGGCGCGCGGCTTGGCGCTGCCCGCCGTGCGGAACCGGATGTTGATGACGCCGGGCGCCACGCTCTCCACCGAAAATTCCGGCGGGTCGGCGGGCGGACTCTTGGGCGTGGGCGTAGGGTCGCGGCGGCTCACGCCGATGGCGGCCACGGCATCGTCCGGGGCGGCCGACACGCGGGCGGCATTGGCGATGTCGCGGAGCCTGGCCTTGAGCAGTTCATGCGCGCCGTCGGGGGCGCTCAAGGCCTGGGTCTTGGCCTTCACCGCAAGCCGGGCGGCGTTGACGCCGTCATGCGCGGCCTGCGCCGCGGTCACTGCCGCGCCCAACTCCGTCACATCGGCGGCGGTCAGCCCGAGCGAGGCGGGAACAAAACCGGCGGCGGTCAGCACGTCATGCACCTGCGTTGCGTAAGTCAGCACGTCGGCTTTTCGGCCCGGGAGAAACTTCATGGTTGTGATCATAATTTGACTTTTTATTTTTCCTTTCTTGGTTCTGGTTTAATTGCGGCCACTCACCCATATGAAGCCCTGAGGAGAAACTGGCTCGTGTCCGCGTCCTGCGAAAGAGGTTTAGCAAAGACGATGCCAACGGATTATGCCGCCTAATTATGCCAGCTTAAAAGATCAGCTCGCCACACTGCAGGCTGACGCGCTTAGCTTCAAAGATCAGTCCGTAATCCTGAAGGATCAGGCGCTCATCTTGAAAGCTGAATCGCTGGGACTTGAAGATGAATTCCTGGGGAATGTCAGCTGATGCCTGGCACTGCAAGATGAGCTCCTGATGCTTGAGGATTAAGCACCTTGGGACATGGGGCAGGCACCTGTGAACGAGGTTGAACTCCTGATATTTGAAGATGAGCGGCTTACACTTGAAGCTGAGTGACTCATCCTCAAAGATTCCACAATGTACTCAAAGCCAAGCCACTCATCCTGAAGGCTCAGCTATAACGCCACACACCATCCGGACTAATCCTCGAAGCTGAGTGACTGGCACTCAAGGATGAGTGATTAATACACGAGGATAAGGAGCTTACGCACGAGTGAAAGGCACTCGCACGCTAGTGAATGGCACTCGCGCACGAGCCGAAGTGACTGTCGCACAAAGAAAAGCGACCGGGCCAACGCTAGGGCAATTTAATTAATTTCGTAGCCGTGAACGTCAGTTCGCGCCATATTCATCCTGCACTATTCGATTGGCGCCGACTGACGTCGGCGGCTACACATTTTTTGAAAACGCTCTAACGAGGACGGGGGCGCAGCGCTTTGCCGGGGACAGGCACGAATTTTCCGGGCAACGGCAAATATTTCCCTTTCCTTGGAGGGCCAGGCGTGAGACCGACCAGAGCGAAGATGATTCAAAATGCGGGACGGACCATTTTACAGTCCAGCGCCATAGGCGCGGCATCTTTGTAGAAAGCAGACCCACCCAAATTTTAAGCTCCGTCAGGAGCGGCATATCCGGCAAATCATTCCTCGCCGGTTTTGAAAATGTAACGGGGGTCGCATTCCACGCCGAATTTGCGTGTAGATATTGGCCATGAGCTGAAGATGCCGCTCCTGACGAAGCTTGAAAACCCTTTTTCGTTTGGTTCTACAAAGATGTCGCGCCTACGGCGCTATCCAATCACCTTGACGAAATCCTTCAATTTCTCCCCCCGTTTGCGGGGAGAGAGTGAAACCAGCAACACCTCGTCCGTTTATTCTCCGCCAGCACCCGCTGCCGGATTAGTGCCGACTTAACCAAACCTCCCTGCGCCTGCCTATTGCGATTCCGGACATAGTTCGCAACGACTTGCCGACAAAGTTTCCGAGTCGGCAAACATCATCCGACAGCCGGTAAACGACGTCCGACAACTGTCGGACGAAGCGCGACAGTCCGGAAACGTCGTCCGACACCTTGGAAACGTCGTGTGCAAGTCCTCCGATTTGCAGAAATGCCAATAAAATGCGGTTTTTGACTGGAAATGGCCGCCCGACATTGTTAGGTGTCAATTTAACCTTGGCCTTGTCCGCATTGTCTGAATAGATTGCTCGCCCCAGTGCAAAAATTCCAACGCACAACGATTTCCAGACAGATAACCGGCCCCAGTAATTTGACTATCCGTGGGACACGATTGTTTGGGTTGATTGGGGGCACATTGATGGCGCTGGCCGCGTTGCTCGCGGTGGCGTTGCCCGCCACGGCCGAAACACCGTCGGAAAAGGCCGACGCGTTGCTGGCTGGATTGATTAAAACCAACGACCCCGGCCTGGCGGTCCTGGTGGCGCAGGACGGCAAAATTTTGTTTGAAAAGGGCTACGGCCTGGCCGACCGGAAACATCACGTGCCCATCACCCCGCAAACCATTTTCTGCATCGGCTCGATTACCAAGCAATTCACCGCGTCGGCGATTTTGAAACTGCAGGAGGGGGGAAAACTGAGCGTCACCAATAAATTGTCCAAATACATCCCGGTTTTTGCGCGCGGAGACGAGGTCACCCTGCGCGAATTGCTGAACCACACCTCCGGCATCCATGACGATTCGGGATCCTGGAACCTTGTGGCCAACGACTCTACTGAAGCCGTCACCGATGCAATGAAGAAAGCAACCTATGATTTCGATCCGGGAACGAAATGGAGCTACGACAATTCGGGCTATGTGCTGCTCGGTTACATTGTGGAAAAGGTATCGGGGCAAAGTTACGGAGATTTCCTGCGCGAGAATTTTTTTCAGCCGCTCGGCATGACCAATACCGGCGTTTGCCGCGCGAATTTTGATCTCCCCCACGAGGCGCTGGGCTACGATCTCGAGACGAACGGCTTCGAACCCGCGCTGAATACAAACCCGTCGTCGTTCGGCGGCGCAGGCGCGCTCTACTCCACGGTGGAGGACCTCTATCGCTGGAACGAAGGCATCTTCAACGGCCGGGTGCTGGACGCCGTCAGCCTCCAAACCGCATTCACTCCCGTCAAGATGGATGAAAACCAGGATACCAACTCAAGCAGCGGCTACGGTTTCGGCTGGATGATCCGCAACTATTACGGAATGCAGGAGATTTGGCACAACGGCGGCGTGTCTGGCTTTGAAAGCTGCCTGATACGGCTCCCGGATGCGAAATTGACCGTGGCCGTCCTGGCCAATTCCTATCCTGGCAACCCAAACGACGACCCAGACCGCGCAGCACGCCGACTGGTGAAAATTTTCCTGGCGGGCAAATTCGCACCCCTGCCATTGGTTAACACGCGCGTTTCGCCGAAGTCCTATGATGCCTTGACAGGCCGTTACGAGATCATGGGAGCGATCATGGTCATCAGCCGACGCGGCGCGCATCTTTTTGGACAGCTTGCCGCCCAGCCCGAATCGAAAGCCGAAATATTTCCCGAGTCCGCCACCAACTTCTTTACCAAATTGGATTCGCGTTTCGCCTTCGTGAAGGACAGCAGCGGCAAGGCGGTCAAACTAATCGTCCACACCTACGACGGGATCGAGGCTGATGCTTCGCGGGCAAAGGACATCGCAGAGGCGAAGGTGGATCCGGCGGTTTACGACAATCTGGTCGGCCAGTATGACTACGGCAATGGTGTCGTGCTGACGGTGACGCGCAAAGGCAACCATCTCTTCGCGCAATTGACCGGCCAGCCGATGTTTGAGATTTTTCCCGAATCCGAAACTACGTATTTTTGGAAGGTGATGGATGCTCAGGTCACCTTTGTGAAGGACGCCACGGGCAAGGTGACCAGGGCCATTCACCATCACAACGGCCATACCATTGACGCGCCAAAAATCCAATGACCGGATGCCACCGCCCGGCTTTCACACCTTGGAACTCAATTGGGAATGACCTGACATCCCCCGAGCAACATCGTCACCTTCGCCCCCAGGTGAAATATGGCCAGGGCGACGATGACTTTATAGCTGCGCTTGAAGAACGATTCAACTTGAAAAATAAGTTCCGAACTTCTACATCAATGGCCTTCAGCTTTTCGTCAAGGAGAGGAGGAATTGGTTTTGATTTCCCCATATTAAACGACGCGGGTGTCGAGCAGGGAGGAGGGTTTCAGCTTGGTGGGGCGAGCGTCCTCGCGAGCCGTT
>JBAPQW010000042.1:0-60585 GCA_049280815.1 Verrucomicrobiia bacterium | reverse complement strand
GCCCCAGCCACGAACGCACCCGACGCCCAGCGACGGCGCGGTGGCGGTGGCCGCGGCGGTCCGGGCAACCTCGACGTGCTGTGGGTCGGCCGCTGAGGTCACGGTCTTTTTGAAGTGCAGGGTTCAGTTCCGCATTTTGAACCATCGGCAGGGTGGAGGCCGCGCCATAAGGCTTTCAGCCTCACGCGGTGGGGAAACATCGAACTGCGATGAACTCCGACAAATCGCGAGTGGATTGCGAGCAGGCAATCAACGCTCAACATCCAGCGCGATACAACGGCTAAACCAAACAAAAGCCGGAGCAGCTCAAGGCGGCTCCGGCTTTAACATGGTCTCAAAAAAACCAGGGACACCGCGGCCACTGCCACCCTAGTGCGTATTGCGACCAGCCGTAGGCGAGATGGGGCACGAGGTGGTGTCGAACGTGAAGTTGACAATTCCATAATACATCGTGCACAACGCCTTGAAGATTTGGCTCATATTGCTGATAAGCCCGGGCGATAAGGGACTGGTTTGACCGCTTTGGGGATCAAACTCGCTTCCTTCCCCCACTAACACGGTACCTGGCTTGCCATCCTTGCCAACGAGGGAAACCATCACGGAACTTCTGAACACGGCACACCTGCCGCTGGCGTCTATGTAGAACAACGTACCACGAACCCCGGCGATGCCGTTGGGGATTTTGATCAGGTATTGGGACGCTCCCGAAAGTTTCTTAACGCTGTTGTAGATGCCTCCCTGGCGCAAATCCAGTTCCGTGTCGCTGACCGAGTCCAGCCCCGTATCCGAAACGGTCAGCTTGTCGATGGCCAGAACGGTGTCACCGGTCATCCTAATGGCGTTTTGCTCGGTTAAGGGTTTATAGTTGACCAGCCCGCGCACGTTTGGATCCGTCGCCTCAGAGATTCGATTCGGCACCGGGTCGGCTTGGGGCATCAATAGTTTCCTGCCCAACACGATATCCACCATTGCATCGGGACCCGTCTGGATGATGGAGCCGGCGGCGAGAATCTTGCCGGCCACGAGCGGATGCCAATTGCCATCGCCCAAAGAGTACCTGGCGTCGCCGGAAATGCGAACGACCGTGGCCACTCCGGGGGTGGAGGCGGGTTTCGAATAATCCTGAGCAGAGCCTTGGAATCCAACAGTCTGCGAGTTTAAAGGTTGCGTACCGGTCGCGTTCGCGCCGATGTACTCGGCGGCTTTGTTGCCGCTGCTGTTGTTCCCGCTGGCGTTGTTGTCGCTGGTGTTCTTCCCGCTGCTGTTGTTTTCACTGGCGTTGTTGCCGCTGCCGTTGTTGCCGCTGGCGCCGGCCATCGGAGAATGCTCATCGTCCGCGCCGGGCCCATTGGTCATCGGCCACGTTCGCGAGGGCTCTTGGGCGGCACGGGTCTCGTTGGCGCCTTGCGAGGCAAGCTCCCGTGCCGCCAGCGTTATGGAACCAAATTTTGCGAGGTGCCTGGCCGCCGCAGGTCCAGACAATAATCCGACCGTCACCATCAGCAATCCGGCCGTCACCATCGCCAGCAAGGCGAGTGCCGGCAGAACTTCCTTTAACGTAAAGGCGTCAACCGCATTCCGTTTGTCAGATGGTTTGAATTGAATCATCATTCCGAATTTAACCTTCAAAATTCCAACCTTGGTCGCGTTTTTCAGCAGACGACATACCACAACGAAAGTTTGATGTGACTTTTGCAGGTACTTCCTTCCTCATCCACCCGGCCCGCCGTTGCCAGCCAAACCGGTCTGTCCTGTGGATTGACACAAATGAATCGTCGCCGTCTCAACTCGTTACTCCGGGCTGCAGCCGGGAATGGGATTTCAAAACATTTGCAAGGTTCCGCCTGCCAAACGCAGCCGGGGACGCCGCAGCGCAGCGATCCGGCCACGCCCTGGCGTCAGGGGGAGGGCCACTTTTAGAGGCACCGGTTTATAGGGGATGGTAAGGACATAATCCGTCAGCGGGGCGGTGGCGAATTTGACTGTTCCTCGCTGACATTTTCGAACACTGCGGGTTGACAGGGTTAATCTCCGTATCGCCCACGGGAGCTGGATTCAATTCCGGCTTCTCTGGTTTTGGAAATTGCGGGCACCACCCTTTGCGCGTGCGCAGGCTTATCGAGTTTAAAAAGAAAAGTGTCCGGTTTCCATTCGCTGGTGGACATAATGGGGTAAATGCAGACTGAGGACATGGATTGGTTGAGGCAATTTGCCCGGAGCGGTTCCGACGAGGCATTTGTCGCGCTGGTGCGGCGACACGTCAACCTGGTCTATTCGGTGGCTTTGCGCCGGCTGGGGAACCCGCACGAAGCCGAGGAGGTGACGCAGGCGGTCTTTATCATTCTGGCCCGCAAGGCCGCAGAGCTCCGGGAAGGAACAATTCTTTCAGGCTGGCTGTATCATACCGCGCGACTGACTTCCGCCAATTACCAGCGCGCCGCCTCGCGGCGGCGATATCGCGAACAGGAGGCCTTTATGCAATTCACCAAGGATCCGGATACCCATGACTCGTGGGAGCGGTTGAGTCCGCTGCTGGAGGAAGCGATGGCGCGGTTGGGGCAAAAAGAACGGGACGCCGTGGTGCTGCGCTTTTTTGAAAATCGCACCGTGCGGGAAGTGGCCAACGCGCTTGGTTTGGGGGAGGCCGCGGCGCAGAAGCGGGTCAATCGCGCCACCGACAAGCTCCGCGCATTTTTTGCCCGGCGGGGGATCCAGGTTTCCGCCGTCGCTTTGCTCGCTTCCATCGGAACCCGCGCGGTGCAGGCGGCCCCGGCGGAATTGGTCGCCAAACTTCCGGCCGCCGCGGCTTTGAAAGGTGCCGCCGCCGGCAGCTCAACCTTAACCCTCATCAAAACCACCCTCAAACTTATGGCCTGGACCAATGCAAAAATCACCACCGTTGCCGTCGTCGGCACCCTGCTCGCCGCCGGGACCGCCACGGTAACCGTCCATCAAATCGAAGCCCGCCACACGGGTGAACCCTGGCAGGTGGCAAACATCAGTTCCGACACGGTCGGCAAGCTGCCGCCGGAGGTCAAAATTCTGCCAACCAAATTCCGACAGCCAGGAAACCTGTCGGGCGTGGCTCCGGGCATTGACAAGTTTGTGGGAATTGGACAACCGGTTGTGAACATCGTCTGGGCGGCTTACGACTGGCCCCAGGCCAGAACGATTTTTGCGATGCCGGAACCCACTGACCGGTACGATTTCATAACCACGCTGGCTCAAGGTTCGCGGGAAGCCTTGCGCCAGGAGTTGAAGAACAAGTTGGGGCTGGTGGGACATCACGAAACAAGGGACATGGATGTTTTGTTGCTCAAAGTGCGGAACGCGAACGCTCCCGGACTCCACCCGCCGACCCAGGGGGGATATTCCTACCTGAACCATAATCACCACAACGTTGAAATCAAATGGGCGAACGAAACCATCTCCAAGCTGGGGGAATTTCTGGAGAGCGGCGCCAAGATGCCGATCATCGACCAGACCGGCCTGACCGGCCGCTACAGTGTGGACATAAAATGGGCGGAGCCGGACGGTGGGGATTCGGAACATAGGGCCTTACAGTCGGTTCTGCTCGATCAGCTCGGCCTGGAGCTGGTGCCGGACCGTGAACCCGTCGATATGCTCGTGGTGGAAAAAACCAATTAAGCACATGCGCCCGAGTCTGTGAGGTGAGTCCGTTACGCAACCAGAACAGGTCAGCGCCGCAGCTTGAACCGTCAAATCAGTTCGGAATCATTCCAATCGTCCTCAGCCACGTCTCCACCAACTGGGGCCATCCCGTAATCGGAAGCTTCGTGCGCCGCAGCCCATAGGCATGTCCGCCCTGCGCATACAAATGCATCTCCACGGGAACCCCGGCGTTCTTCAACGCCACGTAGTAAACCAGCGAGTTGTTCACGTTGTCAACCGGGTCATTCTCCGCCTGCACCAAAAACGTGGGCGGCGTTTTGCTGGTAACCGGAACATTCGGATTCAACTCAAAATTGTTATCGTCTTTCCACAGATGTCCCGGGTAAAGCGCTATCGCAAAATCCGGGCGGCAGCTTTCCTGGTCAACCGCATCTACCGCCGGGTACAAACGCTGGCCAAAATGCGTGCTCGTCGCCGCCACCAGATGCCCCCCTGCCGAAAAGCCGATCACGCCAATCTTGTGCGGATCAATCTGCCACTCAGCGGCGTGAAAGCGCACCAACCCCACCGTCCGCTGCGCATCTTCCAAAGCCAGCGGTGATTCCCAATATGGCCCCACTTTCTTGAGGGGCACGCGGTATTTCAAGAGCACGGCGGTGATACCCCTGGACGCCAGCCAATCACAGACCTCCGTGCCTTCAAGATCCATGGCCAGACAATTGTAGCCTCCGCCGGGAAACACGACGACCGCAACCCCCGTATTCGTTCCCTTTGGCGAATAGACCGTCATCGTAGGCTGCGAGACGTTGCCTACCGCAATCCATGACACGCCGGCAGGCGACAACACGTTCGTAGCATACTCCGGCCCCGGGACAAGCTGGGCTTGCGCGTCGGGAACCGGCCCCGGCCATATCGGTATTTGGACGTGTCCTGGCGATGGCTGCCAGACATTCGTCTGCGCGCGCAAACCGCCACACGCAAACACAACCCAAAGAACGAAGATCAAAGGTTTCATCACAATCCCGAGATGACAGACCGCGCGCGGGCTGTCAAGCCCATGGCTTTTCGGAAGCGTCCCGATTTGAAATGCCATGACTCACGGGCGGGTATTCCAATGCGTGTGAAATGGGGTCGCCTGAAGGGTGTAACAAATGCGAAAGGCTGAAGGCTGAAGGCTGATAGCTAAAACGGGAAAATATCCAACATCGAACATCCAACGCTCAACATCCAATGCAACACAAAGTCTAAAGCCTTTTCAACAATCGTGTAGCCGCTGACATAAATCGGCGCAATTTGAATAAAGGAGAACGATATGGCGCTAACTGACGTTCGCGGCTACGAGATTAATTGAATTGCTCTAAAGGTTGCGCCGGCACTGAAAATCACTTTAGCGTCTGGCATTTATCCTTTGGCCTTTCCCGACGTAATGAACCGGAATTAGACGCCTGACCAGGAAACGAACGCCCCGCAGCGTGACCGCCGCGCGGCTTCACGCTGTCCTCGATTCCTACGGGGTGATCGCAAACCGATAGAACCCTTGCCGCCCGGCGGCTCCGCCGAAATTGGTCAGGGTCAGCAGCGCCCCGATGCTGTTCGTCACCGCCGCGCCGGAGACATACAACCAGGTGCCGGAGGTCAGATTGGTGGTGAACTGCAACTGATAGGTCGAGCCGGCGATGGTGACCACATCGAAAATGATGTTCGTGGCCGCAACGTGGACGCCGGTGATTTGATTGATGGGATAGGGCGGAGGGTGGAGCGGGGCCATCAGCTTGAATATCGTGCCGTAGTTGTTCTTCCCACCCAGCTGGGTCGTTCCGTAGATATTGCCATCACTGCCCTGGATCAGCACGCCGACAACGGACCGGAGTGCAGCCGCAGCGCGTCGCACACGTCGTTGAGACCGAGGCTGTGGGTGATTTGGGCGTAGAGCAGGCTGACCACATGGCTCCACGGACTGAACGTGCGGGCGTGGTTTTCGACGCCGGTGGTGCGCGCCAGTTTGGGCACCAAGTGCGGCGGAATGAAGTTGCAAAGTTGCCGCAAGAGCGAGAGCTTGCTGGCGGTTGGCTCGACTGTGGTTTTCTTTTTCATGCCCTACCTTGTGGCAGGGCACAAACCCGCAAGCCAACCTTTTTTCGCCTCTCAACCATCAAACCTATTGGTCAGCAATGATAAATTTTAGCAATTTCAAACTGAGCCACTACCCCGGCTGACTGTCAGTTGACCGATTCTGAAGACTAGAATAAGATGGTCGAGAGCTCAGTTCTCGCTCGGATCGCTGTGCTCCAGAAGGTTTTCCCCATCGCGCATGAACAAGACCAAGATTGCACGCCTGGTGTCCATGGTGGGACACCCGTTTGTCATGATCGTGCTGCTGGTCCTGGTGCTTTCGTGGACCATGGACCGGGCCGCTGCCTGGCGCATCACCGGTTTCGTTGCGGTCATGGGGTTGATTCCGACCGGTTTGCTCCGCTGGGTGCATTCCACTTCCCGACGAACGCAGGCCACGGATGCCTCCGCATCGACCGACCGACCGATTCTTTATTTCAGCCTGTTTGCCGTGTTGCTGCTGTCGAGCCTCTATTTTCATTTTGTGGAGCACTCCGCGTTTCTGGTTCGGGGCACCGCAGTGACCGCTCTGATGTCGGCCGTAGCCGCCGTCGCAAACCGATGGATCAGGCTATCCCTGCATCTGGCCTTTGCCGTTTATTGTGGGCTGATCCTCGCGAGAATTCATCCTGCCTACGGCTTGCCAATACTCATCCTGGCTCCTTTGCTGGCATGGTCGCGGCTCGTCCTTTTGCGTCACACCCTGCCTGAGATCATCGGCGGTTCGGTTCTTGGCCTGGGTGCTGCCGGCATTTTTATATGGTTTTGGCCTCAAGGATGATTGACCACAACCCAGGGCCGGCGGAAGCGGGGATGGCCCACCCGGCCCCAAGGCTTTGGCGGTTCACTCTTGCGGACCGCCTGGACCGGAACTGCACGCCCCGACAAAACCGATGTTGATCGCCGCCAAAACTTGTTCTTCGCATCGACCCGTTTACACTGCCGCCCTGATTCAGTTCCAAAAACCATGAACCCCGGCACCACCCTTCCCCCCGGTCCCGATCACCGAAGTTCCACCAGCTGGTTGCGGCTGGGATGGCAGGCTGAACTCGCCCTCTTTCGCCGTCCCATGCTGGCGTTGTCCGTCCTGGCCATCGTGCTGGTTCCGTCACTCTATGCCGTCTTTTACATCAGCAGCTTCTGGGATCCTTATGGCCACCTTGACCGACTGCCAGCGGCCCTGGTCAACGCCGACCGCGGCGTCTCCCGCGGCGGACGCGACGTGAATCTCGGCAATACCATCGTGAAAACATTTGAACGGCAACCCCCGTTCCGTTTTGTGCGCCTGCCGTCGGTGCCGGCCGCGGACGAGGCGCTTCGCCGCGGCGAAGTTTACTTTTCCCTGGTCATCCCGGCTGACTTCAGTGAACGGGCTCTCGCCGCCCGGAAGGACGAACCGGCAAACCTCACCCTGCAGGTCGCCGAGGGCGCCAGCTATACGGGCGCAATGATCAGCCGGAGATTCGGCGGCGAACTCGCCCAAACGCTCAACGCACAGCTGAACCGCGAACGCTGGGTGGCCATGGTCGGCGACCCGGCCGCGCCGGCAACGAATACGTTGCGGGCCGCGCTCGGGCAACTTCGGGAGGGCAGCCAGGAGCTTCACCTGGGAGCGCAACGTGTGCAGGAAGGAAGCGACCGGCTCGACCAGGGACTCGACCGGGCCGCCGCCGGCGCCCGGCGCCTGAATGACGGCATGGGACAAATTGCCGGCGGATTGCGGGAGATGCGCGACCGTTTGCCGACCGGAAACCAGTTGCAGGAACTCGCCGACGGCAGCGCGGCCGCGGTGGCGGGGGAAGAAAAGCTCGAGACGGGAATTGAACAACTGGCGGCCGGAGGTCAACGCCTCGACCAAGGGGCCGGACAACTGCGGCAGGGAGCTGCCCGGATACCCTTCGGTGGCCGCCGTCTTTCCGACGGCGCGGCGCAACTTGAAACCGGCATTGCCACGCTCGACACCAACCTCCTCCTCGCTGCGGCCGGTGGCCGGGATTTGCACGTGGGACTGGAAAAGCTCAATGCCGGAGTCCAGCCACTGGCCAGCGGCCTGATGCAGCTTGAAACGGGCATGCAACAGATGATCAATCAGCTCCAGCCAGCGGAGGGGCCGGCCGGGACGGGCGCGGGCACCGGACAACTCCATCAGGGCGGCGCCGCATTGACCAATGGGCTCGCCATTTTGAGCGCTGGTTCGCACCACCTCGCGGAAAGCACCAAGAACCTCGAAACCGGGACCGCCGCGATAGCCGACGGTCTCGACCGGCTGAGCACCGGCTTGACGGAAGAACTCGGCGACGCTGACGCCGGCGGGCTGGCCGCTTCCGTCCATGTGAACATTGAGTCCTATGCCCCGGTCCCAAACAACGGGACCGCGTACTGTCCGTATTTTGCATCCCTGGCATTGTGGTTGGGTGGAATCATGATCACGTTCGTCTTCCATTGCCGCCGCCTCATCGAACCGCTGAGGGACGCACCGCGTTGGGTCTGCTGGCTCGCGAAATCCGCCGTGCCGCTGGGCCTTGGTGTGCTGCAAGCTACCGTCGTCGTGGCGGTGCTGCGGCTGGCCTTTGGCATCGCGTTCACTCACCCGTGGCTCGTCTGGCTGGCCGCGATGCTTGGTTCGCTCACCTTTGTGACCATCATCGTTCTGCTCGTCGCCGTGCTCGGCGATGCCGGGCGGCTGCCGGCCGTGGTGCTGCTCGTCCTGCAACTGGCGGCGGCCGGCGGCATTTATCCCGTGGAGCTCTCCGGCCGGTTCTACGAGGCCATCCATCCGTTTCTGCCATTCACCGCGCTGGTAAACGCCTTTCGCGCCACGATGTTCGGCGCCTTCGACGGCACGTGGGCGGCGGCGGCGATACAACTGGCGGTCACCGGCATTGGCGCGGCGGCGCTCGCCATCTGGCTCGCCCGCTGGAAATACGTTCCCCGCGAATCCTACGGTCCCGCCGTGGAATTCTCTTGACGAGGCGATGGCAGGCGCAGACCCGAATATTGGACAAGCACCAATTGCCGTTGAGCGGCCAGCTCAGCGTTTTGAGGACGAAACAGTTGAAACTTGGGTTGCGTTGCGAAAGAATTCGGGTGTGATCAGATTCCGCGAGCTGGAAAGAAGCTTCAAAGACCGGCGCAAATTGTGGTTCTTCTTCAATGTTCGCTGGCTGGAGCGCCGGCTGTCGGTCAGCAGCCTTCACTGGATTTTGGGGGCGCATGCTTTTGTGCGCGCCGCCCTGACCCGAAATCACGTTGCCATGCCCCTGCCCGCCTGTTTCGGCGCGAGCATGCCAGGTCGGGCCATCCGGGAGTCGCGGATGCAGGACTCTTTGAACAAGCTGCTGGAGTATTTTCCGGAACGGCTGTCGGAACCCAAATGGATGAATCGTTGTCGCATTGAAGGCCTCGACCCGGTGCTGCGGGCCCGGCAGGAAGGACGCCCGGTCGTGCTGGCCTTTTCCCATTTCAGCGCCTTCCGGCTTTGCCGATTCTGGCTCCGGGCCGCCGGTATTCCCGCCGCCACGCTGATCGTTGGCAAAGCGGAAAATCGGGCGAACTTGGAACTGCTTGAAGACAGGTTCACTCCTTTTCCTGAGATCCCGACCTCCTTCTATCAAGATCAATTGCACGCCGTGAACGGGTTCCTTGCCGGCGGGAATGCGCTGCTGATCGCCGTGGATAGTGCGGCTGGCAAGCAGATGAACGTGCCGGTTTGCGAAGGCTGGTCCTTTCAAATGGCCACCGGCGCAGTGCGCCTGGCCATTCGTCACCAGGCAGAATTGATTTCCTGTGCGGTCATTGACGAGGGCCGTTGGCGTTTCCAGATGAAACTTGGCCGGCCCGTGCCGGCAGCCTGTCTGGCCGCCAAGGTGGATTGGATCCATGCAGGGAAACATCTGTTCAACGAAATGCTTCCGGATTTTCGGAACCACTCCGAACAATGTTCGCATCAACTGATCAAATGTTTTCAACCTTCGCCCCAGCCATCTCTGATGGAAGACCCTCCGGAGAAATTCGTCCAGGCTCATCAAGCGGCTCCGTAAATACGTTGCTCCCGCAATTGGCATCATCGGCCGGACGACCTGGGCGGATAGCGGATCCAGAGCAAAAAGCCGGTTGGAAAACGAGACGACCACCCACGCCGGCAACGCCCCGGGTGAAAACATTGGGGGCGTTCCCTTTGTGCTTCAGCTCGCCTGATCGCTGATCTGGGCCTGCCGGCGGTCAGCGACTACGGATTACAGCCGCAACTGTGAGGATGACAATGAAGGCGCTCCCGATGGGGGCAGCCAGGACGTCACTCGCCAGCCCAACGAACAGACAGGCCGGTTTGCTGCTCTTGAAGAATGCGAGCGGGGGGGGGCTGGCTTGCGATGCCGAGCGGCTCAAGAACATGCCATGATTCTCAAGCTAACCGATGGAAATTCAATTGAAAGAGAAAGCGGTGTCCTTCTCCCGCATCGTGGGCTTCAGCCCGGCAGGGAACGAAGGCGATTGAAAAAACTTTGGCGATTGGCCATCAGCGTTTAGCCTTCCAATTCGACATGAACCTTGAAAAAACCAGCCCCGGATTGATTCCGCTGCATGGCGGCAACGAGCACCTGAAAAGGATTCAGATGATCTCGTTTATTGTTCCGGCTCACAATGAGCAAGCGTGCCTGGGGCGGACGTTGCAGGCGATTCAGGAGTCCGCCCACGTCGTGGGCCAGCCGTATGAAATCGTCGTGGTGGACGATGCCTCCACCGACGCCACGGCGGAGATCGCCCGCCGGCACCACGCGACCGTAGTGCCGGTCAACCATCGGCAAATCGCCGCCGCACGCAACTCCGGCGCACACGTCGCCCGCGGTGAGCGATTGTTCTTCGTGGACGCAGACACGACCATCAATCCGCGCGCCGTGGCGGAGGCGATGTGCGACCTGGACCGCGGCGCAGCCGGCGGCGGCGCCACGGTGTGGTTTGAGGGGACACTGCCACTTTACGTCCAGCTTTTATCTTTTTTATTTGGCGTTGGTGCGAAGTTTATAGGCTCCACCGGCGGAGCATTTGTGTTCTGCACGCGCAGCGCGTTTCAGGCGGCGGGTGGTTTCAATGAACGTCTTTATTGGGGCGAAGAGACTTTTTTCATCATGGCGTTGAAGCGGACAGGCCGGTTCGCGGTGCTCAAGGAACGGGTCCTGACTTCCGGACGCCGTTTCCGCAGCGTATCGGGACTGGCGACGATGGCGATTGCGGCCCGCGCGATCGTTTCCCCTTTCAAGACGTTCACCCGGCGTTCGTCGGTGGAAAAGGTCTGGTATGACTCCAATCGCGAAGCTGACGACATCATGCCCATTACCCCGGGGGTCAAGGTGTCCAATGGCGTTGCCTTGTTGGTTACCGTCCTGCTGGTCACCGGGCCGCTCTGGAATTTTATTCCCTGGTCACTGACGCCGTGGGCCAGCCCGCTGGGCAGGATCAGACTGGTGATCGAGATATTTCTTTGTCATGCGGCCCTGGCGTTGTGGCCGATCACCAGCGTACTGGTTTGGAATTTATTGCGGCGCAAACAGTGGGTGGAATGGATGAAAATGGCGGCGCTTTGCGCGTATTGTTTGTGGCAGGCCTGGGTTTGCACGCGCGGGGTCATTTGGTTTTGGACCCGACTTTGCCACTGGCTGGCGCATTGGGGATGAAGCCCGCGATTGTTTTCGCGCCGCCTGGCAATTTGCTTGAACACCCGCCTTGCGCGAGGGAAGGAAGGCTGAATTCTGATGACTGAAGGCTGAAGGCGGCGCCGGCCCTGAAAATCACGCCTGCCTTCAGCCGTTGCAATCACCCGCCACCCGCCACCCGTCCCGTTTTCTTTTCCGGAGGCAAGCGATCAGCGCGGCCAGTCCGCCCAACAAGATCAGCGCGCGCAGCACCCGCAGCAGGCTGAGGATCCAGACAAAGCCGATGCCGAGGGCCACCCATTGCACCCACCAGTGGCCGGGCGAGGTCATTGCGTTGAGGATCACCAGCAACCCCAGGATGACCGGGCCCTTGAACAGAAATTCAAATGCACGCCAGGTTTTCCACATAATCAGGTGCCTTTCGTATTAATGATTTTTCCCGTTTCAGATTCCATCCGGCCACCACAACTCCCTCACCGGTGACAGCGGTCCTGCGGTCAGTTCCAGACTACTAACGCCGTTTGAATTCCGCGCCTATTGCAATCCGTGTCCTTTTTTGTAGCCGGCGGGCACGGCTCCGCCAGGGTCGAAATAGGGGCCAACGGCTGAAGGCTGAAAAAAATCATATATCCCGTCCGGGTATTGATTGGTCTAAAACCCGTGTTCCTTCGCGGCCTCGAGGTACGAGAGTGGCAGATGGACGAAGAAGGAGTATATTGAGCCGGCTCTGGTAGCAGACAGATCAGTGCATCAGGTTCCTCCGATGTTCGGGTTTACAGCTTGTTATCAGAGCCTTGTGTTAGCAGGGAAAGAAGCCTGGAAAAGGCTCCCGCCTTTGTTAAAGCCAGGAAGGGGGAAAAATCCTTTGGCATTTGGCGCTGAGCGTTTAGCCTTGGCGGCCATGAGCGGATCCAAACGCATCCCCACCGACGGCGGACAATGCTTGAGTCACAATCCCTTTACCGCCCTGTCCAGCGAAGGGCTTCGGCCGGCACCGGAAGATCCCGGTGGGGCGAGCGCCCCCGCCAGCCGTTCCCAGCCCGGCGAAGCGGAACGGTGCCGGCTCGTCAGCAGCCTCGCCCCACCTTCCAAACCGGCAAAAAAGAATCGCGGGCGCGTGGAAATCATCCGGCAGACGGCCGGGCGCGGCGGCAAGACAGTGACGGTGGTGAAAGGCTTTGTCGGCATCGGCCTGCCGGAAAAGGAACAACTGGCCAGGGCGATGCAACGCGCCTGCGGCACCGGCGGCACGGTCAAGGACGGCCAGATCGAGATCCAGGGCGACCAGCGCGCGGAGGTTGCCCGCATCCTGACCGAGGCCAACTTCCGCCCGGTCTTCGCGGGAGGGTAAGGGGAAAAGCTCCCGCCTTGCCTAAGGCCACGGCGTGGGAGGGAGGGCACTGCGATTGAAAACACAGCCCGGCTCAGGAGCGATTCGCCTTGTGCAATCACGAATGCAGGGCGATGTTTTCTTCTGATGGTCCCGCATTTTTGTCGCTCAGCCGCAGGCCGGTGGATCGTACTGGTGTTGGCAGCCAGTCTCGGCACGCCAAGCGCAGGCGCGACAACGTACTTCGTCGCCGTCAACGGCGCGGACGCCAATCCGGGCACCAGCCTCGCCGCCCCGTTTCAGACGATTCAACATGCAGCGGCCATCATGACGGCCGGTGACACCTGTTTCATTCGCGCCGGCGTGTATCATGAGACGCTCGCCCCTTCGAGTTCCGGCTCCAGCAATGCCCCGATTACGTTTGCCGCCTATGCCAACGAGGTCGTCACGCTCGACGGAGCGGATGCGGTGACCGGCTGGACAGTTTTATCAAACGGCATCTATCAGGCATCCGTCAATTGGGATCTCGGTCAAGGTTACAACCAGGTGTTTGTGGACGGGGCGATGATCCATCAGGCGCAATCCCCGGACTACGGCAACGGTGACGTATTGCATCCCGGCACCGCCAGCGTGACGGTCAACAGCGTCAACACCAATCTCATTACCAGCACGGCTTGGAGCGGCAAACCGGACAATTATTGGGCGGGCGCGTGGTTCTTGGGTGGGGTGGGATACGCGTGGGCATGGCAGAGCGCCCGCGTGCTCAGTTCCACGGGCAGCACCATCACAGTGGATCCGGCCACGACGACCGCCAACTGGTGGTTCACGGGCAGCGGCAGCGGCTTTCTCTGGGGAAATTTTAATTTACTGGACGCCGACAATGAATGGCATTTGCAAACCAACTCCGGCGGCAACACGCTGTATTTGCGGATCAGCGGCGGCGGCAATCCCGCCACGCAAACGGTGGAGCTGAAACGACGCAACTGGTGTGTGGACCTCAACAACCGGAACTACGTCACGGTGAGCGGCTTGAACCTGTGGGCCGGGGCGGCCCGGCTCCGGGGCGACGGCAATGTGCTGCTGAACTGTCAGGGGCAGTTTCTCAGCCACTTCATGATCATCAGCCAGGGCTATTTTGAAAACGACAACACTGACCAAGGCGGCGGGGTGACGATCGCCGGCAACAACAACGTCGTGCGTGCTTGCACGCTGTTCAACACCGCCGGGTCCGGTGTGTACAGCAGCAGCGGTAACACCAATGTCATCACCCGCAATCTGATTTATAACACCGATTACTCCGGCACCTACGCGTGCAGCATTGCCCTTCACGGCAGCGGGGACATCGTCACGTTCAACACCGTGCACAGTTCGGGCCGCGACATCCTCCGGCCCGAGGGCACCGGCTCCGACATCCGGTTCAACGACCTTTCCAACCCGGGACTGCTTTGCAAGGATCTGGGAGTGACTTACCAATGGGGCGTGGATGGCAGAGGGACCCGCATAGCCTATAATTGGGCGCACGATAACAGTTCGGCCAACGATCCGCTGCGGATGGGAATCTACCTCGATAACTGGTGCCGCAACTTCATTGTGGACCACAATGTCGTCTGGAACTGCCCAACCTTTACGGGCATTCAAATCAACGGCCCTTCATTTAACCACCTGATCTACAACAACACGCTCTTCAACTGCGACGATGTGGGGACCCACCCGTATGATCAGTGGCCCAGCCCCAATCCGGACCCGGCTTTCTGGACGAACGATGTGTATCAATATTCCGCATCGAACAATCTCTTCCTCGCCAATTCTCCCCAGACGCAGCTCGTGAACTGGACGAACGAGGATTTCCGCCTGAAACCCAATGCGCCCGCCATTGACGCCGGAGTGGTAATTCCCGGCTTTACCGACGGTTATAATGGCAGCGCTCCCGATCTGGGTGCTTATGAATCCGGCAGCCTGGCTTGGAATGCGGGAGTGGAATCCCGACCCACGCTCGCCATTGTCAATGCCGGAGCCGGCACCATGACGCTGACGGCTTCGCCGGATGTGGTCGATTACCGGCTTTATTCTGCCACGAACCTGGCCCCGCCGGCGGTCTGGAATCCCGTTACCAATCTTTTGTTCGCGCCGGGCGGTCAATGGTCCGTGACGTTGAATCCCGCCACCAACGTCGCCAGCTTTTATCGCCTGCAAAGCCCATGATGGGCAATTTTCCGGGGTTGCTTTGGCATGGCGCAACGAGCCTTCCGGTCATATGCTTTAAACATCCGGTTGAAGATTATGAACCCGCCGCAAATCCTTTGCGCTCTATGAATACAATCAAACCAACACTGGTCTGCACGTTGATCGCCGGTCTGACCCTGACCCGAACCGTGGGGCATGGCCAGGAAACCAAACCCGCCCCCAAACCGATCGCGCCGGAGGTTTTGCCGGGTCAGGGTCTGGCCCAGCACGATTTCTTCTACGCCGGCGAGGCCCGGACGCGCGACATGTGCATCCTGCGCTCCGGAAAGGTGGCCTGGTCCTACAATGATTCGACCGGCCGGGGCGAAATCAGCGACGCCGTTTTGCTTTCGAATGGAAACATTCTGTTTGCCCACCAGTTCGGCGTGACACTCATCACACCGGACAAACAAGTGCTCTGGAATTTCGACGCGCCGACCAACTGCGAGATTCACACCGCACAACCCATCGGCACCAATCACGTCATTTTCATCCAGAACGGGCCGGAGCCCAGGCTGTTCGTGGCCAACCTGGCGACCGGAAAGATGGACCGGGAACTTCCCCTGGCGGTGGGAAATCCCAAGAGCACGCACGGCCAGTTCCGCCACGCCCGGCTTACTGACGCGGGGACTTATCTGGTGGCCCACATGGATCTGGGCAAGGTCGCCGAATACGACGAGACCGGCACGCCGGTCTGGTCGGCGGCGGCGCCCGGCGTGTGGTCGGCGGTGCGATTGAAAAACGGCAACACCCTGGCCTGCGGCAAAGGGGTGCGCGAGATAAACCCCAAAGGCGAAACGGTGTGGGAATTCACTTCCGCAAATGTGCCGGAGTACAAATTTGACAGCCTGCAGATTGCGACGCGTCTAACCAACGGCAATACGCTGATCAACAACTGGGTCAATCAGTGGAACGGGAAGATTGATCCCCACACCGCCCCCGTGCAGGCCCTGGAAATCACGCCCGACAAGAAAGTGGTCTGGGCGTTACGTTCCTGGACCGACCCCAATCTCGGACCGTCCACAACCATCCAATTGCTCGATGAACCCGGCGTGCCGGAGAACGTGCATTTTGGAAGCATCCGGTAACCTTGCCGCCAGGTCACGCCCGCCAAGAATGGTTGAGTGCAGGAACGGCGCTAAAACCGGTGCCGGCCAATCCATTTTGTCAGCAAATGCCCCTTGAATCAGCCGCAGACAACTTACCATAATGTGATTTGATTACAGCGTCGCTGTGCATAAGTTATATGCGGAATAAATTGACAAGCATTCATTATTTGTGTTTATTTATATGTGTAGTATGTTTAAATTATTTAACCCTATCAGATGTGCCCCCCCTTAAAACTATGAAAAGACTCGCCGTCCTTAAGTGCCTGTTAGCCACAGGAGCCGTGGTTGCCTTGATCCCTTCCGCTCAAGCGGATTTGTCATTCAATTTTGACACGGACCTTTCCGGTTTTACGGGACCGGTCGCGTGGACGGCTGGCCCGGCCGGCTGGTCCGGGGGGGCCGCCTTGCAAGCCACCTTTGCGACGCCCGGTTGGACCGGATTGACCATCACGAAAGACTTTGATTGGGCCAGCGGCGAGCAGACCGCCATGCAGGAAATGTTGGCCACGGGCAATGGCATGGCCTCCTTTGACGTCCTGGTCGATAATTCAAGTTTTACTCCGGCAATGTCCGACTGGTTCGAGATCGACGTTGCTGGTAACAGCGAAAGTGGCTGGACTCAGTCCGCACTAACCCTCGTCACTGGATGGCACACGGCCGGCGACACTGCCCTGTATGCGACCCACATTGACATGACCTTTGCCCAATTAGGGTGGGTGCCCGGCACTTCCACGTGGTTCCAGATCAACTTCGGCGCTAATTCGGGAACCTCCCCGGTTAATTTTTATGTCGATAATCTCGCAATCACGGCAGTTCCAGAGCCAGCCTTCTTTGCGCTGGCCGGACTCAGTGCTGCGGCACTTTTGATTATCCGTCGCCGCAAAGCCTAAGCCGCACTTAAAGAAAGTTTCTACTCCGACCCCGGCAAACCGCCTGGGTCGTTTTCTTTGTTTGGCCGCTTAAGGCAAAATGGTTGAAGGCGGACACGTAATCGCCAAGGGCTGAATTCCGATTAAGCGTCTTATCCCCGCCTTTGGCCTTCCGCCTTTGCGTTGCCGTTATCGCTCGGTAATCTTCCTCATCATCCTTGATAATGACTCACCGTTTTGATTTCATAAACGGGTGAGACTTGAACCGCACCGTCTTGGTTTAAAAAAATGTTAAGCCTGTTTATTGTCGAACCATGAACCCGCTCCGTTTCCTGATTTTGACCTTTTCCGCGCTGCTGTTT
This sequence comes from Verrucomicrobiia bacterium, assembly GCA_049280815.1. GTDB lineage: Bacteria > Verrucomicrobiota > Verrucomicrobiia > Limisphaerales > UBA11358 > UBA11358. Next base: position 43,296 of record JBAPQW010000042.1, on the reverse strand, counting down.
ATCTGGCCGCTGCGCGCCGCGCTCCCGGCGCCGGATCCGGACGACGGTGGCATCACCCTGCCGCCCGGTTTCCGCGCCCTGGTGGTGGCCGATAACGTTGTTGCCCACCGGCAGATCGGCAAAAACAACGACCGGCTCCGTTTCCTGACCATCGCCACCAATGGTGATATTTACGTCAAATCCTATTTCGACGGTATTTACGCATTGCGCGACACCAATGGCGACGGCCGGGCCGACGTGATCGAGAAGTTCAGCTCCGGCCCCGGCACCGGCGTCGCATTCCATGACGGCTGGCTCTATTACTCCACCCGGACCGGAGTTTACCGTTATAAATATACTCCCGGCAACCTCGTGCCTGCGGGCGAACCGGAAACGATTGTCTCCGGCCTGCCCGCGGAAAGGGATCACGACGCAAAGTCTTTCGCCTTTGACGATCAAGGCCGGCTGCTGGTTGAGATCGGATCGCCCTATAACGTTTACAGCGACGGGGATCGCCGGCTCGGCGCCAAGGGCAGGGACGCAACTGAATTTCAGAAAACCTACGGCGGTTTCTGGCGGTTCGACGCCAACCAGCTCAACCAGACGCAGGCGGATGGCTTTCATTTCTCCACCGGCCACCGCCATTCGCTCGCCCTGGTGTGGAACCCGGTCTCGACCAACTTCTTTATGGTGATGATGGGGCGAGACGGCCTGAACGATGTGGATCCCGAACATTACGACGCACTCGACAACGCCGAGCGTGTCGCCGAGGAAATGCACGTGTTACGCGAAGGCATCAACATCGGCTGGCCCTACACCTACTGGGATCCGATCAAAAACGCGCGCATGGTCGCGCCCGAGTTCGGCGGCGACAATCATAAGCGAGAGAACAATCCCGCCTACGACAAACCCGTAATCGCTTTTCCCGCGCACTGGGCGCCGCTGCAAATGGCGCTCTACACCGGCACGCAGTTTCCCGGAAAATATCGCGGCGGCATGTTCCTCGCCTTTCACGGCTCGTGGAACCGCGCGCCCCGGCCACAGGGGGGATACAAGGTGGTCTTCATTCCGTTCGACGAAAATGGGATGCCGACCGGAAAATATGAGACGTTCGCCGACGATTTCGCCGGCGTGAAGGATTTTGTCAACACGGGTGACGCGCGCTTTCGTCCGTGCGGCGTCGCGGTCGGCCCGGACGGCTCGCTCTACGTCACCGACACGGAGAAGGGCCGGATCTGGCGCATCATCTATACCGGGGAAAACTCCCCGGCAGGCGGCGGACCCCAAACCCTCGTCACCCCCGCGCCGGCGGCCATGGCCATCGGCGCCGACACGCCCGGCGGGAAAATTTACCGGCAGATCTGCGCCGCCTGCCACATGCTCAACGGCAGCGGGGTGCCCAACATGCAACCCGCCCTGGCCGGGAGCGCCGTGGTGGCCGGCGACGCCACGCAGCTCATCAATGTGCTGCTGCGCGGCCCCGCCGCCGCGCTGCCGCCCGACCGAGCGAAGTTTTCCAATGTCATGCCTCCGTTCGGCTTCCTGAACAATGACGACCTCGCCAGCGTGATCAACTATCTCCGCAACAACTTCGCCCCCGCCGGCGAGCGGGTCACGCCCGCACAGGTTGCCGCGCAGCGCGCGAGCCAGTGAACGGCTCTTACAGCTCATCTCCGTGACATCGCCTGCGTTAAAAGTTTGATTTTCGGTTGCAATCGTTTTTAATGCGCCGGTTCGATTTTGAAATGAACATCCACGAATACCAGGCCAAACAGCTGCTCGCCAAATACGGCGTCGCCGTCCCGCTCGAAATCCCCGCGAAATCGGCCGACGAAGCCCGCGCCGCAGCAGAAAAAATCACCGCCAGCGGCAGCACCCGCGTGGTGGTCAAATCCCAGATCCACGCCGGCGGACGCGGCAAAGGCACCTTCAAAAGCGGTTTCCAGGGTGGCGTGAAGGTTGCGTCGTCGGTGGCGGAAGCCGTTTCCTTCGCTGAAAAAATGCTCGGCCAGGTGCTCGTCACCAAACAGACCGGCGCGGATGGCCGCCGGGTGCAGACGCTGCTCATTGCCAGCGGGGCAAAAATCAAAAAGGAATTTTACCTCGCGGTGCTGCTCGACCGCGTCACGGGCCGCCCGCTCATCATGGCCAGCACCGAGGGCGGGATGGACATCGAGGAAGTGGCGGCCAAAACGCCGGAAAAGATTTTCAAGGAATGGATAGATCCCGCCACCGGCATCCTGCCGTATCAGGCGCGCAAGATTGCCGCCGCGCTCGGGCTTAAAGGCGATTTGTTCAATACCGCCGCGAGGTTTGTCGCCGGCGTCTTCACCACCTGGTGGGAATGCGATGCGTCGCTCGTGGAAATCAATCCGATGTGCGTCGTCGAATTGCCGGACGGCAAGAAAACCGTCGTGGCGCTGGACGCCAAGATTTCGCTCGATGACAACGGCCTTTACCGCCACAAGGACATCCAGGAAATGCGCGACCTCAACGAGGAGGCGCCGCTGGAAATCGAGGCCAGCAAATTCAATCTCAATTACATCAAGCTCGACGGCAACATCGCCTGCCTGGTCAACGGGGCCGGCCTCGCCATGGCGACGATGGACATCATCCAGCATTTTGGCGGCATGCCGGCGAACTTTCTCGATGTCGGCGGCGGCGCCAGCAAGGAACAGGTGGCGGCGGCCTTCAAAATCATCCTGCAGGATCCAAATGTGAAGGGCATTCTGGTGAACATTTTCGGCGGCATCATGGATTGCAATGTCATTGCCACCGGCATCGTGGCGGCGGTGAAGGAAACGGGACTGAAACTGCCGCTGGTGGTCCGCTTGGAAGGCAACAATGTGGTCGCCGGCAAAAAGACCCTGGCCGAATCCGGCCTCACGCTCATCCCTGGCGATTCCATGGCCGATGCGGCGCAGAAAGTCGTCCAGGCGGTGGGAAAATGATTTTTTCCTCGAATTAAGACAGATGTCTCGGAACAGGAACGAAAATACGGGGTTGAAAATGGTCGCCGCAGACCTTGAGCCGTACCGTCGGTTGGTGGAATTGCAGAAACAAATGATCGAACTGGCCCAACAACACGAGCACTCCAAGCGCAGGCGCGATGCCCTGCGTGAACAGATGACGCACGCGGCCGGGAACCGGTTGCCGCGCCACCGCGGTTTGCGCCATCGTCTGCAGCGGTCGGCGGCGAAGTTTTTGAAACGGGTGCCAGGTTTTGCCGCGGAGAAAGCCACCCCGAGCGCGGTCAACCAGTAACAAACATCGTCATGCTGAAGGTCACCGAAATCGCGTTTTGCTGCTACGCCGTCACGGACATGGCGCGGGCGCGAAAGTTTTACGAAGGCGCGCTGGGCTTGAAACCCACGACGATCCACGATTCGGAACACGGCCAATGGGTGGAATACGAATTCGGACCACATTGTTTGTCCCTCGGTTCGGCTGACGCCTTCAAGCCCAGTCCCGACGGCTGCTCCGTCGCACTGGAAGTCGAGGATTTTGACGCCGCGATTTCGCATCTGCGCGCCAACCACGTGAAATTCCGCATCGAACCGATGCCCACGCCCGTCTGCCGCATGGCCATGATTTTCGACCCCGACGGCAACACCCTTTGCATCCACAAACGGAACAAACCGTAAACCGGCAGCTTAAATCCCAAATTTCCATGTCCATTCTCGTCAAACCCCAAACCAAGGTCCTCATCCAGGGCATCACCGGCAGTTTCGGCGCGCGCCACGCCCAACTCTCCATGGATTATGGCTCGCAGGTCGTTGCCGGCGTCACCCCCGGCAAAGGCGGCCAGGTCTTTGAGCACGGCGGCAAAAAAGTCCCCATTTTCGACACGGTCGCCGAGGCCATGAAACAGACCGGCGCGACGGCTTCTGCCGTTTTCGTTCCCCCGCCCTTCGCAGCGGACGCCATTCTCGAAGGCGCGGATGCCGGGCTCGAACTCGTGGTGGCCATCACCGAAGGCATTCCGGTGCGCGACATGATCCGCGTAAAACGTGCGTTGGAAGGCAGCCAGACCCGGCTCATCGGACCGAATTGTCCCGGCGTGGTCACGCCTGGAGAAGGAAAAGATTCCCACGGCGGCTGCCGCATTGGCATCGCGCCCGGTTACATTCATAAAAAAGGACACATTGGCGTTGTCTCCCGCAGCGGCACGCTCACCTATGAAGCCGTCTGGCAGCTCACCACCCGCGGCGCGGGCCAGAGCACCTGCGTCGGCATCGGCGGCGACCCGGTGAACGGCACGTCGCACCTGGACGTGATCAAACTGTTCAACGCCGATCCGGACACGCACGGCATCATCATGATTGGCGAAATTGGCGGCAGTGCCGAGGAAGAAGCCGCCGAATGGATCAAACAAAATTGTAAAAAGCCGGTGGCGGGATTCATCGCGGGCATGACCGCGCCGCCCGGGCGGCGGATGGGTCACGCGGGCGCCATCATCAGCGGCGGCAAGGGAACGGCGGAGGCCAAAATCGCCGCGTTCAAGGCCGCGGGCATCGGCGTCGCCGCCACCCCGTCGGAAATGGCCGACACGCTGTTGAAAATGATGTGAGACGTGAGGCGTGAAACGTAAGGCGTGATTCGGCATTGCGCATCCGTCAGGCATCACGTATCCCGTTTCACGAATCACGTCTCATGGCCCTGATTGATTTCATTTTAAACCTTGCGGGTCTGCTGTTGTGGCTTAACTGGCGTTCGGTCCGTTTCGATCCGCTGGGCAAACGGAGACCGGCGACATTGATTGGCACGCTCCGGCGGGCCGAGCCGGAACGTTTGCGCCGATGGCATCAGCTGGCGGGGCTGGCCGGGCTGCTGCTGTTGCGCGCGGGAATCTACTGGCAGATTGGTTCGGCCGCCAAGCCGGTTTGGGCGGGCACCTTGAATCTGGGCGTGGTCGTGCCCGCCTTTGTCAGCAATTCGTTTGCCCGCATGGCCTTGTTCTCGTGCCTCAGCTTCGGGCTGATGCTCGGAGTGTTTTATCTCTGCCTGCTGCTGCTGTCCATCCTGGCCGGGCCGGAACCGTTTCATCGCCTGGTGCGGATGCCCTTGGGCGGAATGGATCGCTGGCCGCGCTGGGCAAAATTCCTTCTGCCGCTGGTGGTCACCGCTGCGGGTTGGTGGCTGGCCAGCTGGCTGCTGGCATCGCTAAAGGTCATTCCCGAACCCGTTTCGCCGGCGCATCGTATCGAAGAGGCACTGGTCATTGCGCTGGGCAGTTATCTGGTCTGGAAATATCTCATCGGCGCGCTGCTCGCCCTGCATTTGGTGAACAGTTACATTTATTTCGGCAAACATCCGTTTTGGGCTTACGTGAACGCCGAGGCTCAAACCCTGCTGTTGCCGTTGCGCCCGCTGCCGCTCCGGGTGGGCCGGGTGGATTTTGCGCCGATCGTGGGCATGGTGCTGGTGTTTCTGGCAGCTGAACTGGCCGGACGCGGACTGGCGTTTCTCTACGGACGGCTGCCGTTTTAAAGCTTCAGCCCGGGATCACTCGGCCTTCATTTTGGGGAATTTGGCCGCGATGACGGCGCCCGAGTTCGGTTCGCTCCCGATGGAAAGCGTGCCGCCGTGCAAGGCGACGAGCCGTTTGGTGATGGCGAGGCCGAGCCCCAATCCCTGCTGTTCCTGCAGCTTGCGGTCGAATTGCATGTAGGCGCCCACGCGGGTGATTTGCTCGGTGGAAAAGCCTCGCCCTTGATCGCTGATCGTAAGCGTGATGGCGTTGAACGCTTCCGCGAGCGTCAGGCGCACGGGCGTGCCGGGATCGGAAAATTTGAAGGCGTTTTGCGAAAGTTCATCCACGATTTTGCTGAGATATTCCTCGGCCATCGGCACAGGAATGTCCGCCAGCTCCAGGGACAAATCCGCCGAACGGTCCATGAGCGCCGCCTGCGCGACGGCATGCTTCTCAATCAGCGCCGCCGGCTGTTCCGTCCGGCCGATGCGCAGGGCATTGATGTTTTTCGGGTCGGCGGCAATCAATTCCAATTGCGCGTAAATCAAAAAGTTTTCGATGAGCCGCTCGAGCCGTTTGCCGGACTGGTGGACGACGTGGCCCATTTCGGCGATTTCGGCGGGCTTGAGCTTGCTGGCGTCGGCGGCAAGAATTTCGCCGTAGGCGAGGATGCCGTTGAGCGGCGTGCGCAATTCATGCGGCAGCATCAGGCTGATGTTGTCCCGCAGATGGGCGAGCTTGCGCTCGGCTTCATCGCGCACCGTCTGGGCCTTCTTGAGGCGCGCGTCCACGGCGGCGTAGAGCGCATCGGTGGTGAATGGTTTCGGCAGATAATCGTCGGCGCCCAATTCCATCCCGTGCCGCATGCCCGCATTATCGGCCAGGCCGGTCATCAGGATGAACGGAATGGAGGCCGTGGGGGCCTCGGTACGCAACGAGGACAGGGTCAGGTAACCGTCCACCTTTTCCATGTTCACGTCGCACAGGATGAGGTCGGGCAGTTCCTTGCGCGCCTTTTCGATGCCGTCCGCGCCGTTGACGGCTTCAATCACTTCAAAGCCCTTTTGCTTCAGCGCCAGATGGATCATTTCCCGCAACCATTCCTCATCGTCTATGACCAGGATTTTCTTCATCAGATTTGCCTGAAATGAGCAGGATGTATGCCTCTCCGCCAACCGAAGGCTCTCCGATTTCGAAAACAAAATCAGAAAAAAACATGCCCATTTCGACCGTTTACCCCACGTTTACCCGTTTTATTTGCGCTCCGCCAGCGGTACGTAAGGGTTGACCGTGCGCCCGATGTAAATCTGCCGCGGCCGGTAGATCCGGCTCTTCGGCTCCTCCATGATTTCCTTGTAATTCGCAATCCACCCGGGCATCCGGCCAATTGCAAAAATCACGGTGAACATCTCGATCGGAATCCCGATGGCCCGCATGATGATGCCGCTGTAAAAATCCACGTTCGGATAGAGCTTCCGCTCCACGAAATACGGATCCTGGAGCGCCGCCGCCTCCAGCCGTTTGGCGATGTCCAGCAACGGGTCAGTGATATGCAACTTGGACAATACGTCGTCGCACGCCTTCTTGATGATTTTGGCGCGCGGGTCGTAGTGTTTATAGACGCGATGGCCGAAGCCCATGAGCTTCCGGCCGCTGTTTTTGTCCTTCGCCGCCGCAATGAACTTCGATCCGTCATCGCCTTCGCGATGGATCTGTTCGAGCATTTCGAGCACCGCCTGGTTCGCCCCGCCGTGCAGCGGCCCCCACAACGCGCACACGCCCGCCGCGCAGCTCGCAAACAGGTTCGCCTGGCTCGACGCCACCATGCGCACCGTGGAGGTGGAACAATTCTGTTCATGATCCGCGTGCAGCAGGAAAATCAAGTCGAGCGCCTTGACGACTTCCGGCTTCAATTCAAAATCCTCGTACGGCGTGGAGAACAGCATGTGCAGAAAGTTGGCCGTGTACTTGTAGGCTTTCTTGGGATAAATCAGCGGCAGGCCGCGCGACTTGCGATACGAATACGCCGCAATGGTCCGCACCTGCGAAATCAGCCGCGCCACATAAATCTCAAAATCCTTGGTCTCGCCCCATTTCCAGCTCATCAGGCGCTCGTCGTAACAGCTCGCCGCGTTGATCATCGCCGAAAGCATCGCCATCGGATGCGCCCCCGTCGGAAAGCCCTCGAAATGAAACTTCATGTCCTCGTGCAGGAACTGGTTTTCGGTTAGCAAATCTGAAAAATGTTTCAGCTGCGTGCGGTTCGGCAGGTCGCCGTAAATGATGAGATAGGCGGTCTCCACAAAGTTGGATTTCTCCGCCATCTCCTCGATGGGAATGCCGCGATAGCGCAGGATGCCCTTGTCGCCGTCGATGAAAGTGACCTTGCTGACGCATGAGCCCGTGTTGCCGTAGCCGTCGTCCAGCGTGATATAGCCGGTGTTCGCCCGCAGGGATGAAACATCCACCGCTTTTTCGCCTTCGGTGCCTTCAAACGTCGGAAAAGCGTGCGCTTTTCCGTCCAGTTCCAGTTTTGCCTCTTTGCTCATGTGCTCCTTTTCATGTCGGTTTTTTAAACCCGTTTCGGAAAGTCTGCTCACGACCGGGGTATTTTGCAAGCGGCTAAAACCAGATTTTAAAATTATCCGGACGCAGATTTCGCTCGCGCGGGGCCGGACTTGCTGGCTGAATGCCGTCGTCGCATGAAACGCTGGGCCGCCCTCACCGTCCTGCTGTACGCCATCGTCTTGTTGCTGCTGACGGTGCCGGTCATCCTGATCGCCTTCAACGGCTGGTCGGATAAAGGCGTGAGTCTGCAGGAAGCGCTGAAAATATATGCGCGCTGGGCCTACTGGCTTTGGCTGGCTGTATTCGTCGCCGGACAGGCACTCCTGCTCCTGTTACCCATTCACATCGCGGAACGCCGGCTGCCCGCTCGTCGTCCGCTCACCACCCCCGTCATCGTCTCCGCGTTTTTTCTGGCAAATCTTTGTTTTGTCGGGCTGCTTTCAATTCTTTGCCTCTACTTTAAGGAGGATGGCATTGATTTTTTCGGTTATTTCCTGCCCTTCAAGCCCAACCAGGTGTCGCCCACCGACTTTTCCACCGCCTTGGGGGCTGTCATCATCGGTCTGGCTTTCTGGATCATTTGGGCCGTCAGCTTTCGCAGCTTCGCCACATCGGACGACCCGGACGCGTTCCTCAAACGCATCATCCGCTGGCTCCTGCGCGGCAGCATCCTCGAACTTCTCGTCGCCGTTCCCAGCCACGTGATCGTCCGTCGCCGCGGCGACTGTTGCGCGCCCCTCGGCACATTCTGGGGCATCGCCACCGGCATTTCCATCATGCTGCTCTGCTTCGGCCCCGGCGTATTCTATTTATTCGTGGAACGATGCAAACGGCTGCAGCCCAAATCGCTCGATACCATCTCACCGCCGGCCGGGAAATAATTCTTATCCGTCCGCTCCTTTTCAGCCCGCGGCAATCCGATAGGCGAACCAGGCGCCCACCGCCAGCGAAATGACGTAAATGAATACGAAGTCGCCATACATGAAATAGAGCGTTCCGGCGTTGGCGGCCAGGGCGAGCACGGCGGCAACAACTCCCAAGGTCGTATCCGTTCCCCGGCCCAGCAGCCGCGCACCATAGCCAGCGAGAGCCCCGATGCCCACCCCCATGAGCGGAAACCGGAACCCGACCAGCGCGAAGAATCCATACATCAAGCCAGCGCCCAAGCCGGCCCCGAGCGTCGCGCCGCCAATGCCCCGGCCCAGACTGAATTCCCTGGTGGCTTCCACCGGTGGCGGGGCGGCCATCCTGGGCCGGATGGGGTGCGGAGCCGGGGTGCCGGCGGTTTGAGGCGGGGGTGGCGACGGACTGGCTGCCATGGACAGGCGAACCGGTGGATGGTTTTGTGCGGGATTGCCTGCCGCAGCGGCCGGCAGAGACACGGTCGTTTCCACCGCGGATGCGGCGGATGATTCGGGGAAAATCTGGGTCAGAATTTCGTCGGCTTCCTTGGTTCCGTCCGCTCCGCAGGCGGGACAATTGACTGAAACCGGCACCCGCCCGTTCTCCGGATCAACGCTGAAGATGTATTTCTGACCACAACCGCAAACGATTTTGATTTCCATGTGGCCTCGCTTTTTTGTTCAAGCCTGCGTCCGATGGGAATTCATGCGGCGAATCCTAGGATTGAGCGCCGGCAGTGTCCATAGTTTTCATCTCACGACACCCGACTTTCCTCTTTTCTTTCGCGCGTCACCCCTTAACTTTCACCCGCAACGCAAATGGCCCTGAAACTGTTCAACACCCTGTCCCGCTCGGTCCAGGACTTCGTGCCGCTCGATCCCACCGGAAAAAAAGCCGGCCTGTATTGCTGCGGACCGACCGTCTATGACTTCGCGCACATCGGCAACTGGCGCACCTTCGTCTTTGGCGACCTCGTCCGCCGCACCCTCGAATTCCATGGCCACACCGTCACCCACGTGATGAACATCACCGACGTGGAGGACAAAATCATCAAACGCGTCCGGGAATCCAAAACCTCCCTGCGCGAATTCACGAGCCCATATGAAGCGGCATTCCTCGAAGACTTGAAAACGCTCAACTGCCGCCTGCCGCACCACACGCCGCACGCGACGGAATATATCCCGGAAATCATTTCGCTCATCGAAAAACTCGTCGCCCGCGGCATCGCCTACCGGGCCGCCGACGGTTCGGTCTATTTCGGCATCGAGAAATACCGCGGCTGCGGCTGCACCTACGGACAGCTGCTCAAGCTCAATTTCGACGAGATGCGGACAGGCGAGCGGGTCAAGAGCGACGAATACGCCAAGGAATCGATCGCCGATTTTGCGCTCTGGAAGGCGCGCGTGCCGGAGGATGGCGAGGTGTTCTGGCCCAGCCCGTTCGGCGAAGGCCGGCCCGGCTGGCACATCGAATGTTCGGCCATGAGCATGAAGGTGCTCGGCGAAAGCTTTGACCTGCATCTCGGCGGCGAAGACCTGATCTTTCCGCATCACGAGGATGAAATCGCCCAGAGCGAAGGCGCCACCGGCAAACCCTTCGTCAAATACTGGCTGCACGGCGCGCACCTGCTCGTCGAGGGCAAAAAAATGAGCAAGTCGCTCGGCAATTATTTCACGCTGCGCGATCTGCTGGCGAAAGGTTTCACCGGCCGCGAAATCCGTTATCTGCTCCTCACCGCGCATTACCGCGAAACGTTCAACTTCACCCTCGAAGGCTTGCAGGGGGCGCGAACCGCGTTGGCGCGGATTGATGAGTGCCTGGGCAAGTTGCGCGAAGCTGCAGCTAATCACAAAGAGGCTCAAGAACCAGAGAATGAGTTCATTGAACAATTTACTGAAGCCCTAAATGACGACTTAAATATTTCACGCGCATGGGCTGTCGTTTTTGACTGGATTCGCAAGAAAAATACTTGGCTACTAACAGAATTTGCAACTGAGTCTGAGTCTGTGCATTCACTTGTATCAAGATCTCCCGCTCCTGGAGAAGAAGCCCACATGGCTTCGATTTCGACTACTATAGAAATGCGTGCAGCCAAAGCGGCATCAGCTTTGGCAACTTGGAATAAAATAGATTCCGTTGTTGGCGTCGGCGCGAAGGCGGAAGCCAAGGTTCCCGCCGAAATTTTAGCGCTCGCCGCCGCGCGCACGAATGCCAAAAAAGCGAAGGATTTCAAGCGCGCCGACGCCATCCGCGACGAACTAAAAGCCAAAAGCTGGGTCATTGAAGACACGCCCAAAGGCCCAAAGTTGAAGAAGATTTGAACCCGTGAAAAAACATTCAACATTCAACATCGAACGCCCAACATCGAATATTGGGAAAATTGGGCGTTGGATGTTGAATGTTCAGTGTTGAATGTTTCCAATTTTTCCATGAAAAGTCTGTTCATCACCTTTGAAGGCACGGAGGGCTGCGGGAAATCCACGCAGATCGAGCTGCTCGCGCAACGGTTGCGCGCGCTCGGCCATCGCGTCCGCGCGTTGCGCGAACCGGGCGGCACGCCCATCGGCGAGGAAATCCGCCACACCCTCAAGCACAGCAAGGCGAACGTGACCATGACCTATGAAACTGAATTGTTGCTGATGAACGCCAGCCGGGCCCAGCTCGTCCGCGAAACCATCCGCCCCGCGCTGGCCGTCGGCGAAATTGTCGTGTCCGACCGCTTTTACGATTCGACGACGGCGTATCAGGGTTACGGACGCGGGCTGGACCTGGAGCTGGTCAAGAGCGTAATTGATTTTGCCGTGGGCGACACGCGGCCGGACCTGACCGTGCTGCTGCATGTGTCGCCGGAAGTCAGCGCCGAACGCCTGCGGTCGCGTCAATCCACCCTGCCTTTTGTCCGCGACCGGCTGGAGGAGGGCGACCGGCACTTCTTTGCCCGCGTCGCGCAAGGTTACGAGGCCATCGCCGCCGCCGAACCCAACCGGGTGCGCGTGGTGAACGGCGCGCAAGCCATCGAAGTGGTCTGCGAAAACATCTGGGAACTCGTCCGCCCCAATTTACCCCGCGTCGGACGCTGGTAGGCATTTCGGGCTGGGATCCCCGGCCGCAGCCGGCCTGGGACGGCCGGTGAAATTCCAAACATTTCTGCGTTCTTGCCGAATTCGCCGCATTGATTAACCTTTGCCCGGAAATCATGATCAAAAAGACCATCGGCGAAATCGAGGCGAAAATCCGCGGCGCGGAAACCGTCAGCGTGGAGCACAAGCGCGAGCTGCTCCACTTGCTCGGCACGCTCAAGTCCGAGGTCGGCAAGCTGGCGAAAACCCACGACGAACAGGCTGAAAGCATCGCCGGCTTCGCCCAGCTTTCCGCCCACGAAGCCACCCGCACGAATCAAAATCCGGAATCGCTCGAACATTCGGTGCAGGGATTGCGCTCGTCGGTGGATGGCTTCGAAAAATCCCATCCCAAACTCGTCCAGATTGTCAACGCCATCAGCAATACCCTGTCGAATCTGGGCATCTAGCCTTGAGCCGCCGGCGTAAATCGACTCCCGTTTCCTGGAATCATGGAACCGGTGGAAGACATGAGAAATGATCAGAGCCGGCTGACGTCGGCTGGCACGGATTGGCCGTTAATCCTCCCGCGGTTCCAATTTCGCAATCGCCACCATGATTTCGTCGGCGATTTCCTGGTAAATCTCCTTGAGCCGGGCCTTCGGGCAATGCTTCGCCTCGGCCCGTAAGGTTTCAAAATTCATCGGCCGTCCGTATTTGACGGCCACCGGCCGGGGCCGGGGAAATGTCACGTGCCGCCCGTACGCCTCGAACGTCCCAAACGTCCGCACCGGCACGACCGGCGCGGCGGACTTGATCACCACCAAGCCGATGCCGGAGCGCGCGGACTGCAAATTGCCATCGCTCGTGCGGGTGCCTTCGGGAAACAAAATGATCCCGCCGCCGGCGAGCAACCGGTCGAGAATGGTTTTCAATCCCGCCGCGCCGCCGCCGTCGCGGTCCACCGGCACGGAGTTCCACGAACGCAACAGCGCGCCGATGCCCGGAAACCGGAACAGGCTTTCGCGCGCGAGATAATTGATCGGACGGCGCAAGCCCGAGCCGACCAGGGGCGGATCCAGGAAACTCGCATGGTTGGAGGCGAGAATGACCGGGCCGGTGGGCGGCACCCGCTCCGCGTTGAAGACGCGCCAGCGGAAATACAACCGGTACATCGCGCGGAAACCCAGCCAGCCGAGCCGATAGGAAGGATTCATGGGGAAAGATCCAACCCTCCGTCAGGGCAGGCAGTCCCCGGCCTGCCGCTTGCCCGACGGCATTCCACGGCGCGCACGGAGTGACGCGCCCAGCCAGCAAACCAGTCGGGTTGCTTGTTCGAACTTCTGGGTTCGTTAGTCATTCGGATTCAGGCATCAGTCATTCCGCCCAGCGGTTGAGTCCTGGTCAGCTCTCCTGCTTAAACCTTTTGCGGATCTCATCGAGAATCAATCCGCTGGTTTCCGCGGAGGTCAGGCTGGAATTGTTAATGACCTTGGCGCCCAGCGCGATCATCAACGGCGCCGCGGCGCGCTGGCTGTCGCGCTGGTCGCGCGCCGCAAGATTTTCATCGACTCCGTCAGCGGACCGGCGCCGCGAGCGTTCCTCCAGTTTGGCATCGAGATAAAATTTGAAATCCGTCTCCGGAAAAACATTCGTCCCGATGTCGCGCCCTTCCATGACCAGATTGCCGAACTGGATGCACTCGCGCTGCTTTTTCTTCATCCACTCGCGCACCTTCGGCACGGCGGCGACATGCGGCACGGCGGCGGCGGTTTCGTGCGTGCGGATTTCCTTCTCCGGATAATAACCGTCCACGAGCAGGTGCACCCGGCGGTCCACGCACACCAGCGACGTTTTCCATTTGCGGCACGCCGCGGCGACGGCCTTGGGATTCTCCGCCTCAACGCCGGTTTTAAGGCAATGCCACGCCAGCGTGCGATACATCGCGCCGGTGTCCACATAGACGTAGCCGAGCGCCTTGGCCACAAGCTTGGCATTCGTGCTCTTGCCGCTCGCGCTCGTCCCGTCAATCGCAATCACAATCGGTTGTTTCAATTCTTATTCTCCCGTTGCCGCGCCTCGTGAGCGCGCGGCAAATATTTTCAGTCTGCGGCGCTCTGCCGGGACGCCGCCACGGAACTCAACCCGCAAACAAATCATCAAATTCCAGCTTTTGTCCCGTCCTCGCATCCAAAATCGTCGCTCCCAAGCCGTTCGGCGGCGGTCCGGCCAGCTTCTGGAAAAAGTTGGGAAACGTCTTTTTCACGCACGCGGGATTCTTGATTTTGATGCCCGGCACCTTCAAACCCAGAATCGCAAAACACATCGCCAGGCGATGATCCTCGTAGGTCTCAATCTCCGCGCCGTGAAGTTGTGACGGATAAACCGTCAGCGTATCGCCTTCCTCGACAACTTTGGCGCCGCACCTGGTCAACTCCGTTCTCAGGGCCACCACTCGCTCGGTTTCCTGGACGCGCAGGCGGCCGAGGTGAATGAATTTGACTGGCTGCCCAGCCAATGGCGCCAGGACAATCGCCGTCATAATACTGTCGGCCAGCTCATTCAACCGGGAAATCACGTTTTTCATGCCCACGTCGAGTCCCAATCCAATATACATTCTAAATTGAGCATCCACTTGCCATCGCGATTCAGTTCTCGGCCAGTCATAAACCATCATTTCATTGCTGAATCCCGCCCTTTCAAAGAGCCAGGCCGCTCCCCAAAAATAACTTCCACTCGAAGCATCCGGTTCGATTTGAAATCTTCCACGGCGATGAGGAAACGCCTCGATCAGTTTTACGGTCATCGCCACATAGGGTGATTCCTCCGCGTTTTCGCCCGTAATCTTGATGTGCCAGCCGCCATATCTGGCGCACAGCAAAAGCGCCGAGGCAAACTGCGAGCTTTGTTCGATGCTCACCTTGCATTTGGCGCCGACTTTCTGGCCGGCGCCCTGAATCAGCACTGGCAAGCGGTCATTACCCTGCTCCGTTTCCACCCGGTAACCCAGCTCGCGCAACGCCTTGAACAGGGCCGCCTGCGGCCGCTCGTGCATCCGGGGCACGCCGTGCAACCGGTAAATGCCCTTGCCCAGACACACCAACGCCGCCAGAAATCGCGCCGCCGTGCCGGCGTTGCCCACATACAACTCCTTCGGCTGGTCCGCCGTGCCCCCGGGCGGCACCCGGCCGCCTTCGCCGTATACCGTGATCGTACGATTGCAGGTCTCATGGGGATCGGGCTCGATGTTCACCATGAAACCGAGTTCCTGCAGGCACTCAACCATGACCTGCGTGTCCTCGCTCCACAGGGCGCCGGTCAGAATCGTCTCCCCCTCCGCCAAGGCCGCGAGGATGAGGGCGCGGTTCGTGATGCTTTTCGACCCCGGCATGGTGATTTCCGCCCGAACCGGTTGGTCCAGCGGCACGATTTCGATGAGGGAAGGCAAGGCCATTTTATTTAGCCACCGATGAAACCCAGACTGAACCCAGATGATACAATGGGAATTTTAACACCGTGGTTTCCGGTGTGCGTTTCATCCGTGTCCATCGGTGGCTGGAATTCATTCGGGAGAAGGCGAAGCGCAACCTGCACACCAGTCGTCCCGGCGTTGTTTGGCGGTTTCAAAAAGTTTCATCACGGCCTTCGCGCCCCCTCGCTTTACCAACCGTTCAATCTTTTCCAAATCGGTAATGAAGGCCTGGAGCGACTTCGCCAGATTCCGGCGATTGGCCAGCGCGATGTCGCGCCACATTTCGGGCGAGCCGGAGGCGATGCGCGTCGTGTCCCGAAAGCCGTTGGCGCACAACGCGGCTTGTTGTTTCGGGTTCGCCGGATTCAAAACATGGCTGGCCAGGGTGGCCGCGACCACATGCGGCAGATGGCTCGACCGGCTCACCAGCGCGTCGTGGCTCTCCGGCTTCAGTTTCAGCACGCGCGAACCGATGGCGGTCCAGAATTGCTGCACTTTTTTCAGAGCGGGCTGATTCGTTTTTCTTGTGGGCGTGACAATGCAAACCGTGCCGTCAAACAAATCCGCCCGGGCCGCCGCAACCCCGGTTTTTTCCGCACCGGCCATCGGATGACTGCCGACAAAGTGTGCGCCGGATTTTTGAATCAGCGATTCCAGGTCGCGCACGACACTGGCTTTGACACTGCCGACGTCGGTGACAATCGCGCCGCGTTTCAAGGCGGGCAGCAGTTCCCGGACGCGCGAACGCATTTGCGCCAGCGGGGTGCACAGGATGACCAGGTCGGCATCCCAAACGGCGGCGTGCAAATCGGTGGTGGCAAAGTCCACCGCGCCCGCCCGTTCACAATCCTTGAGGCTGGCCCGACGGCGGACGAAACCGGCGGTCAGGCGCGCGAGCTTCCGCCGTTTCACGGCCAGCCCGATGGATCCGCCGAGCAGGCCCACGCCGATGATGGTGATCTTCCGAAAATGCATGACGGAAGCATAGAGGATGAAGGCTGGCGGATGGAAGATGGAAATGTTTTGAACCACGAAATACAAGAACCACACGAAATGGTTTTCTTTCGTGTCCTTTTGCGTATTTCGTGGTTTTAAAAAGCGTTTACCGGCTTCCCATCGTCCTGCGCCGATTCAAAACACGCATCCAGCACCTGCTGCGTCTTTAGCGACCAACTCGGCCAGTCGTCGTTGAGTTTGCCGGAGAACACCTGGTCGGCGAAGTTGCGGAACATCCAGGTGTCCTGCGAAGTGGGGTGCCCCATTGCGGACGGGTCCGAACCCGCGATTTGCGCCGCAGCGCCAACCGCAGCCCGGAGGCGAATCTCCTTCCGATTGACTTCAAAAGCCGGCTCACGACTGTCGTACGGATGGACGAAATCAGGGAGCCGCAACCAGCCTTTTTGTCCGCTGACGGATGCCCATTGCTGGTCCGGGGCGAGAAACGAACAATGAAACCCCGCGGAAACACCGCCGTCAAATATCAGTTCGCCGGAAAATTCCGTCGGCGCCGGCACCCGTCCGGGACCGGCGGCGGACTGTGAAAGCATGCGGCCGGTGACGGTATGGGGCAGTTGCCAGTTCATCGTCCAAAGTGAAAACCGGAGACAATACCAGCCGAGGTCTCCCAGGCACCCGGCGGGTTCGAGCCGGCCGTCCACACGAATGTTGTCCTGAAAAAAGCCCTCGACACCGCAAAAACTGAAAACCGAGGAAATCCGGCGCACCGGGCCGATGCTCAGGTTGTTGTCGAGTATTTCCCGGACCCGCGGCAGGCGCGGGCTGTGCATGAACATCACCCCGTCCATGAACTGCACGCGGTTTTTTTTGCAGGCCTCGGTCATTTCCTGGACGTCGGCGAGGCTGACCCCGCACGGCTTTTCACAAACGACATGCTTGCCCGCCTGCGCCGCCCGCAGCACCCATTCCTTGCGCAGCCCGGTGGGGAGCGGAATGTAGACGGCGTCCACGTCCTTGGCGGCGAGCAATTCCTCGTAGCTGCCGAGCGGGACCGGTGGATTATCAAACGGGGCCTTGGCCTGGCCATCCGCGATGAACTGGCGGCTGCGCTCGCGGTCACGGCTGGCCACGGCCGTCACGACGCAATTGCCGGAACTGGAAATTGCCAGCCAGTTTTTCCGCGCGATGCCCGCCGCGCTCAAAATTCCGAATCTCAATCTTTTCATAAATTCATTTTTCACCTTGTCGGAGACGACGCAAGGAGTCTCTCACGTTCCGTCAGTTTGAGTCTGAATGCCTCGACTCCTACAGACTTCCTTCACGCGTTCCAGAATCACGTCCGCCAGATGCGGCTCGCTGCCGATGGCGGTCGAATACCAGACGAGCTTGCCGTTTTTTTCCGTGGGATTACGCCACGTCGGCTGCCCAGCGGCCAGCCGTTGTTGGACAACCGGTTTGGCCTCGCCGAGCAACACGGGAATGTCCTCCTGCGTGTGCAAACCGTCGCTGATGAAAAACGGCACCACCACCAGGTTTTTTGTCAGCGCCAGTTTATAGCATTCGGCGATGCGCGGCGATTCTTCCAGAAAAATCGCCTGGACTCCGCCGTACAGGTTCGCGGCCCGGAGCAATTCCACCTGATGTTCGATGGCCTTGCGGGAATTTTCATTCTTCTTCGTGCCGTGTCCGGCAATGAACAGGGTGATGTCCTTCGGCCGGGGCGCCCGCGGAAACGGAAATTTTTCGACGATCTCTTTGGCCCGGGCCAGCAGCACCCGGGTCATGCTATCGTGCGAACCGACAGGGAGGCAGTAAATAAGCTCCGAGTTTTCAGTTTTCCGTTTCAAGTTTTCAGCAAAGCCCAACTCGCGCGGGATGATTTCGTCGCTGAAGTAACCCTCGCTGATGAACAACGGCACGATGAACACGCGCGGGGCGGAAAGTTCCGCCAGAACGGTTTTGATTTGCGGCTCCTGTTTCCAGAAAGCCTCGCGGACGGCGGTGAACATTTTCCGGCGGCGCAATTCCGCGGCGTGCTGATACACCGGCGCGGCGGAGGCGGCATTTTGCGTCGTGCCATGGCCCAGCACCACCAGCGCCGCATCGGAGAAATGTTCACCGTTCACGCCAAATGGTTAACGCAAGGCGCCGCCGGCGGCAAGCGGAGCCTCGAAAAACGGCCATTTTATTCGAAACTTTTTGACACCTCGAACGTCTTAAGTTCAAATTGTCCGCAACATTAAACAAATCCATAAAAATGAAGAATTCAATCAAACTCGCCATCCTCGCGATGATGGGCACGTCCAGCCTTGTTTTGGCTGTGGCTGCTGAAACCACGCCCTTACCGCCGGCTTCCACCCAGACCGGCGTGACGTATGCCACCGACATCAAACCCATTTTAGACCAGTCCTGCGTCAAGTGTCACAGCGGTGAAAAACCGAAGGCCCATCTGAAGCTCGACACGCTGGAAGGCGTGCTCAAGGGCAGCAAGGACGGCAAGGTCGTCACGGCCGGCGACAGCGCCAACAGCTTCGTCGTCAAGTGCATTACGCACACGACCGACGACCATGACAGCTGGATGCCGCCGTTGCACAACAAGGCGAACATCGGCCCGCTCACCCCGGAACAGATCGGCCTGATCCGCGCGTGGATCGACCAGGGCGCAAAGTAAGGCGGGTAACACGTAACGAGTGACAGGTGACAGGGAAATAAGTTGCGCGTTCTCGGTTCTTGTCACCTGTCACTTCAACGGAACGCGTTTTTGCTGCCGCAAATTATCTCGTTGTCGCATCAAAGCAACATGCTCGCCTTCGAAAGTTTCCGACTGACCAAGCTTGTTTGTTACTGTTGTAAATTGCCGATCAATAAATTCATCCCGCAATTGTTCCAATATTCCGCGCTTGTCTGAAAGCGCAGAGTCACCTTTGAGCAACCTTTCTGGATTTGGAATTTTTCTGTCGGCGGTGGCAGCTTCGGTGACGAGGCTCCGCATTTCGGACGTTTCACATTGATCCAAAAACGCAGCGAGGTTTTTCCAGCTTTCATTCGTCAACGCGGCAAGCCGTTTTTCGACGATTTGCCGCGCTAGCGGATGCGAAATCCAATTCACGTCCAGATGTAACGCCACCCAGCCGACCAAATCGTCGTGCTGCAAGAGCAGCTTGAGCAGCCAGAATTCCTTGTCGGACGGGCGTGGCATTTCGGCTTCCGCTTCCAAAGGCGGCTCCCCGGGTTCGGGATCCTGAGCCCTGAACCCTGAACCTTGGGCCTTGAACTTTGAAAACTCGGCACGGACCGCTTCCGGTGAAACGCCGAGTTGCAGCGCGGTTTTTTGAGCGTATTTGTCAATCAGCACGACGTTGCCGGTCTTGTGGACGGCTTCAGCCATGCCGCGCAAAATGGCATTTCGACCCTTGTCGGTGTTCGCGTCGTCCACTTTGCAAAGCCGGTTCAACAGATAATCAAAAAAACCTTCGGCGTTTTCCACGAGCTGGCGGAAGGCTTCGCCGCCGTTGGCCTTGATAAAACTGTCCGGGTCATGCGGTGCCGGCATCACCGCCACACGCACGGCCAGGCCGGACTCCAGCAGGTGGTCGAGCGAACGCACAGCGGCGTTCTGGCCGGCTTCGTCCGAATCGAAACACAGCACCACCTCGTCCACGTAACGCTTGATGATGCGCGCATGGTCGGCAGTGAAGGCGGTGCCCTGCGGGGCAACGACGTTTTGGACTCCGCCCATGAAACACGCAATCAAATCGAGCTGGCCTTCGCAAACAACCACAAACCCGGCGTCGAGCAGCGCGCGCTTGGATTTGTCGAGGCCGAAGAAGACCCGGCTTTTGGTGAAGATGGGCGTCTCGGGCGAATTGACGTATTTGGCGGTCTTTTCGTCGCCGGACAATACCCGTCCGCTGAACCCGATCACGCGGCCCTGCTCGTCGCAAATGGGGAAAATGAGCCGGCCGCGGAAGCGGTCGTAATAATGATCACCGCCTTCCTTGTGCAAAATCAGCCCGGCCTTTTCGACGACGGCAAGATCATAGCCCCGGCTTTTGGCCCAGTTGACGGTGTCATCCCAAAGCTCGGGGGCGGCGCCGAGGCGGAAGAGTTTAATGGCTTCGGCTGACACGCCGCGTTGGGCGAGATAATCGCGTGCGAGCTGGCCGCCGGCCTCGTTCAGCAGCGCACTCTGCCAGCGCTGGGTGATGTGCTCGTGAATTTCGAGCAACTGGTCCTTGAGGTGGCGCGATTGTTGTTCGCCGGGAGTCTGGTCGAATTCGATGGGGATTTTGGCGCGTTCGGCCAGGCGGCGGACGGCGTCCATGAACCCGATGTTTTCGTATTCCTTGACGAAGGTGAACACGTCGCCGCCCTTGTGGCAGCCGAAGCAGTGAAAAATCTGGCGGTGGGGATTGACGTTGAAGCTCGGTGATTTTTCCTTGTGAAACGGGCAAAGGGCGACGAAGTTGGCGCCCGCCTTTTTCAGCGGCAGGTACGATCCGATGATGTCAACAATGTCACTGGCCGCGCGGATGCGCTCACGGGTTGCGGGAGAAAGCGTGCCGGCCATGTCGTTGGCCACACGCTACACTTATTTCTGGATGTTGACCACCGCCGTTTTTTGCACCGGGGCCGGTTTGGTGTCCGTGGGCGTGGTTTCGATCAGGACCGAGCCCAAATAATCCTTGATGTAAGGCCCGGTGAAGGATTTTTTGAAGACCGATTCCTGAATGGTCTGCAGATCGGGGAAATAATTGCCGGAATAGATGCCGCCGCCGAACCAGCGTTTCACGTAGGCCTCGTGGGCCTTGATGTCCGCCGGGCTGTAGTATGGCGCGTTCAACAGGGCGAGCCCGGCCAGCAGCATGCAGGCGAACCGGATCACGCCCGAGGACATGCCCAGATAATATTCGCCGCTGCCAAAAAAATTGTTTTCACCCATGCGGTAACCGAGCAGCCGTTTGAAAATCAAAAACACGAAGACGACCGCGACCGCGAGCAACAGATAGCCGAAAATGAAACTCGACAATTTGCCCATCCCGGCCGTATTGGCGAGCAATTCGGCGGCCATCGGGTAAAAGAGGCCGGCCACCAGCACCAGTGTCACCCATTGAAACAGCGGCAGGAATTCCCTGGACATGCCGTGCTTGCGTCCGCGGAACACGCCGATGATCAAAAAGGCCGCCAACGCCCCGTCAAACCAGTTGATCGGCAGCTTGTCCGTTGTAAAATCTTGTATGGTTGCAGCAATCATAACATAACGGGACTCAGGGCGGGATAAAACCCGCCAATTTCCAACGCCAATTTCGAATGACAGCCCGTTTCATGCCAAATTTTGGTGTTGGGGGCCTGGCTACGACCGGCGATTTGCCGCCATTTATACATCGTGCTCCCGACCGTCCCCGTTGTTGGCGGGAGCATTTTACCTCCCTTGTCCGGCCGGGCGGGTGCGAGCCCGGTTGAAGGTCAAGGGCGGCAAACTTTCCTCAGGGCGGGTTTGACGAGAGCCAGAATTGGATGTCCGGGGCCTGCCGGTTGCTCGGATCCAGTTGCAAAACCTTTACGTATTGCTGCCGCGCATCCACCGGATCGTACATTTGTTGCGCGTAAATGTTTCCCAAGGCCAGATGGACCCGTGCCTGATCCGGAGTTGCCGAAAGAATATCCTTCAATTCATTCACCGCGTCGGTCACATACCCGGCCGCCTTGAGCGCCAGCGCGAAATTATAACGCGCATCCACGGAGTCCGGCTGGATCGCCAGCGCCATTTCGTAAGCCGCGAGCGATTGATTGTAATTCCGCATCCGGTAGGCAATCACGCCGTAATTGTATTGCGCCTCGAACCAGCCCGGGTCCAATTCGGCTGCCTGCCGATACGCCTGCAGCGCATCCGCCCAGCGCGTTCCCTGCTCGGCCTCCCGGGCCTGCGCGAACGCGTTCGATGCCAGCCGCCGGTCGCCCGCCTTCGGTTTGCGCGGCGAGAGATAGAGGTAACGTGGAAACGTCGGTGTCGCCGGCTGGGCGATTCTCACCGGTTTCGGCGGATTCCCCGCTGCCGCTGCCGGGCCGGGTGCGGTTCGCGTTGTCGGGGTGGAATCCGCGGGCGGCAACGGCGTTACGGCAATCCGGTTGTTGCTCGAAACCGGCGGCGACGGCCGGGGTGCCACGGTCGTCTCAGGATTGCTTTCCGGCGCCGAAGAACGAAACCAATTTAGCGGATTCAGCTTGTTCAGGGTGCCGGTCTTTCCCGTTGCCGGTTCCGACGAAACGGACGGCACGGGTGTCCCGACAATCGCCGGTTCCGGCTGCACGTTCACAATCTGGGCGGGGGCGGCCGCCTGGCGCAGCGGAACTGGCGTGGTCCGGGCAACCGCCTGCGTTCGTGTCAATGCCGGGGCGCGCACCGCGGCGGTGGCCGGCAGCGTCCTGCTTTCTGAGGCCGAAGCCGGGCTTTCACCCGCCGTGGCGGCCATCCCTGACGGTGCCAGACCGCCCACAATTTCATTCACCGCTTCCCAATTCGCCGGCCGCGGCGTCAAGGCGAGATAGGCGCGGTAATTTTGCAGGGCCAGCGTGTTGTCGTGCAAATACTGCTGCGCGACGGTCGCCAGGTTCAGCACGGCCGGCCCGAAATCCGGCCTGACCTTGGCCGCCGCCGCAAAAAACTGGGCCGCTTCGCGCGGCCGCCCGCGGGCGACCCGCGCCAGCCCCAACCCGTTCAAGGCCTCGGCATTGTCCGGGCTCAGGTAAAGCACGGTGCTGAAGCTTTTCTCCGCCGCGGCGAGATCCTGCGCCTGGAGCTGCGCGAGGCCCAGCTTGAGCCAGCCTTCCGGCGCCTTGCTGCGGCGCAGGGTGTAGGTGGTAAACTCGTTTCCCGCGGCATCGGGTTTGTTTTGCTCCAGCCACAGACAGCCGAGATTGTAATGTGCCTCCATCAAATCGCGGTCGAGCGTCAGGGCGCGTTGATAAGCCGTCACGGCCTCGGCAGGCTGGCCGGCATACTGGCACGCGACCCCGAGATAATTCCACGCCTGCGCGTTGGTGGTCAGGAGCGACGTGGCCGTTTTGAATTGGGCCACCGCGGCCGCATAATCGCCCCGCTCCAGAAGTTTTTTTCCCTTGAGCAGGGAGCGGGAACCGGACGGCGTGCAACCCGTCAGCAACAGGGCAAGCCCGAGGACAAGCAAAACAAGCCGCGGGCATACGGAAGATGGAAAATGGAAAATGGCGGGCCGCCAAAATATTCCATTCACCATCTTCCATCCTCCATGCTCGCTTTGCGCATTTTTTATGGCCAGCATCCGCGCTGGTGGTAGCATCCACGCCCGAAAGTGTCAAGAAACGCGCAAACTCAATTCGTTCAAACGCTCCGCCGGCTGGCGGTCGCGGCGGCCATCGGACTGGCCGCTGCGCCCGCCCTGGCCGCCGGGCCGGTCTTCAGCCATGCCACCAATGCCATGTCCCGGGTCGTCACCGTTGAAAATCCAAACGCCACCTTTGACTTTCAGCCCAGCGCCCCGTGGGTGCAGCTCATGCTGGATCGCGGCCTCACGAATTTCACCGGCCAGTCCACGGTTGCCGCCGCCTGGCGCAGCCTCGTCTCCACCCAGGATGTCGTCGGCATCAAGGTGTTTTCCGCCGCCGGCATGCTCAGCGGCACGCGGCCCGCGGTGGTCGCCGCGGTGATTCACGGATTGCTCGACGCGGGCGTGCCGCCGCAACACATCGTCATCTGGGACAAGCACGAGAGTGATTTGCGGGCCGCCGGGTTTTTCAAGGTGGGCGCACAACTCGGGGTGCGGGTGGCGGGTTGCGACGAGACCGGCTACGATCCGGCCACATTTTACCAGCCCGACACCACCGTCATCGGCAATCTCGTCTGGGGCGACCTGGAATTCGGCCGGAAAGGAGACGACGTCGGAAAGAAATCCTTTGTCGCCAAAATCGTCAGCCAGGAAATCACCAAAATCATCAGCGTCGCGCCGCTGCTGAACCAGGAAGACACCGGCGTTTGCGGACATCTTTACGGGCTGGCGATGGGCAGCGTGGATAACACGATGCGTTTTGCGAATAACGCCGACCGGCTCGCCATCGCCGTGCCGGAAATTTACGCCCTGCCCGTGCTGGGCGACCGCGTGGCGCTGAACATCACCGACGCGCTCATCAGCCAGTACGAAGGCGGCTCACGGGGCCTGCTGCACTATTCCGAGGTGTTGAATCAATTGTGGTTCAGCCACGACCCAGTGGCGCTCGACATACTGGGCGTAAAGGAACTCGACCGCGAACGGCGCTCGCTGAACGCGCCGGAATTCAAACCCTACCTGGAACTTTATGCCACCGCCGCCCTGCTGCAACTGGGTGTGAACGACCCGGCGAAAATTCACGTGGAAAAACTGCGTTGAAGCCGCGGGTGCTGTCCGCACGGTGCTCCGCCCGTGACGGTGCGACTCAAAACGGCCAGTTGATGCCGGCGGAAATATAGACTTGTCCGCCCAGGTTTAATTGTCCTTCCCGGCTGGTGCCGCTGATGGTGGCGTTGCCCAGCGACATGTATTGCAACCCCACGTAAAAGTCGCCGTTCGGAACCACATGGTACATCAGCGACGCGTTCACGTAGCCGCCGTACACCACGTCAGTCGCGTCAATCTGACCGTTGTTCTGGGCACTGAAGGCATTAATATTGATCGTTTCATTGAAGCTGTAGTTGCCGGACACGATGCCGACCGCGGGGCCGGCGCCGGCGGATACTCCAAAATACTCATTTAAATCCCAAAACACCGACGGTCCCAGTCGCACCGTGTAAAGCGTCACGTCCAAGGTGCGCGTGCCGGTGATCGTTCCGGTCCCGGAAATTGGCTGGGTGGTGATCTGGCTTGGCTTCACGGGAATGATCGGCTCACCCGCACCGCCCAGCGTGCCTTGATAGGGCGCCCCCGGCAGGACAATGCCCTGCGTGTCAAAAATATAAGTCGATTGGTTCGCGGATGCGTTCATGGTGTGGTTGTCGGTGATGCTGATGGGCAGCAGGCCGAATCCCAACTCCCAACCTATCCGTGCATTTCCCCAGGCCCAAATATTCCCGCCGTAGGCCATGTCGAATCCCGGAAACGCCGAGCCGTCTTCCTTCACACTGGCGCCCGTGGTCGGTGAGTAGGAGGACACGGCGTGCATGGACAAGGTATGGTTGGCCGCGTTGTATTGAGAGGAATCATTGTAGCCCCAAAAACCCGTGTTGGCTCCCGTACCGTCCGATCGCACATAGCCGTCGTTAAAAATCCCCTGCAGCGGACCGGAAGTCGTGAGCGGTCCGGTGATGTTGAAGTTGGCGCTGATATTCAATCCGACCATGGCCCCGATCCGGAAATGGCGCGTCCAATTGTCATCGTCGGGAAGCATTCGAATCCCCCAGCGACTCAAGACATCCGGAGACGATTGCTGTTCAATGGTGGGTTGCGGCTGGACCTCAGGCTGTGGCTGGACCTCAGGCTGTGGCTGGACCTCAGGCTGTGGCTGAACCTCAGGCTGTGGCTGAACCGTGGCTTCCGATGCTGCGTTGACTGAACCACTGGGATTTGGATTTTGATCGGGAGCCGGCGTTTGGCCCGAGGCCGCCAAAACCAAACCCGCGAAACACAATGACAAACCCCACGCGAAAAAGTCGCGGTGGCGGATGTTCTTCATGGAGTGGGATGACATGGCCTCAGGGGTTTAGAAAGATGCGATAAAACCGCACGGGGGCATTGGTTGGATGGCTCACCGTCGTGGGCGGGCCATAGTCAATCCACTGCGTCCGGTTCGCCGGGGCAACGATGGACGGCGGGGCCATCATGGCATTCGAAAACAGAACATTGTCGCTGTAAACCACCGTGTAAGTTCGATTCGTTATGGACGGCCATTCAATCAGAATGCTGCCGTCGGCCCGCTCGAGGATGCGGCTGATGTTGACGTTCGTGCTGGTCAGGGTCACCGGCGGCGGTGTCAGGTCGGGAACGTTCACGGCGAACGCCTGCAACTGCGAGTTCGTGAAGGGAAAAGCCGACCGGTTGGGGACGGAATACTGGAGCAGCAGGGTCACGCTCTGGTTGGTATCCAAAACATTGGCGTACACCACAAAGGCGCTCCCGTTGTTCGTGCCGACGGCGTTAAACAACCGGTTGTTTTTCAACCCGGACACCACCACCCGGGCGGCGGCGACGGCATTCGTGCCGCTATTCGTCAAGGAGATGTTTTGTTCGATGAAGCCGTTCTGGTAATTGGTTGTCTGCGGAGAATTGGTGACGACGGTGAACTGGCCGGCCAGGAAATTGGACACCGCCACAGTGATGCTGGCGGAATTATTGGCCAGGTTCGGATCGTTCACGCTGTTCGTGCTGACCATCGCCGCAAAAACCAGGGCACCGACGGTGGCGGGCTGGACCGTCAGTTGAAAATTGATGAAAGCCTGGTTCGTCAGCGTGCCCAGATTGAAAATGACGTTGGTGCCTTGGACGCTGTAGGAAGGGTTGGACGGCGTGGCGCTGATAATCCCGACGCCGGACGGTAGAGAGTTGGTCAGGATGACGTTGGGCGCGTCGCTGGGCCCCAGGTTTGTGACGTTGATCCCATAAACCATCCAATCGTTGGAGTAGACCAGCGCCGACGGTCCCGTCATGGCCACCGCCAGATCCGCCACTGGCGCCGGGTTGGTGACTTGGACGACAAAAGGAGGGGCAGTGCCCAAGAACACCCCGTTGGTGGCCACTGACAGCGAATTGGTGAGGGGCCCGATCGAAGTCGGCAAAACCGTCACGCCCATCTGCGCAATGGCGTTGTTGGCCATCAGGCCAAGACTGAACACGACGTTGGTCGAACCGACGGAAGCTGTCCCCTGGCTGGTGGTGGGTGTCCCTCCAATCTGAAAAGATATCCCGCTAAACGTATTGGTCACGGTGACGGCTTGTGGCCCACCCGTCAGATTCGTCACGACGATGGTGTAAGTGATGTTGTTGTTGACGGCTATAGGATTGGGGGCCTGAATGAAATAGCCAACGCCCTGCGCCTCAATCCGGGTGGCCACAATCATCAACCCGAACACCAGGAGCGCAAACCTTCCCCAACCGGAGGAAACCCTCATGCTGAAAAAACGGGACATATATGCTACCGAACTTAAACAGCGGTAAAGTGCAAAAGTTTCAGGCTTCTGGCAATCTTTGTGTCACATTGGAAGCTTTTAAGACTTTCTTGCAAAAACTGATTCCCGGCCCACTTCGCCCAATTGCCCCCCGAATTCGACTTCCGACCGCTGTTTCGAGCTGGTTCAGCCTGCCGCCGCGGCATTGTCCCGCGCGCGTTTGGCCCGCTCAATCGCTGCTTTTTGCCGTTCCAGACACTCCGGACAGATTCCGTGGGTGGTGGGCGTGTCAAAGCCCTGCTGCATGAAATCCTCCAGCCGCATCCATTCCCCCTTGTAATCAATGCGCCGGCACCAGGCGCACACTCGCATGAAGTCCTCCAGTTGCCGGACCCGGTTCAGCAACCGCCGGGTCGAACCGCTCACCAGCAGCCAGACCGCCAGGAATAGCAGCATTTCCAGCGTGGACCGGCGATAAACGAAGTCGAACGGATGGTCGGAAAAGACCAGCGACGGCAGCTTGAGCAGCTCATCGAGATAACACAGCACGATGATCATCAGGAAACCGACGTTTTGATACAACACGATCTTGGCCAGGCGCGATTTTTTTTCCATAATATCCAGGCCGAAACAATTTACGGAAGCCTGGCTGGTGCTTCTCAGAATGACTTCCCGCCTGTCGATCCTGCTACCTCCCGGTCATCACTACCGCGTTGTTATCGGACGCACTAATTGAATGCATAAAATGTGCCGCCCGATTCTGTCGCCCGGGATTTGAGAGTTTTCACCGGCCCGAACAAAATTCCAACCCGCTTCATTGGCTTCAAGCATTTTGCCCGGCAACGAACGCCTCACCTCGGATGTTTTGAACGCAAATGCAGTCCATGAACGGGACAAACAAACAGAGCGCGGGTAGGAATTTTGGTGGGGCGAACGCCTGTCGCGCCGTAGCCTGGCGAAGGCTGATCCTCGCGCGCCGGCAGCGCGCATCGGATTTGCCAAAAAACAACGGCCTACTTCGCCTTTTCCACCACCAGCATCTCGATGGGTTCGCGGCCGGGCACCAGTTCGAGGCCGAGCTGGTCTGTCAGGGCCTGTTTCAACCCGTCAACATTGCGGTTTGCTTTGTCGGCGTCATTCCATTTGACATCCATGTCGAATCCACCCTTTAGACCAGTCCGATCAATAATCGGTGTTCCCAGATATAGTTCCAAAAAATACGTCAGGCCGGAAATGGGCTGGTTGATACAGGAATATTCCCCGAATTGTGGATTGCGATTGCTGCGGCCCACAGTCCGGCTGGGCTTCAAACCTTGCGCGTTTGGATATTTCACCGTAAGCACCAAAACATTGGTTTCAATCGTCTCAAACCGGCCGACCAGACCAAACCTCCTTTTTATTTCCGTTTGCAAAGCTTGCGCCGTCCCGGTCGGCAGGTTGGCGATAAAGTCATATCGGTCCTGCGGCAGTTCGGTTTTGAAAACCATCCGGGCCTGGGTGGCATAGGCTGCTTGCAACATATCTACGATCCCGGCGCTTATTCCCAAAACCCGGCCATCTTGCGCTGCCCAACCTCCTCCACCCGATTTAAGAAATTTGGCGGGCAAAATAGTGACTTGAGGTGGAGCTTGTTCGAGCACCTGGTTGTTGGGATGGGGAACTTCCCAGGAATACTTCCAGTGATCGTGAATTGCTTTTACGGTGACAGTTGTGGTTCCGGCGGCGAGCAACACGCTGGCGCCGACGACGATTGCCGTTTTTGCTTTGGTCCAAGCCATAATTTTCAATGCTCCTTTGATGAGGGTTAAGGTTAAAGTCGCCGCGGAATGAGCGGCGGCCAGGCCGGCAGTCGTGGCGGATGCCGCCAATCCGGCCGGTGCCGCGTGCGATGAAAGCGTGAAGAGCGGCGAGCCGGCCAGGAGCGCCGGCGTCGCGAAACCACGGCGGCGGAAGAAATGGGTCAGTTGGCCGAGACAGCGGTTGACGCGCTTGCGCGCCGTGTCCTCGCCGATGCCGAGGGCCGAACCGACTTCATGGAAAGTCTGGCCTTCCATGAAGTGCAGGATCACCGCCAGCCGGTCCGGTTCACGAAGTTCCAGGAGCGCCTCATCGAGCAACGGCACGAGCGGCGACCACACGGAATCGCCTTCCGCCCGGGCCAGGTCCAGATTGACCGCAACCTGTTCCCGCCGGCGCCGGCGCAATTCGGAACGGAGCCATTCGCGGGATTTGTTCAACGCCGTCTGGTGGAGCCAGCCGGCGATGGTCGGGTGCGATCCCAATTTGCCGGCGGCCAGCGCCAGCGCCACGAATACGTTTTGCGTGATTTCCTCGGCGGCGCCGGCATCGCCCACCTGCCGCAAGGCCGTGGCAAAAACCAGGTTGACGTGCTGCCGCACCAGCGCGGCAAAGGCCTCCTCGCTGCGGCGCGCGTTGAATTCGGCAATCAACTGGTGGTCGGGTTCGGACATGGTTTCAACCGGTATATTGCCGCCGCACCGGGAAACCGGAAACAAATCTTTCTACTTCACCTTTTCCACCACCAACATTTCGACGGGTTCGCGGCTGGGCACCAGTTCAAGGCCGAGCTGGTCGAGGACTACCTGCTTCAAACCGTCAGGATTACTGAAATAGTAATGTCCGGTGCCATCCCATTTCATTTCGTCATCCCATGTGAGATCAACATCGAAACGACCGGCAAGCCCGGTTCGGTTAACGACTGGGACCTGTAAATAATATTGAAGATCGTAGATCAGGTAATCAATGAGACCATCGGTGCGGCTCAAATGGCCAATGCCTTCATTGGACGTGGAGCTTCCGGCTTTCGAGGACGTTGGTTTCAAACCGGGCGCATTTTGCCATTTTACCTTCAGCAACAGAACATCGGTTTCACGCGTCTCGCGCCGGCCCGTGATTCCGAACTTCTGTTTTATCATTTTCTGCAAGGCCTCTCTTGGACGCTGGGGCACACTGGTGATAAAATCAAAATCGCCCGGCGGCAGTGGCGTCAAAGCAAGAACGCGACACGGGATGGTGTTATAAGCTTTGGCCAAAAGCATTTCAAACGGCTGATAAACCCCAATACTTTTCCCCTGCATCTCGTCAAAATCCGCCGCTTCACGGGTGAATCTGGTTGGGCGAATAGAAACAGCCGGTTGCGCACTTTTCAGTTCCGCATAAAAGTCAGTTCCGGTGATGTTGTCCCAGATGGATTCCTCGCGATAATGTGAAACCACCTTGACGGTCAGGGCGGTCGTTCCGGCTCCCGCAAGCGCCACGGCAGCGATCACAATTGCAGTTTTCATTTTTGTCCATGCCATAATTTTTAATGCTCCTTGGATGAGGGTTAAAGTCGAACCACTGGCCGCCGCACCCTTGGTAATCGCGGCAGCCGTTGCTAACTTGGCCAGCGCCGCCGGCGCGGCTTGAACGGAATGGGCGGAAATCGCCCCGGCGATGATGGCCGTGGTTGAACTCACGCCGCGCCGGGCAAAATAACGGTGCAGCTTCTCCAGCGCGCGGTCCACGCGTTTATGCGCCGTCGCCTCGTTCAGCTTCAGCGCCGCCGCCACCTGCCGCGCGGTTTTGTTTTCAAAGAACCGCAACACGATGGCGTTGCGGTCGGTCTCGCCCAGCCACCCCATGGCTTCATCCAGCAACGGTGCGATTTGTTTCCAGGCCACCACGTCCGGCTCACTCAAAGTGGATTGCATATAAGCCTCCTGTTCGCGGCGCTGGCGGCGGACCTCGCCTTTCACAAAGTTCGCCGCCGTCAGCCGCGCGGTCTGGTAAAGCCAGCCGGATAACACCGTGCCGCGCCGCAATCCGCCGGCTTTGCGCGCCAGAATGATGAAGACCGCCTGGGTGATTTCCTCGGCGTGATGCGGATTACCGGTGAAACGCCAGGCGGCCGAATGGACGAGGTTCACATACCGCGCGACCAGGACAGCAAATGCCGCCTCGGATCCGGTGCGGGCATATTCCGCGAGCAATTCATGGTCATCCCATTCGGTCATCTGCCGATAAGATGTCCACGAACCGCGAAACTGGACAAACTATTTCACTTTTTCCACCACGAGCATTTCGAGGGGCATGTTGGTGGGCACCAGTTCAAGACCGAGTTTGCCGAGGGCTTGGTTCACTGCATCCCAATCGTGATTCTTCAAGTCGCTTTCCGTGCAATTCAAATCAAAATCGAAACGATCCGTGAGTCCAGTCTGATCAAAGACTGGAACACCGGCCTTGTCTTCAATGGCGTAAGCCAGGTTCGACATGGCTTCATGCCAGCCATGGAATCCGTACGGCTTGGTGAAAAGGCCGTTACCACGGTCCTTGTCATTGCGCTTCAACCCGGGCGCATTTGGATATTTGACGTTGAGCAACCAAACGTCCATATCGCGCGTCTCGATTTTGCCCACGACACCAAACTTCCGTTTTACTTCCGCCTGCAACGCCTGTTCATTCGCTTTTTCGCCGCCCGGCAGACAGGCGATGTAATCATAAAGGCTAGCCGGCAGGTCAGCGGAAAAAACGACCCGCGCCGAAGTGACATAACCGTAAGCGGAAGCCACGACATTCTGTGCGCTGACTCCCGTGCCGACCAGTTTGCCGTTCAACGTGGCCCAATCGGGCGTGTGAAATTTGCTGGGCAGAATCCTGACTTGCGGCGGTTGGTTCACTTGCTCATCCATAATCACACCTTCCTTGCCCTGCCAAGAATACGATGAGTACGTCCGATGCGCCTGGATTTCTTTGAAGATGACAGCGGTGGTTCCGGCGGCGAGCAACGAGACCACGACGACGACGACTGCCGTGTTCATTTTTGTACAGGCCATAATTTTCAATGCTCCGTTGATGAGGGTTAAGGTTGAACCGCCCGCGGCCGCGCCCTTGGTAACGGCGACGGCCGTCACGGCCTTTGCCATCGCTACCGGCGCAGCCTGGATGGAATGGGTGGAAATCGCCCCAGCGATCACAGCTGTGGTCGAACTCACACCGCGTTTGGAAAAATAGCGCTGCAGCTTCTCCAGCGCATGAGCGACCCGTTTCTTCGCCGCATTTTCGCTGACACCGGCGGCCGCGGCCACGTCCGCAAAGCTTTTGCCGCTAAAAAAACGCAACACCACGGCGGCGCGGTCCTTGTCGCCCAGTTGCCCCATCGCATCGTCCAGCAGCGGCGCGAGCTCTTCCCAGGTTTTATCCGGCGTAATAGTATGGGGTTCGGTCTGCATGTAAGCCTCCTGTTCCCGGCGGACCCGGCGGATTTCACCCCGCAGGAAACTCGACGCCGTCAGCCGCGCGGTCTGATACAGCCAACCGGGCAAAATGGTTTTGGCCGGGATGCGTCCGGCCTTTTGGGCGAGGATGATGAACACCGCCTGCGTGATTTCCTCGGCCGCGTGGGGATTGCCGGTTTTCCGCAAGGCGGCGGAATAAACCAGGTCCACGTGGCGCGAAACCAGCGTGGCAAAGGCATCGTCGGAATTCCCGTCGGCGTATTGCCGCAGCAAATCCATGTCCGTCGCGTCGTGCATCCATCTATCAATGTCCGCCGCCGGCCAAAAGTGCCAACCAATTTTGAATCAATACCCAAGCCATGATTTTAACCACGGATGAACACGGATTCGTTCGTCCCAGCGGGACAAACCGACAATGGCCCGGCATTTCAATGCCGGGCCATTGTCATCGCGTCGCGCTGCGACCGCTAAACGCCAGCAGGCCTGATGAGATGTCATTCCGCTTGCCGCGGGGCCGGAGAAGGCTTACACGGATTGAGCATATGAAAAAAGGAATGATCCTGTGGTGGCTGCTGATGGCCGTTGCCGGACTTTCATGGCTGGCGACCGGCTGCACCTCAACCCCCACCCTGGCCGTGCAACCGGCTGGCTGTTCGAAAGTCCAGGTGGACGTCCCGGGGCTGTTCGCGGAAAATTGCGCCACCTGCCATGGCCGCGACGGCCGGGCCCGGACATTTCATGGCTGGCTCTTGGGCGCGCAGAATTTTACCAACGCCCGCTGGCAAACGAACACTTCGGATGCCGAAATAATCAAAGCGATCCAGACCGGCCCCAAACTGATGCCGGCCTTCCAGAAAAAATTGTCCGCCGCTGAGATTGAAGCGCTGGCAACGTACGTGCGCACCTTCAAACCCGCGCCGTGAGGTAAAGGCGGCGGCCTTCGTTCGTCCCAACGGGACAACCCGACAATAGCCCGGCGTTTCAACGCCGGGTCGCCCGCATCAAACAAATGAGTCCCGCAGGGACGGCTGAAAAAAAACACCGCATCGAATATGTCAACCCGTGTTTTTGGAAATGGGTTTCAGTCATCCCTGCGGAACTCGGAATTTTCGTGGATTTGTCCCGGCATTGAAATACCGGGCTATACTCATCGCGTCGCTCTGCGACTGCCGGAGAGCCGTTGCCCCAGTCACCCGCGCTGCCGGGTCGCCTCATACAGGAACACGCCGGTGGCGACGGCCACGTTCAGGGAATTCATGTGACTAGGCATCGGGATTTCCACCGTGTCGTCGCAGGCCGCCAGCACCGCCGCCGTCAGGCCCGGTCCTTCCGCGCCAAATACCAGGCAGCAATCGCCCTGCAAATTCACCGCCGACAGCTTTTTTGCCCCAGGTCGGGGATGCGCCGCCAGGCACCGCACCCCCCGCGTGCGCAGCGCCGTCAGTTTTTCCACGAGATTATCCACGCGCACCAGGGGTTGCTCGAAGGTGGTGCCCATGGAACCGGAAACCGCGCGACGTTGGAACGGACTGCCGCAGGTTTCGCCCACGATCAGGAAATGCGCGCCAAACGCCGCGCAATTCCGGACGACTGCGCCGAGATTTTCCGCACTGGCAATGCCTTCCACCGCGGCAAGCAACAATGGATGCGGTGAATTTTTCAGCAATGTCTCAAAATCCGGCTGGGGTGGAATTTTGGCCACGGCCAGCGCGCCCTGATGCAACTGGTAACCGGTGATGGTTTCCAGCAGCTTCCGTTCGCCGACGTAAACGCAGATTTCTTCCTCCGGCCGCGCGCGCAGTTTTGGTTCGAGCTGTTCCAGCCACGCGGGCGTGAGCAGCGCGGAGACGACCGAGTACCGGCTCGCCAGCAGCCGCCTGACCACCTTGATGTTGGTGGCCACCAGCACACCGGCCCGCTCATGTTCCTCCACCCGGCGGAGGGTCAGATACAATGCCAGTTCCGGCGCGTCGAGAGACTGTACCGGCTGGATGCGCAAGTTCGCCACCCCGGCATTAAAGCGCGTGGCACCGGCAATGAAAAGCGCGAAGAAAAATCAAGATTGGCAAATTATATTACCAACGGCTTTGCTGTTTCAGAACAGTGAGTTAGTTTGAATAACCATCCAAAAACGCCCAGAGCCGGGGAATGTGAGTTTGCCGCTGGCGACGACAGGTCAACTGGCCGAAGCGTTTGAATTGCTCCAAGACCTCCCATCCGCCCGCCCGGTTGTGAAATTCTGTTGCCAACCAGTGTTTGGGCGGTAAAATGCGGATAATCTGAAGGAAAGACCATGAAAGTTTCAAAGTTATCCTTGGTTTCAACAGTTCTTTTATTTTTTGCCATTGGCTATTTGTTACTGCCCGCACCCGCACAGGCGATTCCCGGTGACGAACATTGGGACGCACAGTTTGGTGTACCAGGCACGACGAACTTCGTACAGGCTTTGGCTTTGAACAATGGCTTATTGTATGCCGGGGGTTATGGCAATCCGTTGACAAACACCTCATTGAACGTCTGGAATGGCAACCAGTGGTCGGTCGTCGGCACATTCAACAACGGAACCGGTTCTGCATTCCTGTATGATGCTGCCTTCGTGGGGGGCACGCTTTACGTGGCCGGGATGTTTTCCAGCGTCAATGGGACGGCCGCCAATGGTCTCGCCCGTTGGGATGGCAATGCCTGGAGCAGCGTTGGATTCAGCGGCAGCGGATTGAGCCTGGCAGTATCAGGCAGCGACCTTTATGTCGGCGGAATTTTCACAAACCTGGACGGCGCCGGCGTGGTGATGACCAATATCGGAAGGTGGGATGGCAGCGCCTGGCATGCCTTGGGCGGCGGCTTGGGTGGTCCTGGCTATTATAGTTATGTGCGAATCGCAACCGTTAATGGCGGTTTGGTCTATGCGGGCGGATCGTTCACCAATTCCGGAACGCAGGCGGCCACGAATCTTGCGGTGTGGAACGGTTCCACCTGGTCGGCAGTTGGCGGCGGCGCCAATGGGATCGTCGATGGCCTGGCAGTCAATGGCGGCAGTCTTTATGCGGGTGGCGTCTTTACGCAAGCCGGTTCCACGCCGGCGAACTACATTGCAAAATGGGATGGCACTAGCTGGTCTGCCTTGGGCAGCGGTATCAACCCGGGCGCCAATAACGGGGTCAATAACATTGCCATCTTGAACAACCAGGTTTGTGTGGCGGGATCCTTCACGTCCGCAGGAGGTGTTGCCGCCACAAATTTTGCGGTCTGGAACGGTTCGTCCTGGGCTGCCGCCGGCAGCGGTTTGAGCGCCGCCGGCTTGCGGGTGGTTGCCAATGGCACAAATGTTTATGTCGGGGGCAGTTTTGGCGTCGCCGGCGGTGTTTTGGCTGACGGAGTGGCGGCTTGGGATGGAACCAATTGGAGCGTGGTTGGAATCGCCGGCCGGCTCAACGGGGTTTCACCCTCGATTTTTGCCCTGGCCAATGACGGCACGAATCTCTATGCGGGAGGACTTTTCTCTTATGCCGGGCGCACCAATACCAGTCTCATCGCAAAGTTTGACGGCAAGAACTGGTATCCCCTCGGCAGCGGCATCGGCCCCATTGGCGGCACAACGAGCATTCACGCCCTGGCGACGGCCGGCAATAATGTCTATGCCGGCGGTTCGTTTGTCACTGCCGGAGGGGTGGTTGCCCTGGACACTGCTCTTTGGGACGGAGCAAACTGGCATTCCCTTGGCAACGGCCCCGGCGGCACGGTTGCGGCCTTCATGGTGCGTACGGATGGCGTTTATGCGGTCGGCGCCCCGTTGAACGGCACGACGTATTACCTTCCGTTTTTCCAACGCTGGGATGGCACCAATTGGAATGACATGATTCCGCTTTACTACAACATCACCCCTTTTGCCAATGACCCCAACATTGGCATGGACGCCCTCGCAACCATTGGCACCAATATTTATGTCGGCGGACATTTCATTGTTTACGACAATTTCCCGAATGGAGGTTGCAGCAATATTCTGGTTTATGGCAGTTATTCAAAAGCCGTTGGAACCGGCCTCAACAGCAACGTCCTCGCCATGACGGTCTTGTCCACCAATCTTTACGTGGCCGGGCTTTTTACGAACGCCGGCGGCCTGGCCGCCAGTCATATCGCAAAGTGGGACGGTAGTAGTTGGTCGGCCGTTGGCGGGGGGGTGGTTGGCAGTGGATCCATCTCCGCCCTGACCACGCTTGGCAACAACCTTTACGCTGGCGGCAGTTTCACCAATATCGGCGGTGTACCCGCCGCGCACATCGCAAAGTGGGACGGCACCAACTGGTCGGCTCTGGGCAGCGGCACCGCTTCCATCGGACCGGGGTCAGGTGCCGTGTTCAGCCTGTCGGTTCTTGGTTCAGACCTGTATGCCGGTGGCAATTTTCGTTCCGCCGGAAACAAATCGTCCTACGATATTGGCCGCTGGAATGATCAAGTTAACTTCAATATTCCACAAATCATTAATCCCGCCTGGCTCGGCAATGGACAGTTTCGCATGGAACTCTACGGCATCCCGGGCCTGACGAACATCATTCAAGCCACCACCAATCTTTCGTCGTGGGTTCCGGTGTTGACCAACTCGGCCGGAATCTATGACTTTACCGACACCTCGGCCACGAATTATTTGCATCGGTTTTATCGTGCAACTTTGGGCCCCTGAATTGAACCAAATCGACATGCAAGGTCCCGGGCCGCCCCGGCGCATGCGAACGGCGCTACGCAATCTTGCAGGGAATCACCGCATCTTCATCAAAGGTGTAAACCGCACACAGCCGATGGTAGCCGTCGGCAATGACCACCTTGCCATTGGCCGGGTCCCGCGCCAACAGAAGGGGCGACACTTCGCTCCCGGACTCGATTTTCACCATGTCTTTTTTGACATGAGAGTTGCTGGCGCCTAGCAAGGATAATCGGGAGGCCCGGAAAATATCCTTCGCCTTGAACTCCGACAGCGGCGCCTTTTTCAACTTGCTCACCTGGCTAGCGGCCGTCTTTGCATCATAGATGAGAGTCAAATACGACAGCGCGGCCGGATAGTCATGGTCTTCCGGTCGGCTTAGCCATTTAATTTTCAGGGACATTTTATCGGTTACCCTTACCTTTCTTTGTTTCAACCTTCAAGTGCCATATTCACCGTTGCCAGGTCCAGTGGAACCGGTTGGTTCCTGGTGCGACAAACCGGGCTCAAATTCGTATCAGCGTGAATCAGCGTTCATTAGCGGTTATAAATTCGCGTCTTCTGCACCTTCGCACCTTTGCGTCGAATTTGGGCGGTTGGACAGCCTTTGTCCCGCCCGCTGTTATAGGATTGCATCAAAAAGGTCCATCCACTATCAACCATCAACTATTCGCCACCATGAATCCTCCTTCACTCGGTTACGTGATTTTGTATGTCAACGATGTCGCCGCCAGCCTCGCCTTTTACGAAAAGGCATTCGGCCTGGCCAAACGCTTTTTCCACGATGACAACGGCAAGGCGTACGGCGAGCTGGAGACCGGCGCCACGCGCCTGGCCTTCGCCAGCGTCGCTCTGGCCGAAGAACATTTGAAACAGAAGGTCGTGGCTGCCGGGCCGGACAAGGCGCCGCTGGGAGTGGAGATTGCCCTGACCACGGCCGATGTCCCGGCAATATTCAAACGCGCGGTAAGCGCCGGCGCGACCGCCATCAGCGAACCGGCCACGAAGCCCTGGGGCCAGACCGTGGCCTACCTCCGCGACAATTCCGGCCACCTGGTCGAACTCTGCACCCCGATGGCGTAAACGCGAACGCCTCCACCGCGCTACAAATTCCCGCTGGACGTCTGACCGGTTCCGTGGTAAATATTTTACCACAGACTTGATTAAAACCTACTATGTTTGGAACCTTCATCAAAGAATTGCGGGCGAAACAACGTCTCGGCCTGCGCGAGTTTTGTCTGGAACACGGCCACGACCCCAGCAACTGGAGCAAAATCGAACGGGAGGTATCACCTCCGCCCAAGGACGAAGTCACCCTGCGCAAATGGGCCAAGCAACTCGGCCTCAAAGACGGCTCCGACGACTGGCACAAATTCCATGATTACGCTGCCGTGGACGCCGGACGCATTCCCGATCACCTGCTCGAGGACAAGGAACTCGCCGCGCATCTGCCCGTTTTCTTCCGCACACTTTCCGGCCAGAAACCATCGCGGGAAGACTTGGAAAAACTGCTCAAACTCATCAGAAGCGCCAACAAACCTTGAACGACCCGGGCAAATTCAAAGCGCCATACAATCCAAAGGAACGTATCTGGCAGAAAGCCGATCGGTTGCGCGCCGCGTACCCGGCCGGACGCAAATTGCCCGTTGAAGTCCTCGACCTTGCCGAATTCGACCTCGGCCTGGATTTGGTGCCTGTGGACGGCCTGCGCGAACAACTGGACATTGACGCCCTGCTCATGGGCGACTTGAAATCCGTTCTTGTGGACAGACGCGCCTTCATGAATCTATGTTATAAAATTACTATCTTCGCGTCTTTGCGACTTTGTGGTTCAATTTATTTTCGCTGGAAAACCAGTTCGTCGTCTTTCACCGTTACTTTTATTTTATCCCCCGGCTTGAACTCGCCCTCGAGCAGGCGCATCGACAGCGGGTTGAGGATGTGTTCCTGCACGGCGCGCTTGAGCGGGCGGGCGCCGAATTGCGGGTCGTAGCCTTCCTTGGCCAATAACTTCTTCGCGTCGGCGGCCACGTCCAGCGTGAGATTCTGCTGCGCCAGCCGCTGCTTCAGCTTCTCCAGTTGGATGTCCACGATGCGCTCAATTTGGCTTTCGTCGAGGCTCTGGAAAATGATGACGTCGTCCACGCGGTTCAGGAATTCCGGCCGGAAATGCTTTTTCAACTCGGCCATCACCTTGTCTTCCATCACCTGATGCGATGACTTGTCGGTTTTACCATCCATGAAATATTCCTGGATGATGGGCGAGCCGAGGTTGCTGGTCATGATGACGATGGTGTTCTTGAAATCCACCGTTCTCCCCTGCCCGTCCGTGAGCCGCCCGTCGTCGAGCACCTGCAACAGCACGTTGAACACGTCGTGATGCGCCTTCTCAATCTCGTCGAACAACACCACCGAATATGGCCGGCGCCGCACGGTCTCGCTCAATTGCCCGCCTTCCTCGTAGCCGACGTAGCCCGGCGGCGCGCCGATGAGCCGCGATACGGTGTGCTTCTCCATGTATTCGCTCATGTCGATGCGGATCATGGCGTTCTCGTCGTCGAACAAAAACTCCGCCAGCGCCCGGGCCGTCTCGGTCTTGCCGACACCGGTCGGGCCGAGGAAAATGAACGAGCCGATGGGCCGGTTCGGATCCTGCAAACCGCTGCGGGCGCGGCGCACGGCGTCGGACACGGCCTTGATGGCTTCCTTCTGCCCGACCACGCGTTGCGCCAGCCGTTCCTCCATCTTCACCAGCTTCTGCCGCTCGCCTTCCAGCATCCGGCTCACCGGGATATGCGTCCAGGAGGCCACGACCTTGGCGATGTCTTCGTCCGTGACTTCCTGGCGCAGCAAGGAGGTTCTCGTCGCCTGGGCGGATTGTTTTTCAATATCCGCCAGTTTCTTCTCCAAGTCAGGAATTTT
Organism: Verrucomicrobiia bacterium; assembly: GCA_049280815.1. Classification (GTDB taxonomy): domain Bacteria; phylum Verrucomicrobiota; class Verrucomicrobiia; order Limisphaerales; family UBA11358; genus UBA11358. The sequence goes on along the minus strand of JBAPQW010000042.1, from coordinate 2,920 downwards.
TCCGTATTGGATCTCCGCAGACTTGGTCAAATCGCCGCGCCTTTGCGCCTGCTCCAGTTCAATCTTGGCCTGTTCCAGCTGCGTCTGCACCACACTGACGGCGTTGACGGCGGCCTTTTCGTTCTGCCATTGCGCGGTGAGCGCCTTGGATTTGTCCTTGAGGTTCGCGGTTTCCTTGTCAATGAGCTTGAGCCGTTCCTTGCTCGCCGCGTCCTTTTCCTTGGCCAGCGACGTCCGCTCGATCTCCAGCTGCAAAATCTTCCGGTCGAGCTGGTCCAGCTCCGTCGGCTTGGAATCCAGTTCCATCTTGATGCGCGACGCCGCCTCATCCACCAGATCAATCGCCTTGTCCGGCAGAAAGCGGTCGGTGATGTAGCGATGCGACAGCGTTGCCGCCGCCACGAGCGCCGCATCCTGGATGCGCACGCCGTGATGTACTTCGTAGCGTTCCTTCAATCCGCGTAAAATGGCAACGGTCGCCTCCACCGTGGGCTCGCTGACCTGGACCGGCTGGAACCGGCGTTCCAGCGCCGGGTCTTTTTCGATGTGCTTGCGGTATTCGTCCAGCGTCGTCGCGCCCACGCAGCGCAGTTCGCCGCGTGCGAGTTGCGGTTTCATAATGTTCGCCGCATCCGTGGCGCCTTCCGCCGCACCCGCGCCGACGATGGTGTGCAGTTCGTCAATGAACAAAATGATTTTGCCTTCGCTCGCGGTGATTTCCTTGAGAAACGCCTTGAGCCGGTCTTCAAACTCTCCGCGATATTTTGCGCCCGCAATCATCGCGCTCAGATCCATCGCCACCAGCCGTTTGTTCTTGAGCGATTCGGGCACGTCGCCGCTGACGATGCGCCGGGCCAGGCCCTCGGCAATGGCCGTCTTGCCCACGCCGGGTTCGCCGATGAGCACCGGATTGTTTTTGGTGCGGCGCGTGAGCACCTGCATGACGCGGCGGATTTCCTCGTCGCGGCCGATGACCGGGTCAATTTTTCCTTGCCGCGCCAGCGCGGTAAGGTCGCGCCCGTATTTTTCGAGCGCCTGGAATTTACCCTCGGGATTTTCGTCGGTGACGCGCTGGTTGCCACGCAGCTCGGCAAGCGCTTTGAGCACCGCATCGCGCCTGAGGCCATGTTTGGCGAAGATCTTTTTCAGCGACGAACCGCCGCTGTCCAGCAGGCCGAGCAACAGATGTTCGGTGCTGACGTATTCATCCTTGAGCTTGGTGGCCTCGGATTGCGCGGCGTCGAGCGCCTTTTTCAAATCGCTGCCGGCATAGACTTCGCCACCACCCTGGACCTTGTGTCGGCGGGCGAGTTCGGCCTCCAAATCCGGTTTCAGCCGGGCGACCGGCACGCCGATGCGTTCCAAGAGGTCGGGAATAAGGCTTTCAGTCTGGCCGATGAGCGCCAGCGCGAGATGTTCGCCGTCAATTTCCTGATGCGACAGATCACGTGCGAGGCGCTGGGCCTCCGCCAGCGCCTCCTGCGATTTCTGGGTCAATTTCTCCGGTTGCATAGCAGCGAGACTTTAGCGCAAGGACGCCCGGACGCAAAGAAGCGAAATGAATGCAAATTTCGACACTGATTTCACGAATTAACACGGATTGTTCATTGCAAGAAAGGTAGGACGGGCAGTCCTCTGCCCGCCGCCCGAACGAACGCGAAACCCGGCGCGCCCGGAGTGAGACGCCCTGCCTTTGTGGCTTTGCGTCATGAAATTTTTCGTTTAGCTTTCGCGCATGAAATATCGTGAACTCGGCCAGACCGGCTGGAAGGTCTCGGAAATCAGCTTCGGCGCCTGGGCCATCGGCGGCGCGTGGGGCGACGTCAGCGACCAGGACTCACTCGCCGCGCTCCACGCCGCGCTCGATGGCGGCGTCAATTTCTTCGACACGGCGGACGTTTACGGCGACGGCCGCAGCGAACGCCTGATGGCCAGCCTGCGCCAGGAGCGGAAGGAAACATTTTACATCGCCACCAAGGCCGGTCGCCGCCTGCCCCAGCAGACCCCGGAAGGCTACAGCCGCAAGAATCTCACTGCGTTCATCGAGCGCAGCCTGAAAAACCTGGATACGGAGGCAATCGATTTGCTGCAACTGCATTGCCCGCCGACGCAGGTTTTTTACATGCCCGAGGTGTTTGGCGTTCTCGATGAACTCGTGAAGGCCGGCAAACTGCGTCATTACGGCGTAAGCGTGGAAAAAGTCGAGGAAGCGTTGAAGGCGATTGAATTTCCCAACGTTCAGACGATTCAGATCATTTTCAATATTTTTCGGCAGCGGCCGGCCGAATTGTTTTTCCCGGAAGCCCAACGCCGCAAAATCGGCATCCTCGCGCGTGTCCCGCTGGCATCAGGCATGTTGTCCGGCAAAATCACCCCTACGAGCAGGTTTGCCAAGGACGACCATCGGAACTTCAACCGCCACGGCGAGGCGTTCGACCGCGGCGAAACATTTTCCGGGGTGGATTTCGAAACGGGCCTGCGCGCGGTTGAAGAATTGAAGGCGTTCGCGCCCGCCGGCGCGAGCCTGGCCCAACTGGCCTTGCGGTGGATCCTGGAATTTCCGGCGGTGACCTGCGCGATCCCCGGCGCCAAGCGCCCGGCCCAGGTGGCGGAAAACATTGCCGCCTCGGACCTCAAACGGTTGTCCCCGGTTACGATGAAAAAGATCCGCGCCCTTTACGACGCGCAAATCAAGCCGCTGGTGCACCAGTACTGGTGAAGGCAGAAGGCAGAATGATGAATGAAGAAATCTCTCGCCGTCGTTTGGAGCCGTTTCTACATGCTGCATTCTGCCTTCCTCCTTTGAAGTGAACCTTGCCCCCCCGCCGGTTTTGCGCTAGTCTGCAAACGCTATGGACATGGAAACACCACCTTTGCCGCCCGGCGCCGTGCCGCCGCCGGTCACGCCGCCCCCGGTCAT
>JBAPQW010000041.1:0-123045 GCA_049280815.1 Verrucomicrobiia bacterium | reverse complement strand
ATCTCGGCGCGAGCCTGCCCGCGGCGGAGATTGCCGGGGCGGCGCGGCAAAACCGGGCGCGCGCCGTGGCGTTGAGCCTGGTCTATCCGGAAGATGACGCGCGCCTGGAGGGAGAACTGGCGCGCCTGCGCGAATTGCTGCCGCCGGAAACCATCCTGCTGGCCGGGGGCCGGGCCATGCCCGCCTACCGCAAAGCGTTGGAAAAGATCGCCGCGCTGCAAATCAAGGACCTCGATCACCTGTGCTCCATCCTCGACGGCTTGCGCAAGCCTGCCCGGAAATTAAAGTGATGAAACATTGGCTTTCTCCCAACATTGGCCGCACCGGCCGGCGGGTGCGCGGCCTCGGGGCGCTGGCGCTGTTCCTCGGGGCGGGCTTTGGCTTCACCGTGTCGGTGTGGCTCGGCGGGGTGCTGCTGGCTTCGGGTGCGTTTGTCCTTTTCGAGGCCCTGCGCGGCTGGTGTGCGTTGCGGGCGTGTGGGATCCGGACAAAACTGTGAACCGGCGCACCCTGAAGGAATTCCAGTTTCACACGGAGCTTTGGCTTCCGCGGCGGCGTGAGGAGGTCTTCCCCTTTTTCGCCGAGGCGCAAAATCTGGAAACCCTCACGCCGCCTTGGTTGAACTTTGAGATCCTCACTCCCGCGCCGGTCGCAATGTACCCCGGCGCCCTGATCGATTATCGCATCCGGATCCATGGCATCCCCATTCGCTGGCGCACGGAGATTGTCGAATGGAATCCCCCGCACCGATTTGCAGACAGGCAATTGCGCGGGCCCTACGCCCTCTGGCACCACACGCACACCTTCGAGGCGCGCGATGGCGGCACACTTTGCATCGATGCCGTGCGCTACCGTCCACGCGGTGGGGCGTTGACGAACTGCCTCTTCGTCCGACGCGATGTGAAAAACATTTTTGCCTTTCGCCGGGAAAGACTGGCCCGCATTTTCGGCGGGAACCCAGCGACCACGACACTCTAAATTGCTGGGGTTTGCAGACCAGCTTCCTTGCGAACTCGACCCACCACGCTGTGGCCACCGATTCCCCCTCACCCGTGCTTCAATCACGCGTTGACCGGTTCATGGTCCCCGACCCTGACATTGACCCCTTGAGACGAAGGTGGCGGACAAAATGTTTGGATGCCCGGCATGGTGCTCCAGGATGATAGCGCATGGTTGCGTGACGGAATGACAGCGCGATTTCGGTACAACTAACGGTCGCGGCATCCGGGCGATGCATGCAGGTTGAAAACGCCCCGGAACCGGGAGCATGTGAACGGTGCAGGCGGCGAAGCCAGCCAAGGCCGTCCGCCGGGCGCTGCGCTTGCGCCCGCCGGAAGGTGGCGCGGCGGATACGCTGCGCCCTCGGTTCGTCAAAACCGGATGAAATCCATTGGCGCGGTTTCCAGGCGTGTTTTTTGCAGACAAGCTTTTTCAAATCCCAGCGCCACTCAAAAATCCCGACCGTAGCCGGAAAAACTCCGATGAGGCGGAACGGATTTATTTTGGCCAGCGGCAGCTTCGCCAGTGCGGAAACCACAAAATCGCTGCTGCCGGCGGCGCGAACCGATTTCACCACCTCGCCACGGCTGACGGCGCCCGCTTTCACGCGCGCCCGGACGGAATACCAATTGATCAACGCCAGCGTTGCGCCGGCGTCGTTGAGGGCAATCCAGGTGCCGCCGCCGGGTTCAGACGGACAAAGCACGGCGCGACCGCCCGCTTCGCACAACTTTGGCGGCAGGCCCGGGACCCGCGTGAGTTTTTCATCCCGGTTCATTGCCAGCGCGTAGCCGTTTTTACGGGCGATAAAGCTGACGGTACACATGGCTCAATCCGCGGTTGGATACGTGGCCGCGAGCAAGGCATAGTGACGCCACGCGCGCCAGAGATGGGATACTTTTGTCGTCGCGCAACCGCGTCTTCGATTTTCCGCGCCAATGGCAAAGACCAGGTCCCATTGCCGGAACAGCGTCCGATAGGCCGACCACAAGGAGTTCCGCGCATCATAGATGCTCGCAGCTTCCGCCGCCGCACCGTTGAGCTCGACAATCTGGAAATTTTCCCCCGCGCGCAAATCCTTTTCGTTCGAAAAGCGGAGGTCGTAACGGCCAATGAAAAAGCCGGTGAGCTTCCGCGAAATCTCGTCAACGCGGGCTTCCAGCGCGGGCGAATTCAAACGCATCCCGTCGCGGAAAATGCAGCCTTGGGCGTGATTGCCGGCCTGGACCAGCTTGAGCGTTTCACCGGCGGGCAGCACTTCGGCTTGTCGCGCCCCCAGCCGTTGCAGATATTTTTCAGCCTGGAAACGGGCCCGCGGATCGCGCCAGACCAGCTCCGCCACCGTGGATCGGCCATCACCGGCGACGATGGGAAATATCTTTTCCGTGACGGAAAAAATGTGCCCGGCCAATTCATCGGGGAAGCGGTAATAAAAAATGCCGGCCTCATGCGGCCCGGCGGCAAAACGTTGCACCAAAATCGCGGCGGAGGTCTGCTCGAAGTAGGCCCGGGCCTGGGCTTGGTTGCGGACAAGCTTGACGCCCGCCCCACGCTGGCCCACATCAGGCTTCAAGATGAACGGGTAATCCAAGTTGCGCCGCGCGCGTATTTCCTCGAGCGAGGCAAGGCGTTCTTCCGCCGTTGCGCCGGCGACCAACTCCGCCGCCGCCGTGAATTCCGGGCTCCGGTCCATCAATTCGCGCAAGGTGGCCATTTTGGATTCGCCGATGATCCCGCCGGAAAAGATGCCCGGATTGGCAGCGGTGGGCAGCATTGCGCCGCGATACTTGACGGCCAGCCAGAGATAGTAAACCGCGACGGGTGGATAAAACAGCCAGGGCGGCCAGAATTCCCAATGCCGCCAGCGATCGAGCAGCGCCGGAACCCGACGCCAAGGGAAATTCACTGACCAACAACGCAGCAGTTGCAGCGCGGCAAACAAAACCGCACCCGCGCCAAACAGCAACCATCCGGCGTGCCGGTAGGCGCCAAGCCAGCGGGTTGGCCGTTCGCCAAACGTTTGCACCAGGAATAAAACCGTCACCGTCCAGACACAGGATGCCACACCGGTGAGGTACAGAAATCGCGGCAAGGGCACGCGGAGAAACCCGGCAGCGATGTACGTTGGCAGCCGCGCCCCGGGAACAAGGCGGCTGAAGATCAAAATGGTGGCGCCGCGTTCGGCAAACCAGCGTTCGCTTCCGGCCACCTTCCCGGAGTAGCGTCGGAGCGACGATCGCTCGAACCATCCGCGGCCGGCGTATCGCGCAAGCGCATACAACCCGACATCACCCATCCAGATTCCAAGAAAACACGCGACAAATGCGGCCGGCCACGAAATGCCGCCGGTGGCGAGCAAAAGGCCTGCGCCCACCGCAGCCACGTCTTCCAATACGAACGTCGCCAGAAAAAATCCGGCCGCCTTCGCAAATGGAATCCATTCGGCGACGGCAGACGGCGACAGTGGCAGGGCTTCAGTCATTGGAATTATGCGGCGGCCTGAGCCGTTTCGACCTGATGCTTGAGCGTGGACGGCGCGACCCCGAAGCCGGCTGGCAGTGGCAATCCCATGATTTCACCCATGACGCCGATGAGCGCGTAGTGATGCACGGCGTGGGCAACGGCATACATGATTTCCCGTCCGATGGAGGACAGCGCAATTTGCGAACCACTGGTCGAGAAACTGGTCTTGCAAGTCACCTGGAGCAACCTGGGAATAAACAGTGAATCCAGTTTTTCGTAGCCTTCGCGCAGCTCACGGGTGGCATTCAACGCAGCAAAGCGGTCGTTCTCGACGAGTGTGCCGCGTTCACGATGATCGTAATTCAAGTCACCGGTCGTCGCCGAGGCAAGCAAGGTGCGGAAATGATCGAGGCAGTGACGGTAATGCCCACCGATGGTGGCATTGAAGGCAACCGGTACTTTACGCGTGTAGTTCTTGTCGCTGATTTCCGTAAGCAAGGTTTCGCCTTGCTGCAAGGTCTCAATGACGGACTGAATCAATTCGCGGTCCTGGCCGGCGGATTTTGTGTTCATGCGCTTTTAGGTTGAAACCATTGGGCGACGAAAGGAATTTGGCGCCGATGCATAACGAGTGTGACGAGACTGCAAACCGTTACCGTGATGGCCAGGCTGAACAGGAGTCCACCGTCATCCTGAACGACGATGCCCAGCACGGTCAGATGCGACAGGATGGCCCCGCCCATAACTCCAAGGGCAAGCAACGCACCCAGCCAGCCATAGCAGGAGGACATCAGCAAGATGGCGGCAATCAACTCCACCACGCCCGAGCCGTAACGTCCCCACGGTTCCATGCCGACTTTGGTGAAAATATAAACGGACTCGGGTGCGCCGGTGAACTTGAAGAACAGTGTTTGCAGCAGGATGACCGACGCCGTGAAGCGAACCAGCCAACTGGCAATTTTCTGTGATTTGGTGAACGAGTTCATAATTGCTGTGGGTTCGTCGTGGTGACACGAATGGCCTTACAACCTATTTTCCCTTTTGGGCGACGAGCGCAGGCCAGTTGGCGGCGGCTTTGGCCAGATTGCCTTGGGTGTCCTTGTTAAAATCGTCCCGGACTCCTTTGCTGTATTGGAGCAATAGCTTTCCATCCACGATCTGAAAAGCATCCACGTCAATCTCGACGAGCTTGTCACGCGAGACGCCATAGGCGCAGTAGCCGCCGAAAACCGGCTCATATTTCGCCGGGTCTTGGGCAAAAAGTTCCTTGTGCTCCTTGGAAGCGAAGAAATAAATCGCACCGTCGCGCTTGGCCACAAACTTCGGGTCGCCTTTCACGGGATGGTGGTCCGTGAAAAAGGCGACCGGGTCGTAGCCTTGAAGGGCGACCTCGGTTTTGTCCGTGTTGACGAGGACCTTGGTTTGAGCGAGGACCGGCAGGGCCAGTCCCACTACCGCCAGCAAAAGAATAACTTGTTTCATCGGATGTTGGTCGGATGAAGATGGCGACCCTTACAATCATTTTTGGGCGGGCGGAATGAGCCAGCCACCGGTTGCCTGCAACGGTTCAAGCTGCCCATCACGTGTGACCCAGATGGTCAGCGCCAAAACTTTTTCGGAGCGGAATGACGACGGGTCGAGCCTGAATTCGCCTTGCGCCACGCCGCTGTCGAGCGCCATTTCTACCTGGAGAAGGTTCAAGGCCACAAAATCATGGTTCAAACGACGGCCCCGGTTTTCGCCTGCCTTCACGTCCGACCTGATTCCCCCGGCCAGCACCGCGGCGTGGATTTCATAACGTGTCGCCGCCATCCCTTCCGGCATAAAAACCGCCTGCCAGCGATTTGTATCCTTGGAAACAACAGTGAGCCTGCCAGCCCGGTCGCGGCTGGCCGGCGGCCCGTCCTGGCCGGCGACCCAACCCCGCCATTCCTGGCCATTCAGAATGAAACAGGGAGTATAAATGTTGTCGTCGTGCCACCGTTGGGCATAAGTCCGCTGCCGATCCGAAAATTCCGCCGCCGACCAGGGATCTTTCCAGCCCAGCTGATTCCAATAATCCACATGCCATGCCACCGGGGCAAATTCCCGCCACAACCTGGGCGAATCGCGGAGCCGGGACAGCCATGCCTCCGCCGGCGGACAACTGCTGCAGCCTTCCGAGGTGTAAAGTTCGAGCAGCGCTGTCCGCTCCAGGGCGCTATGAAACTTGAAACCCGCTGTCTGGGCATCGACGGTCATCGCTGCAATCAAAGCCAGAGTCGGAAGAAGGCAAATCATTGATTTGGCCCGGCAGCGGTACGGATAAAGCCCAGGTTGCCGCCGTTCCAAGTTGGCGGCAGATGGATTGGAGATCGGGGAACGGCCGGAACCCGATTCGCCCTGACAAATCGTCTCACCGCCACGTCCATGAAAACATTGCGTTTGTGCCTTCACGGATTGGTCACCCGGAGAATAAATTCCTTACCGCTTGAGCCGGCAATAAGTTGCCGGATCGGCGCGCAAAATCAGCAGTTCTCCCTGACGTTCCACCTCGCCGGTGATTTCGAGCGGTTCGGCGACCAGGTCCAGCACTTGTCGGTTGACCGGCCGGCCGTCAGCGGAAACGAGCAGCAGATAAATCGCCGGGCCGTCCTTTTGCCGCACAAGCAACACGGGTGGAACCCCGCCGCTGATGCAGCGGATCGCGCAGGCCCGATGCGGCGTCAACTGGCCGGGGTTCATCACGCCGAGGAAACATTTGCTGTCCACGATCTCGCCCACGAGCGTTTGACGCCCCAGCTCAACCGTTTCAGTGCCGGGCATCGAGGGGCGTTGCTGGCCGGCAAGCTTGATCGAATCGGGAAGGGCTTCAATCATGGTCTGGCTGCCGCGATAGATGAGCGTGCCCTTCAGCGTGATGGATTTGCCGTCAAACACCGCAATGGCTTCCCGGTTCAGCCCGAATTTCCACGGCGCAACGAGGTAATAGGCGGAGTAGCCGGGCAGGCCGCCGGCATTGCCCGGGCGGGGCACGAGCAGGCGCGGATACGGTTGCACCTGTAAAATGCCGGAGAAGGTTTTGATTGTGCCCCACTCGAACACGCTCGCCCCAATCATGCGCTGCGAAACGGCCAGCAGCATGGGTGCAAGCAGGGCGAGCAGCAGCAGCGCCAGGACAATCTTGCGCAAGGTCCGGCCAATGCCTGGTGCGGCCTTGGCTTCCCACCCGATGTAAAAACCGTCATTCATGTTTCGATCAAGGCCGGTTCCGCCTTGGCTCCCGCCGGATTCGGGACGGGATGAACCAGCACGCGCCCGTGCTTCACACGCACGTTGAACGTCGGAACTTTCTCCACAAACGGCGGCGGCGAAGCGCCGGTGTCCGGCTGGTACTGATACCCGTGCCAGGGACAGGTGATGCAGCCGTAAACCATCTTGCCCTCGCCCAGCGGACCGTTCTGGTGCTGGCACACGTTTGAAACGGCGGAAATTTTCCCAGCATATCTGAATATCGCCACGCGCTCGCCCGACAAACAGACCACGCGCGCACGGTCTTCCGGGATGTCCGCAACGGCAACGGCATCAACAAAACCATCAGCGGCGAAGGTTTTAAGCTCCCGGTCGGTTGTTGTTTCTCGCTGCGCTGCAGTGACATGCAGGCCCAGCACCGTCAACAAGCCCAGCGCCAACGCAGCGACGTAAAGTGGACTCCCCTCGCCTTGCAACACGCCAAAGGTGACGTGCAGCACCAGCAAACCATAGGCGACGTAAACCATCATGTGCAACGATTTCCAAACCGGCGCGCCCAGGTTCGCCAGCCAGAAGTCGTGGCTGGTGGCTGCCATGAGAAACAATATCACGAGGGCAAAAAAGCCGAATGGCTGGAAGGGAACGGAGGCGATGGTCCCATCGAATTTACCCGAAACGAACAGGCTCAAGATGGGATTCGTGTCACCGCCCGCGTGATAAGTGGTGACGACAAGCATCGCGTGGATCAGCGCGAGCAGAAACAGGGTCACGCCGGCATGACGGCGATTATACAGCAGCGGCAAACATTGGGGATTCAGCCGGCACAGCGGCCCGATGCAAAGAATCACCTGCAACAAAAGAAACGCCGCCGTCCCGAACGCCCGCATCAGCATGATCTCATCCGTGACGTGCGGGAACAGAATCTCCGTCAGCGCGCCAAAGACCGCCAGATAGGCCGCCACGCCGCCAACCAGCACGGCATCGTAAATCCGTTTCTGCCGGTTCCATTGAACCGATGTGTAGGCAACACCCATGGGTTGGTTAAAATGTCATTGGGTTGAATCACTGAACCGCGCCGGCTTGGACACGTCCACAATTTCGTTGTCCGCCAGACTGTAGAGCACCAGCACGCCGCTGCGCGCTGCAACGTCGGGTGGCAATGGCAGCACGAAGGAACCAAACTCGCCCAGCAACATCGCATTGCCCGGCATCGTTCCCGTAATTTCCGGTCTCCCGGCGACCCAGTAGACAATCAGGTCCGGCTTTACAAAATCTTTTGCGGAGGAAAACCCGATGGCGAAACGGCCGGCGCCGATTTGTTCGCGCAGCAATCGAACTTCAACCTGGGTTTTCGCAAACAGGTCGGCCCGCTTCCATTCAATGGCTTCAAACTTGTGCGAACTTATGGCCAATGCGGCCGGGAGTTCGTTGACCGTGGGCACGGGTCGGCGCGCGGCGATGCCCACCACGAAGGTTGCGGGCAAAATAATCCCGAGCGTGATGACCATGCGGCGATGACGCTGGCGCAGCAAACGAATCATGGTACGCCTCCTTGGCGCGCGGCGAGCCGGTGGGCGTTGCGTTCCCCGGGCGGTTCCTTCGCGCCGGCGACCCAGCGGCGGAGCAGCAACGGCCAAAATGCCATCGTGCCGGGAACGATCAGCACGCGAAACCCCCACGAGCCGCCCGCCGCGTGCGGATCGATCTTTTTTATGCCCATCAGGGCGAACAGCACGGCGAACACAAAACCGCAAGCCAGGTAAGCTCCCAACAGGATTAAAAATATGGCTGCCATCATCGCGTTGTGGTTTCGAATGGATGCTCCAGCTTCAACTCCGCATCGAGCGGGCAGATGATGACGGTGCGGATCAACACCATCGCGCCCAGGACCATCAGGTCCTGCACGTCAAGTTTCATCAGCGTATCAAGGAGGTCCGCCGCGATCAGAAATGCCAGACCCAGCAGCAGGTAATAACCGGGCACCTTGCCCAACTGCCGGCGTTCCCGGTCAACGGCCCGGCCGCGGGCAGCCAGACATTCAGCGCGCAGAAACCGGAGCAAACCGACGGCGACACCAATGACGACCACCAATACGCCCGGAACCCCAACGCCAAAACTGAAGTGATGCAGAAATTCCATAAATTAAGTTTTGACCGGGCGGGCTGGCCTCTGCCCATCGCGTCCCGCTCGGTTTTCAGCCTTTCCCATACACCGGCACCGCCGCTCCGGTGATGGCGCGCGCCGCTTCGGATGCCAGGAACACCAGCACGTCGGCAATCGCAGCCGGCTCGACCCACTTGGTGAAATCACCATGCGGCGCCGCCGCGCGGTTCTGCGGCGTGTCTATCGTGCCGGGCATGATGCAATTCACGTTGATGTTCGCTGCCTTGAGCTCATTGGACAAGGACTCGGTCAGCCGCAGCACGGCGCTCTTGGACGCACTGTAGGCGGCGTAACCGGCGCCGCCGTTCAATCCGTCCCGGCTGGCCACGCTGATGATTTTACCGCGCTGTTGTTTCAGCATTTGCGGAACAACCGCCCGGCAGCACAGCAACGTGGTGCGAACGTTGATGTTGAAAAGGAAATCCCAATCCGCCAGGTCGGCCTCGTGCACCAGTTTGCCCCCGCGATAACCGCCCACGGTGTTGATGAGCACGTCCACCCGGCCGAATTTGCCCAGCGTCTGCTCAATGAGCTTGCCGAGTGACACAACGTCCGAGAGATCTATTCCGCCGACCAGCAGATGGTCGGGCGAGTCGGAGATGTTCTTGAACACGTCGCGAAGACGATCTGGCGAGCGGTCCACCAGGACGGTTTTCGCCCCAGCTTGCTGAAACGCGCGCGCCGTCGCCATGCCGAGATTGCCGACGGCGCCAGTGATGATGACTACCTGGTCTTTGAGTGTATGCATCGTTGGTATCTTGCGGCCATTTCAGGCACAAGCCGGGTTTTCATGGTTCCTTTGAATCCTTGGACTCTATGACCGACATGGATGCGGAGTTGGCAGCGGTCCACCGGTCAGCTAAAAGACGCGCCCATTCATAAAGCCGCGTTCATAAATGATGCTGCTGGCCCGTTCAATCCCGCAATACGTGGCAGGTGTAGCCACCGGGGTTTTTGACCAGGTACTTCTGGTGGTATTCCTCCGCCGCGTAAAATTTCGTCGCGGCCGTGATTTCGGTCGTGATCGGGCGGCTGAATTTGCCCGACTTGTCCCATTGCGCCGTCACGCGCTCGGCGGTCTGTTTCTGGGCCTCGCTGGTGTAGAAAATGGCCGAGCGATATTGCGTGCCGATGTCGTTGTGCTGCCGGTTCCGCGTCGTGGGATCGTGCATGCGAAAGAAATAATCCAGCAGCTTCTCGTAACTCAGCTTCGCCGGATCGAATTCCACCTGGACCGCCTCCGCATGACCCGTGTTGCCGGTGCAAACCTGTTCGTAGGTCGGATTTGCGGTAATGCCGCCGGTGTAGCCCACGGTTGTCTTGGTGACGCCGGGAATCTGGCGGATGATTTCCTCCATGCCCCAAAAACAGCCTCCCGCCAAAATGGCCGTCTCGCTGGTTGAGGGCTTGATCAAACCTGCTTTGACGAATGGCGCAAGATATTGCCCATACCCGGCCGATTCCATCTCTGCCACGGGAATAAATTTCAACGACGCAGAATTGATGCAGTAACGCAGACCGGTCGGTCCCGGACCGTCGTCGAACACATGACCGAGATGAGAATCCGCCATTTTCGAGCGCACCTCCGTCCGCACGGTGCCGAAGCTCTCGTCCTTCCTTTCGACGATGTCCATACCCTTCACCGGCTGGGTGAAACTCGGCCAGCCGGTGCCGGAATCAAACTTGTCCAGCGAACTGAACAACGGCTCGCCTGACACCACGTCCACGTAAATGCCCGGCCTGTGATTGTCCCAATACGCGTTGTGGAACGGCGGTTCCGTGCCGCATTGCTGGGTGACCGCAAACTGCTCGGCGGACAGCTTCCTTTTTAGCTCCGCGGCTTCAGGCTTTTTGAAATCCTTCATATTTTCCGGTTCATAGGTTGAAATCTCTGCCGGCTGGGCGCGCCCGGGGCGCACCATAGCAACTATTCCCGCCGCCAACAAGACAACCGCCGTGATTCCTGCAATTTTGATCAGGTGCATACGCTTTCTCCAAATTCAAATATATTCAATGTTTCATCCCCAAAATCCCGTTCTGGCGCAACCAATATAAGTGGAAGTCGTGGCTCTCCCCGATAACCTTACAGGAAATGTGAATTTCTGTTGCCTTCAGCAGCGCGGCATTACCGCTCCGGGCAGGTTCTTGTCGCGGCGGAGACACTGCTGCATCAATTCTTCCTGTTCCGGCGGCATGGTCATCATGCGGCCGGCGGATAATCCAATTTCAGGCATGGTCTTGGAATTCATGGTTTCAACGTTATGGTTTTAATTTTTCGTGCTGGTTGGTCGCGGCCTGAAACCATTCCTTGCAGGGGCTGGCGGACGAAATAAATTGTCAGGATTTTCTTGCGCCGCCGTCCCATTCCCGGAAACCTGAAAATGTCCGTGCAAGCTGAAGACGCCACCACGCCCGCGAACGCCAAACCATCGCCCGGTCTCTCCGACCCGGAACAATGGGTGGAGGTCCATGGCGATTACCTGTTCAAATATGCCCTCGCGCGGATGCGCGATGCCAGCCGGGCGGAGGATGTGGTGCAGGAAACCTTCCTGGCGGCCCTCAAGGGCGGCAAAACCTTTGCCGGCCGGTCCGCGGAAAAAAGCTGGCTGGTCGGCATCCTGAAAAACAAGATTTGCGATCATTACCGAAAAGCCAGCCGCGAGACCTCCTTCACGGACCTCGAGTTTTACGCGGATGAGGAAAGCGACCGCTTCATCCCGGACGGCCTGTTCAAGGATGGGTGGATCCACGAGCTCGGTCCGCAGGAATGGACGAGTCCCGGCGCGAGCCTGGACCGCGAGGCATTCTGGCAGACGTTCCGCGATTGCTCGAGCAAGCTGCCAAAAAACGTTGCCGCCGTGTTCAACCTGCGCGAGGTGGATGGCATCGAGAGCCGGGAAATTTGCGCGCTGCTGGACATCTCCGAAAACAATTTGTGGGTGATGCTGCATCGTGCCCGCATGGCGCTGCGCCGCTGCCTGGAAACGAACTGGTTTGGAAAGCAGGATGCGTCGTGATGAAAGCCTTCGAATCCCTCAAGACGCGTTGGCTCGTGTGGGTGTGGAAGCACACGCCCAACTGTGCGGAAATGTCCCGGCTCGCGTCGCGGTCCTTCGAACAGCCGCTCTCCCTGCGCACCCGTCTGAAGATGAGGCTGCACTTCCTGATTTGCGCCTGGTGCCATCGTTATGCCCGGCAGTTAACATTCCTCCGTGAAGCGGCAGCGCGATTCGACGAACACGCCGGCGTCCGGCCCGGCCCGGGCCTGTCGGCCGAAGCCAGACTGCGCCTCATCCAACGGCTTCACGTCGGGGAGGATAAAAGAACGTAAGGAATCCGCCCGTCCGCCGACAAACCCAGATTGCCATGACGCTTCTCGCGCAGGGGCAGCGCGGCAACCGGCTCGAAGGGCACTGGGTCGCCGGCAAAAACCATAATGAGTTGGCTCGCTAACATCGTGAAAACCCTCTATCGGGGTTTGGCCGACCTTTCACCGAATTGCAAGGCCGCCACCCGCCTGCAATCGGACGCCCTCGACCGCAAACTCCCGTTGCGCCAGCAAATGGGTCTGCGGCTGCATCTGCTGCTCTGCAAATGGTGCCGCCGCTATGGAAAACAGCTCAACTTTCTGCGGCGGGTGGTACGCGAACACCCGGATGAACTGGCGGGACCGGTCCCGCAAGGACTTTCCGCCGAGGCCCAGGAGCGAATCCGACAGAAACTCCGGGCAAACCGGGAATAATCGCCTGTAAGGTTTGTTTTCCCCGCACGACCCACCAGCCAGACAGTTTTACCGGACCGTCACTGGAATGACACATGGATTGGATAAGATGCCTGCCGTAAAAACAACCCTCGAATCCCTGCGGTTGCTGGTAAGCTCGCCGGCTCCCTACACGGCTCGCCGGGCGCGAGACCGGGATGAAGTTCGCGCCGCGCAGGCTCTGCGCTTTCAAGTCTTCAACCTCGAACTCCACGAGGGCCTGGAGCAATCTTTCAGCACCGGCCGGGACGAAGACCCTTTCGACACCGTTTGTGATCATCTGATCGTGGAACATCTGCCCTCGGCTAACATCGTCGGAACCTACCGGCTGCAAACCGGCCTGAACGCGGCGGCGCGCCTGGGTTATTATTGCGCGCAGGAGTTCGAGTTTGCTGGCTTCGAACCGTTTCGCCCGCGCATGATTGAGTTGGGCCGGGCCTGTGTCCATCCGCAGCATCGCAATCTGGTGGTCCTTGGGCTGCTGTGGAAAGGCATCGCCGATTACGCCCGGGTATACGGGGCGCGGTACCTCTTCGGCTGCAGTTCGCTCACCGCACAAGAGCCCGCCGTCGGAGCGTCCGCGTATGCCGACCTGTGCCGCAAGCATCTGGCCCCGCCCCCTTGGCGCACCCGGCCGCTGGCGGCCTACGATTGCTCCTTGAGCCAGATTGCCGCCGAGCCGGTGAAAATTCCGAAATTGCTGCGCGCCTACCTCAGCCTCGGCGCGAAGATTTGCGGCCCGCCCGCGCTTGACCGTCAATTCAAAACCATTGATTTTTTAACGTTGCTTGACCTGGAAACAATGCCTTTACTGGCGCGGCAGAGGTTTCTCGGCGAGTGAACTCATGGTTTAGACATCCCTGGCGGGTCACCGGCCGGTTGTGCTGGCTGGGTGGCGAACTGTTGCGGGCGGCGCTCAACTATGCCGTCCAATGCGCCTTTTGCGCGCGGGCTGCCCTGCCGCCAGCCCGCGCCGCGTGGCTGCAAAGCTCATCGCGCCGCGTGCTCCGGATTTTCCGGCTGGCCACCCGATCCCGCGGCCAGATTCCCTCGAGAGGCCTGCTGGTTTGCAATCATCTGGGTTATCTCGACATTCTGGTCTTGGCGTCGCTGGCGCCGTGCGTATTTGTCGCCAAGCAGGAAGTGAAACATTGGCCGGTGTTGGGCTGGTTTGCCCGGCTGGCGGGCACGGTGTTTGTTGATCGCGAGCGGCGCACCCAGGCCGGTCAAACCGTGGATGAAATTGAAGCCGCCTTGCGGACCGGCGCGCTGGTGGTGCTTTTTCCCGAAGGAACGAGTTCGGGCGGCGAGTCCGTCCTGCCCTTCAAATCCTCGCTGCTGGAATGCGCCGCCCAGCCGGCCCAGCCGCTGACGGTCGGATTTCTCCGATATGAACTCGAAGATGGCGATGTGCGCGAGGAGGTTTGTTACTGGAAGGACATGACCCTCGTTCCGCACCTGATCAACCTCTTGAGCAAAAGCGCCGTTCGAGCGTCGGTGTATTTCAATCCCCTGCCCGCCGGCAACGCCGATCGCAAGCAGCTTGCCCACGAATTGCACGCCGAGGTGCTGCGGCTGAAACAGGCGACCGCCATTTGAAATTCATGGCCGCTTGGCCACCAGCAAACCCAAATTCCCGCCCGATCGCTGCGGCGTGTCGGCTGGCTAATTACTCCACTGGCGAAACAGGGGGCGTTTGTGCAGTACGCATCAATTCAGACACGCTTTCGAACGTGTATTTTGCGCCTTTCGCGGTTAACCTCGGGCCGTGAAACTGCTCTTCATCGGTGACATCGTGGGACAACCGGGCCGGCGCGCGGTCGCCGAACTGCTCCCCAAATTGAGCCAGGAACACCACCTCGACTTCGTCATCGCCAACGGCGAGAACTCCGCCGGCGGCTCCGGCATCACCCCCAGAATTGCCGAGGAACTTTTCTCGGCGGGCGTGGATGTCATCACCACCGGCGACCATCTGTGGGACCAGAAGGAAGCCATGGAACTGCTCGCGAATGAAAAACGTTTTCTGCGGCCGCTAAATTATCCGCCCGGCACCCCCGGCCGGGGCAGCGGCATCTTTCCCATCCCAAATCCCAGAGCCAGGACCCAAGACCCCGTTTTGATCGCGGTTTTGAACGCCCAGGGCCGCACGTTCATGCCGCCGCTGGAAAATCCGTTTCTGCTTGCCGCCGAAGAAGTGAAACGCGTGCGCCAGCAGACCAAAATCATCTTCGTGGATTTTCATGCCGAGGCCACCTCGGAAAAAATCGCGTTCGCGCGAATGCTGGACGGCCAGGTGAGCGCCGTGGTGGGCACGCACACGCATGTGCAGACGGCGGACGAACAGATTTTCCCCGGCGGCACGGCCTATCTGTCCGACGCCGGCTTCACCGGCCCGCACGAAAGCGTGCTGGGCCGCGAAATCGAGCCGGTCCTCAAGAAATTTCTCACCGGCATGCCGCAGCGTTTTGAAGTGGCGAAAAACCGCGTGTTCCTTCACGGTGCGGTGATTGAAATTGACCCCACCAGTGGCAAAGCGGGGAAAATCCAGCGGGTATCGGAAGCGTTAAACAGCTAGCCTTTTAGCGTGCGCCAAACCGTCCCATCGCTCTGCGTTTTCGTTTTGTCCACCGCTCTGGTTGCCGATGGCGGCGAAACCAGGCTCGATCCGCAGCCCGTGAACGGTTCAACGAATGAGTGGCTGCTGGTCTGGCACGATGAATTTGACACGAACGGCCCGCCCGACCCGGTGAACTGGAATTACGAGCGCGGTTTCGTGCGCAATCGGGAGTTGCAATGGTATCAGCCGGAAAACACGTTTTGCACCAACGGCCTGCTCATCATCGAGGCGCGCCCGGAACACAAACGCAATCCGCAGTTCGTCGCCGGCAGCAACGACTGGAGGACAAGCCACGAGTGGATTGACTACACCTCCGCCAGCCTCACGTCGCGCCACCTGCACGAGTTCAAATATGGCCGGATTGAGATGCGGGCGCGCCTTGACACTCGCCTTGGAAGCTGGCCCGCGTTCTGGACGCTCGGGACGGATGGAGAACACCTCGGCTGGCCGGCCTGCGGCGAGATTGACATCATGGAGTTTTACACCGGCACCGTTCTCGCCAACCTCAGCTACGGTCTCGCTGGAAAAATCAAATGGTCATCCGTCAAAACTCCCGTCGCGGAACTCGGCGGCGATGCGTGGTCGAATGATTTTCACATCTGGACGATGGAATGGGATGAAAAGAGGATTGAACTGAGGCTCGACGGCAAACAGATAAATTCGCTGGACATCGCCACCGCCGACCATGCGGATGGAGGCAATCCGTTCCACAAACCCATTTACCTCATCTTGAATCAGGCCATCGGTGCGAATGGCGGCGATCCGTCGCAGACAAAATTCCCCATCCGCTTCGAAGTGGACTGGGTGCGCGTTTACCAACGCCGCCAATAAAATCCGGCCTGAGCCGCGCCGGTTGCGCACTTTTAATTTCCACCTGATCGGCGATTCTCTGCACCACCGTTGAGGAGCCTGCGCCAAGCCAGTCATTGCGAGTTGTTGATATTGTTTTTCGTCCAAGGCGCGGCCCAATTTCCACGGGACGTTGGTCCGATTCCGGGCCGAGGTCTGTAACCTTTTGCCGCCGGCGATGGTCTGACATCAGGTAAGCTTTCCTGATGCGCCGTTGGAATGCGTCTGGATCACTGCAAACAACCATTCAAATTACGCCAAACACATGACACTAAATAAATTCGCAAAAGTCCTGGCCGGAGCCATTCTGGTGACCGGGGTCCTGGTCCAAGCCCGGGCTGAAGACAAAAAAGTGGATCCGACAGGAACCTACGTCTGGACCGTGCCGGCACGCAACGGCGGACCGGACCGGACCAATACGCTCGTACTGAAGCTGGAAGGCGACAAGCTGACCGGCAAACTGACCTCGCCGGGACGTGATGGCCAGACCACCTCCGCGGATGTCAACGACGGTAAAATCACCGGCGCGGACATTTCGTTCAGCGTGGTCCGCACGTTTAACGACAACACGTTCACGAACAAATACTCCGGCACGTTCGCCGACGGCGCGATCAAAGGTAAAATGGACTTCGTGCGGAACGGTGAAGCCCAATCCCGTGACTGGGAAGCCAAGCCAAAGAAATAATCCGATATTGCCATTCAAACTGTCATCGCGCAGCCGCCAGGCTGCGCGTTCTTATTTTAGAATTAGGAGGGGGACGGGTGAACGAAGGCTGAAACGCTCAGGCTGACCACACTGTTCCCCGCACCTAAAACCCGTAGCCGTGGACGTCAGTCCGCGCCATATTGCCGCACAAATATCAGCGCCGACTCACGTCGGCGGCTACAATCCACAGTTTGTTTTAGTTGAAATTTTCCGCGGCAACGTGTCCCCTTGGGTGTGTTGTCGACGCTGCGCAAAGCTGAATATTTCGAGTTGTTAGTGATGTTTTTCATCCAGGGCGCGGCCATGAGCATGTGGTTCGTGCCACTGGGTCCCATCCTGGACGCCCACGGCCTGCACGCCATCAAACCGTTCGCGTTCGCCGCCTCCGCCTTGGCGGCGTTCGTTTCACCGCTGATTTTCGGCGCGATGGCCGACCGCCACGCCACTCCCGCAACCGTATTGCGCGGACTCGCCCTGGCCACGGCCATCAGCATGGCCGTGGTCAGCTCCGCCATCAAATTCAATGGCAACCCGTGGCTGATTCTGGCGTTGATCCAGATCTTTTACCTGTTCTACGCCCCCATGTTCAGCATCTCGTCGGCGTTGGTCCTGGCGCGGCTGGAAGACGCCAAACGGGAATTTGGTTCGGTGCGCGCGCTGGCCACGTTTGGCTGGATGGTCGGCTGCTGGCTGGTCAGCGCGTTGAATGCGGACGCGTCGTTGCTGGCAGGTTACAGCGGTGCCGTGGCCTGGCTGGCCGTCGCCGCCTGCACCTTTTTCCTGCCGGTCCTGGAAGTGCCGGCCTCGGCCACAAATCTCACGTGGCACGAACGGCTCGGTTTGGACGCCCTCACCCTGCTGAAAAACCGCGACCATCGCGTGGTCTTCATTACCGCGGCACTGTTTAACATCCCCCTCGCGGCGTTTTATCCGTATGCGCCGACGCACCTGCGCGACCTCGGACTGGCGCACACCAGCGCGTGGATGAGCCTCGCCCAGGTTTCGGAACTCGTGGCCACGTTCAGCCTCGGCTGGCTCCTGGTAAAGTGGCGGTTGAAATGGATTTTTGCCTGCGGCCTCGGCTTCGGTGTGCTGCGGTTCGCGTTGAGCGCGGTGAATGAAAAATACTGGCTGCTCGCGGGCGTGGCCCTGCATGGCGCCTCGTTCGCGCTGGTGTACATCACCGCTCAAATCTATCTCGAACAGCGCGTGGACGCGGCGTGGCGCGCGCGCGCGCAGGCGTTGCTGTCGTTGATGGGCAACGGCGTGGGCAACCTCACCGGCTATCTCGGCACCGGCTGGTGGTTCGCGGTCTGCACGCACCCCGCTGGCACGCAATGGCCGCGGTTCTGGGGTGGACTGGCGGCAATGGTCGGCGTGGTTCTGATTTTTTTTCTGACGGCCTATCACGGGAAAAAATCGCCGCCCGGGCCATGACCCGTTCCGGGTTCGGCAGCGGGCGCGTCCGGCACGCCCCGGTGTTACTTGAGGATGGTTTCGATTCGCGCCAGTTCTTCCCCTGTAAAATCCAGCCGGCGGGTCGCGCCCACGCAATCGTCAACCTGGCTCACCCGGCTGGCGCCGATGAGCGCACTCGTCACAGTCTTGTGCCGCAACACCCACGCCAGCGCCAGCTGCGCCAGCGTCTGTCCGCGCGCCTGCGCGAGTTCGTTTAATTTTTTGGTTTTGGCCAGAATTTCGGCGGTGATGTCGGCCGGCCGGAGAAACCGCGGATCATGGCCCGCACGGGAATCGGCCGGAATGCCCTTGAAATAGCGGTCGGTCAACACGCCCTTGGCCAGCGGCGAGAAAACCGTGCAACCGATCCCCTCCTGCTCCAACGTCGCGAGCAACTCCGGTTCAACCCAGCGATCCAGCATGCTGTAACGCGGCTGATGAATGAGGCACGGGGTGCCCAGTTCGCGCAGAATCTTCGCCGCCCGCGCCGTCTCGGCGGCTTTGTAATTGGAGAGGCCGGCGTACAGCGCCTTGCCACTGCGGACGGCATGGGCCAGCGCACCCATCGTTTCCTCGATCGGCGTCTCAGGGTCGGGCCGGTGGGAATAAAAAATGTCGACGTAAGCAAGCCCCATCCGTTTGAGCGATTGATCAAGCGACGCCAGCAGGTATTTGCGCGAGCCCCATTCGCCGTATGGACCGGGCCACATGTCATAACCCGCCTTCGTGGTGATGATCAGTTCGTCGCGCCACTTCCCGAGGTCGTCACGCAGGATGCGGCCAAAGGTTTCCTCCGCCGATCCGTACGGCGGGCCGTAATTGTTCGCCAGGTCAAAATGCGTGATGCCGAGGTCAAAGGCGCGGCAGGCAATGGCGCGGGCGTTGTCGAACGAATCTTTCCCGCCGAAATTATGCCACAGCCCCAGCGAAATCAGCGGGAGCTTGACGCCGGAGCAACCGCACCGGCGGTAGAAATTTTGTGAGTCGTAACGGGTAGCAGCGGGAGAATACATATCGGGCTCTAGGTTAAACCTAATTTTTTGAACCGGCTGTTCACTTCCTTGAAATGAAAGTCGAGCGAGCAAAGTTTTTCCAGTTCGCCCGGCTTGAAATGTTTCGCCACGGCGGGGTCGGCTTTCAGGACTTCAACAAAATTGGCGTCATCGCGGCCGGCGTGTTTCACCTCCCAGGTTTTCATCGCGGCATCTTGAACCAGCTTGTAGGCGTCCTCGCGCGTCAGGCCTTTTTTGATGAGCGCCAGCAGGACGGTCTGCGAATTCCACATGCCCAGGCTCAGGCCGAGGTTGCGCTTCATGTTCTCCGGATAAACCGCCAAACCGTCCATCAACCGCACGAGCAGGCCAAGCATGTAGTCGAGCAAGGTGCAGGAGTCGGGAAAGATGATGCGCTCGACGCTGCTGTGGCTGATGTCGCGCTCGTGCCAGAGCGCGACGTTTTCCAGCGCGGCGATGGCGTTGCCGCGCAGCACGCGCGCGAGGCCGGTGAGGCGTTCCCACGTGATCGGATTGCGCTTGTGCGGCATGGCGCTGCTGCCCTTCTGGCCCTGGGTGAATGGCTCCTCGGCTTCGAGCACCTCGGTGCGCTGAAGATGGCGAAACTCGACGGCCCAGCGCTCGATGCTCGCGCCGATGAGGGCCAGCGTCGTCATAAACTCGGCGTGGATGTCGCGCTGGACGACCTGGGTGGCGATGGGCGCGGGCCTCAGACCGAGTTGTTTGCAGACCGCCGCTTCAACCGCCGGGGACAAGTGGGCATTGGTGCCGACGGCGCCGGACAATTTGCCCACCGCCACCCGCTCGCGCGCGGCCACCAGGCGTTCGAGGGCGCGGGCAAATTCATCGTACATGAGCGCGAGTTTGAGGCCAAAGGTCGTCGGCTCGGCGTGGATTCCATGGCTGCGGCCGATGCAGGGTGTGAACTTGTATTTGCGCGCCTGCTTGGCGATGGAAGCGCGCAACGCCTGCACATCCTGCAGCAGGATGTCCGCCGACTGCACCATCTGGACCGCAAAGGCGGTGTCCACGATGTCGCTGCTGGTCAGGCCGAAGTGGAACCAGCGGCTGGCGCGGTCCTTGATTTTTTCGGCGACGGCGGTGGTAAAACCGATGACGTCGTGGTTGAGGACCTTCTCCAGTTCCTTTTGACGCGTGACAAGGCCAGGGAGATCGGCAAACCATTTTACGGCCCCGGATTTTATTTTGGCAAAGTCGGCCTGGGGCACGATGCCTTCAGCGACGAGCGCTTCGGCGGCGAGGAGTTCGATTTGCAGCCAGAGTCGAAGCTTGTTTTCGTCGGTCCAGATGGCCCGCATTTCAGAACGCGAGTAACGAGTTATCATACCCAAAGATTAGGAGCTCGCTCGTCGATAGTCGAGACCGGGATATTTGCTTCGCCAACGCGAAGCATCGGATGGCACAATTATTGAAATAGGTATTTCTGGAATTGTTTTGCCACAAACAATCGGTTCTCAACCGCGCGCCGTTGCCTTCAGGCGTCGGAGCTAGCGCTTTGCCATGCGCGCGCGGGCTTTTTCGAGGATCTGGCGCTCGCGTTCGGTCAGGCTCTGGATGCCGTGCTGGGAAATTTTGTCGAGAATGGGATCCACCTCGCTTTTCACAAATTCGTCGGTGGACAAACCCTCATCCGGCGGGCGGGCCGACGAACGCCAGAACGAAGTTTTGCCGGTGCGCGTGCCGGCAAACTCGCGCGGCCCGGCAGGGTCCGGATGGAATCCCCAAAGCAACCCGCGTCCCTGGACAAACTGGCGGATGAAGACCAGGCCCGTCAGCATCCCGCCCAGATGCGCGGCGTTGGCCACGTTGTCCACCGGAAACACGATGCCCGCCAGCGCGAGCACCGCCGAAAAAATGAGCAGGGTCTTCGCTTGAAAGGTCACCGGCGGGAACAGCAGGGTCAATTCGCGTTCCGGAAATAAAACGGCGTAAGCTGCCATCAGCCCCAGTCCGCTCGCCGACGCGCCGACCACCGGTCCGCCGAAAAGATGGGGCCAAAGCAAAGCGGCGATGACTTGAAAAATCCCCCCCGCCACGCCGCTGGTCAGGAACAGAACCAGGAACTGCTTGGGTCCGAGGGTTTCCTCAATTTCCCGGCCGAAAAGGTAAATCAACCAACTGTTGGCCACGATGTGCCACACATTGGCATGCATGAACTGATATGTGAGGAGTTGCCAGACAAAGCCGTGTTCCAACCCTTCCAAGCTCAACGGAAAATGATTATCCAGGGAAAACCGCGGCGGATACCCCAAGGCGAAACATTCGACCACAAAGATGATCGCGTTGACCACGAGCAGGACGACAGTCAACGTCACACGCGGCAGGTATTCCGGCCGGCGCATATAATCGCGATCTTCAAGCATACCCGAGGCAAGTTAGTCGCCAAACCGTTGTTTTTCAACGGGTTTCTGGCCCGCGCCGCCACCAGAACATCCGCTCGCGGCCGGTGCGGTTGGAATAAGAACGGGGAATCCAGTCCGCCTTCAACTCGAAATGCGGTGAGAACCGCTGGAGCAGTTCATCGCGGGTCACGGGGAATGGCGGACCTTCATCATCCTCAAGGATGAGGTAATTGACCGCCAGGTATTGGCCCGCCGGCTTCAGCCAGCGCAACACGGCGCGGACGTACTCGTCGCGTTCGCCGGGATCAATCGCACAAAACAGCGTGTGCTCGAAGAGCCAGTCAAATTGAAATGGCGGTTCATCGCGCAAAAAATCGGCGAGCTGGAACCGCGCCGCCAGGCCGGCGGCGGTGGTCTTCTCCGTGGCCAGTTGAATCGCGGCCGGCGCAATGTCGAAACCCATCGTGTCGAAACCCGCCTGCGCCCAGACGCGGACGTCATGGCCGGTGCCGCAACCGGGCACACCGATCGTTCCGCGCGGCAAATCCGGACGCGCGGCCAGAAAATCCACCAGCCCCGGCGACGGCGCC
Organism: Verrucomicrobiia bacterium; assembly: GCA_049280815.1. Classification (GTDB taxonomy): domain Bacteria; phylum Verrucomicrobiota; class Verrucomicrobiia; order Limisphaerales; family UBA11358; genus UBA11358. The sequence goes on along the minus strand of JBAPQW010000041.1, from coordinate 100,833 downwards.
CCTTTCTCCCATGGCATGTCCCCGGATTGATAGCGCAGTTCCCAATATTCGTGGCTCATTGGATTTGGGATAAACGATTTACGATTGACGTGACCCACGACACCCGACTGCGCCAACCGCAAATCGAATAGTGTAAATCCTCACGCCTGGATCTGCCCATCCACCAGTTCCACCACGCGCTGCGCGTGCGCCGCAACCTTGGCATCATGCGTGGCAATGACGAGCGTGGTTTGTTTTTCGGCGCGTAGATGCTTGAGCAGCCCGATAATTTCACCGCCGGTATGGGAATCCAGATTGCCGGTTGGTTCATCGGCCAGCAACAGCTCCGGTTCGTTGATGAGGGCACGGGCGATGGCTACGCGCTGTTGTTCACCGCCGGAAAGTTCATACGGTTTGTGATCCATGCGATCCTGGAGACCGACCCAGGCCAGCAGGTCGCGCCCACGCGCCCCGGCCTGGCCGGCGGGCGTCCGGGCCATGCGTGCGGGCAAACAGACGTTTTCGAGCGCGTTGAGTTCGGGCAACAAATGATACGCCTGAAACACAAAGCCGACCCGGTGGTTGCGGAAAAACGTCAGCTCACTTTCGGAAAACGCCGCGAGGTTCTGGCCGGCAAAATGAATTTCGCCCGCGTTCGGCGTGTCGAGTCCACCGATGAGATGGAGCAGCGTGCTTTTGCCGGCCCCGGAGGCGCCGCGCAACGCCAGGAATTCGCCCCGGGCCACCTCCAAACTGACGCCGCGCAACACCTCGAGCGAGCGCTTGCCCATGGTGTAGGTTTTGGCCAGGGCGCGGGCGGATAACAAAGGTTCATTCATGAGCGACCTCCGTTGAGAACACAACGAACATTCAACATCCAACTCCGCGGCATCGCGAGCAGGCATTCAAGTCCCGTCGCCCAACCGGAACCGGTCAGCCGGATCATCCGGCGTTCGAGGTTGAATGTTGAATGTTGAATGTTCTCGAATTGCCTATTCATAACGCAGCGCCTCCACGGGTTTCAGCCGCCCGGCGCGGATGGCCGGCAGCACGCCGCCGAGAATGCAGATGATAAACGAGCTGCCGCAGATCAGGGCAATGTCACGGGCATCAATGATCGCCGGCAACTCGCTGAATCCGTAGATGGAAGCAGGAAAAAGTTCCCAGCCGGTTAGCCGGTTCATGAAATGGAGGAACTCGTTGCGATACGTCAGCGCGAGGATGCCCAGTCCGTAACCGGCCAGCACGCCGAGCACGCCAATGATGGCGCTCTGGCCGAGAAACACGCCGGAAATCTGGAGGTTGGTTGCGCCGAGCGCCTTGAGCATTCCAATCTCGCGGGTTTTCTGGACGACGAAGGTGATTTGGGCGCTCAGGATGCAGAGCGCGGCCACAATCACGATGAAAAACAGCAGGTAAAACATGACGTTTTTCTCAACAATCAGCGCGTTGAGTATGGTCGAATTCTGCTCCATCCAGGTGCTGACCTGGAATTCGTCGCCCAATACCTTCATCAACTGACCCTTGACCACCGCCGCCTGATACGGGTCGTTCAACATCACGAACAGTCCGTGGACCGAGTCGTTCAGGTCATAAAGATCCTGCGCGTTGTCGAGCGAAACGGCCACGAACCGGGCGTCGAACTCGTAATAGCCGGTGTCAAAAATCCCGCGCACCTCGTAGTCGTCCGGCATGATCACCTCGTCCTCCTTGCGGTCGTGCGCCGCCTTCATTTTTTTGATTTCGCGGATGGAATAGACGGACAAGTGATCACCAACGACCAGACCCAGATGGCTGGCAAAGTCCCGGCCGACGAGCACGCCGCGCCCGCTCAGATCGAATTTGCCCTCGACGACATCACGCGGCAGGTCACTGATCTTGCCCTCGGTCAGCGGGTCCATGCCCCGCAGCATCGGCGCGTCCTGCATGGGTGGATGGTTGGTGTCGCCCGCCGTTTCCACCAGCACCGGCCCAAAGACAAACGGCGAAACGCCGCGGACATTCTGGCTGGCGGAAATGCGGCCGGCCACAGCGGCGTAGTCGGCCATGGGCGCGCCCCCCCGGGTGACGGTGAGATGCGCATTGAAACCCAGGATTTTTTCGCGCAGATCGTGGTCGAACCCGCTCATGACGCTGATCACAATGATGAGCACGGCCACGCCGAGCGCCACGCCGACGATGGAAATGAGCGTGATGACGGAAACGAACGTCCGTTTGGGCCGCAGATAACGCAGCGCCAGGAGGAGTTCAAACGGCAGTTTCGACATGGATGCAGGCTAAAGATGCACGATGCTGGTGTCAATGAAGGGGCGGCGGGCTGAAGGGATTACCCCGGTCCGGCCGGGAATCCAGCCGGGGAAGAAACAGCTGGCTGAGCAGCAGATAAATCCAGGCCAGCACCACATGCGCACCGAAGAGAAAACAAAATTGAATCAAGTCGAGCGCGCCAAGATCATAGAGCGCCATGGCGGCGGTGAACAACATGGCCCCCGGGAGCAACGCCGCCCCCGCCAGTTTCCAACTGCCGCGGAAATTCAAACGGCGGTTCGCCATAAAACCGATGAGCCATGCCGGCAGAAAATAAACCGTCGCCAGCACCGTCCACGCCATCATCAGGCCGACGACGGCGGCAGGAACCGTGATGGCCAGCCATTCCGGTTCCCACGCGCCCCAAAGCGGTTCCAAATCGGTGCGATTGAAGGCAATGGTCCAGTCGGACGGATAGTTCCATTCGGCATAGCCGAGCAAAGAAAAAACCCGGACGGTGTGCCGGCCGAATTCAACCTGCACGTCGGCGGACGATTGGATCTGTCCGCTGTGGCCCGGATCGACGATAAACGCGAGGAACCGGCCCCCGGCAAGAAGTTGGGGCGGGCTGTCGGGCCAATCCAGCCGGCCGGAACGAATGGCGCCACTCGCGGGCAAATTCCCGATGGCCGCGCGCACCGTCGGAAAACAGCCGTCGGAAAGAAACCAGACCACCACCGAGGCTGCCAGCGATGCGAGGACGAATTGCACGAGCAACAGGCGGCTCAGCCGGGCGGTCGCGAAGGCCGCCACGCCGCGCGGCGTCAACGGCTCCCACGCGATGGGAAGTTCAGCAGAGGCGCTCATCCAGCCGCAGGTTACCAAAAACCGGGGGACGGAAGAAATCAATCCTGGTCAAAATGGATGCCAGGAGACCTCAGGGCTTTTTTTCTTCCGACGGCGGCGGGGGAGTTTGTCCGGGTGGCGGCGCGAGAACCAGCGGCACGGGATAGCGGAGCTTCATCACATCGTCCACCAGCACTTCGACAAAGTAGGTTCCCGCGGCCGCAAATTCGACCTGGCCGAAGACCATGACATTGCTCGAATGCAAACCCGGCTCGCGCAATTCAAATTTCATTTCGCCCTTGCGCAACACCGTCATCTGGTCGGGGGCGACGAGCCGGACGGTTTCCGTGAACTGGCCAATGCCTGCCGTCCAGCGGTTGAAGACGCACAGCCGCCCGGCCACAATGGGCAGTTGCGGCACGCGAAGAAAATTAATGACCCCGATGATGAAAAAGTTTCCATTGGCTTCCTGGCGCACTTCTTCGCACAACAGCGAGGCTTGCAAATCGGGGAGAATCCGGGTGGCTTCCATTTTAATTATGTGTTTTGAGTTTTTTAATTTTTTCCGCTTTCCAAATCCAAATCAGAGCCTCCTCACGCCGGCTCCTGTGCCCTTGAGCTTTCCGCCGCGCGCACAGTGTTTTGCATCAGCAGGGCAATGGTCATGGGGCCAACCCCGCCCGGGTTCGGCGTGATCCGCCCGGCCACCGGTTCCACCCCGGCAAAATCAACGTCACCGACCAGCTTGCCGTCCACGCGGTTCACGCCCACGTCAATCACCGTCGCCCCGGGCTTGACCATGTCGGCCTTCACAAATCTCGCGACGCCCAGCGCCGCAATCAAAATGTCCGCGCGGCGGCAGTGCGCCGGAATATCCCGGGTGCCGGAATGGCAGATCGTGACGGTGGCATTTGCGCCCGTGGCCTTCTGGCACAACATCGCTGCCATCGGTTTGCCGACAATGTTGCCGCGGCCCAGAATCACCACTTCCGCGCCGTCGGTGGTCACGTTCGAGCGCACGAGCAGTTCGCGAATGCCCGCCGGGGTGCACGGCTGAAAGCCGGATCGGTCGCCGAGCATCAACTTGCCCACGTTGACCGGGTGAAAGCCATCCACATCCTTTTGCGGCGAAACCGTCGCGTACACGACCGCCTCCCGGATCTGCTTCGGCAAGGGCGCCTGGACCAGGATCCCGTGCAACCGCGGATCGGCGTTCAACTTTTTCAACAACGCGAGCAGTTCGCCTTCGGCCGCGGCTTCGGGCAGGACGTGCGTTTCGGAAAAAATCCCGAGTTCAGCGCAGGTCTTTTCCTTGCGGCCGACATAGACCTTGGACGCCGGGTCTTCGCCCACACGAACGAACGCGAGGCCCGGTCGGACCCCGCGTTGGTTCAATTCAGCGACGCGCTGCGCCAGCTCGCGCTGGATTTGCGCGGCGATGGCACGGCCGTCAATGACGTTGTGACTGTCTGGGTGTGCGCAGGATGACGCGTGGTACGGCATTTGTGGAAATCACCTGGATGCTCTGGATGTTGATGAGCGGTGTGTCTTTCCAACGCGCATCCAGGCCTTCCTCGCCGGTGACAATGATCCGCATGTTGTCATACCGGCTCAGGTCGAGGCTCGGCGAGGTCGTGTAAAGATAATTGATGTTTACGTCCGTCGACGGGTCGTACAATTCGTATTTCGTCGGCGCCGCAATGCTGCCCACGCCACGGACCACGCCTTCATGTGACACCACGCGCGGCTGCGGCGGCTGGGGCACGGCCGGCTGGGCAATGGGCGCCGGTTCAGGAACCATCGCGGGCGCGGGTGCGGGCGCGGGCGCCGCCGGGGCTTCTTGTTTCAAATACATCGCGGCCACAAAGGCGTAGGTGCTGGCGGGTGGATCAATTTGCGTCCAACCGTCCTTGGTGGTGATTTCATTCACCGTTGCGCCGTGCTCGATGACGCCGAGGACGCTGTAGTTTTCGCCCGGACCGGCGCGTAAATTCAATTTCTTGGTCGAAACCGTCTTGCTCGCGGCATCGATATAGGAGCTCTTGACCCAGACGTGCGTGCTTGAGGGCAGGGCGATCTTGGCCCATTGCGCGGGTTCACTGGCTTTGTGCTTGTCCAGATTGATCTGGTCCAACACGGTGACCGTTTCGCCCTTTTTCAAATGGGTGACGACTTCACCCTTGAGGCCGGCCTGGCCGCGGGCATTGATGTTGGCCAGAACTTCCGCCGGACCGGGAACGAGCGCGACCGTCGGCTCATTGATGGGTTTTGCCGGGGCGGCCTTGTGCTTTTTCTTTTTGACGGGTGCCGGAGTAGCCGGTTCCGCCGCGGGCGCGGGGGTGCTCGGCGCGGGGGCGACCGCCGGGGATGGCGCGGGAATGGGAGGCAAGGTGTTTGTATTGTTCTGCGCGACCGCACTTGTTGCGATCATCACGCCCAACATCAACCAGCAATTCATTTTCATATTTCCTGAAGTAAAGTTCTTATCTCGGTTTCTGTCAATGTCCGCCAACGGCCCGGTTTCAACTCGCCCAGCTTGATTTTCCCAATCTGGGTCCGCTGCAACCGTTTCACCGTCAGCCCCTGCGATTCAAACAACCGCCGCACTTCACGGTTTTTGCCTTCGCCCAGCTCCAATTCCACCAGGCTTTTGGCGCGGCTGGCCGAAATGAGCCGGGCCGCCCGGGCCTGTAATTTTTCACCTGCGTGCCAAACACCCCGCAAGAGTCGTTCCAACATGGCCTGATCCACCTTGCCTTCAACGCCCACCAGGTACTTTTTATGAACGCCGTAGCGCGGGTGAGTCAGGCACAGGGCGAATTGTCCATCATTGGTCAGAAAAATCAATCCCTCACTGTCAAAATCCAGACGCCCCACGGAATGCAGATTTTGCCACTCCTTGGGCAATAAATCGTGGATGGTCGGGCGTCCCAGCTCATCCTGCTCCGAACACACACAGCCGACCGGCTTGTGCAGGGCCACATACAGCTTGCGCTTGGCGCGCATGGGCCGGCCATCCACCGTCACCGTGTCGTGGAGGGGATCCACCTTCGTTCCCAGCAGGAGGACCGGCTGGCCGTTGACGCCGACACGCCCGGCCAGGATGATTTGTTCGGCGGCCCGGCGCGACGCCACGCCGGCCTCGGCCAGGAATTTTTGAAGACGAACGTTCAATTCGTTGCCTCGTTGAATCGTGAACCGTTGAATCGGTTGGACGATTTAACGATTCAACGATTTAACGTCTTACGCGTCGGGCTTGGTCTTGCGGAGACCGGTGATGCGATCGCCGTCCTTCCACTGGCCGCGTTTCTTGAGCAGTTCGGTGCGCTCGAAGCGCTTGAGAACGTTACGCTTGCCACCCAAGGTGGACGCCGCGCGCAGACTGCGATGCTGTGACATAAATTTTCTTCGGTTAAATTAACGGTGAAAAACGAGCGGTGAGAATACCATATCAAACCGTTCCGGCAATGATGAAATTTCAACCCCGCAATGCCGGCCAGCGCGGCGCAAATCGTAAATCGAAATGACCAATCCTAAGCGGCTTCGCGTCCGATTCAAACGGTCCTCCCGGTGAACTCACATCTTTCCCGACAAACCTTGCTCCCGCTCCAGCAACGTGGGATGCGAATAGTAAAATCCGCTGTAGAGAGGATGCGGCGTGAGGTTGCTCAGATTCTTCTCGTTCAGTTTGCGCAAGGCGCCAATCAGGGATTGCGCCCCGCTCATCACCCGCGCGGCGAAGGCGTCGGCCTGATATTCATAACGCCGCGACCACCAGTGGAGCAGCGGGGAAAACCAAAACGTGACCGAGCCCGCCAGCAGTCCAAACAACAGCAACGCCGGCGCCACGTTGCCCGGTTCGAAGCCGAACGCGCGGTAAAACCATTCCTGCCGGGCCAGGACGGCAATGAGGTAAAAGGCGGCGAGCAGGCTGACCGCCGAGAACGCCAGCATTTTCGGGATGTGCTTTTTCTTGAAGTGCCCGATTTCATGCGCCAGCACCGCTTCCAGTTCCGGTTCGGTCAGTTGCTGGACCAGCGTGTCGAACAGCACAATCTTCCGGAACCGCCCGAACCCGGTGAAGAACGCGTTCGAATGCCCCGAACGTTTGCTGCCGTCCATCAACTGGATGCTTTGGGCGCGAAATTGGGTCCGCCGCGCCAGGTCGAACAGTCGTTCGCGCAAACCGCCTTCCGGCAGCGGCGTGAATTTGTTGAACAACGGCAGAATCAAAACCGGGGCGAGCACGCTCATCAGCAGTTGAAAGGCCAGCACCGCACCCCAAGCCCACAGCCACCACCAAGCTCCCGTCCATTGGACAATTTTCAAGATGAGCACGAGCAGTGGATATCCTAGCAGGAGGGCGAGCAGCAGACCTTTCAACCGATCGGACCACCAGATGTTCGGTGTTGAATTGTTAAATCCGAATTTTTGCTCCAGCCGGAATTGCGCATACCAATCGAACGGCCAGCCCGGCAACGACAGCGCCAGCCCGGTCGCAAATAGAAACGCCGCCATGGCCCAGGCCGACTGGCCCAGCCCGCGGGAGAAAAGATGGAAGGCCCACGGCAAAACACCGCTGAACAGGATGATCAGCAGGATTGTGGTGTTGGCGGCGCCTTCAATGTTGCCCAACCGGCCTTTGGCCAGCGTGTAGGCGACGGACTTTTTGTAAGTTGGCTCGTCAACGATGCCGTGAAAAGCCGGCGGCAGTTCGTCCGCATGTGCGAGCACATGACGACGGTTGAGCAATGCCAGCCAGAGTTCCATTGCCAGCCGGGCCAAAACCAGTCCCAAGGTTATCCAGACAACGATGTTCACAATTTACAATCCATCAAGCTTGCGGTTGATGGGAAATGATTAATTTGGCTGCTGCTCAACAAACCCACAACATCCTCCAACTTCCGCCCGTGGCGTAATGGCTTTCTGCTGAAAGCCGCCATTTGACATTACTGCGGGCGTTGGCGGCGCTCTGCCGAGACGCGGCTACGTCAGAATTTACCACTTCAACTCCGGCAAACGGCGCGCGACTTCCTCGGCATTGGCGCGGCTGTTGAAGGCGCTGATGCGAAAATACCCCTCACCTTTCGCGCCGAACCCGCTGCCAGGGGTGATGACCACATTCGCTTCACCCAGGATTTTATCAAATGCCTGCCAGCTCGTGACGCCTTTCGGGGCCTTCACCCAGATGTAAGGCGCGTTGACGCCGCCAAAAACTTTCAAGTGCGCCTGCTTGGCGCCTTCGCGGAGCACATTCGCATTGCCAAGATAATGCGCGATGAGCGCCTGGACCTGGACCTTGCCCTCGGGCGAGTAAAGCGCCTCCGCGCCGCGTTGCACCATGTAACTCACGCCGTTAAATTTTGTCGTCATGCGCCGCAGCCAGAGCGGATGCAGCGGCTGGAACCCGCCAGCCTTCGTCTGGGCGTTAAGCGATTTCGGCACCGCCGTGAACGCGCAGCGCACGCCGGTGAACCCGCCGTTTTTCGAGCAGCTGCGGAATTCGATGGCGCACTCGCGCGCACCGGGGATTTCGTAGATCGAATGCGGCAACGCCGGATCGGTGATGTACGCCTCGTAGGCCGCGTCGAACAATATGACGGCCTTGTGTTCGAGTGCGTATTTCACCCAGGCCTCGAGTTGCGGCCGTGTGGCTGCCGCGCCGGTCGGATTGTTCGGCGAGCAAAGATAGATCACGTCCACGTGCCGTTTCGGCGGCTCGGGAATAAATCCGTTGCTGGGACGGCACGGCAGATAAACGAGCTTTGCATAGGCCCCGGCTTCGTTGGCCTCGCCGGTGTGGCCGGCCATCACGTTCGTGTCCACATAGACCGGATACACCGGGTCGCTGACGGCGATTTTGTTTTTGGGTCCAAAAATATCCAGGATGTTGCCGCAATCGCATTTGGAACCGTCGCTGACAAAAATCTCGTCATCGGCAACGTCACAGCCCCGGTCGCGGAATTCATTTTTGGCAATGACGGCGCGCAGCCATTCGTAGCCCTGCTCGGGACCATAACCTTTGAAGGTTTCGCGCACCGCCATTTCGTCCACCGCCTGGTGCATGGCACCGATGGCGGCGGCTGGCAAAGGCTCGGTCACATCGCCGATGCCGCAACGGATGAGGCGTCTGGCCGCCTCGGGGCTCGCCTCGCAAAACATCTTCACCCGGCGTCCGATTTCCGGAAACAGGTACCCGGCCTTCAGCTTGAGATAATTGTCGTTGAGAAATGCCATGACAGAATCGGACGCTAACTCAACACCCGGAGTAAATCAAATCAGTTATGGCAAGAGGAAGCCCGCCAGCGAGGCGGTCATATAGGCGGCGAGCAGCCCACCGCACATCGCGCGAAAACCGATTTTGGCCATTTCGCTGCGGCGTTCGGGCGCGAGCGAGCCGATGCCGCCCACCTGGATGGCGATGCTCGAGAAATTCGCGAACCCGCACAGCGCATAGGTGGCAATCGTGAAACTGCGCGGGTCGAGCGCCAGTTGTTTCGCGTTGGTCGTGAGGTCGAGGTACCCGACGAATTCGTTCAGCACGATACGCTCGCCCAGGATCTGCCCGACGTTCACGCAATCCTGCGCCGGCACGCCCATGAGCCAGGCGAACGGGGCGTTGACCCAGCCGAACAGCGTTTGTAATTGAACCGGATGGGCCACGCCGAGGAGATGCGTTTGCGGAAACTGGATGATGTAATTCGCCAGCCCGATCATGGCAATAAACGCAATGAGCATGGCGATGACGTTCAACGCCAGATGGAACCCATCGCCCGCGCCGCGGCAGATCGCGTCAATGGAGTTGACGGTCGTGCGGGGAACGGTTGCCGGCGCGCTGGCGGCGGTCTCGCTGATTTCGGTCTCGGGTACCAGGATTTTCGCGATCAGCAACGCGGCGGGACAATTCAGCACCGAGGCCGCCAGCAGATGTCCGGCAGTGTTGTGGTAGCCCGCCCGGTAGCCCATGTCCGCATAGACCGCGGCGACGCCGCCGGCGATGTGTGCCATGCCGCAGACCATGACGGTCATCAATTCGCTGTGCGTCAGGCGCGGGACGTAGGGCCGGATCATGAGCGGGGCCTCGGTCTGGCCCATGAAAATGTTGGCGCAGGCGGAAAGCGTCTCGCTGCCGCTGGTGCGCATGATCTTGCGCATCGCCCAGGCGATGGCGCGCACCACACGCTGCAGAATGCCCCAGTGGTAAAGCAGCGATGAAAGGCAAGCGACGACAATGATGGTGCCCATGACGAGAATGGCGAAAACCACGCCGTTGCCCGGGCCAAATTTATCCGCCAGCAAGCCTTCATCCGCCAGGGGGCCGAAAACGAATTTGCAGCCCTCGTTGGAAAACTGGATGAGCTTCTGGATCACCTTGCCGGCGAATTCAAACAACAGGCCGCCCCACGGCATTTTTAAAATCAGCACGGCCAGGGTGAATTGCAGGCCGACGCCCCAAATGACCGTCCGCCAGGGAAACAATTTGCGGTTGCAGGAAATGGCCCAGGCCACCGCAATCATGGTGAACCAGCCCAGCAGACTGATGAATTTCAATTCCATGATTTACTTCTGCCCAAAGGCCTCATTGACGCGCTGGCAGGCCTGCTTGTAAACGTGCGGATGCAAAACCCCGACGAATGGCAGGTTCCGGTAACGTTCGGCAAAATCGAGGCCATAACCCACGACAAAATAATCCGGGATTTCAAAACCGACATAGTCGGCCTTGACGTCTTCGACCCGGCGCACCGGTTTGTCGAGCAGCACGCATACCTTGATCCGGCGCGGCTTGAGAGCGCGAAGTTTGGGCAGCACGCGGCTCATGGTCTTGCCGGTGTCCAGGATGTCATCCACCAGCAGCACGTCGCGCCCGCGCATGTCCAGCCGCAATTCCTTGGTGAACACCAGGTCGCCAGATTCCGTGCCGGCGCCGTAGCTGGACACGCCGATGAAATCCAGCCGCAACGGCAGGTTGAGATGGCGGATCAAATCCGCCAGGAACATGACGGTGCCGTTGAGCAGGGAGACGACCACCGTTTCGCGCCCGCGAAAATCGCGCTCGATGTCGCGCGCCAGCGTGCGGATGCGCCGGGCGATCTGGCCTTCCGTGATGAGGATGCGTTCGACCTCCTGTCGCCAGCGCGGCGGAACGGTCTTTCCGGAAGGCTGGTTGCTGACTGGGCGCGCCATTTGCGGACGATGGTAGCCGTTCGCCGGCGCTTGCCGAGAAATTTTTACGTCAAGCCGGCGGACGCTTCAGGGCCGTGCTCATTTCCCGAACGAGCCAGTCGGCTTCCGGTTTGCTGCCGAGATTTTTGGCCGCCGTGAAGTCCTGGCGGTCGCGGGTCCGGATTTTCAAGTCGTAATAGGCCGAATGTCCGGCGGTGGCGCCGACCTCGGCCGAGATATTTGCCAGGCCGGATATTTCGAGCGTGCGCCGCTTTTTTATCCCCAGCCAGGAAGTTTCAATTTGGACCCGTTCCGGTGTAACCACCACCCGGCTGTAGCGAAACCAAAGGTCAACCACAAACACGGTCATCAGCAAATCCACCGCCCCGAAGGCCAGCGGGAACAGGAGCGGTGCGTGCTTGCAAAGCAGCAGGACGATGATGCCCGTCCAAATCAGCCAGATCGCCGTCGCGCCGGTGGCGAAGCCGGGATTGCGCGCCGAGGGAAAAACGAATTCCCGGCCGCCCCCCGGAAGGTCGTTCACCTGGATGCGAGAGTGAATCAGCCGCCGGACATCGTCGAGCGACATCTGGAAGGGTGCGGTCGGATCGTCGGACGGCGCCGGCGTCTCCGCCAGTTTAAAAACGGGCACTTCAAACGTCGCGTCGAAATCCGGGCCGCGCAACCGGGCTGAGGCTTCCAACTTCCAATGAATCCCGTCGCCCCGGCTTGCGTTGGATTCGGGCAGGTTGTCCGGCAATCGGAAGTAAATGGGAATGCCCGTTGCGTTCAAATCGGTTTGCGGCAGGTCGGCGCGCAGCCATTTTTCGTCCTGCCAGAGGATTCTTTCGGTTGTGCTGCGATTATTGCCCGAACCGCTGGTCGCGCGGCGGACGCAACTCAACCGCAGATGCAGGCCGTGTTCCGGCTCCAATCGTCCTTTGACCTGGATCATCCCTTCGAGGGTGCCGCCGAGCGCGCCGGGAACCGCCGCCATTTCAAAACTGGATTGTCCGAATCGCCGCCACGCCAGCGTGGTTTTCGCGGCATAAAACAGCACGGCAATGCCCACGACGGGAAAAATCAACGCGATGAACGCGGCATGGTTGCCGGACTGGACCGCCTGCGATACGACCACGAACGCAATCACGGCGGAAATGACGTTCCAAAAAATCACAAAAATCCACAGCAGCAAAATGGCGCGGCGCGACGACGAAAGAATGCGGCCCGCGGCCCAATCACCGCGCTGAAGCCAGGGTTTTTCGCCATCGCCGGATTTCAACGACCCGGCCTTCAGCGCCTGTTTCTTGGCGTTGATGCCGAAGATGAGGGCAATGAGTCCTCCGCAAACGACAACCACGCTCAAAAGTCCCGTCGCCATTTGCTTTTTCATTCCAAAGCCGCTGCCAATTTCGTCGTGCAAAAGAAAGGCGAGCGCGACGATTCCTACGATGGCAAAGGGCAGCGACAACAGGATGGCCCGCGTGCGGGCGGCTTTCGGGTTCGGCGGCAGCTGGTCGTTCGCGTCTTTGAAAATAAGACCCATAAATAATAATATAAGGCGCGCGGAATTAAATGTGTTTCGAATCGCCCTCGTCCTTCGCCGTGTAGCCGGATTCCTGCCGCTTGAAATTCACCTCGTTCTTTTTGACATAGGCGGCAAAGACGTCATCGGCGCTCATGCCGAGCACCTGGGCCAGGCTGATGAGGAAGTGAAACAGATCCACCACCTCGACGCGCGCGTTCTGTTCGTCGAATTTCTGGTATTTGGCCCACCATTTCCACGGCACGCTGTCGGTGAGTTCGGCCATTTCCTGCGACATCGCGCGGCAGTAGTTCAAAATCCATCGTGTCTTTTCCTCCTCGTTCATGCTCCCGGTGTGGACACCGATGCGTTCGTTGAGGGCCTTTTGCATGCGGAACAATTCGCAAAACTGGTCGGGCTTTTCCATGCCGCAAGAATACTGAACCCGGAAGCCGGAAGCCAGAATTTAGAAATCGGAACAGCGCCCGCCGCGATTGTCCGGCGCAACTTCCGGGTTCGGAATTTTAATTTCTGCTCTTGGCCGCCCAACTTTGCGCTTTGAAGTTCGGCTGCAAACGCCTATAAAAACTTCATGCCAATGCTTCTGTCCAATGGCGGCCCGGTGATCTGGCTGATTATGCTCGCCGCGGCCATCGCCCTCGCCACCTTCATCGAACGCGTGCTCTATTGTCATCGTTCCCAGATCAATTCCGCCGAATTTCTCAACGGTGTCCGCACCGTGCTCAAACGCGACAATGTCGTCGAGGCCATTTCCATCTGCGACGCCACGCCCGGGCCCGTGGCGCGCATCGTCAAAACCGCCATCCTCAACCGCGACCGCGGCCGTGAGCGCGTGCGGGAGGCGGTCGAGGAAGCCGGCCTCACCGAGGTGCCGCTGCTGGAGGAACGGCTCAACCTGCTCGCAACCATCGCCCAGATCGCCCCGTTGTTGGGCCTGCTGGGCACCATCATCGGCTTCATCCGCATCTTCATGCAATTGCAGGCGGACGGCCTTTATGCGCACCTCAACACCCTTTCGGCCGGGGTCTGGGAGGCGCTGATTTGCGCGGCGGCCGGCATCGCCGTGGCCATTCCCGTTCATGCCGGTTACAATTATCTCGTCAGCCGCATCAATAAAATCGTGCTCGACATGGAACGCACCGCCGCCGAAATCGTCAACATCCTCACCGAGAACGGCAACGGGCCTTCCAAGTAAGGACCCGGATGACACCAATTTTCACCATGACCAACCCTTGGCAAAGACCTGCGTGAGGACCCGTTCAACAAATCAATCTCTGCGAATCCGTGAAATGCGCGTCCGGTTTTTCCAGGCATGAAATTTCCGCGTCATTCCCGGCTGTTGCGCGGCCCGTTTGACATGGCGCCGTTCGCGGCGGTCCTGTTTCTGCTGGTCATTTTCCTGATGCTCGGCGGGCTGCTGCCCACGCCCGGCCTGCCGCTCCGGCTGCCCCTGGCCAGCGATCTGCCTGGCACGGACAAACCCACCGTCGCCGTCGCCGTGGATGCCGGCGGACGGTTTTATGTCGCCAACCAGATCGTCACTGAAACCAAATTGAGATCGGCCCTCCTCACCGCCGTCCATAAGTCCCGCGAACCGCTCACGCTCGTGATCCAGGCCGACCAGGCCGTGACCTACGAGCAGCTCGTCCGCTTGACGCTGCTGGCGCGCAACGCCGGCATCACCAATGCGCTGCTGGCCACCCTGCCGGGCGCCGTCACCCCGCCCGTTGTCCCATGAACCCCGCAGCCGCTGAATCGCCTCCGGACGGACTGGCCGGCAGCGTTCCGCCCCGGCGGGAGCCGTCGGGCGATGGCGCGTGGACGCATGGCCGGTGGCTGGTGTTGGTCGCCCTGGTTTATGCGGCGCATGTCATTTTGCTTTTTGCCTTCGGCGCGCGAAAAGAAATCGCCCCGCGCCCGGTCACCAAGGTTCCGGCCCTCCAGCTCGTCGACGGTGCCGGTGAATGGTTTGCCCTAAACGACCCCACGCTCTTTGCCCTGCCGCACCCGGGGGATTTTGCCGCCGCCATCCGGAGGCAAACGCAGGTCTTGAAACAGCCGTCGTTTCGCTGGACGGAACCGCCCGGCGAACTGCCCTTGTCCGCCCGGGAACTCGGAGCCCCGTTCAACGAATTCATGCAGACCAACCGTTTCGACGGCCTGGAGCTGCAGTTGAAACCACCGCTGAAGCTCAGCGCGCCCGGGTTGCCGATTGAGCCCGTGCTCGCGCAAGCTTCCACCCTGCTCATCCAGGGTGACGTGGCCCGACGACCAATGCTCAATCCGATTGCGGTGCCGTCGCTGCCTTATAACGACGTGATTGCGCCGAGCAAGGTGCAGGTGGTGGTGGATGCGGCGGGCAACGTGGTTTCGGCCGTTTTGCTGCCCGCCGACAATCCCCTGGAAGCCGCCGGCCATTTGGACGACGCCGACCAGCACGCGCTTGAACTGGCCCGGACGGCGCGCTTTGCGCCCGCGCCGCAACTGACCATCGGCCGGCTGATTTTCAACTGGCACACCGTGCCGCTGGCCAGCACGAATGAACCCGGCCGTTAACCCGTCATGAGTGTCGCCTCCCTCATCGTGGTTTATGTGGCGTTGATGCTCGGCGCGCTCTGCGGGCTGGGAATTTATTCCGAAATGCGCCGGCGCCGCTTCGGGCCGACGCACACCGAGGACCGCATCTTCCGTTGCCAGAAGTGCGGTTATGTTTACACCGACGACGCGGACGTGGACCGTTCGCGCTGCATCCAGTGCGGCAAATTGAACGAGCCGATTGTGTTTTAACCCCTTTAACGTCGTCCGAGGCACAGGGAAGAGTTTGAACAACAAAGCAACAAAGGGCGCCAAGAAGAATTATCAAAACGGGGAAGACTGGCACTTCACCGCTTTCAATTCAATGTTGAGAGTTGAAAGTTGAGCGTTGAATGTTCCCTGGCCTCGATCGCCTTTGCGTCCTCGCGTCTTCGTTGTTCAGTCCGGTTTGGGAAACGGGCGTGAACTGCCGTGTCAAAAGTGGGCTGGACAGAAACTTGAATGCGAAACAGACTGGCAACCATGAAACAGGACAGGCTGCAAAACAAGCTGTCCATTATCTGTCCGGCAAATCCCGCACAACGTCGTGCAACCTCCTCAAATGTTTGTCGGCCTGATTGCGGCGCTCCTGCTGCTTCCGGGATGCACGAAGTCACCCGATTCTTTATTGGAATCGGCGGCAACCAAATGTGAGCGGTCCAACTACCCTGGGGCGATTGCCGACTGTTCCGAAGCAATACGACTGAATCCGCAACTCCCTGAAGCGTTCAGGTGGCGCGGAATCGCTCGGGCACGGGTTGGTGATCCGGATGCTGCCATTTCGGACTTTGACGAAGCCATACGCCTGAATCCTAAGTCCTTTATGGCCTACTCCGACCGCAGCGTTGTCTGGCAGCAAAAAGGTGACTACGCGAAGGCAGTGCGCGACGCTACCGAAGCGATCCGCTTAAACCCCAAGGACGCTGAGGCCTATTACAATCGAGGCTCGTCCCGCGGAAGATTGGCCGACTACAACGGCTCTGTGGCCGACCTAACTGAGGCGATACAACTGAATCCAAATGATCCAGAGTATTACTGCAATCGCGGTATCAGTCTTGAGCGACAGGGTGAGTATCAAAAGGCGATTCTTGACTTCACTGAGGCCATCCAACTTCGGACGAACTATGCGAAGGCATACTTCCACAGGAGTGTCGTAAGAGAGCGGACAGGAGACCACGTGGGGGCGGTTAGCGACTCCAATGAGGTTGTGCGTATTGATCCACAGGTTTACCAAAAACAAGCTGGGCAATGAGAACAAATTTGCCGAATCCAAGGATGGGCGGTAAACCCGCTTCGGTTAACTTCCGACAATTTCAATTCACGCCGGGGAAAAGGTCACCCGCGCTCTAGTTTCCCGTCTTCAATTCCACCACGTCGTGCGGGGCGGCTTCGCGCATGCCGGCGGGGCTGACCCGGATGTAACGCGCCTTCTCGCGCAGTTGCGCCAGGTTCGCCGCGCCAAGATAACCCATGCCGGACTGGATGCCGCCGATGAGCTGCGCGAGCACGCGGTCCACCGAACCGCACGCTTCCTTGAGCGCTTCGATGCCTTCGGCGGCGACCTTCTGGGTGGGATTCACCGGCTGGCCGTAACGCGCCGCCGAGCCGGATTTCATCGCGGCCAGGCTGCCCATGCCGCGGTATTGCTTGTAAAGTTTGCCGCCAATTTCGACGACGTCGCCGGGCGCCTCGTTGCACCCGGCAAAAATCCCGCCGCAAATCACCGCCTGGGACAGCGTCAAGGCCTTGATGATGTCCCCGGATTTGGTGATGCCGCCGTCCGCCAGAACCGCGACCTTTTTCTTCGCCCCCGCGCGCGAGCTGACGTACAGCGCGGTCATTTGCGGGATGCCCACCCCCGCAACGATGCGCGTGGTGCAGATGGAACCCGGTCCCTGCCCCACCTTGATGGCGTTCGCGCCGCAATCGGCCAGATATTCCACGCCCGCCGCGCTGGTCACGTTGCCGGCGATGATGGGCAGCTTCGGAAACGCATCGCGCAAAACCTTCACCGTGTCGCCCACACCCTTGCTGTGGCCGTGCGCGGTCGAAACCGCCACCGCGTCCACGCCCCGCTCCACCAGCCCGCCGACGTGGTTCAGAATGCGTTGCCGGTCGAGTTCGCCGAAGGCATTGCGCGTGGCCGAGACGGCGGCGCCGCAGATCAGGTGAAAGTTCCCGTCGCGCGCGGGCTTGAACTGCGCGTTGCGCTCCTGCGCGATGCGCTCGATGTCGCTCATCGTAAACAGGCCGCGCAGTTTGTCCTTGTCATCCACCACGAGCAGTTTGTGGATGCCGAGATGTTCGGTGAAAAATTTGTCAGCCTTGGCGATGGGATCCTTGCCCAGCTCCTTCTGGCTGATGGTGTGGACCTGGGCCCGCGGCGTGAGGGCGTCAGCCACCTTGCGTTTGGCATAGCGCGGCTTGACCACGTGGCCGGAAAGGAGGCCGACGAGCCTGCCCTTGTCATCCACAACCGGAAACGTGCCGAAGGCAAATTTGCGCTCCTCGATGATTTTCAACACGTCGCCGATGAGCTGGTCCGGCGCGACGGTGATCGGTTCCTGGATCAGGCCATGCACGTGATTTTTGACGCGGCTCACCTCGGAAAGCTGCTGGCGCTCCGGCATGTTGTAATGGATGAGGCCGAGGCCGCCGTTGGCCGCCATGGCGATGGCCATGCGCGACTCGGTCACGGTGTCCATGTCCGACGAAATGACCGGGATGTTGAGGTGCAGGTTTTCCGCGAGCTGGGTGTCGAGCTGGGTGTCACGCGGGAGAATCTCCGAATACAACGTCGCCAGCGTGATGTCGTCGAACGTAAGACCGAGCTTGTTGTTTGCAGGGAAGAACTGTTCCGCCGGTTGGTAGAACGGATCGTCGAAGCCGGACTGTCGCGTCACTGCCATGTCGGATAGTGCCGCGGGGACGCGGGTTTGGCAAGACGATTTCTGGATTCAGGACTGCAGTTTGGTTGGCGGCTTCGGCGGCAGCTTGGCTGGCGCGGCCAGGCGTTCTGTCCCGTCGTTGTCGGACGCCTTTCCGCTAAGCAGGCTGTTGATGACTTCGAGCAATTGACCCGGGGTACAACTCGATTTCAACAGGGCTTTTTCTGCGCCAATCGCCGCCGCTTCCTGGGCCAGGCTGGTCATGTGGGCATTGGAAAGAATAACCACCGGGGTCGCCTTCAATTCGGGGGTGGAACGGATGTATTTGAGGACGTCCACGCCATTCAGCTTGGGCATCATCAGGTCCAAAATCACAATATCAGGCTTGACCGTCAGCAGCATTTTCAGGGCAACCAGACCGTCTCCCGCCACCTCGACCCCAAACCCTTCGCGCAAAAATTTTGCCCGATAAACCTGTACGACGACCGCGTCGTCCTCAACGAGAAATATTGTTTTCATGGCCAACTTTTTCCGCCGCCGAACCCTGGCAGCGCCCGCGAAGCCTTTGCAAGGTAAGCCGGCCAGGCGGGGTTGGAAAGTAAAATGTTCTAACGTGGTTGGCTTCCGCTAGTGAGGATGCTCATGCCGCAAAATGTGCGGACGTTCCAAGCCGTGCGCCAACATGAGCCTTTCGTCATTGAGCAGTTCAAACATCGGTCCATCCGCCACCACCGCACCGCGGTCGAGCACAATCACCCGCGAACACAGTTCCACCACCAGTTCCAGATCATGGGTTGCAATCAACTTGGTCGCGGGAATCTGCCGCAGCAACGCCTTGAATTCACGCCGGCCGCGCGGATCGAGATCGCTCGTCGGTTCGTCCAGAATTAAAATCGCCGGCTCACATGCCAGCACGCCGGCCAGGCAGACGCGGCGCTTCTCGCCGTGACTCAAGTGATGCGTGGCGCGATGGCCAAAACCGGCGAGGCCGACCTGCGCCAATGCCTTTTCGACCCGCGCGGCGGCTTCCGCATCATCAAGTCCAAGTTGTTGCGGGCCAAAGGCCACGTCTTCCTGCACCGTGGGACAAAAAAGCTGATCGTCCGGGTCTTGAAAAACCAAGCCGACCTGCCGGCGAACGGTTTCGAGGTTTGCCGTCGCCAGTGGATCGCCGAGGATTTTTACCGCGCCGTCGCCAACCAATTTCTCCGGCAGAATGCCGTTCAAGTGCAGCAACAACGTGGATTTGCCGGAACCGTTTGGACCGAGCAAGGCGACGCATTCGCCCGGCGCGATGCGGAAACTCACCCCGCGCAGCGCCTCCGTGCCGTCGTGGTAACGGTATTGCAGATTCGTGATTTCAATGGCGGAGTTCATTTCCACCCGCGCGCGCACATGGCGTCGTAGATGCGTTCAGCCCGTTCCGACGCGCGGATGAACAACTGCCCGACTACCGTGGCCAGCGTGCGCCAGTGAAACCGCCGCCCGCGCGTGAACGTTCGGCTGGCCCGCGCGCGGCGCATCCGCTCGGCTTCGTCCAGCAACACGAAGAGGTAGCGGTGCATGAGCGCGATCGTGGTGATGAGCAGCGCCGGCACGTGGATGGATTTGAGCACCCGCAGAATCTGGCTGAAGGGTGTGGTATTTGAAACCAAAATGACGGTCAGCAGGCATAAACCTCCTTTGACCGCCACGCCCAGCCAATTGACGCGGCCGGCGGGTTGATAAGCGTTGACCACCACTACTCCCAGAACAAACGGCGACAACACCAACAATCGTCTGAATAAAAACAACAGCGGCAACTGGCTCAATATCGCCGCCAGCACCAGCAAACCCGCCACGCCGATGAACCAAGCCCGCCATTGAATCGGCGCCAGCACGGTGGCCACAATGATGATGAGTGCAATACCGAGCTTCAGCGCAGCCGGCAAACGGTGCATCAGACTATCGGGCGGGCCGTGATGATGCTGGACCAAATGAACGCTCACGAATCCTTTGGCGTGGGTACCAGCCATCGCCCCATGAGCAGGGCCAGGGCGAAAACAATCAGTGAACCGGCTGCACCCGCCAATGCGGTTGCGCCAATCGCCCAGTGTATTCCGGGTATTTGATAATCCGGCGCGGGTGCGGGCAACAACGGCGCCGTGCTGTGACGGAACCCGAATCTTTCGGCCACTGCATCCAATCCGTCCGGCCA
The DNA here is from genome assembly GCA_049280815.1 of Verrucomicrobiia bacterium. GTDB lineage: Bacteria > Verrucomicrobiota > Verrucomicrobiia > Limisphaerales > UBA11358 > UBA11358. The sequence goes on along the minus strand of JBAPQW010000041.1, from coordinate 80,393 downwards.
CGAACAGGCAAACGGGGCAATGAACACGGCAACTCCCAGCGTAACCAGCAAACCGTAACCCACCAGTTCGCCGAGCCGTTGCGGCTGGGCCGTCTGGGTTGTCTCGGTGATCAAGTCCGGACGGGCGCGATAAACCGCCAGAAAAACCAGCGCGCTGATCAGGCCTTCGCCGACACCAATGAACATATGCACCGTCGTCATGGCCGGAAACGCCACCGACCAGGGAATGGTGCCCGACCACGCCAGTTGGCCGGCACAACTGATGGCCGCCAGCACCGTTGCACACCAGGCGGCAAAAGCGACCGCCGTAACCCGTCCACGAAGGCCCGTCAACCAATGGCAAATCACACGGTAAATCAAATATCCCGCCACAGAATTGATGATGGCCATGTTGAAAATATTCGCGCCCAACGCCGTGACGCCGCCGTCCTGGAACAAAAAACATTGCACGATGAGCACCGTCGTCACCACCACCACCGCCGCACTGGGTCCAAGCAAAGCTGCCACCAAAGTGCCACCGACCAGATGGCCGGACGTTCCGCCCGCCACTGGAAAATTCACCATCTGCGCCGCGAACAGAAACGCCGCCGACAGGCCGAGCAGCGGCACCCGGCGAGGCGGCAGTTCGCGCCGCACCCGCCGCAGGGCAAAGCCGACGCCCACGGCGGAAATGACGCCGGCCACCGCCGCAGTTCTGCCGTCAATGAATCCATCTGGTATGTGCATATATCTCAGCTAATACTTTATGGTAACACGAATTTATGATTGAGTAATACTAGTTCGTCAGTAACACTGTTTTTTATGAACGTAACATTTCAATCCCATTCAGGTCAAGCCCCGACGCGGCATCGCGCGGGTAAAACTTCGATTAACCTTTTGGCAACCGGCTTCTGCGGGCTGTTGCTGGCCGCCGGCGTCGCGCGGTCTGAAACCGTCACCAACCTGGAGGCCGTGGATGCCAGCGGTGTCAGCACCTGGAACGGCAGCTTTCCCATCACGCTGGTCGGCGTTTTGTTGACCGATCCGTCCGAGATGCTCGACTCGATGCCGGATTTCATTCCGTGGAATTTTGGGGCCGGAATCCTTCAACTGGGCGGCCAATGGCAGGTGTTCGTGCAGACCATTTACTCTGGCGACCGCGGCGGCGTGGAATGCTGGATGGGACAAAACTATGGCAATCTGCCCTGGGAGGCCAACAGCGACCTCAGCTACTCCAATCCGGCTTGGTCGGCTGAAGTATCCCGAGTGAGTCATGATCCAGCCACCGGTTACGCCTTTCAAAAAGGTGACCTGGTGCTGGTGACGGCCAACGGGTCGCTGTTTTACGGCGGCATGCAAAACATCAATGAGGAACACAGCATCGATCCCACCTACGACTTCACCATTTCACTGGTGTCCTCCAATTTCGGTCTGCCCGCGCCAGCCGTGATCTCGCTGGCTTCGGTGATCAGCACCAATCTCGGCCCAACGGGGCATTACGATATTTTTGACCCGACCCGGGCCACCGGCGGCGAGCATTACCAGGGGATGCGCGTTCGTATCAACGGCCTGACGCTGGTCACCACCAACGGTTGGAACACCAACTCCGATTGGAACTCGCGTTATTGTACTGCAACTGATGACCAGGGCCGGCAATTCCCATTGATCCATCCGCTTTACGATCTCGGCCCCGCACCAACCAACCGTTTTGATGGCACGGGTGTTTTCCTTCAGGAATCCGGCTCCGGTACGGACGGGACTTTCGGTTACGAATTATTTGTGCAGGAATTTGCGCCATCGTCTGATGCGCTGTTGGGCATCGCCAGCCAGCCGGTCATCACTTGGCCGGCCGCGCTGTCCAATTACCAGCTGCAAAGCAGCGATTCCTTGACCACACGCAATTGGACAGCCGTTACCAACGCGCCGGTGGTCTTGAACGGTCAAAATACGGTGATTGTGCAGTCCACTGGCGCTCAGAAATTTTACCGGCTGCAGCAGGTGCAATGATCATTGCCAATGGGAAATCCAGGACCGCGACGCCTCCAGTTTCATTACCGGGCACAATAACCGCTTTCACCTTGGTCGAGTTGTTGGTCGTCATCGCCATCATCGCATTGCTGGCGGCGTTGCTCCTGCCCTTGCTGGCGAGGGCGAAGGAAAAAGCCAATGTCACGAGGGTCCGGGCCGAGCTTTATGGCATCGGCCTGGCGCTGGAAATGTATTCCACCGATTACGCCGGCAAACTTCCGCCCGTGCGTGTGAATTGCAACAGCGACCTCATGACTCACTGGTGCGAGCTGCCTGTCGAACTGGCAAATGAACATTACCTGCCGCATAGAAACCAAGGCGGACTGGAAGCCGACTTGGAGGACGTTTTCAATTCCGATCACACCTACAAATACGCCGCTCCCGGGCCGGAACTGCTCAATGGCAGCGCGGCGGGAAATTATTCACTGTGGGTGCCGACGAACTTTCCCGATCTTGGCGGCAGTTCCGGGAAATACTACACCGACCCGAAAATCAGTCCGGTGCGCTGGGTCGTATGGAGCCTGGGACCACAGCCGAGCAGCCCGAAGTCGCTGAGCAGTTACGCTCCCATGAGCAGCGATACCTGGTATCACCAGGCCGGTGACAGCGGCGTCATTGCGCGTTACGCCGACCGGAACGGAACCCAATTCACCAGCCAATAACCAAAAACCCATGAAGAAACATGCTTTTATTCTCATTTTACTGCCCGTCATAACCTTTTTGACCCTGGCCAGACTTTTTGCGCACGACGGCGAAAATCCGGCGGCAGCAACACAATCCACACCGGGTTCAAATGTTTGGAACCAGGCGCAGGAACCCACCAACTGGTGGAATGAAATCAAACAGGCGCACGGCCATGTCGGCCCATGGAACGTTCTCGGCTGGCGCATGGGCAAGGCGGCGCTGCGCGAATTGGGCGGCACTTGGGGACAACATGAACTGGACATCATCTGCTATATTCCGCTTCAAACGCCGTATTCCTGCATCGCTGACGGGCTGGTGGTCGGCACGGGCAACAGCATCGGCCGGCTGGACATCCGGCTGGGCGAAGTCATGACCATGGCGGATGTTCACGTGAGCGTCCGGCGCAAGGAGGGTACCGGCCCCGTGCTGCTGCTCAAGCCGGATTTGAAATTCCTGGAAAAAATCCGTCACCAGCCCGAAGACCAACTGGGATCTCTCGCCCGCGAATGCGGCCAGCTTCCGGAGGAAAAGCTTTTTACGATTGAAAAACTGCCCCAATCGGACAAAACACGAATAATCACTGACTCGAACCTTGCGGCTACGGATTGACGCGCGTCGCGGGTTTGTTACCGTCTTCCACGTCGCATGAAAAAAGAAACTGTGAGCCGTTTCAGCGTATCCCTGCCGCCGTCGCTGCTACGGCAACTGGATGAGATGTCGGGCGAAAAAGGCTACGACAACCGGTCGCTGGCCATCGCCGACATGATCCGCAATCACCTCGTCGAGCACCGGGAGAAATTTGGCAACGAGGACATCGCTGGCACCATCACGCTGGTTTACGACCACCACAAGATGCATGTCCAGGAAACCCTCACCGACATCCAGCACGACCATCACGACGTGATTCTCTCAACCGTGCATGTGCATCTGGACCATCACAACTGTCTGGAAGTGTTGCTAGTGCGCGGCAAGGCGGGGGTAATTCGCAAGATCGCTGACGAACTCATCACCGCCAAGGGGGTGAAACACGGCAAGCTCACCGTGACCACGACCGGCAAGGATCTGCCGTCGTGAGGCTGCGTTTCGGCGCAAATTTACACCTGCATTCACCGTACGATAACGAAACTTTGTCGTACCTACGACGAAGTTTCGCATGTGGACCCACCCAGCCAGATCAGTGAGACTGGTGTTTCAATTTGCCCTGTTTCTCCCATGAACCACCCATGGTTCAATCCGGGTATCCGTTCGGATGTTTTTTGTGCCAGGCCCAGGCGGTGGCCACGATGTCTTGCAGCTTCGGGTACTTTGGCTTCCAGCCCAGTTCGCGGACGGCTTTTTCAGCCGACGCGACGAGCTTCGGCGGGTCGCCGGGCCGGCGCGGCCTTTCCACGGCGGGAATTTTTTTGCCCGTCACCTTTTCGCACATTTGAATCACCTGCCTCACGGAATAACCGTCCCCGTTGCCCAGATTGTAAAAGCCGGCCTTGCCCGGCTGCAGCCCGAGCATGTGCGCCTGCGCCAGGTCCTTAATGTGGATGTAATCGCGGACGCAGGTGCCGTCGGGCGTCGGATAATCCGTGCCAAAAATCTCGCACTGCAGCTTCTGGCCGAGCGCGACCATGAGGACGTTCGGCACGATGTGCGTCTCGATGCGATGATGTTCGCCAAACTGCTCGCTCGCGCCGGCGGCGTTGAAATAGCGGAAGGCGATGAATTCCAGCTGGTAAAGCTGCTGGTACCAGATCAGCACCTTCTCAAACATCAACTTCGCCTCGCCGTAGGGATTGATCGGACGCTGTGGCAAATCCTCGGTCATGGGCACGCGGTCGGGCGGGCCGTAGGTTGCGCACGTGGAGCTGAAGACGAATTTTTTCACCCCGCATTCCACGGCGGCATCGGCGAACTTGAGCGCGTTGACGAGGTTGTTGTGGAAATACTTTTTGGGGTTGGCCATGGATTCGCCGACGAGAGCGCTGGCGGCGAAGTGCATGATGGCGTCGGGTTTCGCGGATTTGACGGCGTTGAGAACGTCGCCTTCCTGCTCCGGCTTGCCCAAAACAAAGGTCGCGCGGGGATCCACCGCCGAGCGATGGCCTTCGGTAAGGTTGTCATAAACCGTGACCGCATGGCCGGCGTTGAGCAGTTCTTCCGTGCAGATGGAACCGATATAACCGGCGCCGCCGGTGACAAAAACGTTCATGGGTCAACTATGAAAGGAGCCGGCCACGGTGCAAAGTTCAAAATGACGGAACCGAACGGGTCAGGACAGCGTGCGGACGGTTTCGACGCGGGTGATCAGCCATTGTCCGTCGATCTTATGCAGGGTGATCTTCATTTCCTGCACGATGGTATCCGGCTCACCAGCCACGACCGCGGTAACGGTCAGATCGACCACGGCCGACTGCCGGCCCGGGGCCACCGTTATATTTATGTCGGGAAACCTCACCTGCAATCCGCCGCCTCGCGAACCGGCCGCCAGCGCCATCTGGGTGATTTCCTCGCGGTCCATGGAACTGAGCTGGCCGAACCGGGGCAGGTCCAGGTTCATTTCGACATTGGTGGAGAAAAACCCGGCCAGGCTGCGCGCCGCCGCCAGCCGGGCCAGATCGCCTGCGCCGGCAGGAACCGAGGCGGTGCGGGCGAGTTCGGCGAAACGGTGGCCGATGACTTTTTCCGGGCTGGGAAACAGGACCGCCCACAGCCAAACACCCAGCGCGGCCAGGGCGGCCACCAACAGCATGCGGAAAAAGATTTTCATAACAGTACTTTGCCGAGGATACGATTGCGCGGCGTTTCGCCAAATTGGTGAAACTGCTGCGGCATCGTGCGATTGTCCCCCACGACAAAAAACTCGTCCGGCCCGAGTTTGACGGGCGGACGATTCCAGTCGCAAGGCGTTTTCTCATAGGGTTCATCCAGCACCTCGCCGTTGATCAGCACGCGGCCGTTTTCGAAGGCGACGGTTTCGCCGGGCAAGCCGATGATGCGTTTCATATACATCACATGCGGACCCGCCAGGCGGATGCTGACCACGTCACCGCGCCGCGGCTCACGCCAGCAGTAGGCGAGCCGGTTTACAACATTCACCGAGCGGTCATGGTAGGTCGGGAGCATGCTGATGCCTTCGACGCGGATCGGCAACAGGACGAACCTAAAAACCACAAAGCAGGCAACAATCAAAACGGCAACCCGCACCAGGGTCATTCTTGGATGGCGGCCAATCACCGCAATGCGCACCCATCGCGACCAGCGCGACGGGTTTGAGCCGCCATTGGATTGTCCCGCCTGGTCTTGTGCCGTCATGCTTTGAAGTTTCGCGCATCCCGCTACTGGCGCAAGCGCAGATTGTCAGCAGGATCCCAATGAGGGCTGTCGCGTCGGCGCCGTGTGGTGATTCATTTGAACACAGGCTTGACGCAGCAAATCAAGGCACCAAAGATTATCAGGCCGTTCGCCCGAATTGGGGATGCTGCCGCAACCGTTCCCAGGTTTTCGGCGACAAGGGCGCCTGCCGGTAATCCCGCCCGTCCAGCGGCTCGGCGCTGTGCGAACATTTCGCGCGCTCCAGCCATTGACGGTCCAGGGGCTCGTCCAGCAGCTCAATCCGGTTGGCCGCCACGGTGGTTTCCTCCTTCAAGCCCGACGGATGTCCCACCCCCACAAAGAACCCGCCCAGCAGCATCGTCACCCGGGCCATGGTGCTGCGGGTGTAATTGGCCAGCGCGCACGGACGCTGCGGATCCAGCCGGCCAAACAAATCGGCAAACAACGACACCGTCCACATCGCGGGATTTTTCTTCGGTGAATACGGGTCAAATAAAATGGCGTGGGGTGCGGGTGTTCTGGTAGGGCTGACCTGCTGGTCAGCCTGGATGCACGGCAGCGCGTCCCCACCAACAAATTGTTTCAGCCATGCCGGGAAATCGCCGGGCTCCAGCGTCCAATCAACCTGAAGCAAATCATCGCTGAATTGGACGGAACGATTTTGAACCAGTTCGGCCAGGGCGGATTCGTACCCAGCCACGTAACCCAGTTCCGCGCCATGTTCGAGCGCAAACGCCGCCGCGGCGCTGGTGCGATCGAAGCTGACGAGCCGCAGTTTCGCCGGGTTGCCCTGCAAACCTTCCCGAATGAGCCGGATGGCCGTCAGCGCATTGGCGGCCGCCCCGAGACCGACATCCCAGATGACAAATTCACCGGGCGTTGCCTGCGCGCGTTCCGGCAGGTGCAGTTGCCGGACATACAGCGCCTCGGCTTCGATGGCCGGTCCGATGACCGGATGAAACGTCTCGGCTTCGGTCAGCGAACGGATGGAACGCGCACCGTTGCGGAGATAGACCAGACAGTAGCCGGTTGGCATCACAACATCTTGCCGCACCGGCCTCAAACGAAAAGCAAAACCGGCAACTCCGTGGTGCGGATTGCCGGCGGTTTCGTTCAGACAAATCCCCGGCGAGGCTGGTTTCCTGTCATATTCCCGCGCGATGAATTTCGAGGCCATCGCCCGGGACTTGTTGTGATTACCTGGCTCTGATAGCGTGCCGGTGGTCCGGGCGGTTGGCGCAGTGGTAGCGCAGCTCCTTTACACGGAGACGGTCGGGGGTTCGAATCCCTCATCGCCCACCACCTTCGTTCTCCGTTTCGCGTCGAGCCATGGCCCCGCAAGAACCGCATTCCCGAAATTGGACCGCAGCAAAAACAAACTGCCGCTCAGGCGGTGGCGGCGGACATTTTATTTTCGGGATGTTCGTCGAGCACGAGGACGCCGTACGGGGGAATGTCGTAGTTGCCGGAGAAGGTATTGCCCGTGAGGAAATCGTGCATCGGTTTGTAAAACTGGATGCGCACCGGCGAGTTTTGGTGGTTCAACAGAAAGAAAACGCGGATGCCCTCCCGCTGGCGCATGCACACCTCGACATTTTCGGGAACCTTGAGCAGCGGTTGCAGCCCGCACATCTGGCGCAGCCACGAGACCAGATCGAGGTAAAAGTGGGGTTGGCTCATCGTGCCGATATAAATGGCCTTGCCGAGTCCGAACGCGTTCATCGTGATGGCCGGCCGGCCGGCGTAAAAGTCCTTCGCGAAGGTTGCCAGAATCTGGCAGCCCTTGGGCTCGATGATGTCGCACCAAAGCCGGGCGGGATGCAAATGGCTGGTCGGAAACGCGCCCTTGAAGGTGAGATGGTTTTCCTCGCCGGGGGGGATGGGGTCAAATTCCAAAACTTCCAGGCCGAACAAATCGGTCAGGTTGTTCGGGTAGCCGTCGTCGGGCACGATGCAATGTTCATTGACGAGGCCGGTGTTGAACGTGCCTACGAGCGTGCCGCCGTTCTGGACGTACAGTTTGAGCCGGTCCGCGTCGCCCGCGGACAGCAGGTGCAGCGAGGGGGCGAACACGATCTTGTATTGCGAAAGATCCTCCGTGGGCTGCGCAAAATCCACGGAGATGTTGCGGTCGTGCAGCGCGTTGTAGATGAGTTGAATGTGTTCGCGGAGGTTGAAAAATTTGTTCGGCTGCTGCGGCTGTTGCAGCACCCAGTCGTTCTCGTGCGTATAAAGAATGCAGGCGTCAGCCACGATTCGCGTGCCGCGGATGGCCGGGCCGAGCAATTTCAGTTCTTCGCCAATCTGGCTGATCTCCTTGAACGTGCGGCTGCTGCCTTCGAGATGGTGTGGCAGCACGGCGCCGAAGAACTTATCATTGCCGATGCGCGGCTGGCGCCAGTGGTAATAAAATACGCCGCTGGCGCCCCGCGAAATCAATTGATAGGTCAGCAGCCGGATGACACCGGGACGGACGAGCGAGTTGACCTCCTGCCAGTTGACCTGGCCGGCCTTTTGTTCAATGACCCAGAATCCGCAGTCGCTGTTGGGCGTCTTGATGTCGTTTTTCTTGAGCGAGCGGAGGATGTCAATGTCGCAGGCCAGCTCGGTGGATTTGGTCTTGATGGCGGCGTTGCTTTCGACGGAGATAAAATCCACGACGTTAGCCATGTCGAAGTGGTCGAATTTGCGTGTCAGCGCGCGCAGGTTGACGGTGACGGGATGGTCGGGGCAGATCTCGCGCAGAACATCGGCCTGCATCCGGGCAAAGGCGATGATGGCGTCGCTGCAGAAACGGTTCCAATCGAGCAGCAGCGCCGGGTTGTGCGGGGCGGGCGCGTATCTGGGCATGGGCACATCGTCGAAGGAAGTAACGATCTGGCCCCAGCAACGCAAACCGAGATGATTATTGAGCCGGTCGATGGTTTCGTATTTCAACTTGAGCCAGTTTTGCCATTCCAGGCGCGAATCTTCATTAAATGACCATTCGGTCTGATGTCCCCCGAGGCCGCTATCGATCTGCCAGGCGATCAATTGGGGATGATCGCCCAGGGCCTGGGCCATGTTTTCAACCAGGCGCTTGGAAATATTCCAGAATATATCGTTGTTGAAGCAGACGGCACGGCGGGTGCCTTCGTGCTTGACCAGGCCGTATTCGTCCAGCGGCAGAATTTCCGGATGCTTTTTAGCCAGCCAGATGGGCGGCGCGGCGGTGGGGGTGCCGAGAACCACCTTGATGTTGTGAGCCGCCATAATGTCCATGACACGGCGCAGCCAGAGGAAATCGTATTTGCCTTCCTCGGGTTCGCAGATGCCCCAGGAAAACTCGCCAATGCGGACCACATTGAAGCCGGCCTTGATCATCAATTCCGCGTCGCGCTCCCAGGCGCTCTCGGGATTGTCGGCGGTGCCGGCGAAGGGAAAGACCCACTGCTCAGGATAATAATCAACGCCAAAAAACATAACCTCAACTTACGGGCTTCAACCTGAGTTTAGAGCAGAGAACCGTGCTTGCAATCTTAAAATCGTTGGCGCAAGAGGTAAAAACCCCGGAGCGGGAGCTAATTCGTAGATTTCCTGAACAAACCGCCCAATCCATGGGTGAGGTTGTTCAGATTGGAACCCACCGATTTTTCAAGATCCTGGCCTGCCTTCTCGGCGCCTTTTCCGACGTTGGTGGCGGAGTTGGCGACCGCTTTGACGGTGGCGGTGGTAAGGACCTGCAGCACCCGGCGCGTCAAATCCGCCGCGGTGATACCATCGCTACCCTTGCCCAAATCCGTAAGGTGAACATCCGGCAGCGTCAGGGAGACGCCGTTGAAATCAACCTTGGCGTGGGTGATTAAAATGTCGTCCACTTCAAGTTTCCTGGCGGGTTTGCCGGCGGCCGAGGAGGTGGCATTAGTGGCCGGGGAGACGGCGGCTTTATTACCGTAGGCGTTGACGTTTTGCTCGATTTTACTGAGGTTGTTCCCGCTGAAGGGATTGCCTTCAAAGGTGATTTCCGGGGCATCCACGCGCACCGAGCGGACGACAATTTTGTCCGATAAAACCGAAAAGGGATTCAGGCCCACCGTGGCGGAACCGACGCTGATGGCCTGCGGCGCAGTGTAACCTTGCGGATTGCCAACCAGGAGACCGGTGATGCTGGCCGAGCCGGTCAGCAACGATAACTTCACCGCATCCACCCGGATGGAGACCTGCGTGATTTTCGGGCCGATCGTTTCGATGCCCGCTTTGACGATGGGGCCGAGAAAGAAATTCCCGACCAGGCCTCCGACGAGGATCAAAATCGCCAGCACGATGACGACGCTCAGGAATAATTTCTGCATAATCAATTTATATCCAACCAGCCTTCACCACCCTGAACCGGCACCCGTACGCCCGGCCTCAGCTTGAGGCGAGGGATTGAACCATGGTGACAAAATCGCTGACCTGATACGGTTTGGCCAGGAAACGATCCGGCTTGGCCGTGGCGTTGGCATAAACGCTTTCATCTACGGTGCCGCTCAACAAAATGATTTTTTGCTCCGGATGAATGCGCCGGCATTCGCGGATCAAATCCATCCCGCTCATGGTGTGCATCGCATAATCCGTCACGACCAGCGACGGTCGCGGCTTGGCCGCGGAGTACTCCGCCAGCGCCGTTTGCGGGTCCCGAAATGTCCGCACCCGGAAGTGCAGCGGCTCAAGAATCATCACCGCCATTTCCAGCAACATCGGCTCGTCGTCCACGACAAAGATCGTGATCGAGTTGTTCTTGGATTGCGCCCCATTCGTGCCTGCCATAACGAACAAATAAACACCTCCGTCCGCCGGCTGGCAAGCGCTTTCGCAAAAGTTGTCAACCACCCGGCTGAAAACGCCGTAAAATTACCATTGCGCCCGGCGGATTCCCGCCGTAAACTCGGCTCCGGCAATGAAGTCAGTGCCACGAAACAGGGATTTGCGGTTATGAAATCTAAACCAGCACCCGTGTCATCAGAGAAAAAGACGAAAACCTCCGTGGGGCGCCCACGCCAAGCTGCCAAACCGCCGCCGGAAACAGTTTCCGCGGTCGAAACGCCGAAGCTGAAGGCCCGCCGCACCGCCAAACCCAAGTCCGCCGCCGTTGGTCGCCGGAAAATCGAAGTTCCGCCGCTGCTGCTCGAAGGCGGCCCGCCCGCGCCGCCATCCGCCAGCGGCCCCGGCCAGAAATACGCGCTCGGCCCCGTGCCCCCGCCGCAACATTTTGAAACCGCCGAAACCGAACTGCCCGAAGCCTATGGCACCCGACGGTTGTTTTTGACCGCGCGCGACCCCCACTGGATTTATGCCTATTGGGACCTGACCCGGGAGCAGCAATCGAAACTCAACGCCAAGTCATCTGACGGCCATCTCATCCTGCGGGTTTATACCGGCAAGATCGAAGGTCATCCGGTCTGTGAAATCCATGTGCATCCCGAATCGCGCCACTGGTTCGCCCATGTCGAGCGCTCCGGTGATTCCTACGCCGCCGAGCTCGGGTATTATTCGCCGCTCGGCCGGTGGACGCGGATTGCAGTCTCCAGCGCCACGGTCACCCCGCCGGACGCTGCCGCGGTGGAGGGCGATGTTGAATTCGCCACGATTCCCTTTGAATTTCCCTTTGCCAAACTGATCGAAATCATCAAATCCGCCGTGCGCGAGAATCTGCCGCTGGCGCAGGCGGTCGAGGAACTGCGCCGCCATGGTCATCCGGAACTGCCCCGCGCCAATGGGACACCGGTGTCAATCTGGACGGCACAACAGGAGCAGGCGCTGGCCAAAATCGTCAACATTGACGACGGTCGCCGTGTCTGGATGGGCTCGCTTGAAATCACCGAACTGATCCGCCGCCGGCTCGCGCAGGAAATCTCGTCACTCGGCGTTTCCAGCCTTTCCAGCCCCTTCGGGGGCCTGACCCAGCCGAAGGGATTTTGGTTCAACGTCAACGCGGAATTGATCATTTACGGCGCCACCGAGCCAACGGCCAGGGTCACGCTCGGCGGACACGAAATCAAATTGCGCTCCGACGGGTCGTTCAGCTTCCGTTTCGCGTTGCCGGATGGAAAATATGATTTGCCTGCCGTGGCGGTTTCCGCCGACGGCACGGATGCGCGGGCGGCCAATCTGAAATTCAGCCGCGAGACCGAATACCTCGGCGATGTCGGCATGCATCCGCAGGATCCTGCGCTCAAGCCACCCTTGCCGGAAAATGTTTGATTCCATGGACTCGCCGCCCCGGGGAGCTTTGATGCTCGTTCATTTTGCTGCTGCCGCCCTCATCAGCATAAGTTTGCTGGAATTAGGATTATACCTGGCAGAATGCCACAAACGTCAGATCCCGGTGGGAGTGCTTCATGCCAGCTTTCTGACGCTGTTGTTTGTGCTGGGCGTGGCCGCCTTGGTCCGGGCCCGCGCCATTGCAAGATGGGTCGACAACAAACTTGACGAATGAGCGAGCAGCCTTGGCCCTCAGGGTATCTGTCGCTCGTGCTGCACGCCCACCTGCCATTCGTGCGCCATCCGGAGCACGAAAAATTCCTGGAGGAAAGCTGGCTTTTTGAAGCGGTTACCGAAACCTACGTCCCGCTGCTGCAAATCCTCGACGGCTGGCGGCGCGACGGCATGGATGCACCGTTAACCCTTTCGCTCTCGCCGCCGTTGTGCTCGATGCTGCTGGATCCGCTCCTGCGCGACCGGTATGCGCGGCATCTGGACGGCCTCATTGAGCTGGCGGAAAAGGAAATCCATCGCACCCACTGGGACCGGGCGTTTCGTGAACTCGCCTGGATGTATCACCACCGGTTCACCCTGGTGCGGGACACCTGGCGCGCCTGCGGCGGCAATCTGGTCAATGCCTTCAAACAATTTCAGGACGAAGGCCGGATTGAAATCATCACCACCGCCGCCACCCACGGATTGTTGCCGCTGCTGGCGAACCACCCGCCGTCCGTCCGCGCCCAAATTTTAACCGCCCGCGACCATTACCGGGCTTGTTTCGGGCGCGAACCGGGCGGCATCTGGCTGCCGGAATGCGCTTACGTGGACGGCATTGAACAATTTTTGCAGGAGGCGAACATCCGCTGGTTCATTCTTGATTCGCACGGCGTGTTGCAAGCCAAACCGCGGCCGCGGTTCGGCACCTATGCGCCGATTTACACCCCCAACGGCATCGCTGCCTTTGGGCGCGATTATGATTCCTCGCGACAGGTCTGGAGCCAGCATGAAGGGTATCCCGGCGATGCGCGTTACCGCGATTTTTACCGTGACGTGGGTTTCGACCTTGATTTCGATTATGTGAAACCGCATCTGCCTTCACCAGAAAATCGAGGGTTCACCGGCATCAAATATTACCGCATCACCGGCGGGACGGGAGACAAGCAGATTTACGATCGCAGCGCCGCCTTGCAGGCCGCCGCCGATCACGCCGGCCATTTTCTCAACGAACGAGTGGGCCAGGTCCGGCGTCTGGCCGGGCTGCTGGACCGTCCGCCGCTGGTGGTGGCGCCGTATGACGCGGAGCTGTTCGGCCACTGGTGGTACGAGGGGCCCGAATTTCTTGATTACTTCGCCCGCAAACTGTTTTACGACCAGAAAACCATCGCGCTCATCACGCCCGGCAAATACCTGCACCGGCATGCGACCAATCAAATCGCCGCGCCCTGCGCGTCCAGCTGGGGCGAGGAAGGCTATTGGCGCGTGTGGTTGAACGAGAACAACGAATGGATCTATCCGCACCTGCAGGTGGCCCAGGAGCGGATGACCGGACTCGCGCAACAATTTCCGAAGGCGGCCGGCCTGAAGGCGCGCGCCTTGCGCCAGGCCGCGCGCGAACTGCTGCTGGCGCAGGCCAGCGACTGGCCGTTCATTCTGCGCGCCGGCACGAGCCCCGACTATGCGCGTCGGCGCGTGAAGGAACATCTGCTCCGGTTCATCGCGTTGCACGACCAGTTGACGGCCACGAGCGTGGATGAGAAATGGCTGCGCGAAATCGAATCCCGCGACAATCTTTTCCCCGCGGTGGACTGGAATTATTGGAAGTGACGAGGCGGACGAGCGGTTTATTGGCCGGCAGAGGCGGCCGTGAATTTAAATTGCCTCACCCAACTTGACCAGGTCAGCCGGGGACACTGTCAAGGGAACCGAACTACCGTGTCCAAATTAAAGAAAATGCCACGGGCCTTTATTGGATATTTTTTAGACTTTCAGTTGGTTGTCTTGGTTTTTATGGGGTTTCCGGGGTTCTGAAATAATTGAATCCAAATTCAAGACATCACCGCCAATCAGAGGCGGCCGAGGCATGGCAACTGCTCATGTTTTTCAGTATTAAACACATTGTCAGGATTTGACACTTTGAACGAAAATAAATTGCCGGATTGGCAGCATCGAACAGCAAAATGAAAATTCGTGCTTTACTCGTGGATGACCAGGCGACCGGGTTGGCGGTATTGCGGGACATGCTCCACCATTCCGAGCCGGACATCGAGATCATCGGGACGGCCGCCAGCGGCCGCCAAGCCGTCGAATCCATCAATGAGCTGGCGCCCGACCTGGTATTTCTCGACGTGCAAATGCCCGAACTGGACGGCTTCGAAGTGGTCGCCCAGATCAAGCTTCCGCGGATGCCGGTCATCATCTTTGTGACGGGGCGCGATGATTTTGCGTTGAAGGCTTTTGAAGCGCACGCCCTGGATTACCTGATGAAACCCTGCCAGCTGGCGCGCTTGCGATCGGCGGTGCAACGGGCCCGGCAACAAATTCAGAGCAATCAGACCGGTGAAATCCAGCAGAAACTGGACGGTTTGCTGAACGATCTGAAGGCCGGTTCAAAATATCCGGAGCGGCTGGCCGTCAAGTCCAACGGGCGCATTGTGTTCCTGCGCCTGACGGATATCGATTTGGTGGAGGCGGCGGACAATTATGTGAAGCTGTACGTTGGCAGTGAAACGCATATGCTGCGCGAAACCATGACCGCTCTGGAGGAAAAACTTCCCCCGGATCGTTTTGTCCGCATCAGCCGCTCGACCATCGTGAACATCGAGTCGGTCAAGGAATTGCATCCCATGTTTCACGGCGAATACATGGTTTCGCTCCGCAATGGCACCCGCGTAACGCTCACCCGGGGTTATCGGGAACAGCTCCGGCAACTGGGCGTCATGCCCTAAGTCGGTGAGATGACCTGGGCCGTCCGGCCTTGTTTTCCCTCCGTTTCCTCCGAATTCCGCCCCTTACCAGGCGCGATTCACCCCTCAAATCCCGCATTGTGTCCCTAATCCATTACGTTTTGCGCCGTTTCTGTTAAATAACGAGGTGAAGAATCAATTGGATTGGAAACCGGGTGCGAAAACTTGGGTCAAACAGGAAAAAGATATGAAAAAGTCATGGATGTGGTTGGTAATCGGCGCCGTGCTGGGAGCCGGCAGCTTCGCCATGCCCGCTTGGGCGCAGAACAATGTCGTCGTTTATGCCGCCGAGTACAACCAGTCTACCAATCGTTTCGGCACGATTAACCTGTTGAACGGCACCTTCACCAAGATTTCCTCGTATGGCAGTACGGTGATGAACGACATTGCTTACTGCCCCACAAACGGGATGTTGTATGGCATCTCCAACACCACGGCCCTGGTGGCGTTCAATAAAACCAACGGCGCTGTCGCCCTGGTCGCTAATTTTAGTGTGAGCGGCATCGAATCGTTGGCCTTCCGCCAAAGTGACGGAGTGCTGTTCGGAGCCACGTCGAGCAAGCTGTACACGATCAATACCACCAATGGGACGGCAACTTTGATCGGAAGTTATGGCACCCCCCGCAACCTGGGCACTACCGGCCAGAACATCCGCTTTGCACAGGACGGCAATCTCTACGTCAGCAATACGAGCACGAACACTGACATCTATCGGGTCAATACCACAAACGGCGCGGCAACGTGGATGGGAGAGGCCGTCGGCTACCCCTACCTGACGCTTGAGAATGGAAGCCAGTACACGTACGGGGTCTTCATCAAACTGGGATCTGTCACCAATCCGATCCCCGAATTGGCGACCCTCGACCTGAACAGTTTCGTGACCGGTGGAACCAATGCGAATGGCAGCACTCACCAAATCACCATCAACCTGGTCGGTGCCGGCACCAATTTCCCCTCCAACTTCAACTTCTCGGGCAATGTCCCCCAGGCGATCACCAATCTCACCGTGCCGGTGAGTGCGACGGGACCATCAAACCAGACGACCGTGGCGGGAAACACTGTCGTGTTCAGCACGGTAGCCTCAGGCACGCCACCATATGGCTATGTCTGGCTGAGGAACGGTTCGATTGTCAGTGGCCAGACGAACAGCAGCCTGTCCTTGACCAACGTGGGCACCAGCGACGCGGCGACCTATGGCGTCATCGTGAGCGGGGCCATGGGAACCGTGACCAACAACGCGACTTTGACGGTCAGCAAAGGTAGCGCCACCGTAACCCTTGGAAGTCTGAGCCAGACGTATGATGGCACGGCCAAAGCAGCGACGGCGACCACGATCCCAAGCGGGCTGGCAGTGACATTTACCTACAACGGTTCGGTTACCGTTCCCACCAGCGCCGGCAGCTACACCGTGGTTGGCACCATCAATGACGCCAATTACCAGGGCAGCGCCACCAACTCGCTCGTCATCAGCAAAGCTTCCAGCTCAATCGTGTTGGGCAGCCTCAGCCAGACCTACAGTGGTTCTGCCGAGCCGGCGACGGCGACCACGACTCCGAGCGGTTTGGCAGTGACATTTACCTACAACGGTTCGGCGACTGTTCCCACCAGCGCCGGCAGCTACACGGTGGTTGGCACCATCAATGACGCCAATTACCAGGGCAGCGCCACCAACTCGCTCGTCATCAGCAAGGCTTCCAGCTCAATCGTGTTGGGCAGCCTCAGCCAGACCTACAGTGGTTCTGCCGAGCCGGCGACGGCGACCACGACTCCGAGCGGTTTGGCAGTGACATTTACCTACAACGGTTCGGTTACCGTTCCCACCAGCGCCGGCAGCTACACCGTGGTCGGCACCATCAATGACGCCAATTACCAGGGCAGTGCCACCAACTCGCTCGTCATTAACGCGGCAACACTGATGTACACTGCGAACCCTGCGAGCACGACTTACGGATCGGTGGTACCTGGTGTGAGCGGTTCGGTGACTGGATTTTTAGGAACGGACAACCAAGGCAATGCGACGACGGGCACGCTGACGTTCACGCCGGCGGCGACTTCGTCCAGCGGCGTGGGTAGCTATGCGATCAATGGTGCCGGATTGACGGCCAACAATGGCAACTACACGTTCGTCCAGGCGGCCGGGAATGCGACGGCGCTGACGATCAACGCACTGCCGGTAAATTTGACGGGCAGCCGGTCTTATGACGGAACAACGACGGTGGCGGCGGAAATTTTGTCGGTGGCGAACAAGATTGGCAGCGACAACGTGACGGTGGCCTCGGGCAGCGGCACGCTGGCCAGCGCGAATGCCGGGTCAGAGGCAATCACGTCCTTTGGTGCGCTGACGTTGGGCGGCGCGGCGGCGGGCAACTACACGCTGGCCGGTGCGAGCGGTTCCGTGAACATCACGGTGAGCGCGCTGGCGCTGACCGTAACGAATCTGCTGGCCTTGGACAAGGTGTATGACGGCACGACGAATGCCACGCTGGATGCGAGCAATGCCGGTTTGGCGGGCGTGCTGAACGGAGACGACGTGGCCCTGGTCACCAGCAATGCTGTGGCATATTTTGCGGACAAAAATGTCAACACGAACAAGCCAGTGACGGTGTCGGGGCTGGCGCTGGGCGGCGCGGCGGCGGCCAATTACACCCTGGCTGATCCAACGAACGTGACGGCGAACGTCGCCACCGCCGGATTGACCGTGAGTGGCGTGGTGGCAGCCGCCAAAGTGTATGATGGAACAACGAATGCGCAATTGAACGGCACGGCAACTTTGAACGGAGGGGTGAGTGGTGATGATGTGAGCCTGTTCACGGGCGACGTGAGCGCCGCGTTTGCCAATCCGAACGTGGGGACGGGCATTCCGGTTTCCGCGGGCGGATATGCCATCACCGGGACGGATGCCGGCAATTACACACTGACTCAGCCAACGGGCCTGGCGGCGGACATTACAGCAGCAACTTTGACCATTACGGCGGTGGCGAACACCAAGATTTATGACGGGTCGACCATTGCCTCGGCGACTCCGACAACCAGCGGTCTGCAGGGCAGCGACACCGTGAGCGGCCTGGCCGAGACTTACGACACGCCGGACGCGGGCGCAGGCAAGACCCTGAGTATCAGCTCTTACGCGATCAACGACGGCAACAGCGGCAATAATTACACTGTCAGTATTGTGTCCAGCACCGCGGGCGTTATCATCAAGGCTTCGGGTTCAATCGTGCTGGGCAGCTTGAGCCAGACTTACAATGGTTCAGCCGAGCCAGCAACGGCGACAACAACTCCAGGCGGGTTGGCGGTGACATTTACCTACAACGGTTCGGCCACGGTTCCCACCAATGCCGGCAGCTACACCGTGACCGGCACCATCAATGACGCCAATTACCAGGGCAGCGCCACCAACATGCTGGTGATCAACAAGGCTGCCAGCTCGATTTCGCTCAGCGGTCTCAGCCAGACCTATGATGGCACCTTTAAGCCGGCGGCGGCGACGACAACCCCGAACGGTTTGGCGGTGAGCTTTACGTACAATGGTTCAGCCACGGTTCCCGTCAGCGCCGGCAGCTACACGGTCATCGGCACGATCAATGATGTCAATTACCAGGGCAGCGCCACCAACACCTTGGTGATCGGCAAGGCGATATTGACAGTGGCAGCCGACGCCAAGACCAAGATTTACGGGATGCCCAATCCGCCGCTGACCGCCAGTTACAACGGTTTTGCCAGTGGCGACGACACCAGCATATTATCGCCCCCAGTGGTATTGAATACGACGGCAACCACAGCGAGTGGCGCCGGTAATTATCCGATCACCGCCAGCGGTGCGGGAGCTGCCAACTACACGATTCAATATGTGAGTGGAAGCCTTAAGGTGATCGCGGCCCCGCAACTGACCGGTGCCACAGTCAACGTCAATGGAACACAACAATTCGTCGTCAGCTGGCAGACGTTTTCAAATCAGACCTATCAACTCGAGTGTTCCACCAACCTCCCGGTTGCCACCTGGGCCCCGGTCGGTGGGTCTGTGGCGGGGACCGGCACGATGGTTTCTGTGACGAACAGTGTCAGCGGCACTCCACATTGTTTCTTCCGGGTGCAGGTGCAATAAAAGCACCGGTTCCACATAATCGCCTAAACAACTTGGGGGAAAACGCGGGCCGCCGGATGAAAATCCGTCGGCCCGCAATGTTGGTGGCGGCTGGCAAGGCACCCACGCGTCCTGCGGTTTAAGATTGCCATGAGCCGGTTGCCGTTTAGAGTATCCATGTTCAGATGAAATTTTCATTGGCCATTTTTGGACTGGTGTGGTTGACCTGGTTTAGCGCGTCCGCGCAGATCACCGTGGAGCTGCTGATGGATCAGTCACAATTTCTGCCCAGTGAATCGTTGCTGGTGAAGGTGCGGGTTACAAACCGTTCCGGCCAGCTGCTGCATCTGGGCGCCGACCCGAACTGGGTTACGTTTAGCGTGACGGCGGTGGATGATTACGTGGTGACCAAGTATGCTGACGCGCCGGTGCAGGGTGAGTTTGATCTGGATTCGTCGCAAATGGCCACCAAGGCCGTGGATGTGGCGCCTTATTTCAAGCTGACGCGGCAGGGCGGTTATCGCATCGTCGCCACGCTGCACATCAAGGATTGGAACGTGGACATCCCCAGTCCGCCCCAAAACTTCGAAGTGATTGACGGGGCGAAATTGTGGTCGCAATCGTTCGGCATTCCCGCCGCCGCCGGAGCAACGAATGGCGCCCCCGAGGCCCGCAAATACACCCTGGAACAGGCGAATTATCTTCATTCGCAACTGCGGATGTATGTGCAGGTAAGCGACGATGCCGAACGGCAAGTCTTCAAGGTCCGGGCCATTGGCCCGATGGTTTCGTTCAGCCAACCGGAGGCGCAACTGGACCGCCTCAACAATCTGCACGTGATTTATCAAAGCGGCGCGCGGGTCTTCACTTACACGGTGGTCAATCCTGCCGGCGACTTTGTTGAGCAGGAAAATTACGATTATTTCACCACTCGGCCACGGTTGCAAACCGATGACCAGGGCAATATCACGGTCCTCGGCGGGGTGCGCCGGGTGAAACCAACCGACATGCCAATGGTGATGGCACCCGGTCTAATTCCCGCGCCAGCTCCCACGCCCTCCCCCGCGAAACCCTGAACGGCCGCTATTCCGCCAAATCTTCCTTCGACGTGATCCGCCCCTGGACGGTGTTCACAATCATCGCGGCGCGGGTGAACGCGTTGTCCTGGGTTTCGCCCAGAAATGATTTCAACTCCACCCGCACCGCCGCCATCGGGTCGCCGTTGCGATCGCGCAATGGCAGGGAGAGCACCACCGTGCCCTTGGTGCGCCCAAAGGATACCGTGCCATCCGTGATGGCGTTCTTCTCGGCGTCGGTGCCAGGCTGGCCGATTTCGGTTTCCAGTTTGCTGGCGATGACGCGCGGCTGGCCTTTGGCGTCGAGGGTGTAAATACGCAGCCCAAGGATGCGCGGTTGTTCCTTCAGGATGCCTTGCAGTACCGCCTGGACCAGCGGCACCATTGGCGTGTAACTGATGGTCGTGTCGCCAAAATAGCCCACCGTGTCGGACTTGGTGCGAAAACCAATTTTGCCGGCGGTAAACGAATTGTCCTGCAGCGGCGGCATCACCAGCCTGTCGTCCAGCCAGCAGGTGATTTGATTGCCCTCGCACTGCACCGTCAGCGTGTGCCAGACCCCGGCGGAAACATCCGCCCCCGGACCGATGGGATCGGATCGGACGCCGTTTACAACCTTGTAAAAACGTATGTTGTGTCCCAACGCGCTGGCGCGGATGACGTAACCATTAGATTCGTTTTGAAAGCGGAACACGACGCCGGCCATTTGCTCGGTGATGCCGCTGACGATCTTGAACCGGGTCGTTAAAGTGAAATCCTTGAACGTCTCGCCGTCGTAAATCAACATGGGAAACCGCTCGTCAGTCGGGTCAGCGCTGGTTTGCGCGACCACGGCGCGGTGCGCGACCACGGGAGCCTGCGGCGAAAGCGGCGCCAGCAGCGGTGGCACCTCGGCCATGACTATCTTCCATTCGCCAGGCGGGCCGCCGCCCGCCAGCACCGGGTGGAAATTGGCCGGCATCCGGCCGGCCGGCATGTCGCTGAAATCAATTTTTATTTCCGCACCGGCAGCAGGCCAGAGCAGGGCCAGCCACAGGCCGAGAAGAATTTTTTGCATTCCGCGCAGCGTAACAAAAAATGCGGGGACGACAAGCAAGCGTTTGAGAACCGCCGGCGGGCCATCAACAAATCCGGGGCAATTGCTCGCCGCTCGGCATGTCCAGAATCCGGCCCACGCCAACGGCGCTTTTCAGCGTGACCAAGGCACCTGAAGGCTCCCGGACCAGGCCAATCACCGCCGCCCCGGTTCCCATGGCGTCTCCACGCATGATTTGCAATGCCCGGTCCGCGTCCTTGGCCGCAATGAATGCGGCAAACCGTCCCTCGCACGCGACCTGCAGCGGGTCGAGCCCGAGCATCTCGCATGCAGCGTGAACGTCCTCGCGCACCGGCACGGATGTTTCCTCGACGGCGATTTTAACGCCCGCAGCTTCGGCGATTTCGTTGAGCGCGCTGGCCAGGCCGCCACGTGTCAGGTCGCGCAGACAGTGAATTTCGATTCCGGCTTTCAAAAGCTGCAGCACGAGATCCGCCACCGGCGCGGAATCACTGTCGATCTGGCTTTCAAATTCCAGGCCCTCGCGCACGGCCATGATGGCCATGCCGTGCCGCCCCAGATCGCCGTTGACCATGACCACGTCGCCGGGCCGGACATTTTGCGGCGCAATTTTTTGTTCGTGTTCAACGACCCCGATGCCGGCGGTGTTGATGAACAGGCCGTCGCCCTTGCCCTTGTCGACGACCTTGGTATCGCCGGTGATGATGTGTACGCCGCACCGTTGCGCCGCATCGCGCATCGAGCAGACCACGCGCCAGAGCGTTTCCATCGGCAGCCCTTCTTCGAGGATGAACGCGCTGCTGAGGTAAAGCGGGCGCGCGCCGCTCATGGCGAGGTCGTTCACCGTGCCGTGCACGGCCATTGAACCGATGTCACCGCCGGGGAACAAAATCGGGCGCACCACATAGGAATCGGTGGTAAACGCGAGCTTGTTGGCGGTCCATTCCACCACCGCCGAGTCGTGCTGCGTTTCGCGCAACGGATGGTCGAAGGCCGTCAGAAACATTTTGCTGATGAGCTGGTGCATCAGCCTGCCGCCGCCACCGTGCGCCATCAACACGTTCGGGTACTGTTGGATCGGAATCGGACAGATTGGGTTAAACTCCATAAAATCAGCGCTGGGAACTTCCAAACTTCAATGCCCAACGTCGAACGCAATGTGTTCGCCGCTCCGTAAAACATTGGAGGTTGAAGGTTTTTTCATGAATGATTCAGTTCCGCCGGCGATAGCGGTAATAAGCCGCGCACGCGCCTTCGCTCGACACCATCGTCGCGCCGAGCGGATGTTCCGGCGTGCATTTCGCGCCGAAGGCCGGGCACTCGTGCGGCTTGATTTGCCCCTGCAGGACCAGGCCGCTCAGGCATTCAGCCGGTTCGTCCACGTGATGATCGGCCAGGCCGAACTTCTTTTCGGCGTCGTATGCGGCGTAGGTGTCGTTCAAACCGAGGCCGCTTTCCGGTATTTCGCCAACGCCGCGCCATTTACGGGGCACGACCTTGAAAACCTTGCGGATGATTGCCTGGGCCGCCGGATTCCCCTCGCGCCGCACCGACCGGGTATATTGGTTTTCTACCTCCGCCCGGCCGGATTCCAGTTGCTGCACCACCATCAATATCCCCTGCAAAATGTCCAGCGGCTCGAAGCCGGTGACGACGATCGGCACATGGTGCTTCGCCGCGATCGGCGGGTATTCCTCATAGCCCATCACCGCGCAGACGTGGCCGGCGGCGAGAAAGCCCTGCACCTTGCAGTTCGGCGACGACATCAGCGCCTCAATGGCCGGCGGCACGAGCACGTGCGAGATGAGCACGAAAAAATTCTTCAGGCCTTTGTGCGCAGCCTGGCAAACCGCCATCGCTGTCGCGGGCGCGGTGGTTTCAAAACCGATGCCAAAGAAAACTATTTCTTTCGCCGGATTTTGTTCCGCGAGTTTCACGGCGTCCAGCGGTGAATAAACGATGCGCACGTCGCCGCCCTTGGCTTTGACGGAAAGCAAATCGGTGGTGCTGCCGGGCACGCGCAACATGTCGCCAAACGAGGCGAAAATGACGTTGGGCCGCGCGGCGATTTCCAGCGCCTTGTCGATCATTTCGAGCGGCGTCACGCAGACCGGGCAGCCCGGGCCGTGAATCAGCGTGAGGCGTTCCGGCAGCAGCTCGTCGAGGCCGAATTTTACAATCGCATGCGTCTGACCACCGCAGACCTCCATGATGTTCCATGGCCGGGTCGTGACGCGGTGAATTTCCCGCGCGAATTGCTGCGCGCGTTCGCCGTCACGGTATTCGTCGAGGTATTTCATGGCCAGGGGTGGAGCGAGGCGGTTGACAAGCCAGCTTTCGGCTCGTTAAGACGCTTCCCCACCCGTTCAAATTGTCAGTCACTTGGCGCCGGCGGCGCGCCGGCGTTGCTGTCTTCCAATTCGGCGAGCGCTTCCATCTGCTTCAAATAGTCGAACACCTTGTGCGCCTCAGCTTCATCGACCCGGCTGAGGGCGAAACCGACGTGGACGATGACGTAATCGCCAATCCGGGCCTCCGGCACATAGGCCAGACAGGCTTGCTTGAGGATGCCGCCAAAATTGATTTTGCCCATGCGCGTCAGCGGATCGTCGCCGCTGATGCTTTCAATTTTTCCTGGAATGGCCAGACACATCTGCTTTTACCTTAACCTTTCATGCGCCGCGCGGCAATGACTTGTCCCAGGGCGATGCCGCCGTCATTCGGCGGCACGCGCTGGTGCCAGTACGGCCGAAAACCTTCCGCCTCCAGACGCCGCACCACGTGTTCCGTCAAATAACGGTTCTGAAAACAGCCGCCCGAAAGGACGACGTGTTCTTGTCCGGCATGTTTTGCCATCGCAACCATTCCTTCGACCAGCGCGTTGTGGAATTTGGCGGAGATGGTGGCGACCGAAATGCCGTTCTTCACATCCGCCAAAATCGCCAGGATCATGGGCGACCAATCCAACACGGACGACGGGTGGCAGGTGACCGGTGACAGGTGGTAATGATCATTCGTTACAGCTCCATCGAGCGCGAATTCCAGTCCCATGGCGGCCTGGCCCTCGAAGCGGATGTGCTGGCGAAGATTGAGGATCGAGGCGACGGCGTCGAACAGCCTGCCCATGCTCGTGGTCAGGGGCGAATTTATTTGTTTTGTCAGCATCGCCTTCAACGTGGCCAGTTCGGCCGGTGAAAATGCGGCGACCGGCGCCAGGTCTTTTCGCCCAAAAATGTTGTCGCCGGACATTGCATAAAGCAGGCCCAACGCGGTGCGGCGGGGTTCCTTGACCGCCTGGTCGCCACCGGGCAGACGGAACGGGCGCAGATGGGCGACGCGCTCGATGCTTTGGTGGGTGACCAGGAAAAACTCACCGCCCCAGATGGTGCCATCGGTTCCATAGCCGGTGCCGTCCCACGCAACGCCAAGCGCCGGCGGCTCAAGTTCATTTTCCGCCATGCAGGACAGGACGTGCGCGATGTGATGTTGGACGCCGACGCGGGTCGGGAGGCGCTGCCGCGCATCCGGGCCGAGCGGCAGCCCGGCCCTGCCGGTGTCGTTTGCAAACTTGGTCGAGAGATAGTCGGGATGCAGGTCGGCGGCGATGATTTGCGGCCGGGCGTGGTAAAGCTTTTCAAAATCCGCAATGACGCGGCGGAAGGCGGCATGGGCCGGCTCGGTTTCGAGATCACCGATATGTTGACTGATGAAAACCTGGTTGCCAACCAAAAGCGCCACGGCATTTTTGAGCTGGGCGCCAACGGCCAGAATGGGTTGGGAGTTGAGGTTTGAGGTTTGAGGGTCAAGCGTAATGGGCAAGGGCGCATAGCCACGGGCGCGGCGCAACACCAGCTCGCGATCGAGCATGACGCGCACAATCGAATCGTCCACCTGCCGGATAATCGGACGGTTATGAACCAGAAAAACATCGGCGACATCGTGCAGCCGTTCCAGGGCCTCGTGTTCATCCGTGCAAATCGGTTCATCGCTCAGGTTGCCGCTGGTGGCGACGACGGGAAAACCGAGTTCGGTCAGAAGCAGGTGATGGAGGGGATTCGACGGCAGCATCACCCCGAGGCATGGATTGGCCGGGGCGATGGAATTGGCAATGGACGATGGGCGATGGGCGATTTTGTTTAACAGGACAATCGGCGCCTCAGGCGAGCGGAGCAATCGTTCCTCCAGTGGTGACACTTCACATTCAGCCTTCACGCTCTCCAGCGAGGGGAACATCAGGGCAAAGGGTTTTTCCTCGCGCTGCTTGCGCTCGCGCAGGCGGCCCACGGCTGGTTCGTCGTGCGCAGCAACCATGAAATGAAATCCACCGAGACCTTTGACCGCCACAATCTGGCCGCGACGGATGGCCCGGGCGGCGGCGCGCAGGGCCTGGTGCCCGCCAAAAACCGCCTCGCCGGATGAATTCCACAATTCAAGCTGCGGGCCGCAAATCGGACAGGCATTCGGCTGCGCGTGAAACCGCCGGTCGCGCGGGTCGTCATATTCGGCCCGGCATGGTGCACACATCGCAAACTGCTGCATGGAGGTGTTTGACCGGTCGTAAGGCAGCGATTCGATGATGCTGAAACGCGGCCCACAATTCGTGCAATTCGTGAAAGGATAATGATGCCGGCGGTTCGCCGGATCGATAATTTCGCGGAGACACTCGGGACAGGTGGCGATGTCCGGCAACACCAGCGTGGTCGTGTCGCCACCGGTCTCGCTCAGCCGGATTTCAAAACCCTTGTAACCGGCGGGATCAAGCCACGAGGCTTCGAGGCTTTGTATCGAGCTGCGCGCCGGTTTTTCCGCTTCGAGGCGCAGCAGAAATTTTTCCAGATCGGGACGTGGACCTTCGGCTTCGATGAATACTCCCTGGGGGGAGTTATTGACCCAGCCAGCCAGTTGCAATTCGGCGGCGAGCCGGAAGACGAACGGCCGGAAGCCAACCCCCTGCACCGCGCCACGCACGGTGGCCTTCAATCGCATTGCTGGCGGCACGTTCACATAATCCTTTCAGCGCCGGCTGTCACAGCGGACCCGATGGGCTTCGCGGACCATTCCACGTTGTTTCCCGCGCAGCCGGTTTCAACTCTGGTCATCAAAAATATGCCCCCCTGCCGGCGCCCGCTCAACAGAAGTTGCCGACCACTCTCCCTTATTTGACCGCGAGCGCGCGGATCTTTTCCACGGCTTCTTGCAGGCCGCGGCGGACGGATGGTGAAAGCTCCTCGCTGAAACCGGTGTTTTCGGCGGGGATCGTCAGCCACCAGGCTTCCGGGCAGTGGCCAAAAACGTCGCGGGCCAGCGCCAGCATCGTGCGCGGGTCGGCGGCATGGGCCATGATTTGGGAGGTCTCGTTGGGTTCGAGCTTGCGCCACTGGACTTTCTTCGGCGCATCCACCGCGGCATCCACAAAAACCACCCGCCGCGCCTGGGAAATCAGCTCGGCATATTCGGGGGTGAGCAATGGGCAGATCAGCGTGCGTACGCCGGGCAGGTGGAGCTCTTCCACGGCCGCAGCGACCTTGGGACCGACACCGTCATCGCCGCGCAGTTCGTTGCCGTACCCGACGACCAGAAAGTCCCCGGCGGCGGCCGGCTGCGAATGGTGGCTCACGGTCAAAAGCTAAACCACTTGCGCCGGAAAAAAAAGCGGGGAAACAGCCAGACATCCGTTTCCCCGCCCGCCACAACAACCTACCAAAACCTATCCGCGCGCCATTTCGTTGAGCACCGTGCCGTCCGGCGCGATCAACTGCACATGCAACGGCATCTGGCCGACGGCGTGAGTCGAGCAGCTCAGGCACGGGTCGTAACAGCGGATCCCATGCTCGATGCGGTTGAGCATGGGTTCGGGAATATCCTTGCCATGCACGTAATGCCGGGCGATTTGCGCCACGGTCTGGTTCATCGCCAGGTTGTTCTGGCCGGTGGCGACGATGAGATTCACTTTTTTGAGCAGGCCATCGCGGTCCACGGTGTAGTCGTGGAACAGCGTGCCGCGTGGCGCTTCGCTCGCCCCCACCCCGCGCAGGCTGTTGATGCCGGCGTCGGCACGGAGCTCGTTGCTCAACAGGTCGGGGTCGTCCAGGTAACGCTCGACGTATTCCAGCGACGCGAGGATTTCGATGAGCCGCGCGTAATGGTAGAGGAACGACGACGTGACCGCGCCATGGCCCATCTTCTTGAATTTTTTCAATTCCGCGTCCGCCTTGGGCACGCCCATTTGCTCGCAGATGTTCAGGCGGGCCAGCGGGCCGACGCGGTACATGCCGTCGGGAAAACCGAGCGGCTTGTAATAGGGCGACTTGAGATAGGACGAATTCTGCACCGATTCGCCGATGTAATCGAAATAATTTTGCGGATCGAGCTGGTCGGCGATGATGCTGCCGCTGCTGTCGCTGAACCGCAGTTTGCCACCATGATGTTCCCAGGTGCCATCCGGGGCGACGAGACCCATGAACAGCGACGGGAAATTGCCGAAGATCTGGATTTCGCGCTGGTGCGTTTCGAGGGTTTTCTTGAACAAGTCGAACGCGACCTTCGTCGTGGCGAACGCCTCCGGCAGCCAGGCGCGGATTTTCGCCCGGCCGGCCTCCGTCAGCGGGCTGCGCACGCCGCCGGGAACGGCCCACGCCGGGTGAATTTTTTTGCCGCCGAGGATTTCGATGATCTCCTGACCGAACTGGCGCAGGCGGATGCCGGCCCGGGCAAGGTCGGCGTTGGCGGCAATCAAACCGAACACGTTGCGTTGCGCCGGCGGCGTGTCCCAGCCAAGCAGGAAGTCCGGCGCGCTCAGGTGAAAGAAACTCAACGCGTGGCTCTGGATGATCTGCCCCAGGTTCATCAGCCGGCGCAGCTTGTCGGCGGCGACCGGAATATTGACAGCCATGATGGCGTCGCCGGCCTTCGCGGAGGCGAGCAGATGGCTGACGGGGCAGATGCCGCAGATGCGCGGGGTGATGCCGGGCATTTCGGCGTAGGGACGGCCTTCGCAGAATTTTTCGAAGCCGCGGAATTCCACGACGTGGAAGATGGCGTCGGACACGTTGCCCGCGTCGTCCATGAAGATGCTGATCTTGGCATGGCCCTCAATGCGGGTCACGGGGTCGATGACGATGCGTTTTGACATAAACTTATTAACCAAATTTCAGTTGCAGGCCCACGAGCTTTGGCGTTTCGCCGTTCAACACCTGGACCATGACTGCCTTGATGCGGTCGGCGGGCGGCGGACAGCCGGGCAGGAAATATTCCACCTGAACGGCTTCATGGACCGGCATCACGCGCTTGAGCAGCGCGGGCAAAATGCCCTCGGCCTTCGGCACGCACGAATTGTCCTGGGCGTTCTCGATATAGGCGCGCTGGAGCACATTCTCGTCGTTGCGCAGGCCAAGCTGGTTGCGGATGGCCGGAACGTTGCCGGTGACGGCGCAATCGCCGAAGGCCACCAGCACCTTGGTCCGGGCGCGGATTTTATGGAGGATTTCGAGGTTGTCCTCGTTGCAGACGGCGCCTTCGATGAGGCAGACGTCCACGTTCTCGGGATATTCCTTGACGTCCACGACCGGGCTGTAAACGAGGTCGATTTTGCCGGCGAGCTCGATGAGGAACTCGTCCAGGTCAAGAAAGGACATGTGGCAGCCGGCACAGCCGCCCAGCCAGACGGTGGCTACTCTTAAACGTTCCATTGTTTTTTCTCCCGTGCGTTGACGATGAATTCGAGTTTGGTGCGGTCACGTTCCATTTCGGACACCGTCGAACCCTGGTGGAACAACGCGCCGGTCGGGCAGGACATCACGCATTTGCCGCAGGCCGTGCAGGTTTCGGAATCGCCCCACGGCTGGTTGAGGTCGCTGATGATGGTGGCCCGGGCGCCGCGGCCGGAGACGTTCTTGGTGCCCGCGCCCTCGATATGCCAGCACACCCGGACGCAACGGGTGCAAAGAATGCAGCGGTTGTGGTCCATGCCAAACAGCCGGTGCGTCGCGTCCACGTTCCATTTCGGAAAACAATAATCGTAACGCACATGGTCCATGCCCAGGCTGTAGCCCAGGGTCTGCAATTCGCAATGGCCGTTGGCCACGCACACGGCGCAGGTGTGGTTGCGTTCCGCAAACAGCAGCTCCAGCGTCATGCGCCGGTATTTTTGCAGCCGTTCACTGTCGGTCTTCACGTCCATGCCCTCGCTGATCTTCGTCGTGCAGGCGGGCAGCAGTTTGGCAATGCCCGTGACCTCCACGAGGCAAAGGCGGCACGCGCCAATATCATACACCCCATCGAGATGGCACAGCGTCGGGATTTTGATGCCGACGTCGGTCGCCACGTCCAGAATGGTCGCGCCTTCCTCGGCGCTGACCTGTTTTCCATCAATCGTTAAAGTTTTGGCGGCCATAAAAATCAGCTGGGTTGTTTCGTTGTCGCCAGTCCGGTTTTCTTTGCTTCGCCATTGCCCGGAGCGCCGTAGGAGTCCGGCTGGATCAACTCTGCGTATTCCTTGCGGAAAAATCGCAGCGTGCTCAGCACGGGATTTGGCGCCGTCTGGCCGAGGCCGCAGAGGCTGGTGTTTTTGACCATGTCGCAAAGCTCCTCGAGTTTGGCGAGGTCGCGCGCCGTGGCCTGGCGGTTGAGAATTTTCTCCAGCAGATGCAGCATTTGCACGGTGCCGGCCCGGCAGGGAATGCACTTGCCGCAGGATTCGTCCACGCAGAACTCCATGAAATACCGCGCCACGTCCACCATCCGGGTGGTTTCGTCCATCACGATCATGCCGCCCGAACCCATGATGGAGCCGAGCTTGCCGAGGGATTCATAATCCACCGGCGTATCCAGCGCGTCGGCGGGAATGCAGCCGCCCGACGGTCCGCCGGTCTGCACGGCCTTGATTCTGCCGCCGTCCGGGGCGCCACCGCCCATTTCCTCGACGATCTGCCGCAACGGCGTGCCCATCGGCACTTCGATGAGGCCGGTGTTGGTGATCTTGCCGGCGAGCGCAAAAACCTTGGTGCCCTTGCTTTTCTCCGTGCCGATGCCGGCGAACCATTCCGCGCCCTTGCGCAGAATCGGCGGCACGTTGGCGAACGTCTCGACGTTGTTGATCAGCGTGGGGCAATCCCACAGACCGCTTTCGGCCGGGAACGGCGGACGCGGACGCGGCGTCCCGCGCTTGCCTTCAACCGACGCCATCAGGGCGGTTTCCTCGCCGCAAACGAACGCGCCCGCGCCGATGCGGATGTCGATGTTGAAATTGAAGGGCGATTCAAAAACGCCACTGCCGAGCAGGCCGAGTTGCTTGGCCTGTTTGATGGCCGTCTGCAATCGTTTGATGGCCAGCGGATATTCCGCACGGACGTAGATGAAACCCTGGTTGGCCCCGACGGCATAGGCGGCGATGGCCATGCCTTCGAGCACGCTGTGCGGGTCGCTTTCCAAGACGCTGCGGTCCATGAAGGCGCCGGGGTCGCCCTCATCGGCGTTGCAGATGACATATTTCTGGATGCTTTGGGTCTTGGCGACCGTGCCCCATTTGATGCCGGTGGGAAAACCCGCGCCCCCGCGGCCGCGCAGGCCGCTCTTGACCATGGTCTCCACCACTTCCTTGGGTGTCATCTCGCGGAGCACGTCGTGCAGCGCCTGATAACCCTCGGCAGCGATGTAGGCTTCAATGCGTTCCGGATCGATCTCGCCGCTGTTGGCCAGGACGATGGACAGTTGCTTTTTGAAAAAAGGATGATTGAAGTCACCACATTGGACGGTGGTTTTGCCGCCTTTCAACGTCTGGATGAGCGAAAGGGCATCCTCGGGCGTGACCTTTTCGTAAAGCGCATTCTGGGTGTCAATGCTCACCAGCGGGCCTTCGCAACACAATTTCATGCAGCCGACACCACGGACTTCCACCTCGTCGTCCAGGCCGGCGTCCTTTACCGCCGCTTCGAGGCTTTTCCTGACCGCCTCCGAGTTGGAGGACATGCAGCCGGCCGCCAGGCAGCAGCGGACAACAATTTTCTTGCGGCTGGCCCGCTCCTTTTCCGCAATCGCGTTGAGATCATCAATTACCATGTGGCATCCATCCTTTCACCTGGGCGAGCGCGGTTTCAGGGGTCTGCCGCGGTGTGACCACGCCGTCATACACGACCGCGGGCGCAATGCCGCAGGCGCCGATGCACCGCGCCGTCAGCAGCGAGATTTGATTGTCCGGTGTGGTTTCGCCGGCCTTGATCCGGGCTTTTTCCTCGACGGCGGCGAGCACCTTGTCCGCGCCCTTGACGTAGCAGGCCGTGCCCATGCACACGACGCAGGTGTGGGCGCCCTGGGGTTTGAGGGTGAAGAAATGGTAAAAGGTTGCGACGCCATACACGCGGCTGGCCGGCAGCTTGAGCTTGCAGGCGACGAACAGGAGCAGGTCGTCCTCGAGAAAGCCAAACAATTCCTGGGCCTTGTGCAGCACCTCGATCAGCGCGTCGTGTTTGAATTGGTGCTTCTTCATATGCGCTTCCAGGATCTTGAAGCGCTTGTCGCCGCTGGCGTGTTGCAGCACCGTCGCCAGACGGATTCCTTTTTCTTTTTTTAACGTGGCAATCATTGGGCGTAAACTTATACAAAGACTCGGGCGGATGGGCCGGCATGGCTCTGCAAAAATTGGCAAACTATCACCCTGCCTTGCGCCGGTGTCGGATCGTTCAACAATTTCCTGGTCGCCGCTGCCGGCCGCTCTCCCTCACCGCTCCGCAGCCTTTTTATGCCGTCGGCAAAGCCGGCTGGCGCCCGGTTCATTGGCTGTCCTGCTTCGCATCATTAGACCGTGAAATTGTTCATAGCCTTTTGCCGGCCAAAGTGTTGGGTTGACCCGGTTCAGAATTAATTTTTGCCATTTCACTTGACGTCCATGTGAGGTTTGCTTAATTTGTTCCTGTGCAAACAAGCATTGTTAAGGGTGCTTTGACATCGATTTTGGACGTGAAGGAGCTGGCGCCGGCGCCTTGCTTCCACAAGTGTGAATGTCCACCGGAGATCGTGTCCGCAAAAAAGGGTTCCGCCCGGGACCGGACGACGGTCGCGGCGATGAATGGCAGCGGCAGCAACAACGGCAATGGCACCGGCGGCAACAACAACCGCGCCCTGATCAAGGCCATTTCCGATTCGAAGGTGTACCAGGAGTATGAGCGCGCGTTCAACGTGCTGACGGGTTTGCCGGTGTCGCTGCAGCCGCTGGAAACCTGGCAGTTGCCGCATCACGGGAAGCGTAACGAAAATCCCTTTTGCGCGCTCGTGTCGCAAAAGAGCCGCGCCTGCGCCGCGTGTTTGCAGGTCTGGGAACAGCTTTGCGAAAAGGCCGTCAACGAACCCAAGACGATCTCCTGTCCGGCCGGACTGCTTGACACCGCCGTGCCGGTGCGGCTGGGCGACCGGCTCATCGGCTATCTGCAGACCGGGCAGCTGCTCGGCCAGAAGCCGACCCCGCGCCAGTTTGACCGGGCCGCCAAACTGGTGGCGAGCTGGGGTGTGGAGATGGACCGGGACGCGCTCAAGCAGGCGTTCTATGCCACGAAAGTGGTCACGGCCAAACAGCATGAAGCCATCGTCCGGCTGCTCGTGATTTTTTCGCAGCACCTGGCCATGCTGGGCAATCAGATTTTCATCCAGCAAAAAAACACCGAGCCGCCCATCATCAAGCGCGCCAAGGAATTCATATACGAGCACCACACCGAGGAACTGTCGCTCGCCCGGGCGGCCAAGGCGGTGAACATGAGCACGTTTTACTTTTGCAAGATGTTCAAGAAGGTCACCGGC
Organism: Verrucomicrobiia bacterium; assembly: GCA_049280815.1. Classification (GTDB taxonomy): domain Bacteria; phylum Verrucomicrobiota; class Verrucomicrobiia; order Limisphaerales; family UBA11358; genus UBA11358. The sequence goes on along the minus strand of JBAPQW010000041.1, from coordinate 47,189 downwards.
ATCAATTTCACCGACTACCTTTCCCGGGTGCGCATCGAGAAGGCCAAGAACCTGTTGTTGAACCCCAACCTGCGCGTCAGCGAGATCGCGTTTGAAGTCGGCTTCCAGTCGCTCACGCATTTCAACCGCGTCTTTAAAAAGCTGCTCGGCCAGTCGCCCACGGAATACCGCGCGCAATTGCTCGGCCACTGAACGGGCGGTGACTTCAACGTGATTTGAGGCAGGGTCATCGCGCGGCGATGACCGCGCCGCGTTGAGCGGGGCAAAGTGCTTCCTCCGACTCTGTTCCGCCCACTGCAGGCGGGCCGAAGCGCGGCGTTCCTGCCCTCGCCGTTACAACCCACTCATTTTTTCAAGGTTGGTTTGGCTCCGCAAAATTTGTATAGTCTTCAACAAGGTTTGGTGAGTAGAACACCTTGAAAAATAGGAGTTTGAGGCTGTAGAACATTTATGCTCGAAACACCGCAAAACCTGCCCGTGCCGGACGGTTGCCCTGTCCGGTTTGCATCGTGACGCGCAGGCGGTCAACCGACAGCTATCTGCAAAAAACATTTTATGGAATCCACCAAAATCATGACCCCTTCCACTCCTGAAATCAAACGCCTCGAGCCCGCCCACGACATCCTGCACCAGACGCGCAAGCATCCGCTGGATCCCATCTGCGCCCCGAAGGTCGTCGCCGTCATCGGCGCCACGGACAAGCCCCGCAGCGTCGGGCGGATGCTGTTTGAAGGCCTCGGCCGCGGCGGTTTCAGCGGCGTGGTCTATCCCATCAATCCGAAGCGTTCCTCCGTGCTGTGCGTCAAGGCCTATCCCAGCATCGGCGCGGTGCCGGAGAAGGTGGACCTGGCGGTCATCTGCACGCCGGCGAAGACCGTGCCCGGGCTGATCAAGGATTGCGCCAAGGCCGGGGTTGGCGGCGTCATCATCATTTCCGCGGGTTTCAAGGAAACCGGCCCCGAAGGCGTGAAGCTGGAACAACAAATCCTCGCCGACGCCCGCGCCGCCGGCATGCGCATCGTCGGTCCCAACTGTCTCGGCGTCCAGATGCCGAACATCGGGTTCAACGCCAGTTTTGCCGCCACCATCGCCCAGCCCGGCGACGTGGCGTTCCTGAGCCAGAGCGGCGCGCTCTGCTGTGCCGTGCTCGACTGGAGCCTCAAGGAAAATGTAGGCTTCAGCTGTTTCGCCTCGCTCGGCTCCATGCTCGATGTCGGCTGGGGCGACTTGATTTACTACCTCGGCGACGATCCGAAGACCAAGAGCATCGTCATTTACATGGAAACCATCGGCGACGCGCGCTCGTTTCTGTCCGCCGCCCGTGAAGTGGCGTTGACCAAGCCGATCATCGTCATCAAACCCGGCCGCACCGAGGGCGCCGCCAAGGCCGCCGCGTCGCACACCGGTTCGCTGACCGGCAGCGACGACGTGCTGGAAGCCGCGTTCAAGCGCTGCGGCGTGTTGCGCGTGAACAACATCTCCGATTTGTTTTACATGTCCGAAGTGCTGGGCCGGCAGCCGCGTCCCAAGGGCAACCGCCTGACCATGATCTCCAACGCCGGCGGGCCCGGCGTGCTGGCCACCGACGCGCTGCTCACCACCGGCGGCGCGCTGGCGGAGGTTTCCAAGGGCACCATTGCGGAACTGGACAAGTTTCTGCCGCCCTCCTGGTCACGCAACAACCCCATCGACGTGCTGGGCGACGCCAGTGCGGAAGCCTACGCCAAGACGCTGGAAATCGCAGGCCGCGATCCGAACAGCGACGGCTTGCTCGTCATTTTGACGCCGCAATCCATGACCGAATGCACCGACACCGCGGAAAAATTGAAGGCGTTCGGCCACATCGAAGGCAAGCCGGTGCTCGCCAGCTGGATGGGCGGCCGGGACGTGGCCGAAGGCGAGGCCATCCTGAATCGCGCCGGCATCCCGACCTTTCCCTATCCCGACACGGCCGCGCGCGTGTTCACGTCCATGTGGCGTTACGCCGACAATCTCCGCGCCCTGTACGAAACCCCCGTGCCTTCCGCCGATGCCGACGATCTCAAATCCGGCCGGGCCAAGGCCGCAACCTTGATTGAATCGGTTCGGAAAACCGGTCGCACCATCTTCACCGAATCCGAATCCAAGGAACTGCTCGCCTGTTACAACATCCCGACTGTCATCACCAAGGTGGCGAAGAGCGAGGCCGAAGCGGTCAAACACGCCAAGGAAATTGGTTATCCGATCGTGCTCAAACTTTACTCCGAAACCATCACCCACAAGACCGACGTGGGCGGTGTGCAATTAAATCTCAAGGACGAGGCCGATGTGAAGCGCGCGTTCAAGGCCATCAAGACCGCCTGCACCGAAAAGGCCGGCGCCGAGCATTTCCAGGGCGTCACCGTCCAGAAAATGATCAAGCTGAGCGAAGGGTACGAAATCATCCTGGGCAGCAGCATTGACCCGCAATTCGGGCCGGTGCTCCTGTTCGGCATGGGCGGCCAGTTGGTGGAAGTGTTCAAGGACAAGGCGCTGGCGCTGCCGCCGTTGAACACCACGCTCGCCCGGCGCATGATGGAGACGACCAAGATTTATCACGCGCTCAAGGGCGTCCGCGGCCGCAAGTCGGTGGACCTCGCCGCGCTCGAGAAATTGATGGTCGGCTTCAGCCAGCTCGTCGCCGAGCAACGCTGGATCAAGGAAATCGACATCAACCCGATGTTCGCCTCCGCCGATGATCTCGTCGCGCTCGATGCCCGGGTCATCCTGCACGACCCGAAGACGACCGAAGACCAACTGCCCCGGCTCGCCATCCGTCCCTGCCCGACCCAATACTCATCGCCATGGAAAATGAAGGACGGCACGTCGGTGACCATCCGGCCCATCCAGCCCGAGGACGAGCCGTTGCTGGTGAAGTTTCACGAGACCCTCTCCGAGGAAAGCGTGTATCACCGTTATTTCACCCAGTTGAAACTCGACCAGCGCATCGCGCACGAACGGCTGACGCGCATCTGTTTCAACGATTATGACCGCGAGATTGCACTGGTGGCCGAACGCAAGGATCCCAAGAACAAGCAGCGGGAAATCCTGGGTGTGGGCCGGTTAAGTAAGGAACACGGCCTGAACGAAGGCGAGTTTGCGTTACTCGTGAACGATCACTGGCAGAAAAAGGGACTGGGCGCCGAGCTGCTCAAACGCCTGGTGGCGATCGGGCGGGACGAGAAACTCACGCGTCTCTCCGCGGAAATCATGGCCGACAACCACGCCATGCACCACATCAGCAAGCAGGTCGGGTTCAAGCTGACCGCCGGGGCTGACGGCCGCGACTACACCGCCGAATACGTATATTGATTACCGGCATTTTGACTTAAATTCCAGCCCCCGGTCGGAACATCCGTCCGGGGGCGTTATGTTTGAATCTCATCAACCGCGAAATACACGAAACATGCGAAAACTTTTCAACGCAAGGACGCGAAAGCGCAAAGACGCTATCTATTTTTGGACTGCGGCGGGAAGCGGAGCGCCACGCCGCAGTCCAAAAATGGTTGCGCCTCCTTGCGGCAAGCGCCTCAAGCCTGGTCCGTGACGGTGTCGTGGAACTTCAGGATGTCGCCCTTCTCGCCCTTCAGTTCGGCTTCCTTGAACTTGATGGCGGCGCGCGGATGCAGGTTGCGCAGGCCCGTCAACAGGTAGGGCAGGTCGTATCCCCACAACAACTTCGCGCGCATCGGCTCGATGTGGTTCTGCACGCAGTCGAGGATGGGCCGGAGTTCGTACTTTGGGTTGCGCAGAAAACCGATGAGCAGTTCCATCGGGCAGTTACCTGCGCCCCGGCCCAGGCCGGCCATCGTGGCGTCGAGATAATTGGCGCCTTCGATGATGCCTTCGATGGTGTTGGCGTAGGCCAGTTGCAGATTGTTGTGCATATGCACGCCCACCTCCTTGCCCGCGGGTTTGCAATGTGAAAGATATTTCTTCACCAACACATGGATCTGCTCGCTGTAAAACGCCCCGAAACTGTCCACCAGGTAAATCGCCTTGGCCTCGGATTTGACGAGCATTTCCAGCCCCTCGTCCAGCTCGCGGTCGGGGATGACGGAGGCGGCCATCAAATTGACTGTTGTTTCGTAGCCCTTGTCGTGGGCGTCCTTGACCATGTCCAGGGCGGTAGGAATCTGGGTGATGTAGGTCGCCACGCGGATCATGTCGATGATCGAATCTTTTTTCGGCAGGATATCCTCGCGATAATCGCAGCGTTCGGCGTCGGCCATCACGCACAGCTTCAAATCTGTTTTGTTTTCGCCGACGACGCGGCGGAGGTCGTCTTCGACGCAATATTTCCAGCAGCCATGTTCGCCCAGTTTGATGCCCTTGCGCGACGACTTGTAACCCAGCTCCATGTAATCCACGCCGGCGGCGACGCAGGTGTCATAGACCACCTTGACGATCTGGTCGTCGAAATGGTGGTTGTTCATGAGGCCGCCGTCGCGGATGGTGCAATCGAGAACCTTGATTTCGGGCCGGTAGGAGAGCCAGCGGCCCTCGGGCGTTTCCTTGGGTTTGGCGGATTTGGCGCTCATGGCAGGTGAAGGTGAAAGGTGTTCGCCAGTCATTATCCCGCAAGCCGCCTGAAATACAAGGCTGGAGTGAATTCCAGTTACTGATAGCTGCTCGTGGCATTCGTGTTACTGTGATTGAGGGCGCCCCTTTTGTTGCCCCAGAGGCGCCAAACCGCCTGAAGGCTGACGTCGAATGGGACGCGTCCAGGGCGTTCAGATTCTCGCGGCGGGCGGCGGAAAGAATTCGTCTCGCACGATGTAATTCCATCCCTCCCCGGGCGCAATTCACCCCGCTAATCCCCCAACTTGTCCCTTATTTATTAGTTTTTTGTCAGTTTGTGTTAAACAAACTTACAGTTGAGCAAGTCAGTTGGATGGACAACCTGTTGAGAACTGTCGGGGGATTTAAAGGAGCAAGCGATGAAAAAGTCGAGGATGTGGTTTTTTGTCGATGGCCCGTTGACGGCTGGCCGTCCAGCCCGGTCCGCGCGGGCGCAAAGCAACGTCGTTTTCGCGGTGGCATTCAAAACCAACAACCGGCTGACCGACGCCAAAGGGCGGTTCCCGTTTGGTGAACCGGTCGCGAAGAACCATTCCAATCATTTCCATCGGGGTATTACCCCCTGACCACTCTGGTATCAAATCAACAAAACCTCTGATTGTATGAACAATTCTCATGTATTCGTCTATTCGGAGCTGCTGCGGGATACTCTGCCGGATCCGCGGGAGCTTTCCCGGCTTGGGCCGCAAACCATCCCGGCAGGCGGAACCCAGGTTCCCGCCACACCGAAGCGGTCCCTGCACATCCTGTGCATCGATGACGACGAGCAGATCCTGGAAATCATGAAAGATTGTCTCGCGCACTATGAGCATCGGGTAAAGGTTGCCTCCGGCGGAAGGCGCGGGGTGGAATTGTTCATCACCGCCATGCTGAAAAGCGAGCCTTACGATGCGGTCATAACCGATTTGGGCATGCCGGATATGGATGGTTACCAGGTGGCCCGGACGATCAAGACCGAATCCCCCAACACACCCATCATCATGATGACGGGAGGGGGCACCATGATGAAGGAAGGCGGAAACATGGCGTCGGCGGTGGACATCGTCGTCGGCAAACCGCCGTGCATCCAGGAACTGAACGACCTGCTCCTGCGGATGGCCAAGCCGGCATAAAGAAGAGTGAAGGCTGTAGGTAAGAATAAATTGCTGAACATTGAAAACACTTTAGCCTTTGGAATTTTACCTTTAATCCATGCCGCCTCGCTCCGTCCCTCAACCGACGCAATCCACCCCTCAAATCCTGCAATATGTCCCTAATTCATTACGTTTTTGCGCACTTCTGTTAAATAGCTTGCATGAATCAATCAATCAGTCGGATGACCCAGCGCGAAGTTTTTGGGGTTGAGCGGAAACAGCTTATGAAACTGTCATGGATGCGGTTCTTTGAATGTGCCTTGCTGGCGACCGTCAGCACGGCCATGACGGTTTCCGGCGCCCCATCGGCAGCCTACAAACTGGCATTCGCGGCGCAACCGGTGACGACGACAGTTGGAGCAAAGATGACCGGCGTCGTGGTGCAGCTCAAGGCCCAAAACGGAACCAATGTGCCGCAAAGCGGTGCGACGATTTTACTGGCATTGAACAAGGGTGCCGGACTGATGGGAACCACCAGCATGAACACCGACGTCAGCGGCAAGGCCACGTTCACCAATCTGGACATCATCCAGGCCGGTGTCGGGAATGCGTTGTTGGCCAGCGCCAGCGGCCTGAAGGGTGCCACGAGCAGCGTTTTCACCGTCAGCCAGGGCAAGACCACCGTCACCCTCACCTCGTCAATCAACCCGCTGGTGTACGGCCAATCCGTGACCTTCACCGCAAAGGTCAGTCCCGTCGCTCCCGCCACCGGGATGCCTTCCGGGACGGTGACCTTCAAGGATGGAAGCACCATCCTGGGTTCAGGAACATTGAATGGATCGGGACAGGCCTCCTTCAGCACCAACAAGATTTCCGCCGCGACCACGGTCCATTCCATCGCCGCGGTTTACGGCGGCAACACCAATTTCACCGGCAGCACTTCCGGCGCCCTGTCACAGACGATCAACAAGGCCACGCTGACGGTTTGGGGCATTACGGCCAGCAACAAGGTTTACGACGCCAAGACCACCGCGACCCTCAAGACCAACGGCGCGGCTCTGGTTGGGGTTCTCGCCGGGGACACGGTGGCCTTGGGCGTCAGCGGTGCCAAAGGCACCTTCGCCGACAAGAACATCGGCACGGGCAAGACCGTGACGGTTTCCGGGTTGACGATCACCGGCACCAGCGCCGGCAATTACAACCTGACTCAGCCCGCGTCCACGGCCAGCATCACCAGGCGCAGCCTGACCGTGACGGCCAAGGGCGTGAACAAGGCTTACGACGGAACGACCAACGCGACCGTAACGTTCACGGACAATCGGGTGTCGGGCGATGTCCTCACCGTGAGCTATGCGACCGCGTCTTTTACCAACAAGACTGTGGGCAATGGCAAGCTAGTGAACGTGAAGGGCCTCACCATTTCGGGCATCGATTCCGGCAACTACCTGCTCGCGGCCACCACGGCTTCAACCACGGCCAACATCACGGCGGCTACGCTGACGGTTTCGGGCCTCACGGCCGGCAACAAGGTTTATGACGCCAAGACGACCGCAACCCTCAACGTCAGCGGCGCGACGCTGGTCGGGGTCATCGCCGGGGACACGATGACTTTGAGCCCCAGCGGCGCCAAGGGCGTATTCGCAAACAAGAATGTCGGCCCGGGCAAGACCGTGACGGTTTCCGGATTGACGATCGCCGGCGCGAGTGCCGCCAATTACAAGCTGACCCAGCCCATCGCCACGGCCAGCATTACTGCCCGCAGCCTGACCGTGACCGCCGTGGGCGTGAACAAGATTTATGATGGTACGACCGCTGCCACCGTGACGCTTTCGGACAACCGGCTGGCGGGTGATGTTCTCAGTGAAAGCTATGCGGCCGCGTCGTTTGCGGATAAAATCGCGGCCAACGGCAAGACGGTGAGCGTGAGCGGCATCACCCTCTCCGGTACCGATGCAGGCAACTACGCGCCGGCCTCCACGACTGCCACCGCCACCGCTAATATCGCCAAAGCCACACTGACGGTGACGGCGGACAGCTTGTCTCGTCCCTTTGGCGCGGCCAATCCGGCCTTGACGGCCAGTTACTCCGGCTTGGTCGGTGGCGAGACCCTCGCGACCAGCGGCGTCACCGGCAATCCCGGCCTGACCACCACGGCGATCGCCGGCAGCCCGGTAGCGGGTGGTCCTTATCCGATTACGACCGCCCTCGGCTCGCTGAGTGCGGTGAATTACAGTTTTGTTTTCGTGAACGGCACCCTCACCGTGACGAAAGCGGGAACCGCGGTTGGCGTGGTTTCCGGGCTTAACCCGGCGCTCACCAACCAGAACATCACCTTAACGGCCACGGTGAACCCGGTGTCTCCCAGCACTGCCGCCCCGACCGGCACGGTGCAATTCAAGAACAACGGCACGAATCTGGGCAGCCCGGTTTCCCTCGCCGGCGGTCAAGCGAGTGCCACCGTGTCCGGCTCGGCCCTCGGCGCCGGCAGTTTCACCATCACGGCGGAATACGCGGATGCGGCCGGCAATTTTAACAACAGCACCAATGGTTTGACTGAAGTCGTCAACCATCCAGCCCCCGCCGCGGTGGCCTGCAAAATTTGCATCACCCCGCCGCAAGCCGGGTGCGTGACGGCCAGCCTGACGGGGACGCCCGGCCAGACTTACGTGCTCCAGGCCTCAACGGACATGATCCACTGGACGGCCATCAGCACGAATGTCGCCGACGTGAATGGCTTGTTATCGTTGCTCGATACGAACGCCGGAAAATATTCCAGCCGTTTTTATCGCGGCGCCACTCTCCCCTAAAACAACCGTCAGATTGAACCAACCAAACCCTATTCTTTAACAATACTATGAATGGATCTTCCCTCTTTGGCACGGCCCAGCGCCACGACGGCTCGATCGAGATTGAAAGTGCTCCTGGCAGCGACACCAGCGTTCAATTCAATGTTCCTGTTCGGGAAATCGATTTGGAAGCCGGCCGGGGCGACCCGCCTCAGGCCGGATCCAGGCGCTCCGTGTGCATCCTTTGCATTGATGACGACCCGCTGGTTCGGGAGTTTATGAAGGATTGCCTCACGCATTTCGAGCATCGGGTGACGGTTGCCTCCGGCGGAAAACAGGGGCTGGAATTGTTCCGCGCCGCCCGGCTGAATAACCAGCCATACGAAATCGTCGTCACCGATTTGGGCATGCCGGATATCGATGGCCATCAGGTGGCCCGGGCCATCAAAGCGGAGTCGCCGGGCACGCCGGTGATCCTGATGACCGGCTCGGGTTCGATGATCAAAGAAGACAGGGAAACGGTTTCGGCCGTGGACGCCGTGGTTGGCAAGCCGCCGCGCATGCAGGAACTGAATGATTTGCTCATCCAGATGGCATCGCAAAGGGGCTGAAGACTGAAGGCCAAAGGCTGAAACAAGATCGCCATCCTAAAACACTTTGGCCTTGGGAAGTTGGCCTCTGGAGTTTACCGCCCCGCTCCGTCCCCCACCGGGAGCAATTCGCCCCTCGATTCCCGCAATATGTCCCTAATTCATTACGTTTTTGCCCGCTTCTGTTAAATATCTTGCACGATGTTACCGATGACTTCAGCCCGTCGTTTGATTGTTGGCGGCATTTTATTGACCGTGCTTGCGACACCTTCCCTCTCCCCGGTGCAGGCCCAGGGAATCACCATCTCGGTCGTTCCCGCCCTGGCACCCAATGTCTATGGTTCGCCCAATTGGAACGCCTGGGTCTCCAACGCCACCACCGCCATCGCCAATGGCTATTCGTCGTATGGCGACCCGTCGTCACCCAGCTATTACCAATGGGCGCCTGGGGTGATTTCAATAACGAATGACCTCGTGACCGGTTTTCCGTCGTGGAACGGCCTGGCCGATCCGGGTAATGTTTTCGGCGCCAGCTTTTCCCAGGAGTTGGGCAACCGGCTCCAGTTCGGCATCGACATCAAAGGCGGGACCAACCTGATCTCCATTTCGCAATTGGCCTTCAGCGCGCATTCCACCGACCCGAGCAATACGCTCGATTTTGCCTTCGCGGAGGGCTCCTACAACTATAGTCAATCCTATGTCGGCATCATCTACGGTCCCGGCGGCACCAATACCTACGTCACCAGCGGCCCGGCGACGCAACTGGTCAATGAGCTCGTGGGTCGTGGCTCCGGCAATGCCTGGGCGGTGTATGACACGTCTGGGGACATTGCCAGCCAGCAAAGCAACCTGGTGCTCGCCGCTACGCAGATTAGCGACCAGCCCTTTGATTTCACCGGAACCTACACAATTGACGGGGTGTCGGGATCCAATTCCGTAACGCTCAATCCAGTGGCGCCCAGTGCCGGCCCGATCTTGGGAACCGGAGGCATCAGCATCTCGGTCTTTCCCGCCCTGGCACCGAACCGGTGGGGTTCACCCAGTTGGAACGCCTGGGCTTCCAATGCCGTCACCGCCATCCTCAACGGATTTTCCTCGTCTGGCGATCCGTCGTCGCCGACCTTCTATCAGCAAATAACGAATGCGATTTCGGTAACCAACAATCTGGCGACCAGTTTCCCGTCGTGGATGGGAGTCGCCGATCCCGGCACCGCTTTTGGCCCGGCGTTCGCCCAGGAACTGGGCAACCGGCTGACGTTTGGTATGGATATCAAGGGTGGCACGAATCTTATCTCCATCGCGCAGTTGTCGTTCATTATGAACTCGACGGATCCCAGCAACACGCTGGATTGGACCTACTCGCCCGTGCCTTACGCGTACTCGGGTTTGAACACCGGCAGCGCCAGTCCCGTTTATCTGGGAATTATTTACGGTCCCAACGGCCAGAACACTTACGTTACCAACGGTCCGGCGACTCAATTGGTAAATGAAATCATCACGTGCGGTTCCGGCAACGCCTGGTGGCCGGATGGCACGTCAGCCGACGGCATCGCCACCCAGCAAAGCAACATCCTGGTTTGCGCTTCACAGTTCGGCAACCAGCCGTTTGATTTCACGGGAACCTACATGATTGATGGGGTGGCGGGATCCAATTCCGTATCCTTCAATCCGGTGTTGACCAGTTCCGGATCGCCCTCCGCTCCGCCAACCCTGTTCCTCATGCTCGCCGACCCGCCGGACAACCCCACGGTGTTGGACAACGTCGTCGTGTCGTGGCCGACTTCCGCGGCGGGATTTGTCCTGCAAACCAACGCTGATTTGACGACGACCAACTGGGGCGATTACACCGGGCCGGTGAACAGCCGCGGCGGGACAAATAGTGTGACGCTCAGCAAATCCACCGGTTCCCTGTTCTTCCGGTTGAGAAACTAGGGCTGTTTTTAAAAACGGGTTGCCGTGTTCGCGCCGGAGGCCAAACGCTTCTTTCGCACCTTTCTGGGGCTTGGACGGTTTGCGGTTGAAAACCCACGGTTGCACCGTGAGCTATGATCGATCGCTGCTCGCCGCTTCAAGTGGATCATCTGATTCCGACCCGACGCGCTGGAAGTGGGAACGCACGTGATTACGGACAACGGCAAATTTTGTAATTGTGAGCCGTCAGAAGAAAGTTAAAGTGGGACGGTCACTATGAAAAAAATCGCCATTATTCTCGGTGTTCTGGTCGTGCTCGGTCTGCTCGCGTTGTTTATTATCCTGGCGGCGGGCGCGAGTTACAACCATCTCGTCAAACTGTCACAGGCCGTGGACAGCCAATGGGCACAGGTGCAAAACGTCTATCAACGCCGGGCCGATCTCATCCCCAACCTCGTCGCCACCGTCTCCGGCGCGGCCAATTTCGAGAAATCCACGCTCACGGAAATCACCGCAGCCCGGGCCTCGGTGGGACAGGTGAAGCTTGACCCCAATTCCGCCCCAAGCGATCCCGCCAAGCTGGCGGCGTTTGAATCGGCCCAAGGCCAGCTTTCGTCAGCCTTGTCCCGCTTGCTGGTCGTGGTGGAGCGGTATCCGGATTTGAAGGCGACGGAGAACTTCCGCGAGCTGCAGGCACAGCTGGAGGGCACGGAAAACCGCATCAGCGTCGAGCGCCGGGATTTCAACACGGCGGTTCAGGCTTATGACACCGCCATCAAATCGTTTCCGGCAGTGTTTTACGCCGCAGCGTTTGGCTTCCACGAGAAACCATATTTCACCGCCACTGCCGGCGCCGAGACGCCGCCCAAGGTCCAGTTCGATTTCAACAAACCAGCGGCGGCACCCGCAGCCGCCAACCCTTAAGCCGTGCGACACTTCTGCATCATCCTGGCGCTGGTTTTCGGCTTCCGGCTGTTCGCGGATGAAGTCATCCCGCCCGCGCCGGCAGCCTATTTCAACGACTACGCCCACGTCGTCTCCTCCGGCACGGTGGCGCAATTGAACCAAACCCTCGAAAACTTCGAGCGCCAGAGCTCCGATCAGATCGTGGTGGCCGTTTTTCCGAAGATGCAGTCGGACTCCTCCATTGAAGATTACACCGTGCGCGTGGCGCGTTCGTGGCAGGCGGGTCAAAAGGGTAAAAACAACGGGGCGGTGCTTTTTGTTTTCGTGCAGGACCATAAAATGTTTCTGGAGGTCGGCTACGGACTCGAGGGCGTCCTGCCTGACGCGCTTTGCAAGCGGATCATTGATGAGCAGATTACCCCGCGTTTCAAGGCCGGTGATTTCGATGGCGGTTTGACGGCGGGGGTGCAGGCCATCCTCGCGGCGACGAAGGGCGAATACAAGGGAACCGGGACGACGGTGGCGGAAGGCCATGTGGCCTATGCCCATCATGGCGGCAATGGACTCGTCCCATTTTTTTTCCTGATCATCGTGGTGGTCATCATCCTGTCTCTCCGCAGCCGGGGATACCGGGCTGGCGGCATACAATATTGGGGCGGTGGTTGGTCGGGCGGCGGTTCGTCTGGTGGCGGAGGTTTTTCGGGCGGTGGCGGCTTTTCTGGTGGAGGATTTTCAGGCGGCGGCGGCAGCTTCGGCGGCGGCGGCGCGGGAGGGAGCTGGTAACGTATGCCCCCAGACGCCTTCGCCAAACATTTGCAACACGACAACATTGTCGCGGCGATCCGGGATGCCGAACACAAGACCACAGGCGCAATCCGGGTCAGCATCAGCCATAAACACATCGACGACCCGGTCGCCGCCGCGCAGGCCGAATTCCTGCGCCTGGGCATGAACCAGTCTCCGGAACGGAACGGCGTGCTGATTTTTGTGGCCCCGCGCGCGCATAAGTTTGCCGTCATCGGCGATGAAGCCGTCCATGCGAAGTGTGGTGCTGAATTCTGGCGGAAGCTGGCGGACGCCATGACCGGCTACTTTCGCAAAGCCGAATTCACGCCCGGCATCCTCCACGGCGTGCAAAAGGCCGGCGACCTGCTGGCGGAGCATTTTCCGCGCAAGCATTGACAGAATTCGTTTCCCGAGGAGATTGCCTGGGGAAATTTACGGAGCGCGGCTGCAGTTTTGTGGTGGCCAGGCGGGATGCTTTCATTTAAGCAGAGGAATGGAAATTGAATGAGACTTTACGCAGGAGACCATGAATAAACTTCGAATCTTTGTGGATTTTGCCACACCCCCGGAAATTTTGGAAATGCTGCAGGAGGGAACCCGCGGGCATCAACTCGTTTTTCCCAAAACGGCCGCATCCTCCGTCCTGGCCAAGGCCGAGCGGGATCCGCAATTCGCCACGGTGGATGTCGCGTTTGGCCAGCCCGATCTCGAGTCGATTGCCGAGGCCGGTCAACTGAAATGGATCCATGTCAGTTCGTCGGGCATCACCCGCTATGACAACCCGGAGTTTCGGGCGCTCATGGCCCGGCGCAAAATCCCGGTGAGCAACAGCGCGAGCGTTTATAACGAGGCGTGCGCCACCCAGGGCCTGAGCTTCATGCTGGCCCAGGCGAGAAATTTGCCGGAGGCCCTCCGGACCCGGACCGCCAATGGCACCGAGGCCTGGCGCGCCCTGCGCAGTTCCTGCATTCCGCTCCGCGGACAAACCGTTTTGATCCTGGGTTACGGGGCGATTGGCAGACGACTGGTCGAAATGCTTCGCCCCTTCGAAATGAAGCTCATCGCCTATCGTCGAAAAGCGCGGGGGGATGAAGGCGTGCCGGTCGTCACGGAAGACCGGCTGGCCCACACGCTGGCCCATGAGGCCGACCACATCGTCAGCATCCTCCCGGATAATCCGGAGTCGCGCCACTTCTTCAACGCCACCCGTTTTGCGACCCTCAAGCCGGGAGCGATTTTCTACAACCTCGGGCGGGGTTCGACGGTGGATCAGGATGCCTTGCTGGCGGCCCTGCGTTCCGGTCGCATCAAGGCGGCCTGGCTGGATGTGACCGAACCGGAACCCCTGCCGGACGATCACCCGCTATGGGCGGAGCCCAATTGCTTCATCACCCCGCACGTGGCGGGCGGACACCTTGACGAAACCAAGACCCTGGTGCGCCATTTTCTCAAAAACTTTGTCCGCTTTATCGGCGGCGAACCGCTGCTGGACCGGGTCATGTGAGTGCGGCAGACCTTGGCATCGGTGGCGACTCATTTAGATTTTGAGGCAGGGTCATCGCGCGGTGATGACCGCGCCGCATTCAGCGGCGCACAGGGAAGCAAGGCCGTTCCGCCCGCTGCACGCGGGCGTGGACGCCGCAGACCAGCGCGGCATCCCGACCCTGGCAAATTGAGTACCTTCGGCGGCATCAGTGGAATTGACAGATGGAATCAGTTTTGCCCAAATGCGGGGAAGCCAATCCGCGTAATAGGCGTTGCCTCACGCGACTGGCGCGCCATGACCATGCCAAATAAAACCATTTCGACGGATTCCCTGTTGCAGGAGAACCGCACGTTCCCGCCGTCGCCCGAAACCCTCAAACGCGCGCACCTCAATGCCGCCCAGTTCACCGCGCTTTACCTGCGGTCCCTCCGCGAGCCGGATGCCTTCTGGCTGGAGCAGGCCGCCACGCTCGACTGGTTCAAGCCGCCGACCGTCGCCGGCAAATATACCTGGGACACCGACGCCCGAAAAATCCAGCACACCTGGTTCGAGGACGGCCAGCTCAATGTCACGGTCAATTGTCTCGATCGCCACCTCAAAACCGCCACGCGCGACAAGATTGCCATCATCTGGCAGGGCGAGCCGGAAGAGGACGTGCAACAAATCACCTATGCGGAATTGCACGCGAAGGTTTGCCGGTTCGCCAACGGGTTGAAATCGCTGGGTATCAAAAAGGGCGACCGGGTGGCGATCTACATGCCGATGATTCCCGAGGCCGCCGTCGCCCTGCTCGCCTGCGCGCGCATCGGCGCGATCCATTCCGTCGTGTTTGGCGGATTCAGCGCGGATTCCCTCAGCGACCGCATCAATGATTCCACCTGCAAGCTGCTCATCACCGCGAACGTCTCGTTGCGCGGCGGCAAGAGCATCCCGCTCAAAAGCATCGCCGACGAGGCGTTGAAGAAAACACCGACCATCGAGAAGGTCGTCGTCGTCCAGCGCAACAGTGAAGCCTGCAACATCGTCGCCGGCCGCGACGTGTGGTATCACGACCTGATGGCAAAGGCCTCGCCTGAATGTCCGCCCGAGCCGATGAAGGCCGAGGATTTCCTGTTCATCCTGTACACGTCCGGTTCCACCGGCAAACCCAAGGGCGTGGTTCACAGCACCGCCGGCTATTTGTTGTGGTCGGCGCTCACGCACAAATACGTCTTCGACATCCATGACGACGACGTCTATTTCTGCACCGCCGACATCGGCTGGGTGACGGGCCACAGCTACGTCGTTTACGGCCCGCTGTGCAACGGCGGAACGACGCTGATGTTCGAGGGCATCCCGACATACCCCGACGCGGGACGGCTCTGGAAAATTGTCGAGAAATTCAAGGTCACCGCGTTTTACACTGCGCCGACGGCCATCCGCGCGCTCATCCGGCTGGGAGACGAATGGCCGGCCAAACACAACCTGAGCTCGCTGCGCGTGCTCGGCACGGTTGGCGAACCCATCAATCCCGAGGCGTGGATGTGGTATCACCGGAACATTGGCCTCGGCCGTTGCCCGATTGTGGATACCTGGTGGCAGACGGAGACCGGCGGACATCTCATCACGCCATTACCGGGCGTCAACACGTTGAAACCCGGCAGTGCCAGCCGTCCGTTCTTCGGCATTGAACCGGTGGTGTTGCGCGACGACAACACGGAATGCGCACCAAACGAAGGCGGCAAGTTGTGCCTCAAGAAACCGTGGCCCGGCATCATGCGCACCACCTGGGGCGATCATGACCGTTTCGTGAACACCTATTTCTGCACGTTCAAGAACATGTATTTCACCGGCGACGGCTGCCGCGTGGATGCCGACGGCGATTACTGGCTGCTCGGGCGCGTCGACGACGTGGTGAATGTGTCCGGCCATCGCATCGGCACGGCGGAGGTGGAAAGCGCGCTGGTGAGCCATCCGAAAGTGGCCGAGGCCGCCGTCGCGCCCATGCCGCACGACATCAAGGGTCAGGCCCTCTACGCCTTCGTGACGCTCAAGGACGGCATCCATGAAAGCGAGGAGTTGAAAAGGGAACTCGCGGCGCACGTCCGCAAGGAAATCGGGGCGATTGCAGTGCCGGACAAGATCCAATTTGCGCCGGGACTGCCGAAAACGCGGTCGGGCAAGATCATGCGCCGCATTTTGCGCAAGATTGCCGAGAACCAGACCGATCAGATCGGCGACGTCTCGACGCTGGCGGATTCGCAGGTGGTGGAGGCGCTGGTGAAGGGGAAGCAGTAATGAATTCACTGACCGTGGCTTTGATCAGCGCGGGGTGCATCTTTGGCGGGGTGCTGCTCGGCCTGGGTTTGCGCTCCCTGCTGCCCGGCCATCATTTGAGCAACGATTCCAAGGACACCGTGAAGCTCGGGGCCGGCATGATAGCCACGCTGTCGGCGCTGGTCCTGGGCTTGCTCGTGAGTTCGGCCAAAAGCTCGTTTGACACCATGAATGCCGAGATCACCCAAGGCGGCGCGAAAATCATCCTCCTGGATCGCGTGCTGGCGAATTATGACCCCGAGCCCAAAGCCGTCCGCGAACAGTTGCGGCACGTCGTCGCCGCCGGGATCGAAATGATGTGGCCAGGGGTGAAAACGGGAGTGTCAGGATTAGCCGGTTTCGAGCGGATGAACGGGATGGAGACGGTCCAGATGCAAATGCGCGAACTCAAGCCGGCCACCGACTCCCAGCGCCAGTTGCTTTTGCAGGCACAGCAGATTGCCGGCGATCTGGCGCAAGCCCGCTGGCTGGTGATTGAGCAGGCGCAAAACGTCCTGCCAACGCCGTTTCTCGTGGTGTTGCTTTTCTGGCTCACCATGCTGCACACCAGCTTTGGCTTGTTCGCCCCTCGCAATGCAACGGTGATCCTGGTGCTGCTCATCTGCGCGTTGTCGGTGTCGGGCGCCATTTTTCTCATCCTGGAGATGAGCCGTCCGTTGGATGGCATGATCAAGGTTTCCAGCGCGCCACTGGTCAAAGCCCTCGAACATCTGGGCCAGTAGCTTGAGAGGTGAAAGCCGAGGCGAGTGGCGGTGATCAGTAAGCAGCGACCTGAAGGCTGACACTGAACGGTGAATACTAAGTACTGAAATTTGAACCAGAAAATGCTCAATCATGAGTGACACCTTAACGCTTTCCAAGGCTCCCTCGACGAGTCGGGGCTGGGTGGTAACCTTTTCCGGCACGGGCATCAACCTGGCCCTCGGCATCCTTTACACGTGGAGCATGTTCAAAGGTGCCATCGAGAAGGAATTCGGCTGGCAGGGCTCGCAGCTCAACGATCCCTACGCCCTCTGCTGCCTGGTGTTTGCGTTTACGATGATCCTCGCCGGGCGCTGCCAGGACAAATTCGGCCCGCGCCTCACCGCGTCCATTGGCGGCCTGCTCGTGGGAGCGGGGTTCGTGCTCTGCTCAACCACAAACGGCTACGGCGTGTGGCTGCTAGGCTTTGGCTTGCTGGTTGGCCTCGGCCTCGGTTTCGGTTATTCGTCCGCCACGCCGCCAGCGCTGAAATGGTTTCCGCCGGCGAAAACCGGCCTCATTGCTGGCCTGGTCGTTGCGGGGTTTGGGCTGGCGCCGGTCTATCTCTCGCCGGTGTCGCAATACCTGTTGGGCCATTATCAGGTAAAGGCCACGATGCTGATGCTCGGCATCGTCTTCACAGTTATCGTATGCGGCTTGGCGCAACTGCTGCGCAACCCGCCGTTGGGCTACGTCGCCGGCACGCCACCCGCCAACGCCGATGCCGCCCCGGAACGCGCAGCCGCCAGCAGCACTCCGGGCGAAATCCTGCAAACGCCGGGTTTCTATCTGTTGTGGGTGATTTACTTCATCGGTGCAGGTGCGGGCCTGATGGTTATTGGCAGCGTCAGCGGCATGGCGAAGAAGAGCATGGGTGAGGCGGCGTACCTTGCCGTGGCGGTGATGGCCATCGGCAACGCCTGCGGCCGCATCGGCGCCGGATTGTTGTCGGACAAGATTGGCCGGCGCTGGACGCTGAGGTTGGTGTTGCTGTTCCAGGCGGTGTTGATGTTCGTGGCCATCCCGGTTACGGGCTCGAAAGATCTGGCTCCGGTGGTGATTGTGCTGGTGGCGTCGCTGATCGGATTCAACTACGGCGCGAACCTCTCGTTGTTCCCGGCATTTGCCAAGGACCTGTGGGGGTTGAAGACGTTCGGAATGAACTACGGCGTGCTGTTCACGGCCTGGGGCATGGGCGGACTCGTCCTGCCCCGCCTGCAACAGATGCTCACCGCAAAAAGTGGCAGCTACCAATCCTCGTTCATCACCGCGGCGGTGCTGCTCATCGTCGGCGCGGCCCTTACGCTGTTCATCCAGCCGCAGCCGAAAAAGTAGCGCGGCCGTATTGCCCGGTTTTAAAGCGCCAGGAAATTGGCGCACCCCAGGATGCTTCGCGCATTGCGAGAATCATCATGTTTCGCACAACCTCGTGGAGTGCGGCGGTGCTCTGCCGCTTTTTCCGCATTCATACCAAACGGTGTCCAAGTTAACTGGAATATAATCTTTGCCGTATTTGCGCTCCCCCCATGTCCGGTCTGGTCATTCCCTGAAATTTTTGCCGACGAAGCAATGAATGTTGCTTGTTTGACAAAAAAAGTGGGGGTATCCGGGCAACGATAATTTACTGTGATTTCAGTGCGATCGGCGGCCGGGGAGCCCTTATCAATTTGCCCTCGGTGAGGGCTGTTTCGCTGAACCGGAGCTGTTTGAATCATTGTTTTTTGCCAATATGAGTACCAGACCCAAACTGACTGTTGATGCCAACGAAGGTGTCGCCCTGGTGGCGTACCGCCTCAATGAAGTGATGGCCATTTACCCCATCACACCTTCCTCCCCCATGGCCGAATTTTGCGACCAGTGGGCGTCCGAAAACCGCAGGAACCTCTGGGGAACCATCCCGTCCATTGTGGAATTACAGAGCGAAGGCGGCGCGGTGGGCAGCGTGCATGGCGCGTTGCAAACCGGCTCCCTCGCCACCACGTTCACGGCGTCCCAGGGCCTGCTGCTCATGGTGCCCAACATGTTCAAGATCGCGGGCGAGTTGCTCCCCGCCGTCTTCCACGTCACCGCCCGCGCCGTGGCCACCCATGCGCTTTCCATTTTTGGCGATCACAGCGACATCATGGCCTGCCGCACCACCGGCTGGGGCATGCTCGGCTCGGCCAGCGTGCAGGAGGCAACAGACTTTGCCCTGATTTCGCAGGCGGCGACGTTGCGGTCGCGGATTCCTTTCATTCATTTCTTCGATGGCTTCCGCACCTCGCACGAGGTGCAGAAAATCGAGACGCTGGCAGACGCCGACCTGCGCGCGTTGATTGACGACAAGCTGATTGCCGCGCACCGGGCGCGGGCGATGTCTCCCGACCATCCGGTGCTGCGCGGCACGGCCCAAAATCCCGATGCCTTTTTCCAGAATCGCGAGGGTTGCAACCCTTTTTATGCCGCCTGCCCGCAAATCGTGCAGGACGTGATGGACCAGTTCGCCAAGGTCGTGGGCCGCGCGTATAAGCTGTTCGATTACGTCGGTGCGCCCGATGCCGACCGCGTCATCGTGCTGATGGGTTCCGGCTGCGAGGCGGCGCATGAAACCGTGGATTATCTCCTCAAAATGGGTGAAAGAGTCGGGGTGTTGAAGGTCCGATTGTATCGGCCTTTTGACATCCACAGGTTTGTGGAAGCCTTGCCGGCGAGTGTTAAATCCCTGGCCGTGCTCGACCGCACCAAGGAGCCGGGCGCCACCGGCGAGCCGCTGTATCAGGATGTCATCACCGCACTGATGGAAGGATTGGCGGCCGGCATCGGAAAACTGAAGACCATGCCGAAGGTGGTCTGCGGCCGCTACGGTTTGTCATCCAAGGAATTCACGCCGGCGATGGTCAAGGCGGTCTTCGACAATCTCAAGTCGAACCAGCCGAAGAACCATTTCACCGTTGGCATCAACGACGACGTTTCCCACACCAGCCTGACCGTGGACAACGAGTTCTCAACCGAGCCCGACAATGTGATCCGGGCCATGTTTTACGGCCTGGGCGCCGACGGCACGGTGGGGGCGAACAAGAATTCCATCAAGATCATCGGCGAAGGCACAGAGAATTATGCGCAGGGCTATTTCGTCTATGACTCCAAGAAATCCGGCAGCATGACCGTGTCGCACCTGCGGTTCGGGCCGGAGCCGATCCGCTCCACCTATCTCATCAGCCGCGCCAATTTCATTGCCTGCCATCTGCCGACGTTCCTCGAGCGCTACGACATGGTCAAGCCGCTGGTGTCCGGCGGCACGTTCCTGCTGAACACGCCGCACGCGAAGGACGAGGCGTGGTCCAAGCTGCCCACGCCGGTGCAGGAAACGCTCATTGCCCGGAAGGCAAAGTTTTACGTGATTGACGCGACGAAGGTCGCACGCGACAGCGGCATGGGCGGGCGCATCAACACGATCATGCAGGTTTGTTTCTTTGCGTTGTCCGGGGTGCTGCCCCGCGACAAGGCCATCGAATCCATCAAGTATTCCATCAAGAAAACCTACGGCAAGAAGGGCGAGGAAGTCGTGGCCATGAATCTCAAGGCCGTGGACAACACCCTGGAACATCTGCACGAGGTGCCGGTGCCGAACCGCGCTAATGGTTGCGGCCCGCTGCTGCCGCCGCTGGTGGCCGGGGCGCCGAAATTTGTGAATGACGTGCTGGGCAAAATCACCGCCGGCGAAGGCGATGACCTGCCGGTGAGCGCGTTCCCGGTGGACGGCACGTTTCCGACCGCCACGGCGCAATACGAGAAGCGCAATCTGGCGCTGGACATCCCGGTGTGGGACGAAAAAATCTGCATCCAATGCCTGAAATGCGTGGCGGTTTGCCCGCATGCGACGATCCGCGCAAAGGTTTATGAACCGGCCGCACTCCAAGGTGTGCCGGCCACGTTCAAGAGCGTGGATTCGCGGATCCCGGACTTCAAAGGGTGGAAATTCACGCTGCAGGTGGCCGCCGAGGATTGCACCGGCTGCGCGCTTTGTGTCGATGTTTGCCCGGCGAAGAACAAGACCGAGGCGAAACTCAAGGCCATCAACATGCGCCCGCAGGCGCCCTTGCGCGATGCGGAGCGGGCCAACTGGAACTTCTTCCTCGAACTGCCCGAACTCGACCGGCGCAAGGTCAAGACCACGCAGCTGCGCCAGCAACAACTTCTGCGCCCGCTCTTCGAATTCAGCGGCGCGTGCGCGGGCTGCGGCGAAACGCCTTACGTCAAGATGGTGTCGCAATTGTTCGGGGATCGCGCGGTCATCGCCAACGCGACCGGCTGCTCCTCGATTTACGGCGGCAATCTGCCGACCACGCCTTACTGCGTGGACAAGGCCGGCCGCGGGCCGACCTGGTGCAATTCTTTGTTCGAGGACAACGCCGAGTTCGGTCTCGGGTTCCGGGTCTCGATCGACAAGCAAAAGGAATTCGCGGCCGAACTGGTGAAGAAACTCGCGCCGCAACTGGGCGACGACCTCGTGACCGGCATCACCACCGCGGTGCAGACTGATGAAGCCGGCATTTACGAACAGCGCGAACGGGTGACGGCCTTGAAGCAGAAGCTCGCGAAGCTGGATTCCATCGAGGCGGAGACCTTGTTACCCATCGCCGACACGCTCGTCAAACGCAGCGTGTGGATTTTCGGCGGTGACGGCTGGGCCTACGACATCGGTTACGGCGGTCTGGACCACGTGCTGGCCAGCGGGCGCGATGTGAACGTGCTCGTCATGGACACGGAAGTGTATTCCAACACGGGCGGCCAGATGTCCAAGTCCACGCCGCGCGGCGCGGTGGCGAAGTTCGCCGCCGGCGGCAAAGCGGCGGGCAAGAAAGACCTGGGCCTGATCGCGATGAGCTACGGCAACATCTACGTGGCCAGCGTGGCGTTGGGCGCCAAGGACGAACAGACGTTGCGCGCCTTTGTTGAAGCCGAATCCTATCCCGGCCCGTCGCTCATCATTGCTTACAGCCATTGCATCGCGCACGGCATTGCGCTCGACATGGGCGTGGGCGCGCGCCAGCAAAAGCTCGCGGTGGAATCCGGCCAATGGCTGCTGTACCGCTACGACCCGCGCCGGACCGAGGCCGGCGAGAATCCGCTGCAGCTGGATTCCGCGGCCGCCAAGTCCAAGGTGCAGGATTATCTGCTCTCGGAAAACCGCTTCAAGATGCTCACCAAGAGCAAACCCGAAGACGCGAAAAAATTCTTTGCCCAAGCCCAGACGGACGCTGATCGCCGCTGGAAATTTTACCAGTACATGTCCGGGCGCAATCTGAAGGCCGAGAGCGCTCCGGCGGCGCCGGCCAAACCGTCCGCCACGGTGGACCAGCAACCGTGATAAAAATGTGGCAGCCGACGTGAGGAGGCTCATTTCGAAAGCGTAAATTGATCAGAGGCTCGTTGCCTCGGCGGCCATGAAAACTATTAACGAAATTGACTTATGGACCTGACCACGACTTATCTCGGATTGAAACTGCGCACGCCGCTGGTTCCGTCGGCCTCACCGTTATCGGAGGACATTGACAATATCAAACGCATGGAAGACGCCGGGGCGTCGGCGGTGGTGCTGTATTCCCTGTTCGAGGAACAGCTGCGCCAGGACCGCCTGGAACTAAATCACCATATGGAGAGCGGCACGTTCAGTTTTGCGGAGGCGCTGACTTATTTTCCCGAGCCGGAGGAATATCATCTCGGCCCCGAGGATTATCTCAAGCACATCGCCAACGCGAAAAAGTCCGTGAAAATTCCCATCATCGCGAGCTTGAACGGCTCGTCGCCCGGCGGCTGGACGCAATACGCCCGGCTGGTCCAACAGGCGGGCGCCGATGCGCTGGAGTTGAACATCTATTACATCCCCACCAATCTGAACCTGCCCGCGGGCGAGGTCGAGCAAACCTACCTGGACATTCTCAAGGCGGTGAAAGCCGAGGTCACGATTCCCGTGGCGGTGAAGCTCAGTCCGTTCTTCACCAACTTTGCCAACATGGCCAAACGGATGAACGACACCGGCGCGGACGGGCTGGTGCTGTTCAACCGGTTTTACCAGCCGGACATTGATCTGGAAACGCTGGAAGTGCAGCCCAACATCCTGCTGAGCACGCCCATGGCCATGCGTGTGCCGTTGCGCTGGATTGCCATCCTTTACGGCCGGCTCAACGCCAGTCTGGCGGCCACCAGCGGCATCCATCGCGCCACGGACGTCTTGAAAATGCTGATGGCCGGTGCGGATGTGACCATGCTCTGCTCCACCCTCATCCGGCATGGCGTCGAGCAGATCACCGTCATTGAAAAAGATCTCGTTGCTTGGATGGAGGAACACGAATACGAATCCGTCACCCAGCTTAAGGGCAGCCTGAGCCAGAAGAATTGTCCCGCGCCCAGCACCTTCGAACGGGCGCAATACATGCGGGCCATTTCCACCTACTCCGTGACCTGACCGGATTCCGCCGCGGGGAAATTGTTGCGCCACGTGGGTTTTCTCAACGCGACGGGCAGCCCGGGCGACCTGCCGGCCTGCGCCAGGGGAATATCCAACTTCGAATGCGGGACCGGCCATCGCTTTGCGCCCGCGCGGCAGGCAGACAGCGGCCAGGTCTTGCGGAAGGGCGGGGGTTTTTCGTATGGTCAGACATCATGAACCTGGCCACCGCGTTTGCCGCTTCAGCCCAAAGGCAGCCGGACAAAATTGCCTTGTACTGGGGCGAAAGCGAGTTTTCCTACGCCAGGCTGCTCGCCCAATCGGGCGCCCTGACGACGGCGTTGACCGGCACATTTGGCGTGCAGCCCGGCGACCGCGTCGGACTCTGGCTAAAAAACCGGCCGGAATTTGTCCCCGCAGTCTTCGGCGTCCTCGGCGCCAGTGCGGTGCTGGTGCCGATCAACAATTTCCTCAAACCGGACGAGGTGAATTACATTTTGAAGGACGCCGGCATTGATGTGGTCATTTCCGATGAAGAGCTCGCCGTTCACGCGCCCGCGCTGCTGGCCGCGCGCCCCCAGCTCAAGATTTTTCGGGTGGAAGATTTTCCTGGGCCGGATCCGGCTTCCCGCCGCCCGCCGCCCGCTTCGTGCTCGGACAAGGATCTGGCGGTGATCATTTACACCTCGGGCACGACGGGCCGGCCCAAGGGCGCGATGCTGTCGCACGGCAATCTGCTGCACAATGTGGAGAGCTGCCGCATCATACTGGAAACGGTGAGTGACGACCGGATGGCGGTGTTGCTGCCGCTGTTCCACAGTTATATGCTGACGGTGGGGATTTTCCTGCCGCTGATCGTGGGGGGAACGATGGTGCTGGTGAAGTCGCTGAACCAGCCGCGGCAGATTTTGGAGGAAATGTTGATGCGCCAGGCGACCATCCTGCCTGCCATCCCGCCGTTTTACCGCACGCTGGCGGGATTGCCGGCGGCCATCAAGCTCCCGTTCCGGATCTGCGTCAGCGGTTCGGCGCCGCTGCCGGTGCAGGTGCTGAAGGATTTTGAGGAGAAGTTTGGCATCCCGCTGCTGGAAGGTTATGGATTGAGCGAAGCCAGCCCGGTGGTGTCGAAAAACCCGATTCATGGCGTGCGCAAGCCGGGTTCCATCGGCCGGCCGATACCGAACGTGGAGATGAGTGTGCAGGATGAAGCGGGCGCCATGCTCGGGGTGGAGGCGCTGGGCGAGATTTGTGTGCGCGGCGGCAATGTGATGCTGGGGTATTGGAACGATCCGGCCGCAACGACCCAGACCATCCGCAACGGCTGGTTGTTGACCGGCGACATTGGCCGACGCGACGCGGATGGGTATTATTATATTACAGACCGCAAGAAGGACATGTTGCTGGTAAACGGCATTAATGTTTATCCACGCGAAGTCGAGGAAATCATTTGCCAATGTCCCGGAGTCAAGGAAGCGGCAGTCATCGGGGTACCCGATTTGCGCAAGGGCGAACAGCCGGTGGCGTTTGTGGCGGCAGCGGAAGGGCAGGTGCTTGATGAAAAGGCCATCCTGCAACACGTCCGGAACAAGCTGGCGGACTACAAAGTGCCCAAAAAGGTGGTTTTTATGGCCAATTTGCCCCGAAATGCCACCGGGAAAATCTTAAAAACCGTGCTCCGGCAATAATCATCGATTTGAAGCTTCCAGAGACTGTAGCTTGCTGTATTTAAACAAGTTACCCATGTTCCTTTTACCAGTTGACGCACCCAGACAGCCACCGGTAAGCTTATGGACCGTCCAGCGCATGAAGCGCAGGGCGGTAAAGACTTTATGGCCGAAGGATATTGCGTTAAGTGCAAAGCCAAGAAAGAAATCGCCAACGGCGTCGAAGAGACGATGAAAAACGGGCGCAAGGCGATCAAGGGCAAGTGCCCGACCTGTGGCACGGTCATGTTCAAGATTCTGGGCGGCAAGTCCGCCGCTGGCGCCACGCCGGCCAATCCGCCGCCGACAACCTGATTTATGCCGCAACCACAGCTCGCTTATGTCATCATCACGCCCTATTCCCTTTTCAAGTCGCGCACGGGCGGAATTCTTACCCGGTTGATTTCACGGACAGGCCTGGACCTCGCCGCCATGCGCATGTTTGCGCCCGGCGCCGGGCTGGTGAAGGAATATGCCGAAACCATTGTGTCCGCCCAGGATCCGCAGGACCGGCGCATTCAGGAACTGCTCCACCAATATGTCATCACGAATTTCTCGCCCGATCCCAAGACCGGTCGGCGGCGGCGGATCATGATGCTCCTGTTCCGCGGCGATGACGCCGTGCGCAAGGTCCGTGCCGTGGTCGGCAACCTCAGTCCGGAACGCCGCGTGGGGGAAACCATTCGCGACACCTACGGCGACCTGATCAGCGATGATAACGGGCAGATCCGCTATTTTGAGCCGGCCGTGCTGGCCGCACCCAACGTGGAGGAAGCCGATGCCAAGCTCAAATTGTGGGCCCGCCATTCCGACACGGACGGCGGCGTCCTGGAAAATGTCATCGCCTACCCGCCCGGCGAAGTCGGCGAGCGCACGCTGGTGCTCATCAAGCCGGACAATTTCCGTTTTGCCACCGGCCGCCCCGGCAACGTCATCGACTTTTTCTCCCGCACGGGTTTGTTCATTGTCGGCATCAAGGTGCATCGCATGAGCGTGGCGCAGGCCATGGAATTTTACGGTCCCGTCCGCGAAGTGCTCCGCACCAAGCTCAAGGACATGGTCGGGGCCAAGGCCAGGGCGGCGCTGGAAAAGGAATTCGGCTTCAAAATTCCCGCCACCGCGGAAAAGCAGCTGGGGGATGTCCTCGGCACGACCTTTGGCGACAATCAATTCGAAAATATCGTCCGGTTCATGTCCGGCCATGCCCCGTCGGAATTGCCGGAAGCCGAGTGGACCATGCCGGGCACGGAAAAGTGCATCGCGCTCGTCTATGAAGGCGTGAATGCCGTCGCCAAAATCCGCGACGTGCTGGGCCCGACCGATCCATCCAAGGCGCCGCCCGGTTCCATCCGCCGTGAATTCGGCTCCACCATCATGGTCAATGCCGCGCACGCCAGCGACTCGGCGGACAATGCCCAACGCGAAATGGGCATCGTCAAAGTTGGCGAAAACCTCTTCCGCCAGATCATCGAACAGGCTTACGGCAAGGTGTGAGCGGGAGGTCAGTCCCGCCGGGCGCCAGTCTACCGGATGGAGCGAGCCCTTCAGGCGTGAAGGGTGGGCCCGACCCCATTTTCCTCATCTGGCCCATAATTCCGTCGAGTTTTGCAGCTGTTCCAGCAACCGCGCATCCGCCGCCGGAAATTCACGGTCCGCCAGCTCCTTTTTCCCGGCCCACTGCACGGCGGCGCAGCCGAGCGGTTGCGGCTTGCCGGCCAGCAGGCGGCAAACAAAAAATTTCAAGTGGACGGTCTTCTCCGGATAGGCGTGGGTGATGGATTCAAAGAGTTTGCCGACGGCAATGGCCACATCGAGTTCCTCGTGGATTTCGCGGACGAGGCATTGGGCGAAGGTTTCACCCGCCTCACGCTTGCCCCCGGGGAATTCCCACAACCCGCCCAGGTGGGCCTTTGCGTGACGCCGGGTGATGAGCAATTTGCCACGGTGGAAGATGAGGGCGGCGGAAACTTCGACGACCGGTCGAGCGTCGGCAGCGGTTGCCTTCGACCCTCGAGCCCCGGCTTTCGACGGCCTTCTCACCGGCCGACGCTTTTGTAAATCCAGCCGAGCCGCTCCATTTCCGCGGGGTCGAACAGGTTGCGACCGTCGAACAGGATGGGATGGGTGAGGGATTTGCGGGCGCGTTCGAGATCAAGCTGTTTGAACTCGTCCCATTCCGTTGCCACGACCAGGGCATCGCAGCCGTCGGCGACGGCGTTCATGTCATCGACGTAAGTCACCCCGGCCAGCACGGCCCGGGCCTTGTCCATGGCCTTGGGATCATGCACGCGCAGGGTCGCGCCCTCCTTTTGCAGGCGCTGGCAAAGGTCAATGGCCGGCGACATCCGGACATCGTCGGTGTTTTGTTTGAAGGCGAGGCCGAGCACGCCGATGGTCTTGTCCTTGAGCACCCAGAGGGTGTCGGTGATCTTTTTGGCAAAGCGCTCCATCTGGTCGGCGTTGATGCGCTGGACCTCCTTGAGCAACCGAAAGTCGTAGCCATTTTGCTCGGCAATCTTGATGAAGGCGCTGAGATCCTTCGGGAAGCAACTGCCGCCAAAGCCGATGCCCGCATTCAGGAAGCGGCGGCCAATGCGTTCGTCCAGCCCCATGCCGGCGGCGACCTCCTGGACGTTGGCGCCGGTCGCCTCACAAATGGCGGCGATGGCATTGATGTAGGAAATTTTGAGCGCGAGGAACGAATTCGAGGCGTGTTTGATGAGCTCGGCGGAATTGATGTCGGTGATGACAATCGGCGCATTGAACGGCGCGTAAACCTCCTGCATCGCCGCCACCGGCCGTTGCGAACGAACCCCGATGACCACCCGGTCGGGCTTCATCAAATCGCCGACCGCGAAACCTTCGCGGAGAAACTCGGGATTGCTGACCACGTCGAACTCCACCTTGGCAGGACAGTAGCGTTTGATGGTTTCGCTGACCTTTTCGCCGGTCTTGACCGGCACGGTGCTCTTGTCCACGACAATTTTATAACTGGTCATGGCGGCGGCAATGTCGCGCGCGACCCTTTCGATGAAGCTTAAATCCACCGAACCATCGATCTGGGGCGGCGTGGGGACGGCAATGAAGATGACATCGGATTTTTGCACGCCTTCGGCCGTGCTGTCGGTGAAGGCCAGGCGTCCGGCGGCAACATTCTTCTTCACCAGCTCCTCGAGCCCCGGCTCATAGATCGGAATGCCGCCCGAGCGGAGCAGTTTGACCTTGGCCGCGTCGTTGTCCACGCACAGGACCTGATGACCGACCTCGGCGAAACACGTACCGGTGACCAGACCGACGTATCCGGTTCCGATGAGCGTGAGCTTCATGGCTCAGGGGTTGAGCTTGAACGGGGCAGCCGTCGGGGCAGCCGTCGGGGCGGCGGTCGGAGCCGTGGGTGACTTGCTTTTTAATTCCATGGCCTTCATTCCGGCTTCCGATCCCAGCGGGCTGTTGGGACCGGAACGGGCGATCTCTTCGTACAAATTCAACGCTTCGGCCAGTTTGCCCTGGCGTTCGTCAATTTGGGCCAGGCTGTATTTTGCATAGTTTGCCGCCAGCGGGTCGGGATAGTTGTTGATCACCCGCTGGTAGGCCCCGGTCGCCAAATCCGTTTTGCCCTGGGCGTCCAGGCTGGCCGCCAGACCAAGCGCAGCCTGGCCGGCAAAGAAATTGTCCGGGTATTGATCGAGGAATTGCTGAAACTGGGTTTGGGCCCCGGCATATTGTCCCGCCTCAAACAGCAGCGTGGCGCTTTGCAACAAGGCCCGCTGTCCCGCGTAGGTGTTTTGATATTGCTGGGCGATTTTCTGATAGGTGCCGGCCTGTTGCAAGGCGGTGAGACCGCGCGAATCATTCATCATCAACTGGGTCAATTCCATGCCGGCGGTGATTTGTTTTTGATTCTGTTGCCAGGAATAAAAATAAATCGCCCCGGCGGCGATGACGATGAGGCCGGCGCCCGAAGCGAGCCGGATTTTGTTGGCCTCAATCCAGGGCCAGATTTTAAAAAGGTAGGTTGCGGGTGCGTCTTGCAATTGCATAATGAAAGGACAGTTTTTCTTGCCGTGTTTAAAAACACAAGCCTGAAATCAAACCTCGCCAGGAGAAACCGCTAAAATCCTCTCAAATGGGTGCTGGAACGCTGGGGCAGACCGGGTGCGGGTGTGCGCTTAAGCACCAGGTATTGAATCCCATTCTGCTCGCAATATTCGCGCTTGCCGCCCTTGTCGCCATCCTCGTTCACCGCGTAAAGGTCCGGCTTCAGCCGCCGGATTTCCGGGTCCGCATCCAGCCAGCCGTCCCCGCTGGAAATCAGGGCCTGCTTCACGTATTTGATTGA
The DNA here is from genome assembly GCA_049280815.1 of Verrucomicrobiia bacterium. Taxonomy (GTDB): domain Bacteria; phylum Verrucomicrobiota; class Verrucomicrobiia; order Limisphaerales; family UBA11358; genus UBA11358. The sequence goes on along the minus strand of JBAPQW010000041.1, from coordinate 17,523 downwards.
GCCGACCACATAACGGCGTTCATCCTGGGAAAGGAGCGGATGGCCTTCGCCTTTGAGCAGCCGGATATTGGCGTCGTGACCGACGACAACGTAAAGATCGCCATGCGCGGCGACCTCCTCAAAAAAGCGCGCGTGGCCGGAGTGAAACCAATCGTAGGAACCGGTAGCCACCACTTTCTTCCGGCCCGGAACCGCGGGCACCGGCACCGGGTCGGGGAAACCATTCAATTCGCCGGCCCGAAAAACGCGATAGGCCATGTTGTTGTCGGCGGCGAATTTTTCGCGCCCGGAACTGGCTGTCGCTTCAACGTCCGCCCAGATGTCCGCTCGCAGATTTTTCGGCAGAGTGTCGAAACCGGCCAGGTCCCCGGCCTCCACCACGTGGCTGACGTAACGCACGGCGTTCAAAAAATACAGCCGTTCATTCAAGGGAAACTTCGGCGCTTTGCCGGTAAACTTTTGCAGGGCCGCATCCGGCCAGACCAGCACGGTAACTGCGCCCAACTTTGCCGCCTCTTCGAGCAGACGCAGGTCGCGCGATTTGATGTCGTCGAATCCGCCGGAGACAATGACTTGGTTTTGCGCACTCATTTTTTCAACCGGTCAAAGCGCCGGAGCCGACGTTATCCGAAAACAGTTTCATTTTCCGGCAAGGCGCACGTTCACTTTGAACGCGCCGGGCACCGGTTCGTTGGCAACGACCAGCAGATAACCGCCGCCACAACCCGAGAACATCGCGCCCGGAAAGCGTTGCTGGTAAATCGTCAGGATCGCCTTCAGGTCGAGTTTGAGGAGCGGATGTTTCACAACGTGCGGCAGAAGTTTCTCCCAGCAGACCATGTTTTCGTTGAACGACGCGCCAAGCGCTTTCACGTCCATCCGCCGGATCGCATCAAAACAGTCCCGGCCGGCCCGGCCCAGCCGCGCAATCCATTTCGGGTCCAGATGCTTTACGCCCAGCGGACTGTAACCCTCCGGCCGGGGCTCCACGGGCAGCAGGTGCAGAACCTTCTCCAGCCAGCGCGCCGGACGCACCCGGTTCAGCGACTCGATGTGGGACGGGAACACGCCGCCGTTGGCCGCGAAATCGTAGTCCAGACGGTTGATGCCGGGATAGACCAGGCCGATCATGTCCTGCGACCCGCTGGGTTCGGTCTTGCCCCGGTTTTCCGCGTCGTAAAGTTCGCGCACCAGTTCCTCCGGCGGACGCTTGGGCAGCCTGCCGTTCCAGAGCTTCATCGCAATGGCGCGGGTGCCGCTGGCGATGCCGGAACGGTCCATGGGACGAAAATCCGGTTCGATTTGCACGACCACCATCGCGCCCGGGGGCTCGGGATTGAGCCGGGAAACAAACGGCTGGTCAATCCAGCCGCCGGCGAGTTGCAGGCGGTTGGGAATCAAGCCATACGTCTGCGCGAGAAATGGAGGCGTCCGGCTTTTCATCAACCGATGCCAACGCGCTTGCCGGCTTTGCGGCTCTGGTATTGTTCCTCGATCCACCGGTAGGTTTCCGCCAGGCCTTTGTTGAGCGTGGTGTTCGGCTCCCACTTCAGGACTTTTTTGATGAACGTGTTGTCGCTGTTGCGGCCGGCCACCCCGCGCGGGGCGTCCAGATCGTAATGCCGCTTGAGCTTCGTGCCGGCAATTTTTTCCACCTTGGACAGCAGTTCGTTGATGGATACCAGCTCGCTGGAACCGAGGTTGATGGGCGTGGCGATCAATTCGTCGCAGTGCATGATCATGTCTATGCCCTTCACACAATCGTCAATGTACATGAAACTGCGGGTGGCCGTGCCATCGCCCCAGATGGTGATGTCCTTTTTGCCGGTGTCCAGGGCCTGAATGACCTTGCGGCACAGGGCGGCGGGCGCCTTTTCACGGCCACCGTCCCAGGTGCCGTGCGGACCGTAAACATTGTGAAAACGGGCAATGGCGGTTTTCATGCCGCGCTCGGCCCAGTATTCCTGGCAGAACATTTCGGAAATCAGCTTCTCCCAGCCGTAACCGCGCTCGGCCATCGCCGGATAAGCGTCGGATTCCTTCAAAGCGCGCACCTTCGGATCCTGTTGCAACAGGATGTTGTAGGCGCAGGCCGACGAGGAATAAAAGTAGCGGCGGGCGCCGGCGCGATACGCTGCCTCAACCATGTGGGTGTTGATGAGTATGCTGCGCAGACATTCCACGCGGAACCGTTCGATGAAGCCCATGCCGCCCATGTCGGCGGCCAGATTATACACCTCGACCGCGCCCGCACAAACCTGCCGGCAGTTTTCCTCGTGGCTGACGTCGAGCGACAAATTCTGAACGCCGGGCACGTGCAGATACCATTCGTACAGCGGCTTCTTATCCACGGTCCGGATGTTGGTGAAGCCCTTCTTTTTGAAATACAAGGCGAGGTTGCCGCCGATGAAGCCGCCGGCGCCGGTGATGACGATCAAATCGTCCTTTTGCAGCGGGGGATCTTTTTCTACGAGTCGTTTGGTTTCCATATACAGTTTCGATTAAAAATACACTGGACGCCCGGTGGAGGGAATGACGATAGTTTGCATAGGCATGACGATTATTGACTTTTGAGCATGAAAAGCAAGCCTGCCATCAACCCGGAAACGGCCGCCGTCCCGGATTTCTTCTCGCCGCAGGTGGCCGGAGCGCGGCGGTTTTATCTGGATTTGAACCCTTCCAGGAAGCGGGCGTTGACCCTGGTCTGTGGTGGCGTCGAACGTTGCACGGCGGACTACGCCATCCATCGCCGCACCTTTCCGTTTCATTCGATTGAATACGTGGTCCATGGCCGGGGCAAGGTGCAATTACAGAACCGGCTTCATCCGTTGCGGCCGGGAAGTCTTTTTTCCTATGGTCCGGGCGTGGGTCACGACATCACCAGCGATCCGGCCGAGCCGCTGGTAAAGTATTTTGTGGACTTCAGCGGCCGGAAGGCCAAGGCGCTGCTGCGTTTCTGTTCCCTGGCCGCCGGCGGAGTTTCCCAGGTCTATCCCGCCAACGAGTTGCAGGCCGTGTTTGACGAATTGATCCATTGCGGACTCAAAGGGACGCGTTACAGCGCGCTGGCCGGGGAGAAACTGCTGGAATGTCTCGTGCTCAAGATCGCCGGATCCCGCGCGCCCCTCGCAGACCAGGAGACACTGGCCTTCGCCACCTATCAACGGTGCCGCCAGCATATCCAGCAACACTTTTGCCGGCTAAAGACCTTGCAGCAGATCGCCGCCGAATGTCGCCTCAACCATGCCTATCTGTGCCGCCTGTTCCGACGATATGATCACCAAAGTCCGTATCAATATCTGCTGCGGCTGAAAATGAACCTGGCCGCCGAATTGCTCCAGCAACCTGCCCCGCTAATCAAACAAGTGGCCGAAGCCACCGGTTTCGGCGACCCGTTTCATTTTTCACGCGCGTTCAAGAGCGTGTTCGGCCTTGCGCCCGACGCTTTCCGCCGGTTGCGCTGAGGGTCGTCCGAGGCTGGAACATTGCACTGCATCCGCCTCCGTTCTTGACTCTGCAAAAGCAATTGCCAGACTGGTAGGACCAATCAGATTGGTCTCCGGTGGAGAGATGGCCGAGTGGCTGAAGGCGACGGTTTGCTAAACCGTTATACGGGTTAAACCGTATCGGGGGTTCGAATCCCCCTCTCTCCGCCACCTTGATTTTATTGTGTTTCTTTCAAAAGAATGGGTCAGTGGCAACGCCTAGTGGCAACAAATCCATCCTTATTTGGGGTTATTTGCTGGTGTCATTTACGTCTGATTTCGCCTATTTTTCCCGTCGATAAATTAATGGCAGAATGGCTGGTTAAACCTTCACCCATGAGCAAATCAACCGTAGATCAGATCCGAGAGCGCTTCGACGGCGATGTTGAGCGGTTTTCCAACCTTGAAACCGGGCAATCTGCCACCATTGATACCCCATTGTCGCTGGCGTTGATCGCCGAGGCAGCCTTGCGAGTGACTCCCCGCGCGACATCGTTCCTGGATGGAGCTGTTGCGTTCGGTCGGATTCGACCAAGTCGAACTGTTTACACAAGAACAGTTGTTTCGCCGCGTTTGCCGCGATCAAGTAAGTCCAATCAACCGGTTGTGTTTTTCATACTGGATTCAATTCGGCTTTGGCCTCGATCTCACACCGTTCAATGAAGGCGAGAATGCTGGCCAAATGGAACAACCTCACGCCCTTTATTTTTCCGGGTTCGCGGATAGAGACGGAGCGAATGAAGCCCTTACCCGCCCACTCGTAAAGTTTGGGCCGGGTGCAACCGGAATAAAACTCGTGCCCGCGCTTGGGTGCCCGCACCCAGACCGGCAAACTGCCATCCCGGTCGGCCATGATCTGCGCCACCGACGGAGCCAGTGACCTGCTGCTATTTTCCAGCGCACCCAATTGAGGTCTCATACTTTTATTCCTCGTTTGGGTTTGACGGATTGCTGGTCAAAGGTTTCAGGTTGCTCGGTGATGGCATTGCCTCGGTATTTTCAGCGGCCTCAAGCTGGTTGGGTGCCTGATTCTTGGCGAGGTCAAGCTGGTCCTCAATTTCCGACTGGCGTCTGGCCAGATGATGATAGCGCTCCTCCTTCTCGAAAGGCGCACCCACCTTGGCCTCCAATTCGGTCGCGCGTTTTTGCGAATCTTTGATTTCGGCTTCCAGCCGCCCGGTGCGTTCCTCAATACCCTGCACCATGGATTCTAGCGGACGGATGGTTCCCAGCGCGATGCCGGTGACGCGCGTGCAGTAACTATTTTTGCCGCGCAAGACCAGTTCGGTGGTGTTGTTGAACCCGGAGCGGATGAACAGATCAAAACCAGCGAACTTGCCGATGCGGATGTTCTCGCCAAAACGGGCTTTAAATTTCCGCGCCGGCCGCAACATCAACTCCCCGGTGAAACAGCGATTGTCCAAAACCTGCTTGTCGAGTTCGATGCGAAATTTGTCGCCGGAGGTGGGATCTGACGTCGCACGCCGCGACACAAACGGTTTGTGCCGTCTTTCCATCAAGATGCGGTGGCAAAAGTTCATGACACAGGTGGCGCCAGCCGCAAACACGGTCGTTGTTCCCCCAGCCAATAGAACATTAAAGGGCAGGCCGATCTGAGTGGCTATGGTCAGCCACGCAATCAGTCGCATTGGCCACGGATGCGAATCCATGCGAATGGCCCGTGATGAACGATTCATAAATGTCACTTTTCTAGGACTGACCTTTCATTTTGCCTCTCTAATCTGCCCGCCCCATCCTAGCCTCTACTACGTAGGGAATGGTGTCTTGTCGCAAAACCGATTCCCAAGCCGTTCACTCCATCGTCAATTCCCGCTCGCCGTGAACGTAGCCAACTGCCGCCGTTACTGGCTCCGCAGCCTGTCAACGGAATAAAGCTATTCACCGTTTTACCCTTATCAATTTCGGTGACTTCCTTGAACCAACCCAAATCAACTCGCCGTCTTTTGAAACGACCAATACCCCTTTGCCTTCAAATCTAGGATCGTCTATCCCAAAGAGAGACTCAAAGGTTTGGCCACTGATTGTGTAGATGTTCGTCGAAACGAAAAATCGGTTAGGTTCAGTTGCATGTGCCACGTATTTCTCAATTCGTGGATTGGCGGGTGAACCATCAAGTAGCCATTCCTTTCGGATGTTTGCCAAGACTGGTCCATCCAATGCAATTGCTTCCGATACGCCGGACAGGACATAAACAGTCAACCATACAATTAGCATAACCGCACAAATAGCTATGACAGACACACAACCGATTTTTTTCATATAAAGTTAGGTTTCAGTGTGTAATGATTAGCGGCGGGAGATTTTCGCGCGTGTTTGTCGGCGGATAAGATGTTCCGTATTTCTGATAGTTACTTGAAATGGAGTCGAAGATAGGAGCTGTTGTCCAACAGTTATTCCAAAGGCAATTGTAATTAGGTGTGCTGTTATTTGCTCCTAATCCCGCTGCCAAATCATTGAGTGCCTTGTCCACAAATGGAGAGGTCTTGGTGCATCTGGCGTTGGAAAGATCGTAGGCCGACTGGTTTGGGGGAAATGAATAAGGTGTGTAATTGTATTCGCCCGGACCAGAAATGCGATTAAGCCCACCATTGGCCGGCCCATAATCAATCGTATAGCTCCCGCCATTTCCATTGTCTCCGATCACAACTTGGTGTGGAAATCCAGAGAAAGCAGTTATGTAAATCACATAGTAATCCAAGCCCAACGGGTCAACATAGTTTATCGGATTGTTTCCAACGTAGCCGTAAAGGTTCAACCCGCCTGCTTCCTGAATGGGATCGCGATTTGCCCACCGCCCTAAATCAGGATCGTAAGCGCGGTAAAGTGTCAGGAATAACCCACTAGGTTGGTGAACAATATACCCCGCATAACTAAAATCAGCATCCAAATCGCCTTGAATTCTCATTCTACGCCCATACGGGTCGTAATCATAACGAACATGGATGGTACCAGCAACATCGGTCATTTCGCGGATGCTGCCAAGATGATCCCGGGTGTAGAAATAGTTTGTACCGGAGATTTGTTCACCTTCGCCGAAGAACCGTTTGACGACCGTTCCTCCTGTCAAATCTCGCTGTTCACAAAGTTTTGTTCCACACCACAGAAATGAATTTGTGCTTATTGCAACCCCATTGGTCATTTCAACTATTTGAACTCTTCGCCCGAAGCCATCATAGGCAAACTGGCTCGTCAGCTGAGAGTTGTTGGTTGAGAGTTGAGTGATTTGGGTTAACCGATTCGCCGCATCCCATTGATAGGTGTTCGTTGTGGTCGCGGTCGTCTCTGAAGTAAGATTTCCATTCAGTTCATACGTTAACGTCTCCGCCACACCGTTGTTTGTTACCACTGTTTGATATTTGTTCGTCGCCGAGTGACCACTGTAATCAGAAGCAACCACCGGAACTATATTCGTGCCTGAAGTCACATTGGCAAAACCAGCAAAGTTTGTGCCGGATTTTATCACTGCCGGACTGCCAGCTATCGTCACGCTTCCTGTCTCGTTCAATGAACCTCCGAATCGCATCGGCCCGCTGTTACCGGTTCGGCTAGTGAGTTGATTAACGTTGTTATAGCTTGCCGAACTAATCGCAGGCGAGACGCCCGCGCTTCCTTGGACTTGCTCACTTGTCCGATTGCCGGCGGCATCATACTGGTAGATAAATTGTTTCAGGATTGTTCCGGCAATGGAACCGCTATGAACGGTCAAACTGATTAACTGACTTACTGGATCATATTCTTCTACTTGCACAGTCGGTATGTTATTGTCCGCCTGTTCCGTCCAGTTGGTTATTTGCCCTTCCGCATTATAGGCATAGCTGAAGGCCGAAAGGGTCTGACCACCGGGTGTCAGATTTTGGATTTGCTGTAATCGTTCGTCGTTATTCGTCCCATAGTAGCTATAAACAGTTTGCTGGCCGTTGGGATAAACATTCGTGGCGACCAGGGCAGTGGCACGCACATACACGTTCGCAAAGCCACCCAAGGTGTTGGTCACCATGGTCACCCGGCCCAGCGCGTCGTAGGTCACCGCTTGTGCCACGCCGTTAATTGATCGGCTGGTAACGCGCCCCAGCGAATCGTAGGAGTAGGAAACAGTGCTGTTTGGCAATGGGTTGGCGACTGAGGCCAATCTGCCAGCGCCAAGCTGGCCGGCGGCCACCGGATAATAACCATACGTCGCAGTGCCAATACCGTCGCTCATGGTCAGTAACCGATTGTAATTTGTGTCGTAGGTGAACGCAACGTTGGGTGTCGCAATCACTGCATTCGAATAGGCAACCTGCTTGAGGTTATTGTCAACGAAGTAACTGTAGCACGTTGCCTGGTTCTTTGCATCCGTCATGGATTTCAGACGGCTTGTGGTACTTTCGTAGGTATAATTGAGCTGCGTGCCGTCGGGATAAATCTTGGTCGTCACCCGCTTTTCCAAATCCCGCAGGAACGTTGTGGTCCGCCCCAGCGGATCGGTGATGCTTTCCAGCGCGCCACAACTGCACCGTTCAAAGCTCGTCAACCGACCCAAGGCATCTTCAATGGCCGTCAGTTGCCGCAAGGCGTTGTAGGTCTGCGCTGTCCAGTGTCCCGTCCTGTCACGACTTAACAGAGGGTCGAGAGTTTTGTAGGTGACCTGTTCATACGTGCCATCCGGATAGGTCACTTTGGTCGGTAAATCCAGCGCGTTGTAATCGTACGTTACGGTGTAACCTTCGGAATCCGTCACCGTGCGCACGCGTCCGTAGCCGTCATAAGTCAAGCCGGTGGTGGCCCCCGGCAGCGCGCCAGTGATGTTCGTCAAATAATTGTTGGTGTCATACGCCAGGGTCAATGTCTGGCCCAGGGCATTGGTGGCCGCCACAAACTGGCCTTTGGCGTTGTAACCGAAATAGCTGGTCTGACCTGCGGCATCCACATAAGTCAACGGCAAGTGCTGGCTGTTGTAGGTAAATTGACCGAGCATTTTCGTTGCTCCAGCGGCGACCTGACCGACCGTTAGAAGGTCAACCAGGTTGGCAGCGTAAGCATAAACTGTCGTGCGGCCCACCGGATCAATGGCTTGAATCGGCTTGCCGATGGCGTTGTATTGATATTGTTGCACCTGGCTGGAACCGTCATCGAGGACTCGACCAATCATGGTTGGCTGGTTGATGGTACCTTCCGATCGGGTATTCGGCTGGCCGGGGTAGTTGTACCATACCGGATTTTCCAAGGGCAGGATCAGGCAGGCCAGCGTGGCCTTGACGTTGTACCAGTTGCTGGGATCGAACAACCAGACATACTTTGTGGCCTTGGAGTAATCTCCCGGACCTTCCTGCATGGCCTTCTTGTCCCAATAAAACGTGGTGCGTGAGTCCACCCACGAATTCATCAGATTGTCCGGGTTCATGCCGGCAGGAATTTGGTTGTTTGGAATGCTAATCTGGCCCGCGTCGTGCGTTGAATACTCGACCCGCTCTTTGGTTCCCAGGGGATCGGTGATTTCAATCCAGCGCCCGTCAAAACCTGCGTCGTTATTGGTAAAGGTGGTCGTGCCGTAAGGCGTGGTCAGAGAGTTGATGAAATCGGGCTCACTGCCGTAATCAGGATAATTAATTCCATAAGTAAAAGATGAAGAAATGCCGATAACATCGGTGATGTTGGTCAACTGGCCGGTGGCGTTGTACTTCAAGGTGGCGTAGCGGCCAAAAGGATCGGTGACCTTGGTGATCTTCAGCGGATCGTTTGCCAGCTCATAGGACAATGTGGTCACCTGGCCGATGGCATCCTGCACCGACACCAGCCGATAGCTGGCATCGTAATTGAGGGTGAGGGCATTGCCAGCCGGGTCAATTTTTTGGGTCATAAACACCCGCCGGGGGCCACTCGGACTGTCCGGCACGGAAAAAATGGCCTTGGAACCATCTTTGTACGTGATTTGATAGCTGGTGGAGGAGGTTTTCACCAACTGCCCCTGACTTCTCACTTGAACGTCATAGGTCTGGGTGCCGGGGTTGAAAGTATAGGTATGCGCCCCGCCGTTGTCGAGAATGACCTTTACATCGGCAGTGGGGGCCGTCGTGTCGTCGGCAATATAACACATCCATTCATGGCTCCATTGATTGCCAAGGTTGGAATACGTGAACCCGCTTTTGTACGTATCGCGCTCATTGTAACTGATCTGGAATTCGACCGCAGGCCCGACTGGCGGTGTGTAGCCCAACGGCATGTCGTCAACAATCAAACTTACCCGCAACAGACTGACTGCATAGTCCGCCATACCTTTTTTCGTATTTTTAGGACTTTTTGGTCCACCTCCTGCCGAGGGAGTGCAATCGCCCGGTGAGTCGGGGTCGCTTGAATTGGGCCAGCTTCTGCCCCAGGCATTCTGGCCTTCCTCCCCGGTCACGGCGTCCCAACCCGCGGGCAGCGGCCCGGCAGGAATCAGAAAATAACCGCTGGCTTCCTCGTCCAGGACTTTTGGGGAAATCCAACCTTGCGGAAAGGTGGCGTCTTCGACGAGGTAACGCCCGTTTTCCATGCGGGTACCTTGGTAGAATTGAACCTGGCTAATTCCGACATTGTCGCTGGCCGCAGCACTGATTGTAACAGTCGCTGGCGCGGTAAATAGTGTATTGGTTGCCGGGCTGGTAATGCTGACCTTGGGCGGGGCGTTGCTCGTAACCAAGATCAAGGCCGGATTGTTGGTGGCATTCTCGCGCGAGTTGATGTTCATCAACCAACCCGAGTTGATCAGATCATGCATGGTACCCGCCGTGATGCCGGTCAGCACCTCCATCAAGGTGTTGGTGCCAAAGTTGGTGTTGAGCGCCTTGCGCTTACCTACCTTTGTCTGGAAGTTTCACTGCAACCACCTCAGAGAACAATGGGCAGATTTTCGTCAGGAGCCGGGGAGCTGATGCCATCACAACGCGTTCATCAATGGCGACCACCATCAATCAGGCATTTCTGGAATTAAAGGAAAACCTTGAAATTACCGGGTTGCAAAGCTCGACGGTTTCCACCCGCCAAACCAATGTTCGTGAGGTTGTCGAAGCCGAACTGGAGGTGCTTGATTCATTTCTGACCGGCTCTTACGCCCGCGACACAATGATCGCGCCTCTTTCTGAAGCTGACATTGATGTTTTTGTTGTTCTCAAATCAGATTATTACCACCAGTTCAATGGTCAGAATGGCGGTCAGGCTGGATTGCTCGATTTGGTGAAAAAAACGCTGAGAAAAACCTACACCAGAACCCCGGATATTGGCCGCAACGGCCAAGCAGTAACCATTCGGTTTGATGACTTTTTGATTGATGTCGTTCCGAGTTTTAACAGGCAAGGCGGTGGATACCTGATCCCGAATTCCATTACGCAAAGCTGGATTTCGACCGACCCCAAAAAACACGTTGAAATCAGCACCAAGGCCAACGCTGCTCACAATGGCGATTTGGTGCCGCTCATGAAAATGATCAAGGCATGGAATAAAAACATTGACCGGCATTTTCGGTCGTTTCATCTCGAGGTTTTGGCTTGGTCAATCTTGAATGGAGTTACCATTTCCAATTTTCCTTCTGGTGTCAGATTCTTCTTTGACAAGGGCCGTGAACTTGTCAGCAAACAAAATCCCGATCCCGCCGGTTATAGCGGGGATGTTGGCAGCTATATAGCCGGCACCGCAAAAATCCAGGAAGCTGTCGGAAAATTTCAGCTCGCATACGAACGCGCTGTCAAAGCAGAAGCTTATGAGCAGCGCGGCAAAACCGCAGATGCGATAGAAACGTGGCGGATGATCTTCGGCGACTATTTTCCTGCTTATGAGTGAACCAGTCCCTATGAAAATTCATGGCATGGGCTGTGTGCGCGAATCCAAAATTCAATTGTGTGTCGCCGGTCGTCGCGTCAAGGTAAGACTCTCCGCTGCGCTGCGAGTTCCACCGTTGACCCGCCGCCCGGCTCCGGGAGTTTTGCTTTTAGGATTTCGCGCACGACAGGATTTTCACGCCGGTTCAATCATTTGGAATTGAAGGCACATTCCTTAAACTTTTGACTTTCAGACTCAAAAGACGCACAATCAATATAACCGTGAGCACCGAGACAGACATTTTAATCAAGCGAGCCGCCGCCGAACTCAAAACTGCTGGCGCACGGGAGATTTATGTCTTCGGTTCTGCTGCACATGGGACGGGTGATGCCGCTTCCGATCTCGACTTGGCTGTTTCCGGCCTGCCGCCGTCGGTTTTCTATCGCATGGGCGCGCGGGTCAGTGATTTGATTGGCCGTTCGGTTGATCTGATTGACTTGGACATCAACACGCCGTTCACCCGCCACCTACGCACGGAGAATGAACTCGTCCGAGTGGGATAAATTCCGCAAACAACAGGCCACGGAACGCGAACAGTTGCAGCGTCTGGTGCTTGGAATGCACGGACTTCTCGCCAAATGCCGCACCACGGCTCCGACCGAAATCGAACTGTCCGCACTGGCAGCGTTGCTCCATTCATTTTACACCGGCGTGGAAAATATTTTTAAGCGCGTGGCGGTGGAGTTGGACGACGAGCCGGTGCGCGGCGATTCCTGGCATCGTGAACTTTTGCTGCGGATGAAATCGCCGACCGCGCACCGACCGGCGTTGCTGTCGGAAGAACTTCATGACACGATGAATGAATACCTGCGTTTCCGCCATGTGTTCCGCAACGCATATTCCTTTGACTTGGATTGGCAGAAAATGTCCCCACTGGTGCTGCGCTTGGAAGAAACATTCCAAAAGCTTGAAAAAGCGTTGAATGATTTTCTGAAATAAACTGCAATCCAAATTCCGCAGTGGCAACGGGCGGACTGGGCGCACCGGCTTGTCACGGTGAAGCTTTGCGGAGACGGAAATCAGATGCCGGCGGACGGGAACTCTTTTCCGGTATTCATTTTGGGATGGACGATTGGCGGTTGTTGCCGTCGCGGAACGACGCGATGACAATAGCCCAGCCATTTATAGCTGGGTCATGCGTCCATCAAATAAAAAGTCCCGCAAGGGACGGCAGAAAATGTGGTGGCCGTGCACAAGCACCTTTCGTCCCTGACGGGACTTTGAAAAATTGCGGGCCATGAGTCCCAGCCATAAATGGCTGGGCTATTTTCAGGTTCAGCGGAGCCACGCCGGAAACGGCAAACGGGGACGGAATTTAGATGGCGGCTTTCTGCCGAATGCCGCTACGCCGAAACGGACTGGTCGCGCACTCCGCAATTCGCAATTCGCAATGCGAAATTGTCAGGGCTTCTTTTCCGGTATTCATTTTGGGATGGACGGTTGGGGCAATTGGTGTTTGAATTCTGATGAGTTAAGAACCACGTTTGATTCGCGCAACCATTCTTGATTCAAATGTATTATTGTAAGAACGTGTGTAATCAGAACCACAACCAATTTACAGCATCGCTTTCCATCCATTCTAAATTCGGAATTTACTTGAACAAACAATCCTGAACACCCGAAAGGACTCTCCGATGAAAACCAAACAAATCGCGATCCACATCTGCATGTTGGCGACGTTGCTGTTGGCTCTTTCCGCGCACGCCCAGTTCCAATGGGCCAATCGCATCGCCAGCATCGCCAATTGGCCCGAAGGCGAACCCAACATCGGATTGGCCTTGGACACCAACGATAATTGCTATGTGACCGGCTATTTCGATGACACGAATGATTTTGGCGGCGTCACCCTGACAAACCAAAGTGTCGGCGGTTCGGACTTCTTTCTGGCCAAATACAACTCCACCGGCGCGCTCCAGTGGGTCCAACAAGCCGGTGAGAGCGTCGGAAATGTCAACTACGGACGCGGAGCCGGCACGGACACCAATGGAAATGTTTATGTCACCGGCGGCTATCAAGGGCCGTCGAAATTCGGCGGTGTCAATCTGGCCGCCACTTCAGGCGAACAATTCTTCCTCGCCAAATACAACAGCGCCGGCACGGTGCAGTGGGTCCAATCATCCACGGGCGGCAACGGAGACAATAACGGAATCGGACTGGCGGTGGACAGTGCCGGGAACTCCTATGCCCTCGCGGTCATGGATTACTCCGGCACTTCCATCACGTTTGGCACAAAAACGGTTACGGCCGTCAAAGGCGGCACCACTTTTGCGATTCTGGTCAAATACAACAACGCCGGTGTCGCTCAATGGGCGCAATTGTTTGACACCAGCCAGGAAACTTACGCCACCAAACTCGCGGTGGATGCCGCCGGAAATATCTATGTGCGTGGTCTGTTTGAATCGGATATGACCATTGGCAGCAGCAATCTGGTGGTCAGTGTCGGTTCAACGCAAAATGCTTTCATCGCCAAGTTTAATAACTCCGGTGCGTTGATCTGGGTTCAGCAACCGCAAGGAGGCAACGCGGGCGAAGGTGGTGTGGCCGTGGATCCGGCGGGGAACGTGTTTGTTTCGGGCTATTTCAACACCAACCTGGATTTTGGCGGCGGCATAACCCTGACGAACACGGCAAACAGCAGCGCCCTTTTCGGCGACGCCTTTGTAGCCAAATACAACAGCGCAGGTGCGATCCAATGGGCGCAACCGGCTGGCGGCACGAACGGTGGTTTTTATTGGGATTTGGGGTTGGACGCGCAGACCAACATCTATGCGGCGGGATTTTTGGGTTTAGATGCCGCTACCGCGAAATACAACTCTGCCGGAACGTTCCAGTGGGCGGAGTCAGCCAGCGGCCCGCCCGCAAGTCCGGTTTCGTCGGGTGTGGTCAAATGCGCCGTTGATTCAATCGGCAATAGCTATCTGGCCGGGTTTTATCGGGGCGCAGCCACCTTCGGCGCAACTACCCTGCCACCGCAGGAAACATGGAATTTCTTCCTCACCGAAGTCGCTTCGTCCAACGGCGTGGCTGAGTCCTCAACCGATTTCACATTCATCACAAATAATGGGGCAATCACCATTACTGGCTTCACCGGTTCTGGCGGTGCGGTGACTATCCCCGAAATGATCAATGGTTTGACCGTCACCAGCATCGGCAATGAAGCATTTTTTTTTAATACCACTCTGACAAACATCACGATTCCAACCAGCGTTACGAGCATCGGGTTCGCGGCGTTCGAATTCTGCGTAAGTTTGCCCAGCGTCACAATTTCTGCCAGCGTCACCAACATCGGCAACGGTGCGTTCTTAGGCTGCGCCAGCTTGACAGCGATTACTGTGGATGCACAAAATTCGGTTTATAGCAGCATGAATGGAGTGCTGTTCGACAAAGGCCAAACAACGATTGTTCAATATCCATGTGGACTAGGAGGAGGTTACACGGTTCCCAACAGCGTCACCAGCATCGGGTTCGCGTCGTTCGAATTCTGCGGCGAGCTAACCGGCGTAATAATTCCCGGTAGCATCACAAATATCGGGAATAATGCCTTCTATGAATGCGCCAGCCTGACCAGTGTCACGATTCCCAACAGCGTCACAAGTATCGGGGAAATTGCTTTCGAATACTGCTACAACCTGACTAACGTCACGATCGGCAATAGCGTCAACAACATCGGAGAAGCTGCCTTCGGCGGTTGCACCAGTTTGACAGCGATAACGGTCGATACGCAAAATTCGGTTTATAGTAGCATGAATGGAGTGTTGTTCGATGAGAACCAGATCACGCTCATCGCGTATCCTGGCGGCATCACCGGAAGTTATACGATTCCCGGCAGCGTCACGAACATTGGTCCGGATGCGTTTGATGGCAGCAGCCTGACCAGCGTCACGATTCCTAACAACGTCACCAGCATTGGGTATAACGCGTTTGAGTTAAGCAGCCTGACCAATGTCACAATTGCCGGTAACGTGACCAATATCGGAGACTATGCGTTCATGGACTGTAGCAGCCTGATCGGAGCCTATTTCGAAGGCAACGCTCCTTACGATGATGGGACGGTCTTCAATTATGACAACAGTGCGACGGTCTATTATTTACCCGGCACCAGCGGGTGGGGTTCTATATTTGGCGGTGTTCCGACCGCACTATGGTTCCTTCCGAACCCGCTGATTCTAAATTCCGAACCCAGTTTTGGGGTGCAAAACAATCAATTCGGCTTCACCATCTCTTGGGCCACAAACCTTTCTGTTGTCGTGGAAGCCAGCACCAACTTAACCACTCCCGTCTGGTTTCCGATATCAACCAACGCCCTCATCGGCGGCACATCCTATTTCAGCGATCCGGCTTGGACAAATTATCCCAGCCGTTTCTACCGCATCAGCTCGCCATAATTACTTTGGAGCGTAAAGTTGTTTTCAAAATTCACTGCTGGCACAGGCTTTTTAATCACGGACAATGGTTATTTAGTTTCCAATTATCATGTGGTCAAGGATGCGACGAAGGTGCGTTTGCTCACGGGCGCGGGTTTGATTGACGCCAAGGTGGTTCAGGTGGATGAGGCGAATGATCTGGCCTTGCTCAAAGCGGACGGGAAATTTTCTCCATTGCCCATTTCATCCAGCCGGTCGGCGCAATTGGGCGGCACGGTGGCGACGGTCGGTTTTGCCGACATCGGTTTGCAGGGGTTCGCGCCCAAGGTGCTGGCGCACGGCCACCACGGGGGAAATCGCTGGTGGGAAGTCGAACTTCGACCGGGGGATGACCCGCGCTATTTTCAAATCAGCGCGGTCTTTGCAGACGGCCACCATGCAGCCGGGCAAATGGCAGGACGAGCATCGTCCGCTGGTGGATGAGCGGGGCAAAAGTCATCCCCAACATGCCCATCGGATTGACTCAATCATGCGCCAGACGGCATCCAAGCCGGTGGCACGACATTCCGAAATACAATTGCGAGATCATGGTTGACAGTTGTATATTTTCGACTACACTCAAATAAATGCCGTTTATTCAATTTCCATTCATCGAGGTGCCGAAAGAATTGCACGAGATTGTTGGCGAGCCAACGCCTGGCACTCGCGCCTATCGGCGGGAAGGGACACACGCCCAATGCGCCGAATGGTTTGAAGCCCTTGGCGAGTATTACAAGGGCGACGTGGGACTTTCGACCAACGGGGTCGTCCTGTTCGTGCCGGTTTCACGCGCGGGCGTCCACAAACGCATCAAGGAGGGCAAATTGACCGCCTTTTTCTTTTACATCACCAGCGAGGAAACCACGTTGTTTGGCGCGAAACGCAAAGCCAAGCAACGGCCTTACATTGCGGTATCCGTCAGCGAATGCAAGGCCTGGGCGGCGGAAATGAAGCGCAAGGTGGGCTACATTGATGAACCGAATGAAAGTCCGCTCCGTTTATGGGATCGCCTCCGACCGACCTCGATTAAGGAGGAGCCAAAAACTCCCAAGGAAGCGAAAGAGGCCGACGATTTTGCCAACACCGACCCGAAGGATAAAGGCAACCGGAAAGTGAAGTATCGGGATCACAAGGATTTTACCAAGGAGGACAAGCAGCAGGACTGGCATTATCTGATGGCAGAACTGCAAGCGGCGATGTTGTCCGGCGGAAAAGCCGAAGCGTTTCGGAAGCGGCTGCAAATGGGAATGGAATGGGACAAGAAAAGAAAGTCTTGGAAATTAAAAGGCGGACAAAAGGAGCAGGAGGAATGATGGCCTATGCCAACCGAGCATCAATTTAATGACCGTTTGATACGGCTGCCGGAGCTGGAGCAAATTTTCGGCGTGTGCAAGCGAACGGTGAGACGGAGAGCGGAGAGCGGAGAGTTGCCTCCGTTGCGGCGGATTGGCCGGGCAGTAGGGATGCTGGAAAGCCAGGTCAGGGCGTATTTTCAAAAGTTGAGTCAACCAAGTTAATCGAAAGGAGAAATATGATCGCTTACATTTATCGGCCAAAACGTCAGCGCAATGGCAAACAGGTTTTCAATCGGATTTGGCGGGCGCGGCTCAAACTAAATGGTGACGCCAAGGCGCGGGACATTTCGCTGAATTGCGCGGACAAACAAACCGCCGAACAAAAACTGCGGGACAGCATCCGTGATTATGAAAGGACGGCGGTTGGTTTGCTGGCACCGGCAGCGCAGCGCGAGACGTATGAAAATCCAATGGAACGGCTCG
>JBAPQW010000040.1:0-69610 GCA_049280815.1 Verrucomicrobiia bacterium | reverse complement strand
GTTCGCCATTGTGCCATTCCACCTTCGCCACCACACGCCGGGCACGATCCCAACTCTTGGCCTGATACAAAAAACCGGCATACCACACCACCGGCGTGTTTGAAGGACGCCCCACCGGTCGGGTCAGTAGTGGCTCGATGTCCCGCTGCAACGCATCATTGGCCGGCAGACGGATGGCATACTCGAATCCCTTGGCTTCCAAATACTCATAGAGTTCCGGGTTGGCAAAGGCGGCATCGGCCCGAAAGTAACGCCGCAGGTTCTTGTCCTGATAACGAGCCACCACGGGTTCCAGCACCGCCTGCCAATCCTTGGCACTATGCACATTGCCGCCGCGCAGCAGGGACTGCTCCACATCGCCAAACTGATTGAAGCAAAACAGCGGATGGTAGCAGGTGCAGCCGAAATGGCCATTGAACGCCGTTCCTTCCTGTTCGCCATAGGTCTCGCTTACGGAACTGTCCATATCCAAGATCAGTTCCCGCATCGGCTGGCGTTCCCGCAGGCGGTCAATCCACTTTCCAGAGAGTTTCGTCAACGCCTTTAAGTTGCCTGATTGGGTCAACACTTCCGTCTCGAACCGTCCCATCTGGCTGGTGGAGGCCGCCGCATGTTCCGTGGCCCGCCCGCCAACCACATGCCGCATGGTGGGATCAACCGAGAGTCGTTCGGCATCGTTGGTGTCCTCGTATCCCGCCAGCCGACTGAAGATGGACTGCCGCATCTGCGCCACAATCGAGTGTTGCGTGTTCTTACCCGTCCGCCCATCACTCAACAGGTTTTCACCCAGATCGGTCAAACCCAGCGCCGCATCCAGTTCCCGATAGGCCAGCAATCCGGCATCAGACGTGATCTTGGAACCATGAAACTCCAGCTTCAATCGAATATCAAAAGCCATCCGTAGACCCGGATTTTTGCCTGCACCCGTTGAATTTTCCATTTTTTGTGGGTTGGACATAGAGGAAAGCCTTTGTTTATGAGGCTTTATTGTATGTCACTAACTCCAGCTTGTGAAGTTTATTTGGGAAATATGGGCTTACATCTTGGCGACCTGTTCGAAAGTAGCCATACACTCCGCGCCTTTCCCCCAAACGACCAAATCCAACGCAGATTTGAGCGCGTCCGGCTGATTCGCCAGTATGTCCAGCAACCAGATCAGCCGGCGTGCCGCTCCGCTGGGATTGCGTTGACCCGTTTCCCAGCGACGCAAAACGCTCTGGCTGACTCCCATAAAAGCCGCCATGCACGAGCGCGACCAGCGCAGTTTTTGCCGCAGGCGACACAATGTGATTTTGGCTTGCTCCGCTGTCGGAGCAAACCCGCGCTCCAAGAGTTCGTAAGTATTTCCCGGCAGTGCGGCCACCGGCCAGCCTTCAGGAGACACCTGGGCGACCACATACGGCGGGTAACTGCATCGCAGCCCCTTCATTTGTGCCTCTGCCAATTCGAGCGTCGTCATTGCGCCATTGTGCCACGTTGACCGGGAAAATGGAAGATATAGTCGAAACACCCGTTCAAAATCGCAGAAAGTTCGGAAAACCCACCTCTGTCTTTATCCGACCGCACGATTTGCAACCCCCGATCCCCCCCCCCGCCCCCGTCTTCATAGAGTGATTCTCCGTGCGCAGAATCATAGAGGCAAAATCCCGGAGCCGGGCGGCGGGTGCAATGTGGAGCGCAGCCGGTTAAGGCGAGCAAGACATTGACGCGACGACCGGCGACATACAATTGAACTCTGATTCGCGCGCACAGCCATACGCGAATGACGTGGCACCAGTCTTGGCAACACAGTGCGCAACAATATGCGCAACAAAGTAGGGATCATGCGCGACATCTAACGCAACGCCGGACGCCGCATCTGGATTGGCGTCAAAGTGCGCATCAAACGCAACATTTGGGACGCAATGAGCGTAGCACAGAATCCTTAATTTGATTAAGGGGTAAGGCTTCTACTCCATTGCAGTGATTATTTTGTGATTTGCGGATGCAGACCAGTTGAATGGAAATCAGCAGAAACATGGCGCGTTTTGCGGCTGCAACGGCAGCAACATGGTGAACATTTTGGTCACTCGTTGCTGGCGGCTTGAGAATCATTTTGCAGCCCGAATTAGCCTTGCGAGCTGGTGTAAAATTCCCGTCGGTTACCCCAAAATCCCTCACGTCATTTTGTGTAAAGATTACACGATGCGCCCGTCCTGCTCCGGGTAGAATCCTAAATTACGATGAACAGGAGATCGGACGTATGAACAGTGAAAAGTTTCTTGGCAGTGCCATCCGCACGCCGCCAGCCAGTTTGGGCGCGTTTGAAAATGGCAACCGACGCACACAAACCCGCGCCGCAGAAATTGCCAGCGACCGGGAAGGCAATCTGCCGGTGTGGGTGCGTGCGCCAAAACATGGGCATGAATTTTATTCCGGTTGCACACGCCCGAAGCTCTACGAATGGGCGGCAAAGGGTTTCATCCGTTCCGTGTCCATCCGTGAACCGGGACGCATCAGAGGCGTCCGGCTTTTCCATCTGGCAAGCATCCTTGGGTTTATCGAAAGATGCGAGGCCAGTGTGTTACGGCAGGAACAAATCGGCTGACACGTTAAAACGTTTTGACAGCGTGCGGACGTGTGCCAGAGTCAACTGCCGTTCGCCGCGCAGAATCATCCCGCCCAGCGTCCGGTGAACGTCCAGCAGCCGCGCCAAGTCCGCCGCGCTCATGTCGTTGGCGTCCAAAAGATGTTGCAATGCGTCCAGCGCGGTGACTTTGGGCGTATCGAGTTGCGCGTGTTCCTTGTCGTAATCTTCAATCAGGCGGCAAAGCAAGTCGAAATAATCCTCTTGGTCTGTCGTCAGCTTGTGCCCGGCCATTGCATCGGTGATTTCCGTGACATTTTCAAAATCCACCTTGTCATGGATCGGGCGCGGCGTGAGCATCCGGCACAGGCCGGTGTAATCTTTGGGCAAACCGGCAAATTGAATTTTCGTGTGTGTCGTTTTCATAATGTCTCTTTCCAACGGTCTTTGCTGTATTCGGCGTGCGTCATAAAGCGCATGACATACACGATCTGGCGGTTGAAATGCGCCGCCGCAATCAGCCGGTAGTCATTCCGGCGGATGTTGAACACCAGCACCGTCCGCCCGCTGCGGACTTTCACGGCGTCCGTGTCCGGGTAGCTCTGCCGCACCTCCACCAGGTTGCGCCACGCCATCGCCTTGACCGTCTTGCGCCAAACGTCCAAGTGGCGAGCCGACGGGGGATGTTCACGCCCCTTCGCCACGAGAAACGCTTCTTTAATAATCCGCACCGAGACAATTTGTATTCATCCACCGGGTTTGTCAAACACGATTAACACCGGCAGACACGTTATGCAATACCGTTATGCAAAGGCCGCAACGTCTGGCTTGAAACTTCAAAAAGTGCCGTATTTATTTATGTTTAATGAAGTGGTGCCGGTGGCGGGACTCGAACCCACACGACGTTTTAAGGTCCCAGGATTTTAAGTCCTGTGCGTCTGCCATTTCGCCACACCGGCAACATTTATTAACAACGACTTACGATTGTGATACCACTCCATACTTGACGTTGTGCCACTATTTGTGCCACTGTTATGGCATGAAGGCAAGTGATGCCACTAGCAATGACCAAAATTGTGAAAAGCGCCAAGCTCATGGCGCTACTTTCGCAAAAGTATTGGACGGGCGCAAGCAACCGATTCGCGGACTGTGGATTCGTGGCACGCGCTATTATGCCCGGCTGAATGTTGAGAATCCCCTCACCGGCATTAAAAAGAACCAACGTGTGCCTTTGGTCACCAAAGAGGGTAAACCGGTGCAAACCGTGGCACAGGCTGTGGCCGAGTTGAATCGGTTGCAGACGCAACGGTCAGACAACACGCTGCCTACGCTGGCACGAACGCCGAAGTTTAACGAATACTCGGCGCGTTATCTGGATTTTATCGGCAGTGGTCAGGGAACTAAAAAGCTGGGAACGGTGGCGAAAGAAAAAGCGCTCCTGAAACGCTGGAATAATTATATCGGCGGGTTGCGTCTCGACCAGATCAAGCGAGTTCACGTCAATCGGTTTATTGAATCCCGACTGAAGGAAAACGTATCACCGCGAACCATCAACTTGGATGTGATTGTGCTGCGGGTTGTTTTCAAACGCGCCCTATCCGATGGACTGGTCCAGCGGTTGCCAATGGAAGGGTTGCGACCGCTCAAGACCAGCACCAAGAAACGCTCATTGTTTACGTCGGCTGATCTGGACAAACTTTGCCAGGCTGCGTTTGAAACGAAGCAGAATAAACAAGGTAGCGATGTTCCGGTCACTGAAAATGCGCAGGAATTTGTGGATTACATCAGAGTGCTCGCCTATAGCGGCGCGCGCCGCAACGAAGCCCTCGGCATACGTTGGGAGGATGTTGATTTTGGAAACAACCAGCTTTTCATTCGACGACAGATCACCGAGCGCGGAATCGAAGACCTCAAGAACCGCGATGCGCGCGTGGTGGATTTCAATCCGAAGCTGAAGGCTCACCTTCTCGATATGAAGGCACGGTCACACGACGCCTCGGAATGGCTTTTCCCATCACCCCAGCGAGGCGAAAAGGACATTCCTGCAAAGACGTTTCGTGAATCATTGGTGCTGGTTCGCGAGCGCGCCAAACTGCCAAGCTTTGGATTTCACGATTGCCGGCACCATTTTATTTCAATGGGCGTCATGAGTGGCATTGATTTTATGACGATAGCTGCCTGGGTGGGACACAAAGATGGCGGTGTCCTGATTGGAAAAGTTTATGGGCATCTGGCCAACGAGCATCGCAAAGCAATGGCCGGGCGAATGAATTTTGAACCGGTCCAGCAGAAATCAGATAAATCCGCCTGACCTCGCATTTTAGTTTTTAGTTGTGTCAGCATAGCAGTTTTCGGTGGTGTTTTTTATGAAACACCATCAACGAAAATGCCGATGCTGCAAAAGATTGTTTGCCACCGATCCTCGCAATCACCATCACCAACGATTCTGCAAGCGGGCACCTTGCCGCAAAGCCAGCAAGATTTTCAGCCATAAACAATGGCTGGCAAAGCCAAGGACTTGGAAATTATGGGGCGGAGTCGCTGAAGTGGAGCGAGTCCGTGCCTGGCGCAAGCTGCATCCGTTCTACTGGAAACGCACAATTTCCCTTATTTCACCGAAGCTAAATTGCGCTACATAGTTTTCATCGTCGCTGCTCGCACCCTTCTGCCATCATGGAAGAATGCTTTCCAGCTTTTGGCCGGAAACCATTACGAAGTCATAAAATACAACCGTCAGCACACAACATG
This sequence comes from Verrucomicrobiia bacterium, assembly GCA_049280815.1. Classification (GTDB taxonomy): domain Bacteria; phylum Verrucomicrobiota; class Verrucomicrobiia; order Limisphaerales; family UBA11358; genus UBA11358. The sequence goes on along the minus strand of JBAPQW010000040.1, from coordinate 64,296 downwards.
AGCCATGAGTCACCAACGCCAAAGCGGGCTGCCGCCTACGCGCGCCGGTCGTCAAAGTATCCGCAGTTTTCGGTTGTTCGGCAGATGGCTGTAATCCGCAAATATGCCAAGCGGCGCGGTCTGATAATCGTAAAGAATTATTCGGATGGGGCGAAAGGTGGCGGCAAGGCATGAGCAACGATGTTCCCAATGATCCGTCATCGGCTGACGACAACCCGTTCCAACCCCACCGGAAGCACGGCGACAACCCCGACGAGTGGTTGAATAGCGCGGCGGTGTATGTGCGCATGTCCACGGAGCATCAGCAATACTCCACGAGCAACCAGATGGACGTGATCCGCGAGTATGCCAAAAAACGCGGGCAGGAAATTGTCAAAGAATATTCGGATGACGGGAAAAGTGGACTAAACATCAAAGGCCGGGGTTCGCTGGAACAAATGATCCGTGATGTGCTTGATGGTAAAGCGCATTACAAATCCATTCTGGTTTATGACGTGAGCCGGTGGGGCCGATTTCAGGATGCCGACGAAAGCGCCTATTACGAATACATCTGCAAACAGGCGGGCGTGGCGGTTCACTATTGCGCAGAACAATTTGAAAATGACGGCAGCCCGATCTCCACCATCATCAAGGGCATCAAGCGGACGATGGCGGGTGAATACAGCCGGGAACTTTCGACGAAGGTTTATCAGGGCGCGTGTCGGCTGGTGAAACTTGGATTTCGACAGGGCGGCGCGGCAGGCTACGGTTTGCGCCGTGTGTTAGTGGACATTAATAATGTGAAAAAGGGTGAGTTGAAAATGGGTGAACAAAAGAGCATCCAGACCGACCGCGTGGTGCTGGTGGCCGGACCGGACGAGGAGGTTGCCATCGTGCGGCGGATTTATCATGAGTTCGTCACCGACGGCAAATTGGAGTCCGAGATTGCCGCTGGATTGAACGCGCTAGGCATTTTGACGGACTACGGGCGAGCCTGGAACCGGGGGACAGTGCATCAAGTGCTGACCAGCGAAAAATACATCGGGAACAACGTCTATTCCCGAACGTCGTGCAAATTGAAAAAGAAGCATGTCAATAATCCGCCGTCCGAATGGGTGCGAGCGAACGGCGTTTTCGCGGGCATCATCGAACCAGAATTATTCCTGAAGGCGCAGGAAATAATTTTGGCCCGCAGCCGAAAATACACCAATGAAGAGATGCTGGAACATCTGCGCGCCGTGTTGCTGAAACACGGACGCATTTCGGGCATCCTGATTGACGCAGCAGAAGACCTGCCATCGAGCACAGCCTTTAGTCATCGCTTCGGCACACTGATAAACGCCTACCGGATGATCGGCTATAATCCGGGAATTGATTTCAGCTTCATCGAGGAAAACCGGCGGCTGCGAAAACGCCATCCAGAACTTGTGGCGGAGGTCATTCAAAAAATCACGGCGCTGGGCGCGCACGCCGTCTGGAACAAAGAAACCGAATTGCTAGACGTGAACCACGAAATGAGCGTGTCCATCGTGCTCTGCCGGCATACCGAGACCGGCGCGGGTTCGTCGCGCTGGCTGATCCGGCTGGATGCCAGCGCCCGCCCCGACATCACAATCGCCGTGCGCATGGACGCCGCCAACGAAGGCATCCGCGATTATTATGTGCTGCCGGCGATTGACATGACTTGGGAAAACCTGCGCGTGGCCGAGGTCAACGGCATTTATCTGGACACCTATCGCTGCGACACGCTGGATTATTTTTTCGGCATGGCGGAGCGCGTGAACCTGGAGGAAGCAATATGAATGATGAAGTGATAATGATTCCGATTGCGGAGATTCACGTTTTGAATCCGCGCCACCGCGACCAGAAGAAATTCGAGGTGATCGTCAACAGCATCAAGACGCTGGGCTTGAAGATGCCGATTACCGTCAGCCTGCGGGCGGAGAACGAACCGGCGGGGCCGAAATATGACCTGGTCTGCGGCCAAGGCCGGATGGAAGCGTTTATCGCGCTCGGCCATCTGGAAATTCCGGCCATCGTGGTGGAAATCTCGAAAGAGGAACGATTGATCCGCAGTTTGGTGGAGAACATCGCGCGCCGTTATCCCGCGACGATGGATTTGATTCGCGAGATTGAACGGCTGCGCGCCGACGGCTACACCAACCATCATATCAGCGAGAAATTGGATATATCCGACACGATGGTCAGCGGGCTGTTGTCCTTAAAAAAGGCGGGCGAAGGGCGATTGCTCCAAGCCGCGCTCACGGGGAAAATTCCATTGTGGGTCGCCATTGGCATCTCCAAAGCGGACACAGCGGAAATGCAGCGCGAACTGCTGAAAGCCTACGAGGGCAAACAATTGAATTATATTTCCCTGCGCATGGTCAGGCGTCTGATTGAAAAACGGCGTTTGCTGGGCAAACAAAACCAAGATGGCCCGCGCAGCAGTCGAACCAGCGCCGAAACGATTGTGGCCAACTTCCGCAAAGAAACTGAGCGCCAGAAACTGATGATTAAAAAATCCCGGATTTGTGATGCGCGGCTGTTGAACGTAGTCACGGCCTTTAACAAGCTGGTGGCTGATGAGCATTTCCTGACGCTGCTGCGGGCGGAAGCACTGGAGACGATGCCGAAATTTCTTTGGTCTAAATTAACACCCTCAATAAAACCACCCACATGAGCAATGCAAAAATTGGATTCGCGATGAAAACAATCCGGCTGCTGCTGGAAAATATCCTGCCGGTGAGGCAAATCACCGAAGCGCACAAAAAAGCCAACCGATACGAAACCATCCTGGCTTCCCTCAAGGTTGTGGGATTGGTCGAGCCGCTGGTGGTGTTTCCGCAAAAGGGCCAGCCAGGGAAATACATGCTGGTGAATGGACACATGCGCCACTACGCGATGAAGGAATTGGGAATGACCGCCGCCGACTGCATCATTGCCAACGACGACGAAGGTTTCACCTACAACGCGCGGATCAGCCGGCTGCCGGCAATTCAGGAACACAAGATGATCTCACGAGCCGTAAAAAACGGCGCGAGTTTGGAACGCATCGCGGCGGCGCTGAACATTTCAACGCAGGGCGTGAAAGCTTCGTTGAACCTGTTGGTTGGTATCTGCCATGAAGCCGTGGAATTGCTGAAAGACAAACCCATTCCGCCCAAATCCCTCCGACTGCTGAAAAAGGTGACGGCGGAGCGGCAGGTTGAAATCGCGCGGCTGATGATTGACGCGAATAATTATCATGCCGGGTATGCCGAGGGGTTGGTCTTGGTCACGCACAAGGAATTACAGGTGTCCGCTGACCAGCCAAAAAAGAAAAAGGGCATGACCGCCGAATCCATCGCCAAAATGGAGCAGGAAATGGAGACGCTGGAAAGCGGCATGAAAGCAATCGCCGAAAATTACAAAGAAAATATGTTCACCTTGCAAACTGCCTCCACCTATATCAAAGCCCTGCTGAAAAACACGCGGGTGGCCAAGTATCTGAAGGCGAAGCACGCGGAAATCGCCACGGAATTTCAAAATATCGCGGTGGCGGAAATGGTGTGAGAAGCAAAATCGTGAATGGGCTTTTATGTGTGAGTCATTTATGGGAAAAATAAAGCATGGCCGCGAGCAATACTGTCTGGGAAAACTGGCTGGAGCGGCTTTACAACCTCCGGCGCGATAAAAGCGGTTCGCATGAGCGGCCGCACAAGCCCGCTTTGCTGCTCAGTATCATTGATCTTTTGGATCACGGCGTCATTACCGGCAATGAGGTGCTGTTGAGCGATGAATTGGTCGCAACCTTCAAACGATACTTCGCGGTTGTGCATCGGGAAAACGACCAGCCGACGATTCAGAATCCGTTCTTCCATCTGTGCGGCGATAAATTCTGGCGGCTCGTGCCCGTGGCCGGCGAGCGTGACATTTACCAAGCAGGTGCAACAGCCGGTGCGCCCAGCGTGGCGGAATTGCGCCGCCGGGTGGCCTACGGAAAATTCGACGATGGCATGTGGCAGTTGCTGAATGATCCCATGTCGCGCCATCAGTTGCGTGAAGCGCTGATTGCCCGCTACTTCCCGGACGACCGCGACAAGCTCGCCGCCCTTACCGCCGCCGGGCGCGCGACCGAACCCGTGGCCGCGCTCCGGGAAGAATTGCCGCCGGGCCGTGACGGGGCGTTTCGGCGGACAATTTTGGAAATTTACGATTACCGGTGTGCGGCGTGTGGAGTGCGCGTGCTGCTCGATCAATCCATGTCACTGGTAGAGGCGGCGCACTTGATTCCGTTTAACGTGAGCCGGAATGACAAGCCGACGAACGGCATTGCGTTATGCCCGAATCATCATTGGGCGATGGACCGGCATTTGATCGCTCCGGTGCCTGACGGCAAAAAACGCGCTGGCGTCTGGCGCGTGAACGAGGAACGGCTGGATGACCGGATTGAAGGCCAGCGCGATCTGGTGGCCATCGCAGGCAAATCGGTGATTCCGCCAGGTGAAGAAAAGTTTTATCCGGCACTGGAGAGTCTGCGCTGGCGTGAGGAACATCTGGTCACGACCTACTGACACCACGATGCCAAAGGCCAACTCCCATCCTGATGCGGGCGCAGATTTGACGTTGCCTGCATTTGGTTTGATTGAGCCGCAGCGTGTGCTGGCTGTGGATGATTTATTTGCGGTGGTCAGCGACAAGTTTCCGGTTTCGCCGGGCCATACGCTGATCATTCCGCGCCGTGCGGTGACACGATTCCAAGAACTCACCGCCGTGGAAAAATCAAGATTGCTGGAATGGGTGGAATGGGCACAGGCTCGCTTGCAGCAAACCCTGACGCCCGCGCCGGAGGCGTTTAATCTGGGCGTGAACGACGGCAAAGCGGCGGGCCAGACAATGCCGCAGTTTCATTTCCATGTCATCCCGCGCCATAGCGGTGATGTTGCTGATCCGCGCGGCGGGGTGCGGTGGGTCATTCCGGCGAAAGCGAAGTATTGGTAACAGTGCGCTTATTCAGCATTCATCTTTCGAGGGTGCATGGGGGCGATCAGGAGTCTCTTCATAAACACCGGCAACTCTGTGAACTTCCTTTGGATACCGATGTTCTTCAAGGTCAGCACGGTAAAACGATAATCCATACGCTACCGTGAATCGCCTGAAATCACTGGCCTGTCGTTCTGCGGAAAAACTAGCAGGCCATTTTAAGTCTTGAGGCAATGGCATGGGTTTTGGAGCTGGCCTGGGATTGCGGCACAGATCGAACCAGGCGTTTACGGCGTTGGAATAAAGCGCGCTGCCGGCGCCTCCACCACCGATGAGAAGTTGCAATCTTCTCCACTGATCCGCTCCTGCAATTAGATTTTGCCCATTGGCATCTTGAATCATCTTAATACGGGCAACGCCCAAAACTTTTGCGGCTTGAATCAGTAATTCGTCTTCAAGAAGTGTTTCAGTGGCCCGCATCGTCTGGAAAAGGAATTCATCTTTTTTTCGCCCCTCTTTAACGGCACGAATCACTTCCTGAAGCTTGACCAGGATTTGACCCGTGTCTGCCGGAGAGATGCCGTCGCAATAAGTCGAGATTCTTTGTGTGTTCTGAATTAAATTTTGAGCGACACGAATCTCAATTTGGGATGACCCCAAATGAATGACTCCCGCCTCGATATAGGTGATGGGGCGATCATTAGAAGGATGGGTGTAATAAATGAATATGCTGAGATCAACGGTGCCCGCACCAACATCTACGAAAAGATAGAGACCATCAGCCCCAGCTCGGGATTTAATGTAGGACTGAACATTCGCACTGACCTCTGGGTAGAGATAACACGGAAGCTCATCCGCCGATAATGTTGTCCCGTTAAGATTCTTGAGTGCCACTCCAATCTGTTGTTGATCCCAGTTTGGCAGATTGCTTTCGCTGGCGAGGAGCCATGCCTGCCGTAAACAGTGTTCAAATTTATCGGCGATGAGTGTCTTTTCAGCGTGAGCCACGGGAACGGCCATATTAATAAAACAGCGATCCCCGTGTGCTTCGTTGAAATCAGGAGATTTTGTTAGTATGAAGGCTTTAGCCTTTTGGATTGTTCGCGCTAGAAAATAGATCGTTAAACTTGTTGGGTTCGCGAAAAGATCAATTTGTGGTTCGTGCTCGCGCAATCGGAGAAAATTTGCTGCCCATAAACCGGCAGTGTTATCTTCAGCAAATTCAGCCAGCGCCATTTTTAAGTTTTGCACCCGGACAGGACGCTCGTCATCCATTGAATCACCAGACAGGCCAAGCTTGGATTTGCCGACATACACATCAGACGGCAAAAGAAATTGGTCGCCCAGAAGCGGGACAATAAACGCTTCGTCCGAACGTCTAACGATGCACTTAGTAAATGCCGTGCCAAAGTCCAAACCAATATTCCACATTCTCGGTAGCCGACGGGGAGTGGATTTCTTCACAATTGCCGCCGGCTCTGGGGTGGCTTTTTCTGGCTCACGCACCGGCGGCACCTGTTGTGCGGTTATGGGGGACGGCACCGGCTGCTTGGCGACAACGGGCGTCTTTGGCGGTTTGGCCGGTGGTGCCGGTGGTGCCGGATTGAACATCCGGCCTACAGCGGCCGACAGGCGATTGAATATATCCTTGATCATGTGAATACCTCAACAATGCCGCTGGCGACTTCGCTGAAATCGCTTTCGGGTTTAGCCTGTTCTTTCAGGTCACGCACTTTTTCTTCGAGACGTGCCTGATCTTTGGCAATGTTCGCCTCCACCAACGCAATCATGCTCTCCCGGCGTCCGCGCGATTGGAGGGTCAATTTGCGTTGCTGGTTGGCGGCGAGGCGGCGCTGAAAGTGGTTTTTCACCTGGGCGAGGTGGATCGCCAGGGTGTCAGCATTTTCTGCCACGAATTCATCGTGTAGCTGGTCGAACCGCTCCAGCAAATCCGAATGAACCGATTGATAGGTAGCGAGCACAACTTCGCCGGAAACCGGCGGCTCGTGCCAGGATTCGGAATTGCCAAGAATGGATTGAAAAAACTGCTCGGATTTTTCGGCCGCAAATACTTCGTCCGATCCCAGGAGGGAAACCCCATGAGCCAGATATTCACGACCACGAAGACCGGCAAATTTCCAACGCTCGACGCGATAGACGTAGGTGCCGGGCGGCACAACATCGCTGCGGCAACGGAGCGCGGCCAAGGGGTAAAACGCGCCATCGGCCCCCAGATTTTCGTGAGTGATCCATTTAACTAACGGCGACTGATGAGTGATCAACAACAATGACTGGCCGGCGGGCATGGTTGGGTTGGCATACGCCACGGCTGGGAAAAGCGTTCCGACCAGCTTGCGAACATATAATTCCGGTGGAGCATTCAAGCGCTGCCCCCGCATGAACTCCCTGAAGTTATCGTGGGCTTCCACGGAAAATTCCAACGAAAAACATTGAGGTTTTGGCCAATCCCAAGCCAGAACACAACCCCGGTAATTGCGATTGAAGAAATCAGTAATATAGGCCTGTAATTCTCGGGGCGTAATGTAACGGCCGAGACTACGATCCCGATTCACCTTTGAGGCGATATAATCGGCGTGGGCAAGCAAGCTTTCACCTTCCGATTCTAGGTTGGCAATCAACCTCCGGTTGTTCTCAATGGCCAGACAGGTGCGGTCGATCACCTCTTCTTCCTCGGCGGGCGTCAGCTCTTTACTTAATAGTTCCATGGTAAGGCGCTCGATGGATTCACCTAGGATGGGTTCAATGTCGCCGATGCTTTCTTCAAATACCCGCAGCTTCTTATGGAGCCGGTCATACAGGCGTTCCTCAACGGTGCCTTTTACCTTGAAATGAACAATGATGAGTCTTTCTGCTTTCTGGCCGACGCGGTCAATACGACCGATGCGTTGCTCAACCCGCATTGGATTCCAGGGCAGGTCATAGTTGACGACGACCCGGCAGAACTGAAGGTCAATACCTTCGCTGCCGACCTCTGAGGATAACAGCACACGGACATCCGGGTTTATTTGGAACGCTTCCAACTGGGCGGCGCGCTCCTCGTCATCCAACTCTCCGTGAAGAAGCGCGGAATTTATCCCCTCGGCCTGAAGCCGTTTCTGCAAATAGCGGAGCGTCGCCTTGAAGTAGGCAAAGATAATAATCTTTTCATCGGGCAACTGTTCGACGACCAGTTTCCGGAGCACAGAAAACTTGGTGTCATTCGCCTCAAAATCGTGGGATTTCAGCCAGTCCTGGACGTCATCGGTTAAAGTTTCCTCGACTATTTGCTCGTCGGCATCGAGTTCCAAGTCAAAGGCGTCACTTAGTAATTCGCCGGGATCCCCCATGTCCCCTTCGCGCACGGCACGAACCATGGCCGGAATACAACTGGCGGTGCGTTGCTGCGGCAGAATCAGGTGAAACGCCAGAAACCCGCCGCCAGAAGCTTCTACTTTGCGTCTGACCATCCGGGTCACGGTTTTGTAGAAGCGCATTTCCGGCTCGTTAAAAGTCACCTCTAAAATCAAAGGCTTCCGCACGGCCCGCCGTTCCTTCACCTGGACGCGACGCGTGCGCGAGATATACCGGCTGATGATGTTCAGCTTTTCCACCGTTTCCAAGATGCCGAGGATGCCAGCATGATCACCCGGACTAAGCTTTTGCACCCGTTCGATGGCCTGACGCAGCAGTTCCGATTGTCCCACAAAGGGGCTGTGACGAAGCCGCGACAAAGCCTCCGCCGCCTGCATGAAGTTGGGTTTGGCCGCGTTGAGAGCAAGCGACGCCTGGAGGGCCGGCTTATTTTCCTCCAGCAGATAATTGAACTGGGCTTCGTTGGCAAAGAAATCCGGGTCGAGCAGGCGCAGCAGTGAAAAAAGATCCGTGCTGGTATTGTTGACCGGCGTGGCGGAGACAAGAAGCAACGCGTTGGTGGCATTGCCCACAGCCGCGCCCAGCCGGTAGGTGGTTGAAGCCGGATTCCGCATGTGATGCGCCTCGTCAAAAATGGCCAGATCGAACAACGGGAAAGTTCCCTCCCAGTTTTGAAACAGGCTGCATAATTGACCGCGCTCGGAAAGTTCATCGCCTTCCGGATCATCCAAACGGCTCAAGTCGCGTCGCGCGGGCCGCAGGCCGGAGTAAGTGCAAATCCACGCAAAGGACGCCGCTTCGCCTTCGTGGCGAACTTCTGCAATGGCCTGTTGCAAATTCTTGACGTTGCCGACCTCGGCTTGCACCCCAAATTTCTGGCGTAATTCCATGCGCCACTTCGGGGCCAACATCTTGGGACAGACGACGAGCAGGCGGCGGGCATCACGCCTGGCCTGAAGTTCCAACCAAATCAGAGCCGCCTCAATGGTTTTGCCCAAACCCACCTCGTCGGCGATGAGCAGACGCTCGGTCGGCGAATTGACGAACTTCAGCACCGGCTTGAACTGGTATTCGAGGAAGTCGATTCGCGCGACGTCCATCGAGTAAATAAAATCGTGGAGCGTGCCCTTGAGTTTTTCGAACGTGAGCAGACGTTGCAGGTCTTCCGTCTTGCCATACATCCCACGCCGAATCAGATCGTCCGTATTGGAATCCCGTTCGTCAAAAACTTGGAGATAGCTTTCTGCAACATACCGCTTTTCGTTCGGACCAAACGCCACTTCCCGAAACACCACGCCGGCCCGGGTCTGCTGACGGCCGGTGATTTGCCCAACCCGCGCGGGGTTGTTCACATCGAAAACGGTGGCACCGCCTTCAAATGGCATAGGTTAGACGGTAGTTCATTGGTGTTTTCTGGGGTCAAACGACCAGGTCTTTGATCTTGGCGGCAATGCCCCGGAGAACATCCATTTTCAGACCTTCGCCTTTGCGTTCCTCGCTGGTGAACAGATTTTTGCCCAGTTCAAAACCATTTTCTTTATACCACGCGAGCTTCCAATTCCAGCCGCGAACATATTCATCATCGTGCATCATGCCCAAGTGTTCCCAGATGACGCGGTCGCCGGCGGCATCGGCGAAACTGAAATCGGGATGCAAGCGGCCCAAAACCTTGGTTCCGTCCAATATCTGCTCATACTCGTAATTGATACCCTTGCCCTGATCATAAAGTAGATTGGCGATGACGAGTTCCGACTTGCTGCGGACCATGTGGCCCTTGTCGGTCTTATGGATCAGATTTTCCGCATGAGGCGGCTCGTCCGTGCGTTCGCGGATGATGCCGGCGAATAAATTAGTGTTTCGGCGGCATGCGTCGGATTTTTCCGGACGACTCAAATCGTAAAGCAGGCCAGCACTTTTACCTTCAATTAACAACACCAATCGCTGGCGCGAGCGAGTCAACGCCGTGTAAACCAATTCGCGAGACAGCAACCGCGATGATTTCGGCAACACGATGAACACCGTGCGAAACTGACTACCCTGGGCTTTGTGGATGGTCAGGGCGTAGGCCAGTTCAAGTGGAACACCGTCTTCACCGAAATCATTTGAACGATAGCCAAAGCTGACCATGGGACGACCGGCAAAAAATACGTTCATGAATCCGCTATAACCTTTTGCCGCCGCGCCGATTTCTCCGTTGGCAAGATAATCAGAGCTTTGTTCCTTGGTGGTCCAGTTATAGCAATCGCGTTCGCCATTGTTGAGTTGGATCACCTTGTCATTGACGACGATTCCCTCGTCGCCGATTTGAATGCCCCGGAACTGTCGGGCGGCCTGTTTTTCCTTGGCCCGGAACTGGCCCTGCACCCAACGATTTAATTCCGCCACGCCGTAGGGATGCATCCGCGTCGGTGCTAGAAGTTGCCAATTCTCAATCCCATCAGGGTCTTCGCGTTTCACCCAGCCTTCCTTGGCGAATCCGAAGGATTGGTTGAAACCGTCGGCATCGTTGGGTCCTTTCAAACCCAGATGTTTTTGAAACTGTCCGAGCAACTGCTGACGTAATTCATCCGGGGTGGACCAATAGGCGACTTCAAGATCGTTGAGTGGTTCGCCCAGCGTCACCCGGCTCAATACATTTTCCGCAAAACCGCCTGGCGGGGTATCGGTAAACCAAGACGCCAAGCGCAAAGTGTCGGAAGGTTGTTCCTGATTATCCACGGCTGCCAGGCGAACCGAGCGAACTTCCACACTCAGACGCGCAAGGGCTTTGCTGATTTGAAGGTCTTCGGGTTTTTCCGATTTGCCAGCGGCGGTCAACCAAGTGATCAAATCCGCGAACGGCCTGCCAATGCCAATTGGCGGCAATTGATTCGGGTCGCCGACGAGAATAATCCGTTGCACATGGGTCAGGTCAAGGGTCTGGATGATGGCATATAAATCATCCATCGTGAGCATGGATGCCTCGTCAATCACCACCGTTTTAGCGCTGCGATAATTATCTTTGCCCTCGAACAAAGGGCGCTGGCGGGCACCGTCGTAGCGTTTGAACTTGTAGAGAAATTGGGCCACGGTCATGGCTTCACCCTTGGTGGCACCCTGAAGTCGCACACGCGCTTTGCCGGTGGGTGCGAGCAGCAGCAATCCCTCGGTTTGCAACGCGGGGCAGCGAACCAAGCCACCCACGACGGAAGTTTTGCCGGTGCCGGCCCCACCGGTCAAAACGGATAGTCGGCGTGAGCAAATGGCTGCCAAGGCTTCGGCTTGTTCGGCCAAAGCGCGGGAATGGCGGGAATTTGCCAAATCAATTTTTTGACCGTTCGCCTCGATGGCTTCGATGATCAGCTTTTTCCAATCTGCTTTCGGCGGTTCAATTTCCTTGGCACAACGGGCGCGGAGGATTTTGGCGAGTTTTTCCTCCCGCAATTTCACTTCCGACAGTTGCAAGGCAGGAACATATTTCGGGGGATCACCATTCACTTCCAATGTCAGGCGGCTGATAACGCCTTCCAAAAATTGCACGTTCCCTTCAATCCAATCGGCAGGAATGAGAATGGGGTGGGCAGCACTAAGGGCCGGGAGACGGCCAAGTGCTTCTTCCAAACTTAACAAGGTATCGCCGGCTTCCGCAGCTTCCTGCAACACCGTCACCAAGGCGCAACGAGTGCGGCGGCGGTCGGCGGCTGAATCCACCCGGCTGGGTTCAGACAATTTGGGAGCGGCGGCAAGCGATTCATCCGGCAGCAGGCCGTGGTCAATCATTTCCAAAGACACGGCGGAATCCTCGCCACCGCCAAGGTCGCGTTCGGCAATAAGATAAGGATTGGCGATGATTTCTTGATCCGACGTTTGCCGAGTAAAAGCCGCGCGCCGCTTCGGTTCTTCCCAAACGCGTTTTGCCTGGGCAGTAGTGAGATCAAACCGTGATAGGAGCAGCATCAACTGACGCCGCTCTGGCGGCAACCCGATCCAAGTGGGGGCCACCGACTGAATGTCAGCGTTGAAAGCCTGATCCGGCGCTTTCCGTTTCCCTTGGAAAATTTCATCCAGCACCGGCCACGGATCGGATTCCGGATTCAGCAAACCGGAACCGCGCAATTCCAGCACCAACGCCGTGCCCAGACGCATCCCCAAGGCTTCGAGCATCGGCCCGACGCCGGGAAAGGCCCCGCGATCTTTCCACGCCAGATCAATTTGCCGGTTCAACCACTCCTCGCGCTTCTGCCATGGGCCTTTGACGAACCCGTGATCGCGGATTTTGCGGACGGCGGCCAATGCCCGGCTAAGAACCGAGAGGGCGACATCGGCATCGGTGACTTCCGAACCATAGGAAAAATCCCCGTGATGGGCGGCGGGCGGCGTAACAATGATTTCACGAAGCTGTTCGGCGCGCAGGTCATCCTCTTTCTGATTGCCGGTGGGTGCCAAGTATTCGTGATACGGCAACAAAAAGCCTTCGTTACCATCGGGTCGGATGGAATGACCGATGACGCGATCCCAAAGAGGATAGCCCTTTTTATGATCTATGGTGTCGTAATGCTCACGTTTGCCGACCTTGGTGATACAACCGATGCCGACGACGAGGCGGCGGAGACCATCGCCCAATGGATGGCCTTCCTTGGTGTAAAAGAGGACAAGCGATTTACCATCCGTGAGGCGACCAAAAGCCAGATCAATGATGGCTTCCTGGCGCTGGCTGCCAAAAACCCATGGCGTAGGAAATGGTGGCGTAACGTCCGGCGGCAGCGGTTGCAACAATTTTGCATCAATCTCTTTCTGGCTCCGGCGCAGCATCCAGTTAAAGGGAACGGCAATGGCGGAATAAGGCGGCACTGGGAGCAAGCGTTTCACCATGTTGCCGTGAGATTCTGTGCAATTTTTATTTTGCCGGTAGGGATGGTCAAATTCACGAACCCAAGCGTGCGGACTCATGAAAAATCCAGACTCCGCCTTGCAGGGTGGCAGTTCAGCCGGTGACAATTTATCAAACCCACGTCCCGCCAGTTTATCCTCTTCAGCAGTCTTGCTCTCGCGAATGCGTGCCAGCGCGACACAGAATGAATTCAATTCGGGTTTGGCGCATACAGTTCCGTTCCATTGGGAATCATGCCAGGCAACTCGGAGGGTGAGGTGGGAGAGCGGTTTCATTTTCAATTTTGAAAGCTTTTGATTGCTTCTTCGACAAGTGCTGCGGCCTTATGTTCCATCTGTTCTTGATGACGCTTACGCAGCAGATTGTAAACCCAATTGAAAACCATCGGACTGCGTGAGCGAGCGTCATATAGCGCGTCCTGAACGAGAGTGCTTTCAGCGGACAAATTCGCATCACTAATTTGACGTTGCATCGCCATTTTCCATAGATTTTCAACATGGGTAAGACCTCGTTTATCAGCTTGGATGGCATCCCGCTGTGCCAGCATCTCCCGGATGATCCACAAAACGGCAGGGGCAAGCGGCACATAGACTGTGAGAATCATCTGCTCCACCGTGTCACCTTGTGTAAGCGCAATGAAAAAGACAGTCGCCGCTAACACGCTCAATATCAAAGTGAGCATACCACGAACCCGGTCGCGCTGACGCAAGTCCCACCAGAGGCTAATCCGCTGGCAGACCAGGCGGGCCAGCGGCAGTGGCAGGTTCCCAACCGACTTTGGATACCAATCGATCAGGCCACCTTTGTGGGCAGGTTCGGCTAGGAAAGTTTTGGCGTGAGTGAATACATCCGTGGAATCTATGGGTGAGCCACAACGGAGCGCACGCCAAGGCAACTCGAAGAGGGCGCAATCAAACATTTGCTGGAGCGTAGCGCCACGTTTTTTCAATTGAATCTGAGCGCGATTGAGACACAGAGCATCAACCAATGCAACCGTGACGGAAAATGATGTGAGCCATACCTTCCAACTTGGTTGCCATGCCATGAGCACTGAACTCACAAGCGCGGCGGGAACGGTTAAGACAAACTGAACTCCCATCAGGTGCTTGGCCTGCGCATAGACATGACTGCCAGCAGCGAGGATATTTATTTGCGCGTCGTCATTCTGCTTCGCTGGTATGTTACAATTTGTTACCATGGGAAATTTCCGTTGAACACGATATCCCATTGTCGCCTGGCTTCATTCAGGTCGCCTGACTGTTCGGCATCAACCGCGCTTTGCGCATGATTGCGCGAGTTGATGACAGAAGCCAGCGACCGTTCACGCTGGCTCGACGATTTGACGGCGGGAATATTGCCGGCGATCTGGTAAGGGTCGCGCATCGCGCGGCATTCGCGACGAGCAAGACTTTGTAGAATCTTCAAAATACATGACGAGTATGGTTTCACACCTTTGCACACCTCCTCATTAGCCAGCACCATTTCTATGTGAAATGATGAAAGTGGAATGCGAGGCTCACGGCACTCTCGCCAAAATTTAATCAGTTCGGCCACATATATCAGCTTGCTGCCACTTTCTTTGTTAGCGCCTGATATATATGCATCATACAGGCTGGGACAGGTTTGCATCCAGCCTCCATCGGAATCAGGAATCAGGTAAATTGGCCATTTCTCACGAAACATCGAACTGAATATGCCGGGCACAACATCTACCTGCCGACCATCGGTGAATGAAACGGCAATTGCGATACCATCTTTGTAAATTTCGCTGTTTGGATAACGCTCAACAAGAGCTTGCCGCACCTTTTCCAGGGCGGTTTCCGAATTGATCAAATTATCGCCCCAAGTGAAGACAGTTTTGCGAAAAACTGCCAGAAGATCGGTATCGCTAAAACCACGAATGGACGTTCCACGAGCAAAGCTGCCAATGGGAATTACCTTGGACACCTCGAACTCCGTTTCGAGACGTGTTCGGATGGTAGCGAGGTGTTGCTTGGCAGCCTGAAGTTCGCTATCAAGTGGCTGCTTCCGGCGGATGAACTCAAAAAATGATTCGTTGATAGTCATGGCTCACCAATCTTGGCAGCGGGCCGCGTTTCGCTTTCCTCAGCTTTTCTGTTCTTCAGTCTTCGGGATGGTTTCATAAATTGCCCGTGATAGAACATCAAACGCTGCGTTGCCAAAATCCTTGTCATCCATGTAGCGCGTGACGATTTTGTCGTTGTCGGCCATGCGCTGAATCATCATGTCTTCGATTAACTGGCGCATACCTAGCTGGAACTTGTCGAACGGATTTGCGCGGCGGAGTTTGATGACCTGTTCGCTGCTGGTTGCCTTCTCGCGGATTTGCTCAAAAAAGAAACGATCCTCGTCGGTGAAATTTGTCCCAAACCGGTCGTTGAGCACCTTGATGATTTCGGACAGCGGTGCTTTTTCCTCTTTCGCCTTGCCGGTGCCAACATCAGTCGGACTTTTCACGCCCTCCGGTTCACCTTCACGCAGCGAGATTTCGCCAGAATAAATTCGCTGAAGCCGATAGTATTGCAAACCGACCTCGTCGCCGATTTTCACGCGCTCGGAGTCACGGTCAATTGGAAGATGTGGAAGGAGAAAACGTCCGAAACTGTATAGCATTTCCAAAGCTGGGTCGCCATACGGCATGATCTGGCTCATAAATGAGTAGATGCTGACGTAGCCGTTTAACTTCTCGCGGAACTCACTGCGCTTCGGCTCGTCGGTCATCGCCTTGAATCGGTCCACGGCGGGCTGAAGGTGCAACTGCATACCGGCGTGATCCTGCGCACTTTGCCGGGCCACCGGCTTGTAAAAGACGCGCGCGAACGCTTCGACCTCACTCCAGAAATATACCTGCGCGGCGTCCAGCTCATGCTTGAGCTTTTCCAACTGTTGCGGGTCTGAACCTTCCTGCAAGCTCGTTGCGTCGTAATACGGCTTAAAGGCTTTGTAGATGTCATCGGCTTCATTGACGAAATCCAGAACGAACGGGTTTTCTTTGCCTGGAATTTTCCGATTCAAGCGCGACAATGTCTGCACCGCCTGCACGCCATCGAGCCGTTTGTCCACATACATGGCGCAGAGCAATGGCTGGTCGAATCCGGTCTGGTATTTATTCGCCACCAGCAACACTTGATAATCTGGCGAAGCAAATCGCTCCGGCAGTTGTTTTTCGCTGATTGATTTCCCGCTCACACAATCTGTATTCATCCCCGGCTCGGTGTATTCGAGGCCGGTATCCGGGTCTTTCACTGTGCCGCTGAACGCGACCAGCGGGCGGACATCAGTGATTTTATTTTCCGCGATGTATCGCTCGAATGCCTGCATGTAACGCACGGCATGGAGACGCGACGAGGTGACGACCATCGCCTTGGCCAAACCGCCGAGATGTCCCCGCACTTTTTGCCGGAAATGTTCCATCATCACCTCGGTCTTCTGTTCAAGGTTGTGTGGGTGAAGGCTCATGAACTTGGCCAGCGCCCTCGCCGCTTTTTTCTTTGGCAAATTCGGATCATCCTCGATGGCCTTTACCAGCCGGTAATAGGTGGCATAGGTGGTGTAGTTTTTTACCACGTCCAGAATGAATCCTTCTTCGATGGCCTGACGCATCGAGTAAAGATGGAACGCCTCCGGCAATCCGTTCGCTCCCTTGCGACCAAATAATTCAAGCGTCTTGCCTTTGGGCGTGGCGGTAAACGCATAAAAACTTAGATTGGGCTGTCGTCCGCGCGATTGCATCACCTGGTTCAACCGATCTTCCCAATCCGGTTCTTCCTCGCCGTTCTCCGGCTGTGCCGTTACGCCAAGAATTGCCTTCAGCTCCCGCGCTGTTTCGCCGGACTGACTGGAGTGCGCCTCGTCCACGATCACCGCATACCGGCGCTTGGCAATTTCTGCCTCCCATGCTTTGGCCTGCTGCTTTTCTTCCGCGCTGGCTTCATCCGCCCGCTCCGCGCCGGCGGCATGAAGCAACCCACGAAGCACGAATGGAAACTTTTGCAAGGTGGTGATGACAATCTTTGTGCCGTCAATAAGTGCCGCCGCAAGTTGCTTGGAATCCTGGTCAATCGCTTTTACTACGCCCTGCGCGTGCTCAATCTGATAAATCGCATCTTGCAACTGCCGGTCGAGCACCTGCCGGTCGGTGATAACGACCACGCAATCGAAGACCTTGGCATCTTTATCGTTGTGCAGACTTGCAAGCCGATGCGAGAGCCACGAAATACTGTTGGTTTTCCCGCTGCCTGCCGAATGTTGGATTAAATAATTTCGCCCCAACCCTTCGTCGCGTGACTTCTCAACCAGCTTCCGCACCGCGTCGAGTTGGTGATAGCGCGGGAACACCATCGTTTCCTTGGTTACCCAGCGATGCCCGCCACGGCCGTCATCTACTTTTTCCTCCTTTTTTTCGAGGAACATGAAATGGCCGAGAATATCGAGGAAACTCTCGAACTGGAGCACGTCTTCCCAAAAATAGCCGCTGCGGTAGCCAGACTCATGCTGCGGATTGCCCGCGCCACAGATGATCTTTCCCGGATGGCTACCACGATTGAACGGCAGGAAATATGTTTTCTCGCCTGCCAGCCGCGTCGTCATGTGGATTTCATCCGGGTCAGCGGCGAAATGCACCAGCGCCCGTTTCTTAAAATCAAACAACGGAGCGCGCGGATCGCGGTCTTCCTTATATTGGCGCACGGCGTTCCGCCAGCTCTGGCCTGTGCCGGGATTTTTTAACTCGATGGTGGACACCGGCAGCCCGTTCACCGCCAGCACCATGTCGAGCGTCCGGTTGTCGTTAGGATGACAAGGCACTTGCCGCGTCACCGTCAACCGGTTTTTACCGAACTGCTCCAGCACTTCATAATTCGCACCGTGTGCAGGCTTGAAGGCGGCGAGGCGAAACGTCTTGCCATAAAACTTGAACCCATGCCGCAGCACATGGAGCGAACCCTTTGCATCCAGTTCCTTGACCAGCGTGGTGAGCAACAATGCCTCCAGCCCCGCCGCGTGCTGATCCTTCATTTCCTGCCACAACTTTGATTGCGTGTCCTGAATGAACGCGAACACCTGTGCTGGGAACAATGCCCGCTCTTTGTCCCACTCCACATTGCTGCCGGATTTCCAGCCGCCGCGCGTCAGCAAGATTTCCTCGACATAAGTCTCGAATGCTTTCTCTGTGGTTTGGCTCATGATTGAGGTCCAAGAATGAACCGCGCCCGCGCAAGACGCAGCATTTCAAACGGGCTCATACACTTGACGCCAACGCCAATGCACGCGTTTGGAATCTTGATCTTTTTGGTTGAAGCCGCAGCGACCTCGTGAGTCACGACTACATGGCCGTGGGCCAGCGCGTGAGCCACAAGGTAGAAATCTGCTTTTTGCAGAAACGTGCTTACCGCTGTCGGTTCATAATTCTGGCCGGCAGCCCAACTGCTCACCGTGGCCAGAGCCGGCAGAATGGCAGAGTCGGGTTTGAGAAAGAAACCGTCACCCCGGGCAGCCGCCCAGTCAGCCAGTTCATCAGCGCCCGCTTCTATTTCGTCGCCCACTTTTTCGATGCTGAACACCGATCCGCCTGTGTTCGAAGCGATCAACCAATCCCAGAAGGCGGGGCAGAAATCCAAACCGTAGTGCAGGTTTTTGGCCTGCATAAAGACGTCGGAATCCAATAAGTAACTCATGCAACCCCCACCCCCAGGCTGCGCCCCAGTTCCTTGAACGTCGAAAGTTTAGAGAATCCAAGCATCCGGAAGGCGTCGTTGTAACGGGTCTGGCCTTCCAACGTGTTGGCGACCAAGGCCGCCGCGAAGCGTTTGCTGACCCGCGCCGCCTGCGTCAGGTAGAAGTTGCCGCCGCTTCCGCGCGGGATCGCCCGTAATCTTGCCACTTCCGCATGATACGCTTCCCAGAACTCCTCCTGGGTCAACCCTCCCACGTCTAGGATGCGGCGCAAGATGACCAGCGTGCTCACCTTAAACCGCCGGGCCAGCCGACTGGTCTCCTCCGCCAACTTACCACCGGGACGATATGCCTGGCGCATCGCGTCGAGCGGCACGAGCAGTTCGGCGGCAACCTCGTTGCACCAACGCTCCACCTGTTGAACCGGAACGGCCGTCGGTTGAGAATCCGACACCGCAGATTGCCCCAACCAGATATGCGCCAGTTCATGCGCCAGCGTGAACATCTGCGCCGCCTTGGTATCCGCACCATTGATGAATACCAACGGCGCAAGGTCATCCGCCATGGCAAACCCGCGAAACTCCTGCGGATCCAAATGCCGATAATTGTTGTTATGCACCACGCCATTGCACATCACGAGGATGCCCAAACCGTCAGCCTGTTCGATGAAGTGCCGGAGCGCATCCGTCCAAGTCGGCATTTGGCGACGCGCGTCCAAATCAAACCCCAGCTCCGCTCTGATTCTGGCGGCGGTGCGGACCACGTCATTACCTGCTCGCGCCGAACCCACAAAAGCCAATGGCGATTCTCCCATCGAGCGCGCATAATTCCGAAACCACTCCTGCCGCTGCTGGCAGACGTAAATCGTATCCAGCAAATCGGGCGAGGGATGGCCGATGCGCTCGTTGCCGGGAGCGCGAAAATCCGGGATGGGGATTTTTTCAACTGGCGGATCTGGAAGAAACAAGTATCCAACCGGCGTGTAGGTTGCCTTGGCAAATGCCTCCACCTGTTTCAACGTCGGCTGGTCTGTCTCTGCTTCCCACGCGGCCAGATGCGGAAACTTGTGCTCCAAATCGGCGCGATCAAACCCCGCGCGCTCGTAAGCCCAGCGCAGCAACTGCGGTTTGATGGCGACTCGATTCATATTCAAAGCTTACCGTCTAAACAACCGCACATCAACCTTGCCGGCTGCGGCGGCGATCCACCGGACGAGCAGCGCTTACTAACGCATACTTGCTGTGAGAGCACGCCAGTTTTTGCACGACCATTCGAGGGAAGGTGGGATGTTGGGAATCGGAGCACCAGACAGGCAATGGTCAGCAAGTTTTCTTGCGGCATCGGCTGCTGCTCGCCCCGACTGCACTCGTGGCCCTTCTTGTGACTCGTTCGTGTTTCCCGCCGCCAAAAACTCGACCCAGTTCTCCAGCCGATCCTTCGCAAATACAAAGACGACCTTTTCGAACTCCGCACTGCTGATCCCAGCTTCCTCGGCCTTTTGCCAGAACGTCGCCTTCAGGTCATTGCCATTCGTGTGATCGTGATCGCAATCGGCCCAAACCATCAGAGTCGTATGCCCGCCCATTGTGAGGCATGCCTTCAACTGCTTTGGCATTTCCTCAATGAGTTCGGCACGCCCACGAAATGGCTTTAATCGTGCAATGTTGCTGCCTTCGGCCTGCCGAACCCATGAGGGTTTCAGTTTTTTCAGCAGGGCGTTAATGAACACCGGGTCGATGCTTCCACCGCGTGTTCCCTCGTGCATACACACAATCTGTGTCTTACTAGCCACGAATCCACCCCCTTGTCACAGCTTCACCCGCGCTCAAACCCTCGGGAACTTCCAAGGGGCCAATGCGGGTCGGCGATGTGTGATTGTCCCGCCACAGGTAACGCCCGGCTTCTTCGCCTGCGTTATTCAGAATTTCGGGGTGATGCGAGATGAGGATTGCCTGATGTTCTTCATCCAGCAGTTCGCGTATCGCCAACACCCAAGGCTGCAACTCGGGCAGTCCCACGAAGTTGTCTGGTTCATCAATCAGCACGGTCTGCACCGCCCCAGTGGCCAGCGCATCCCGCACCATGTAGAGGGCCACCAGCAATTTTTCACCATCCGAAAGTTGATGGAAGAACAACGACTCCACGAAACGCAGTTGTAGTGCCTTGGCGGTGATCCCGACGTTTTCAAGTTTGAACGACTTGAAGTCCGGCCATACTTCTCGCAACGAGTCGCGCAGCCTGTCCGTCCAATCTTGTTCTAGCGAGAGGTGGCGATACCACGACATCACATTGCTCATGTAGAGGTCAGGATGCCGCGCCTCGGCTTTGCTCTCTTTCTCAAAGCTCCGTGGGTTCGGTCTTAGGATCAGCAGGTTGGCCATCGCCTGTTGGAGAATCTCAATTTCACGACGACTGCCTTTCGGCTGAATGGAGGCCAGCGCCGCCTGCCGCCAGTCCAGTGGAAACCCTGCGGCCGCGCCATCGGCCCGTGGAAACCGGACGCCCTCCAAGTCCCGTTCAAACAGAACTCTTCCGTCGCAAGTGGCTTTTTCGCGCACGATGCGGGGTTTCTCGTGAGCAGCGATCTGTTCGATATGGATCAGGTATTCGAACTCGTGGCCGCCAGATTTCACGCTCAATTCAAACTCCTGAACTTTGCTGTCCAGCCAGTTGGTAAATTCAAGTTGGGTGATGTCCCGTTCACCCTCGCCCCCAAGGAAACACTCGCCAGTGGCCAGATTTCTGACGAGCGCCAGTGCATCAAACACAGAGCTTTTGCCTGCACCGTTCGGGCCGCAAAGAACACCGAAGGACTCGAACTGCGCCTTGAAGGCCACCAGGCACCGAAAGTTGTTCGCGTAGAGTCGAGTTATCATGGCGTGATTTTAGCCGTGTTGGGCCGCACGTCAACCTTGCCGGCGATGGCGGCGGATTGCCAGCCGCAGCGCGTCGGGAAATTTTTCTTAACGCGGGTCTCCGAGGCTGGTGTTGTGGTTTGGCTGGGCATGGGGCTGGTAATTTTTAGCATTTTCCGTCAATTTCAAACACACGGTATTTGAGCCACTTGGCGATTCCATCGAGGTCGGGAAAAAGTTGCTTGTCAAAAACTCCGTATTGGTCGAGGCGACGGCGGATGTCGTCGTGTGCCTCGTGCTTGATGACGATTTCCAAATAATCCGCCTCTTCCAACGGCTGCATGGGCTGGTGGCAGGCCATCAGGACGCCGTCCTGCGCGCGGATACGCGGCGAGACGTGAGGCGGGTCATAAATGACGTTCTCCTTGATTTCAAACGGCGAAATGACATCCGGCTTATGCTTGTCGTCCGGTCGTATGACTTCTTCGGCATCTTCCTTTGCCGGTTCTGGCGGTGTGGCTGCTGGTTTTTTTAACACACCAGCGCCAACAAGGCGTTCGAGGTTTCCCATGCCAAAGTCCGGCAAGTTAAAATCTTCAAACGCGGACAAACTTGGTGCCTGGGTGGTTTCACTATCCGGCACCGGTTTCACTTCCGCCTCCTTCGGACGATTGAAATCCACAAAGCGTTTTGGCTCGCTGATGAGCACATACACGGCGCTGTCCAGGGGTTTATCCTCGTCGTTTTTTTCGGTGACGCGCGCGGCGAAATAAAGCGCGACCAACGGATTGGTGGTCCAATCCATGAAACGTGTAGGCAGGCCGTGATGTTGGGCGATGGCCAATCCCTCCCAATCATTGCGCGGGAGATGTTTTACATACGTCAGGAGGTGATTGGTAAAAACGCCAAGAACCTCGCGCTCCTTTTCCTCACGAGCAAACAGGCTGAGTGTTTCCAAATGTTTATAGCGGCCGATGGACGGTTTGAGCGGGTAGCCAGCGGTGACCAATTTGCTCTGGCCCCGGAAATAAATGCGGCAGGTGGGCAACTCGTTGCGCACGGTGTCCAAGTATTTTTGGAAGTTGTCAATTTCAGCCAAAGCACTCATGCGACCGCCTTTCTCACATCAATCTTCCCGGTGACGGCGGCGGTGATGAGGGCGGTGCGGTATTCCTGCAACCGTTCCACTGCTGTTTCCACTTTAGCCACGAGATCGTCGATTCTCGCCGTTTCGGCGTCCAGAAATTCGGCGATGGCAGTTTGTTCAGGGATTGGTGGCAGCCCAATCGCGATGTCGGCAATTTCTCCTTGGTCGAGAATTGGCAATGTCGCGCTGGGCGCAATTGCCCTCAAAGCTGGTTCGAGGCGTTTAAGTTGGTAGGTTGCAAAACGCGGGTGAACCCGACGTTCGTCAAACTCAATCACGGTAATCTGCTGATTGCACGAGCCTGGCTCGGTGAGGGAACTCACTTTGCCGAGCGTTGCGCCAATAGCTACGACCATCGTTGCCCCGGCGGCGAACATACGCGCTGCACCTTCCTTGACTGCGGAAGAATTTAGCAGTTTCACCGGCTGCGACACGACGATTTGATCGTCGAATGAACCAGGGCCGAACCAAGGAACAGTTCCATCCTCGTAGTAACGCTCCTCCGCTGTCGGCGGCGTGCCGCCAGTTTTAATGAGTTTCGCGCGACGCCGAACGGTCAGCACTTCCCAATGCACCGGGATGTCACCGAGCCAGTCATTGCCGGAAGATTTAAGTTTAGCTTTGGAGTTCAAGCCGCGCGTGACCGTATGCGAAAGCAGTGCGATGCGTTTTTCCTTCAGCCGTTCAATCAACTTTTGATTCTTGGCCACCAGTGCATCCAGCCGCGCCGTTTCCCGATCCAGAAAATCTGCGATGGTTTGTTGTTCCGCAGCAGATGGCAGCGGAATTGGAATTGTGGCGACTTCCGTGGCGTTCACGGCTGGATAGCTCACACCGGTCGAACGGGCGACCACCGTTTCGACGAATGAAGCTTCGCGAATGGCGTAGGATAAAAATTCCGGTTGAACCGAACGCGGCCGCACCACGGCAAACCCGGTGGACACAATCAAATTTTTCGGCGGATTTTTTATCGGCGCAATGGCCCGAAGATAAGTGCGGACAGTTGAAACAATTGTGTCTCCATTTCTGACGACGCGCCTTGCCCGTGAAGGTGCGTTCTCAAAAATCAATTCTTCTTCGGCTACGATTCCGCTGACGGAATCCACGCCGCCGATGTCCACGTAACGAAACTCAAAATCCGGTTCAGTCGTTTCCGGCAAGGTTTCATCGTTGATGCTGGCCGAGTATTTCAGCCGCTTCACCTCCCATTTTTCCGGCACGTCGCCGAGCCATTCGACGCCGCTGGGTTTGTATTTGGGGTAGGCCGGGAGTTTCATTTCATGCTCCCGGGAAAAAAGTAACCCGCCGATTTGGGCATCGTGGAGAGGCCTGGCAGGTATTGTCGGGATTGAAATTCGTAATTTGCCCGCCGCCTGTCAATGCCGGAATTGTCAGACAAATACTCATGCCGTAACCTCCTTGAGCATTTTCATGATGTCATCTTCGAGGCTTTTGATGTCCGTCTCAATGATTTCCAACGGGCGCGGCGGCTCATAGCGGTAAAAATGGCGGTTGAGCGGGATTTCGTAGCCGACCTTGGTTTTGGTGGTGTCAATCCACGCATCTTTCACATGCGGCAGCACCTCGCGCTTGAAATACTCCTCGATGCTCTCCTTGAGCGGCACGGTCTCGGTGTCGCGCAAATCTGCGTCCGGCTCGGGCCGGCCGTCGCGATCCAGACAGATGACGGCATTTTCGTCACGCTCACCCAGGGCGGAAATCACGGCTTTGAGTTCCGGTGCGCTCAAATGCACGTCACGCTCGCGGTCAAGTTTGCGGAGTTCAATCAGGAAATCCTTGCGGTCCATGAGCAGCTTTCCATTGGTGGCCTTGCCGAAAGCGCGGAGCAGTTCGCGGATTTGCTCCTGCCGCTGCTGGCCGGCTTCAATCTCCTTGAGCCGGACTGCGGGGTCTTTTTTCGCGCTGGTGGCGAGATTTTTGAAGCCGCTTTCATCTTCGAGCCGGGCGATGCGCTCGGCACTGGCCTGGAAGTTCAGCCGCAACGGTCGCTCGACGGTGATTTTATGGTAGCCGAAATCATCGTTATCAAAAATTTTACTAACGACGCGTTGGCGTTGGATGGGCTGGTGTGTGACCGCGTCTTCCTCGGTGAAGGTGCGCGTCTCGCCGTCGCGGAAATCGCCGAAGATTTTGGTGAGTTCGCTGATGTGATTGGGGTCCTTTTTCGTCTTCTCGTCCGAAGGATCACCGATGCGGCGGCGCTTGTTGCCGAGGCTTTTTTCCATCTGCACCCAGAACTGGCGGGCGTCAATCAACTGCACCTTGCCCTTGCGGGATTTTTCCTTCCGGTTGGTGAGCACCCACAGGTAGGTGGAAATGCCGGTGTTGTAAAACAGTTGCTCCGGCAGGGCGACGATGGTTTCCAGCCAATCGTTTTCAATAATCCAGCGGCGAATGTCACTCTCACCGCCGCCGGCATCGCCGGTGAAAAGGGGCGAGCCGTTGAAAACGATGGCGAGGCGGCTGCCGCCGTCCTGCGGGGCGCGCATCTTGGCCAGCATGTGCTGGAGAAATAAAAGCGCGCCGTCGTTCACGCGCGGCGTGCCCGCGCCGAACCGCCCGCTGAATCCGAGCGTGTCGCGTTCCTGCTCGATGTAGCGCTGTTGCTGTTTCCACTCCACGCCGAAAGGCGGATTGGCGAGCATGTAATCGAACGTCCATTTTTTCCCGTCGCCCGTCCGGTCGAAACCGTCCTTGGTAAACGTGTCGCCCAAAATGATGGCGTCGGCATCTTCGCCCTTGATGAGCATGTCGGATTTGCAAACCGCCCAGGCTTCGTCGTTCCAGTCCTGACCGAAAAGCTTGGGCTGGGCGTCGGCATTGAGATCGCGGATGTATTTTTCCGCGACGGACAACATGCCGCCCGTGCCGCAAGCAGGATCATAAATGGTTTTGACAACATGACTGCGGGCGAGGTCTTTCTCCGGCGCGAGCAGGAGGTTGACCATGAGCTTGATGACTTCGCGCGGGGTGAAATGTTCCCCGGCCTCCTCGTTGGATTGTTCCGCGCCGATCCGAATCAATTCCTCGAAGGCGTAACCCATCTGGATGTTGTCCACTTTGTCCGGTGAAAGATCAATGGCGGCAAAGCGTTTGATGACGAGGTAAAGCAGGTCTTTTTCGGCCATCTTCGCGATTTGCGTCCCGAAATCAAAACGCTCCATGATGGCCCGGACATTGGGCGAAAAACCATTGATGTAGCTGTTGAGATTCGGTGCGAGCTGGTTCGGGTCGTCGAGCAGACCATTGAGGCCGCTGCCTTCCGCCGGCTTGCCGAGGGTAAATTTGGAAAGATTGTAAAAGGCGTGGCCGGTGATGGAGCACAGCTTGTGGCGGATGATGTTTTCCGGCTTGGCCTTGATGGCGGCGTGCTCCTTGAGCACGGCGGCTTTGGTCGGCTCAAGAATGCAATCGAACCGACGCAACACCGTGAGCGGCAGGATGACCTTGCGGTATTCATTCCGTTTGTAGGGCCCCCGGAGCAGATTGCAAATGCTCCAGATGAAACTTGCCAGTTGCGTATGATTTTCAGCAGCCATGTAGATTGGGAAACATCGTAGGCAAAACAAAAATCGAGGCAAGGCAAGACATGGACCAAACGCGGTTTAGGATCGGTCTTGGCCGTGGATAAAACATGAAAAGGACGATTGTTTTTTACCGTTACCAAAATTCGACATCATCAACTTGCGGGGTGACTTGCGGGGTGACTTGCGGGGCAACTGCCGGTTTGGGTCTCCGCAGCCAACGGTGGTCAAGCCTGAATCCCCAAAACTCCGGCCAGCAATCCCGGCGCAAAAGCCTAACCAGCCACGTCTTTGGCTCGCCTGCGCCTGTCAACGGTGGAGCCGCAAACCGAACCACCGGCGCGAAGCGCCAGACACAATTTTTCGGACAACCTTGACAGGCGCAGGCGAGCCATACAATGGACGAGGCGAGCGCGCCGGAATCCTCCCCGTGCGGATGCAAAATGAGCATCGCGTCACCAACATAATAGCGGCACGCGGAAACAAATTTGTCGCCCCCCCGCCTGTGAATGAGTCCATTGAGCCCATCGTGAGTCCATTGATTCTGTCACCGCCGATACGTCCAAAGAAAATATATGCCGAAGCCGAAAAGCAATTCGCCGATGCTCCAGAGAATCCGTCCCCACCACGCCTGAAACGACATTCTGGCATCCAATGCTTTTTGTGCCTCAATCAGGCGAAACCGTTCGTCAATCAGTTCTTTCCTAACTTCATCCAACGCCTTTTTTAGCGAGGCGTTGCCGTGTTCCAACTCAAATTTAACCTGCCGGGCGGCCTTTTCGGTTTCAACCAGATGTCCGTTGGATTTGGCCACGGCTTGTTTAATGGCTTCGCTGTGATTGGCAATTGATTGGTCAAACGCCGCGATGGTCGAACTGGTCGTGTCATCGAAATTTGCGACAATCGCGCCGGTCTGCCGCCGGTATTCGGCCAGATGTTGCTCAATCAGTTTACTGGCATCATTCATCAGGCGCGGCAGATTGGCAGCGACACGCCATTGCGCCTTGGTCAACAACGCCAGTTGCACCGGAAAACTGTTGTCC
Organism: Verrucomicrobiia bacterium; assembly: GCA_049280815.1. Lineage (GTDB taxonomy): Bacteria > Verrucomicrobiota > Verrucomicrobiia > Limisphaerales > UBA11358 > UBA11358. The sequence continues at coordinate 36,829 of JBAPQW010000040.1, read as the reverse complement.
GGCCCGACGCTCCATTCATATAACAGCCGGTGAATCCGATCCACTTCGTCGGCGGGTGCGCCGACGAGCAACGCCGCCAAATCATTCTTGTCCATAAAATCATTCGCCCAAATTGAGCATCGGTTGTTTCGAGCGGGTCGGTTTCGCCGCCGGTTCCGGCTGTAGTTCAACCTCTGGCACTTGTTCCAACGGCACCAGTAAATCGGCAATGGCGTCGTATTGCCGGAACATCTGCTGCATCGCCCATTGCATTTCACCGGCCAGCATCAATTCCAAATGCGAGGCTCCGGCAGTCGCCACTTCCGCAAAACTCAACTTGCGGCCAGCCTTGGCTTCGGCGCGTTTGATGGCCAGCAACGTGATGGAAGTCACCACCGGCAACGTCAACTCCTTCGCCCCGAATTTTTTCAACTCCGCTTCAATGTTGGATTTCTTGAACAGGTTGGTTCTAACCTTGGCCGGGTTGTGAACCACGACGTAATCCACGCGGTCACCGGCAAAATAAAACAAGTCGAGCAGGTTGCTCATGCTCTCGGTATCCTCACTGGGAAACAGAAAAAATGTGAATCGGATGCCCTGCGTCGCAAGCGAATCGAGCAGTTGCAATGATTCCAATGCCTGAACAATCAAGCCATCAGCCTGCGCCCGGCAATCAATGACGTGAACCGGCGCGTCACTGCGCGACACGTTGCGAAACAATCCCAGCAGCGTGGATTTGCTGTCATCGTCATTGCCTAGCGTGTAGGACTGCACCTGCTTGGGGTGCCGGTCGAAAAAGGAATGGTGCCGGTCATCGAGGTCGGAGCCATTCCAGATGATTTGGTGATAATCCAGCCAGGCAGTGCGGAACTCGGCCTCAAAACTTTTGCCGAGGCTGCCTTTGGACTGGGGATTGATGTGGATGCGTTTGATGGTATTCATGTGAACTCTTGGTCGGTGTTAATGTTTTTTATGTTTGGACGGTTGAAAGTGTTTTGTTTTGGCAACGGTGCGGGACGCGATGGTGGCTGGCTGGCTGGGCTGACGGGTTTAATTTCGCCGGCTGAATTTTCCCAATTCGGTTTCGCCGCTCTTTTTAATCTGCGCCGGTAAAAGCGATACGGTGCATAGAACGTGACGCGGATGCCCTTTTCGCTGAACAGAAGATCGGCGATTTCCTGCCACGTTTTGCGCCGCTGGCGTTGCTGGTGGATGAAATCAAAGTGCGGTTCCAGGACGCTGTGATACGCCCTGCCGCCGCGTTTTCGTTGTGCCGTTTCGGTCATCAACGCACAGGATAATCCATAGCAGCAATTCGACGGTAAGGAGTAGGTGAAGGTTTAATTGAGATGAAACTGCACCGATCACTGCGGCAAATGGCGACAAATTCCGGCAACTGCCGGTGACCAAGGGCGGCAAGTGGCGGCAAAATTTCACCGGTCATTGCGGCAAATAGCGGCAAGTTCATTGCCGCCTTTTGCCGCAACTTGCCGCGTGCTGTCAGGCCGCCTTTTTGCCTTCCGAACTCGGAAGGGGATGGTGTCTAACAAAATTACCGGCTTTCCAATTCCAGAAAGCCGCCACAAATCACGTTCGATTGAACGTATGAAATTGGATGATGATTGGTCGCACTGAACGGGCGTTCTGAAACCGGCAGCGAAACGGAGCAGGTCGGGAGTGGCATGAACGGACGACGGCGAAGTTGAGCGCGGTTTTAGAACGACCGATGAGTGCGCGACCGTCTAGGTTTCACTTGAGGCGATTTGTCTGGTCGGTTGCTGAATACCTGGAAGCAAGCCGGCCAGTCAAAGCGCCGGTCACTTTCAATTCATATTAAATGCGCTGAACTCAAAATCAATTGGACAGTAATTCATCTAGGATTGCAACGGGGGGGTTAACCAAACCGATGCGTGGAAATATTGTGGCAACCGTGAGCGCATGTTCTTCTGCGGACAGGACCGACATGGCATCCTCAGCAAAAATCTGATTGAACCCAAATTCAAAAACAAACCGGGCTGTGCTCTCCACCCGGATATTGGTCGCGATGCCGCATAAGGATTTTTTACGCCTGCCTCCCATCGCGTCATAGTATCAACGGTAAAAAAATCAAATTTCACCTCGTCAGCAGCTTGCGGATAGAGTTCAATTCCCGCCGTCGTTTCGCGGTGGTCTTGGGATACCCCATCTTAAATTCATTGAGCGCATCAAGGACTATGCGGGAAACAATTAAACGGGAATTTTCCTTGTCGTCAGCAGGAACGACAAACCAGGGCGCTTCGTGAGTGCTGGTCGCGCTCAGGCAATCTTCAAAAGCATGCATGTAATGTTTCCAATATTTCCGCTCGTGAATGTCGGCGAGGCTGAATTTCCAGTTCTTGTCCCGCTCATTAATTCGCTCAAGGAATCGTTTTCGTTGTTCGTCCTTCGATAGATGCAGGAAAAATTTGATGACCCGTGTGCCGTTGCGATGCAGGTGCTGCTCCAAATCCACGATGGAACGATACCGCTCCTTCCAGATGGATTTTTCGTCGCGCAACTCTTCCGAAAGCCCCTGACTGCGGAGAATTTCTGGATGCACCCGAACGACCAGCACCTCCTCATAATAGGAACGATTGAAAATGCCGATCCGTCCGCGTTCCGGCAGATGACGGTTTGTGCGCCAGAGAAAATCGTGTTCCAACTCATCGGCGGTCGGCTGTTTGAAACTGAAAACCTCGCAACCCTCTGGATTGACCCCGGACATGACGTGCCGAATGGCTCCGTCCTTGCCGGCAGCGTCCATCCCCTGAAAAATCAGCAGCAGCGCATGGCGGTTGGAGGCGTAGTGAAGTTGTTGTAGTGCGCTCAATTCCTCAACGTGTGCCTTAAGAAGTTTTTTATACTGCTTCTTTGATTTGCACAACGGCTTCACCTTCGTTGGCCATTTTTTGAGATTGACCTTGGCTCCGGGATGCACCCGGAAATCCTTTGAATTGATTTTCATCTTTATTCTTGCAGCCATGTCAGCCGTGTGGTTTGTGACGACTTATTTTTTGGCTTCCACTTCGGGAGACTTTTGCTTCGCCTGATCCAATTCCTCAACGGCGCGAACATCCTCGCGCCCTAATTGCTCATAAAATTCGTGGACTTTTTTGACCAGCTGCGGTGACACCTCGACCGCAGATTCTGCGCTCGGTTCAGATTTAGTTTCCGCCTTTGCATCAGGCTTCGGCTCAACTGCGTCGGCTGGTTTGGCGTCACTTTTGATGTCTGGTTTCGTCTCTGCTTTGACTTCGGACGGCGACACGGCTTTGGGTTGAGGTTCGGCAGATTTGGTTTCAGGTTTAGGCTCGACCTTCGTTGCTGGCGTTGGCTCAATCTTGGCGTCCGGTTTTGAATTGGTTTCAGGTTTAAGTTCACCTTTAACTTCCGGCTGCGACTCGTCTTTAGCCGCTGGTTTAGTTTCAACTTTTGGTTCAGCCTTGACTTGAATTTCGCGAATCTCCTGTTCGGCCTTGTCCCAATTCTGCGCCGATTGACCGTCCCGATGACCTTCGCGCTCGTAAAGTTCATAGGCTCGTGCCGCGATCTGCGGCGTCAGATCGGTCGCAGTCTTAGCTTTGGTTTCAGGTGTGGAGTTCACGTCAGGTTTGGTTTCGGTTTTAGGTTTCACTTCAGAAGAAGATTCCGGTGCAACTTTTTCTTCGGGTTTAGCTTCGGCATTGGAATCAGGTTTCGTTTCAACTTTGGCGTCTGGCTGCGGCGCGGCTTTCGTTGCCGTTTGAGCCGTGGCTTTGACTGGATCAAAAATCCGATACGCGAGCAATTTGATGCGGTCGTTCACGAGGAACCACAGCAGTGCATAACCCCACACGAACCCGGCCCAGCCCCAGCCGAGCGGCGTCATGAATAATCCATAAACTGCGATCAACGTCGCCACGATTTGTGTGCCGACCACGGCCACCCATAAAATCCGTGCCGGACGATGAGACCAGAACGGCCCGCGCGTGCGCGTCAGGAAAATTGTCAGATGTCCCGCCACGGACAGTTTCAAATACATCAGGGTCTGGATGTGTGCGCGGTCGAGATGAAAGACCCGCTCGCCGAGATAAAACAAGCCGAAGGCGGAGACGACCCCGATGAGTCCCAGCACCGTGGAAATCCCCAGCACCATGCGCATGTTCCAGGCTTCAGGCTTGTCCTTGTATTTAACGTTGTCATAGGCGATAGACAGAATCGCGCCGTCGTTGAGCAACGCCAGCATCACGATCATCACCGCCGTCAAGGGATAGAAGTTGAAAATCAGAATTGCCAGCGTCATGAAGAACAGCACGCGCAGGGTCTCGGCGATGCGGTAGATGGCATAACTGTTCATCCGCTGGAAAATGCGGCGGCTCTCCTTGATCGCATCAATGATCACGGACAGACCTGGCGTTGTCAGCACAATGGCGGCTGCCGCGCGCGCTGCATCCGTCGCACCCGAAACGGCGATGCCGCAGTCGGCTTTCTTCAGCGCGGGAGCGTCATTCACCCCGTCGCCTGTCATGCCGACGATGTGGCCGCGTTTTTGCAGGACATCCACAATGTGGAATTTGTGTTCGGGAAACACCTGGGCGAAACCGTCAGCTTTCTCGATGGACTCGGCCACCTCAGTGGTTTCTTGCTTCTTCGAGTCACCCAGGCTGGCGGCATCGAGGATGTTGGTGCCCATATCCAATTTTTTCGCGGTTTCCTTGGCAATCGCCAAGGCATCTCCCGTCACCATCTTGATCTTAACGCCCATTGCCAGCGCGGTTGCGATGGTGGCCTTCGCATCTTCGCGCGGCGGATCGAACAACGGCAACACGCCAAGAAATTGCCACGAGCCGTCGCCTTCCGCCCGCGCCACGCCCAGCGAACGAAAACCGCGCGCCGCAAATTCGTTCACGGCCTTCTCAACGGCAGGCTTCACCTGCGCGGCATTGGCCGACAATGCCAAAATCACCTGTGGCGCACCCTTCGTTACCTTGAACGACTTTCCGTCCTTGGCTTTGACGGCGGCCTCGGTGCGTTTATGCACCGGGTCGAATGGTTGGAAGTGGAGCACCTCGTAACCCTTTAACGCTTCTTTGTCCTTCAGACCGCCTAGAACGGCCAGATCTATCGTGTCGTTATTCTCTGCACGCGACGCCAGTGCGCCATTGAGAATGAGTTGCTCGGCGGGGACATTATTCACACTAAACGGATCGCCCAGCGTCAATTTGTTCTGGGTGAGCGTGCCGGTCTTGTCCGCGCACAGCACGTCCACGCCGGCCAGTTCTTCAATCGCCACCAGCCGGCTCACAATCGCCTGTTTCTTGGAGAGCAGGCGTGCGCCGACCGCCATTGTCACCGACAGCACCGTTGGCATGGCCACGGGAATTGCAGCCACGGTCAACACGAGGGCAAACTGCAAGGTCTCAAGTATTTTGTCACCGCGATAAATTGCGAAACCGATGATCACCGCCACCAGCGCCACCGCGAGGATGATCAGATAATTGCCAATCTTCAAAACCGCCTTTTGAAAATGGCTGGCGGTGTGCGCCTCCTGCACCAGTTGCGCCGTCTTGCCGAAGTAAGTTTTCTCGCCCGTGGCATAGACCATTGCGCCCGTCTCACCCTGGCGGATGATCGAACCGGAAAACACGGCGTCGCCGGATTTGCGCTCGGCGGGCAACGACTCGCCGGTCAGCGCGGACTGATCCACCTCCACCGGGTCGCCGTCCAGCAATCGCGCGTCCGCCGGCACAATGTCACCCAGCCTCATGCGGATGACATCGCCCGGCACCAACTCGCGCGCCGGCGGGTTGATCCACTTTCCGTCGCGTTTCACCCTGGCCTTGACCGCCAGCTTGGCCTTGAGAGCCTCGATGGCGTTGCTTGCCTCCTTTTCTTCCCAGAACCCGACCACGGCATTGGCCACCAGCAAAAGGAGAATGATGAAAAAATCCGGCCAATGCCCGACCACGCCCGACAGAATCACCGCGATCTCGATCATCCATGGGATGGGTCCCCAAAAATAGGAAAGGAATTTCAGGAAAAGATTGGTCTTCTTTTCGGTAAGTTCATTCGGCCCATATTGAGCCAGCCGCTTCTGCGCCTCGGCTTGCGAGAGACCGTCTGGCGATGACTCCAATTTTTTCTCAACCTCCGCCAGCGGCAGCGTCTTCAAATCGTCCTGCGGAGCCGGTTTGGGCGCGGGTGTCGTGGGCTTCGCGTCAGTCTTGGCATTGGTATCGGTGGGCTTCGATTCTGCGGATGCAACTGGTTTTGGTTCGGGAGCCTTGGGCTGGTCAGCATTGGGATTCATAAAGGTTGAACGCTTTCCAAACAGGCGACGATGGCTTCAATCACCCGTTTCGACTCATTGGGATCTCGGACGCGGATGGAAAGAGCACCAGCTTCTTTTGCTGGATAGTCGTTACCGCCCGGAAACAACGCATCGCCGATGAAAATCATTTCATCAATGGCAATGCCAAGGATGTCCCGGAGTTTTCGAATCCCGTAGGCTTTATCAATGCCCGGCTTGGTAACGTCAACGGAAGTCGTGCCTCCCAGCCGCACGGAAAACTCGGGAATCAGTTTATCCAGAAGTGCCTTGATCTTCTTCCGCTTGCTGAAATCAGGATCCCATTTTTTCTTTTCCTCGATGGGCGCCTGCTGCCCCAATGCGGAAAACGTGATCTGGCTGCCCCGGTCTTCAATGGTTTCTCCCCAGACCTTTTCGGCTTTGAAGCCCGCTGCTTCGAGCGCCTGCTTCAGCGAACCGATGATTTTCTTTTTTTCGTCCGCAGTGAAATCTTCCGAGTAAATCTTTTTCCAATCGTTTGCGTATTGGTAAAACTTTGTTCCGCAGGTAGGCAGCAGAGACAGGTTCTTCAGGTGTTCGTCGTGGGGCAGATTGGCGAGCACCTGTTTTTCAAACTGCGGCCAATCGCCGCCGGAAATCACCGCCACCTTCACAATTCCCAGCAGAGCGGTCAGCAATTTAGCCATCTCGGCATCGAGCGATGCCTTGCTTTCGGCCAGCGTGCCGTCCAGATCGAATACTATGAGTTTTTTCATTAGGTTGCTGTGCGTCTTGGCTCACTGATTTTCCATCGCGGCAGTGTATTCGCCGCGGCGCGCGGCGCGATTGCACTTGGCGCGATGAAGCAACGCCCGCTGTGCCGCCGGCACGTTGGCCTCCTTGCCCTGCCAGATTTCTAAAGCCGGTTGCTGAATGGCGCGGGCGAACGAAAATGACAGCGCCCACGGCAGCCGCGAATTGAAGCGGAGATTCATGGTATTCAAGCGGGCCGAGGCCAGTTCGGCGGATTGTCCGCCCGAAAGGAAAGCGATTCCCGGAACGGCTGCGGGGACGGTTCGCCATAAACTCTTCACCGTGATGTTGGCCACCTCGTCCACGGATGCTTGCGTGATGCAGTTCAATCCCGGCAGCACCATGTTGGGTTTCAGAATCATGCCTTCCAGCAGCACGCGCTGACAATTGAGCTGGATGAACACGTTTCGCAGGACTTCCTCTGTCGCCGTGCGGCACTGCTCCAGAGTATTATCACCGTCCATCAGCACTTCCGGTTCGACAATCGGAACCAGTCCGGCTTCCTGGCACAACGCGGCGTATCGGGCCAGCGCGTGTGCGTTGGCTTCGATGCAACACCGACTGGGAATGTCAGCGCCGATGGCAATCACCGCGCGCCACTTGGCGAAACGCGCGCCCATTTGAAAATACTCCTCAAGACGTTCGCGCAAGCCGTCCAGACCTTCGGTGATTTTTTCGCCGGGAAAACCAGCCAGGTCTTTTGCTCCAGTATCAACTTTGATGCCGGGAATAATTCCCGCATCGGTGAGGACATTGAGAAATGGAGTGCCGTCTTTTTTTTGTTGACGGATCGTCTCGTCGAAAAGGATGGCACCACTGATGCACTCGCCGAGACCGGGCGTGGTCACAATCATCTCCCGATACGCACGCCGAGTCTCCACCGTTTGCGGAATGTTGAGCTTTGCGAAGCGTTTGTTGCAGGTGGGATGGCTTTCATCCATCGCCAGCAAGCCCTTGTCGTCGGCAACAAGTTTGCTGGCAGTATCTATTAACAGTTGTGTGTTCATGTAGGTAATTGGCGACTCGCCAAATATTTTCAACCAGCGATTGGCACCATTGGCTGCGGATGGCCATGAAACGGCCAGCGCAAATCACCAGTCATCAAATAGACCGCCATGGCCACGAGCATCACAATCACGCAAAACCAAATTCGCCAATCCCGGTGCGCGCGTCTCCAATAAGGTGGATGGCCTTGGTTAATCGGGCCGCCATTTGGATCTCCGTGCGATTTGTGACCGTGCTTTGATTCATTCATAGTGTTTTATGCCTCCTCCAACCACTTCCGCGCCTCAACGGCATCGGCGTGATCGAAGTAACGAATTGTCGCCTTCGTGAACGGCTTGCAAAACGTCGCCATCCCTTCCTGCCATTTCTTCTCACCGACCACCGCCAGGCGGTCAATATCGCTGAAATGATGAATTGCAAACTTCGTGTCTTCCCACAATGCGCCGGCTGTCCAGCCGTGAAAGCCGGTCATATCGAATAGCACGCGCAGTTTTCTGTGCAGCCGGACGAGACGCTCGAACTCGGGAACAAAGTGTTCGTAATCTGCTTTTACCAGCTTCCCGCTGACATGAACGACGAGAATCTTCCCGCCGTCTTCTTCAATGAGTTGAATGGGCATTTTTGACTCCTTTCATATTGTAAAGGTTGGACAGTCCTGGCATGCCATATGTTCGCTATCCACGAGCAATAGCATTTTCATTTTGAGCAGCTCCATTTCCAGTTGCGGATTTCCGGCATGTCCTCGCCATTTTTATCAATGTAGTGTTTGTGTTCGATGAGCTTGGCTTGGAGTTGCGCCTTGAGGGCTTGGCCTTTTTTACCGGTCTGCGGCAGGCGGTCAATGGTGTCCATTACGAGATGAAAACGGTCCAGTTCGTTCAGCACCGTCATGTCGAAGGGAGTGGTGATGGTGCCCTCTTCCTTGTAGCCGCGGACGTGGATGTTGGCGTGGTTGGTGCGGCGGTAGGTCAATCGGTGAATCAGCCACGGATAACCGTGGAAGGCGAAGATGACGTGTTTGTCCTTGGTGAACAGCGCGTCGAAAGCGGCTTCGCTCAATCCGTGCGGATGTTCACTCTGCGGTTCCAGCTTCATCAGGTCCACGACATTGACCACGCGAATTTTTAGGTCGGGCAGATGCTCGCGCAGGATGGAGACGGCGGCGAGCGTCTCCAACGTGGGCACGTCGCCACAGCAGGCCATGACGACATCTGGTTCGGCGACCGCATCGCTGCCGGCCCATTTCCAGATGCCGATGCCCTCGGCACAATGTTTGACGGCGGCATCCATGGTCAGCCATTGCGGCGCCTGGTATTTGCCGGCGATGACTACGTTGACGTAGTGGCGGCTGCGCAAACAATGATCCCAGACCGAGAGCAGACAGTTGGCATCCGGCGGCAGATAGACGCGCACGACGGAAGATTTTTTATTCACGACGTGATCAATGAAGCCGGGGTCTTGATGCGTGAAACCGTTGTGCATCTGCTGCCAGACATGCGAGGCCAGCAAATAGTTCAACGACGCGATGGGCCGCCGCCACGGCAGGCCGGCGGTGACTTTCAACCACTTGGCGTGCTGGTTGAACATCGAGTCAATGATGTGGATGAACGCCTCGTAGCAGTTGAACAGTCCGTGCCGGCCGGTGAGCAGATAACCTTCGAGCCAGCCTTCACATTGATGCTCGCTCAACATTTCCATGACGCGGCCATCGAGGGCGAGGAACTCATCGTTGTCCTGCTGGCGGGCATCCCATTGCCGGTTGGTCACTTCAAACACGGCGGTCAAGCGGTTGGAGAGCGTTTCGTCTGGGCCGAAGATTCGGAAATTGCGCTGCTCCCGGTTGAGCTTCGCGACATCGCGCAGGAACATGCCGAGTTCATGCGCGTCAGCCGCCTGAACCGATCCGGGCGACGGCACCTTCACCGCGTATTTGCGAAAGTCCGGCATCACGAGGTCGCGGAGCAGCTTGCCGCCATTGGCATGAGGATTTGCGCCCATGCGCCGTTCGCCCTTGGGCGGGAGTTCGGCCAGTTCCGGTTTCAACTTGCCCTGCTTGTCGAAAAGTTCCTCCGGTCGGTAACTGCGCAGCCAGGCTTCAAGCTGTTTAAGATGTTCGGGGTTCGCCCGCGGATCGGAGAGCGGCACCTGATGCGCGCGGAACGTGCCTTCAATTTGCAGGCCGTCCACCCATTTCGGCCCCGTCCAGCCTTTGGGAGATTTGAGGACGATCATGGGCCAGCGCGGGCGCATGGTGTTGCCGTTGACGCGCGCTTCGTGCTGAATGCGTTTAATCTCCGCCACCGCCACATCGAGCGTCGCGGCCATGGCCTCGTGCATCAGGGCGGGCTCGTGTCCCTCGACGTAGTAAGGCGTCCAACCATTGCCACGCAGGAACTGATCCAGTTCTTCCGGTTCGATGCGCGCGAGAACAGTCGGATTTGCGATCTTGTAACCGTTGAGATGCAGAATGGGCAACACGGCTCCGTCGGTCACAGGATCGAGGAATTTGGTGGACTGCCACGACGTCGCCAGCGGGCCGGTTTCCGCCTCGCCATCACCAACGACGCAGGCGACCACGAAGTCGGGATTGTCGAATACCGCGCCAAAAGAATGGCTGAGGGAATAACCGAGTTCGCCGCCTTCGTGAATCGAGCCGGGACATTCCGGCGAGGCGTGGCTGGGAATGCCCCCTGGAAACGAGAACTGCTTGAAGAGCTTTTGCAGCCCGGCTTCATCCTGGCTGATGTTCGGATAAATCTCGCTATAAGTGCCCTCAAGGTAGGTATTGGCCACCACCGCCGGGCCGCCGTGTCCGGGACCGGAAACATAAATCATGTCGAGGTCATATTTCTTGATCACTCGGTTCAGGTGCGCGTAGATAAAATTCTGGCCCGGCGTCGTGCCCCAGTGCCCTAGCAGCATGTGTTTGATGTCCGTGGTTGCCAGCGGGCGCTTCAACAGCGGATTGTCGAAAAGATAAATCTGGCCGACCGAGAGATAATTGGCGGCACGCCAGTAGGCGTCAAGTTTTTGGAGCAATTCGGGGGCAAGCGGGTTGGTTTTCATGGCAAATATTGAATTCAATGATGACTTTGCACCGCCTTGAAAATGTCCCCTTTGGGCGCTGCGAACAATGGGGTGAACACCCCATGCGATTGAAATGATTGGAATTATCGGACCGTTTAACCGGCTATGCCGCCGCCAGGCAGCGAAAAACCGAACGCGCAATCATCAGTTCCTCGTCCGTGCGGATAACACGCACGGCAACCCGACTGGCGTTGGTGGAAATTTTAGCGGCGCATTTGGCGTTCCTCGCCCGATCCAATTTAATGCCAAGAAAGTCCAACCCTTCACAGATGCGGGCACGGACGACAGGCGAGTTTTCGCCAATGCCACTCGCCGTTCGGCTGGCGCAACGGCGTGACCGGCAATTGTCCGGGGTCGTTATACGGATAAAGGGCTTGCTGCGCTCCGTCCTTGTCAATGACCTGACGAAAATAGCCTTGTTGATAAAGCAACCCCACGCCAACCACCGGCACGCCGAGGTCGCTGGCAGCTTTGAGCTGGTCGCCAGCCACGTTGCCGAGGCCGCCGGAGTAAATGGGCAGCGCTTCGCTCAACATATATTCCATGCTGAAATACGCGACGCACTTCAAGGGCGACTGTGGATGGTTTTTTTGAAACCATCCAGGCGTCTCTGCCGCCTGCCGCTTGGATATCAACAGGTCATCAATGTTTTTTCGGAAAGTTGAATCGGCCAGCACATTTTTGAGTTTGTCTTTAGAGACAGTCTGCAAAACCACCCAGGGATTTTGCGTGAGCTCCCAGAGCGCGGGATCAAGTTTTCGCCACACCTCATCGGTGGCATGATTCCACGACCAGCGCAGATCCAACGCCAGCTCCGCCAGCGAATCAAAGCCGTCAATTTCCGTTGGCAGAGAATTATAGTCCGGGTTTCTGGCCGGTGTTTGCTTGCTTGTCGTCATGGTATTTTTTGTGTTCAAAGTTTGTTTTCCAAATCCGCCACTTTCGCCAACCGGCGACGATGGCGTTCCGCGCCGGTGAATCGCGCGGCAAGAAAGGCCTGCATCAATTCCCAGGCGAGAGCGTGACCGACCACGAGACCGCCAAAACAGATCAAGTTCAAATCGTCGTCCTCGACGCCTTGATGCGCCGAAGAGTTTTCATGAATCAAGCAGGCGCGAACCCTCGCCACTTTGTTCGCGCAGACCGATGCGCCATCCCCAAAGACAGCATTCTGCAATACGAGACGGCGGTGAAGAGCGGCAAATATGTGCTGATCGCCCACGGTTCCGATGTGGAAACGGTTCACGCGCGCGAAATCATCAGCCGCACCAACCCGGAAGCGTTGGAAGCCCATCAACCAGCGTGCGACAGCACGAAAACCTGCGCGGTGGGAGCATGATTTGTTGCTTAATTCGGACATTGCCCACACGGCAAACTATCTTGTCTCATGAAGAAAAAACCAACCATGCAACTCGGCATGATTGGCCTTGGCCGAATGGGTTCGAATATGGTTCGACGGCTGATCAAAAACGGCCACCGTTGCGTCGTCTTTGACCAGTTGCCAAAGGCGGTGAAGGATTTGGCAAAGGGCAAGGCCGTGGGCGCAGTTTCGCTCTCCAACCTGGTCAAAAAACTCGCCAAGCCGCGCGCCATCTGGCTGATGGTGCCAGCGGCAGTGGTGGATAAAACTATTGCCGACCTCCTGCCTCTGCTCGAACCGGATGACACGATCATCGACGGCGGCAACTCTTATTACATTGACGACATCCGGCGCGCGAAGGAACTCGCGTCGAAAGGAATTCACTATATGGATGTGGGAACCAGCGGCGGCGTGTGGGGATTTGAACGCGGTTATTGCATGATGATCGGCGGTGACTCAAAAGTGGTTCGCCGACTCGATCCTATTTTCGCCACGCTCGCGCCGGGTATTGGCGATGTTGCGCGCACGCCGGGACGCGCGAAGCTCGGCGGAACTTCGGAACAAGGCTATCTACATTGTGGCCCGAATGGTGCGGGACATTTTGTTAAAATGGTTCACAACGGCATCGAATACGGCATGATGGCCGCGTATGCCGAAGGCATGGGCGTCTTGCGCGGTGCGAATATCGGCAAACAACAGGGCGAAGCGAATGCCGAGACCACGCCGTTGCGCGAACCTGAAAATTATCAATACGACCTGAACCTCGCCGACATCTCCGAGGTCTGGCGGCGTGGTAGTGTGATTGCTTCGTGGCTGCTGGACTTGACGGCGGATGCGCTGGCCAAAGATTCCGCCCTCGCGAATTTTGCCGGTCGCGTCTCCGATTCAGGCGAAGGCCGGTGGACGATCAAAGCGGCCATTGATGAAGGCGTGCCCGCACCGGTTCTGACCACGGCGCTTTACGCGCGTTTCAGTTCGCGTGGCGACGCAGATTTTCAGGACAAGCTGCTCTCGGCCATGCGCTACGGATTCGGCGGGCATCTGGAAAAATCCGCCAAGTGAGGGCGATCCAATGATCTGGTCCGACTTCGACCAACTGATCGGAGCCATCCTGCTGATTATTGGGGCATTGTTGCCCGTCGTTAATCCACTGGGCGACGCGCCGATCTTTTTGAAAATGACGCCCGGCTGTGATGAGCCCACGCGTGCGATGCTTGCCAAACGTATCGCTTTTTATTCGTTCTTCATGGTGCTCGGCTCGTTGTTACTTGGATCCTTCGTCTTGCTAATGTTTGGTCTTTCAATTCCCGTCGTGCAAGTAGCGGGCGGAGCAGTGGTTTGCTCGCTGGGGTGGAAACTCCTGGCCGACATCCCCAAACCAGCCGATGCGGCCTTGGATCCAATTCATGCCAAGGCCTTCGCGCTCGGGCGCGCCTTTACCCCACTGACGTTGCCGATGACAATTGATGCCGGGGTCATTTCGGTGGCGATCACCGTAGGGGCGAATCACGCGCACTCTTTCAAACATGCGGTGATTCAACTGCTCGCCGCCGGCATTGGTGCCAGCGTCATCGCGCTGTCCATTCTGCTGACGTATCGCTACGCACAACGGGTCGGTGGTTGGATCGGGCACACGGGCATGATTGTAGTGGTGCGACTATCAGCGTTCATCATGGTGTGCATCGGCGTGAGCATTACTTGGAACGGCGTCAAGGCGTTGCTGGCGGGAATTGGTATTCCAAGTTGAGTTGGCTCGATCGAGTTCACAAAAGATTACTTCAAACCCTCCGCAATTGTAATTCACAGGGATAGAGCATTTCTTTGAAAATTTCGCGCACGACTTTAATTGCCAAAAACTTTCTGGCGCAACTTTCGGCCGTGGGTAGCATGGCCTGGTTATGATTTTTCTGGTCAAAATACTAAGGTTTGCCCTTGGCCCACTCTTGATGATCGGCATACATGAACAGGCCTTGATTTTACTAATCAAAACTCTTCTGGCGATTACCACCGGCTGGGTGCTGTTGGCGCTATGAACCGATTCGGCTATCTGCACGACCGCTTATTCGGCATTTCCCTGGCGGGTTATGCGGTCAACCGGTTGGTTATTCTGCCGCATCTGGCCGGATTCTTTCACTCGCATCTGCATTGGGCTTGGCCGTTTTTACGTTCGCATTTTGACGATTTATTGCTGATGCCCGCCGCACTGCCGGTCGTGCTGTGGGTTCAGCGGCTTCTGGGATTGCGGAAACATGACCAGCCTCCCACCTGGCCGGAGATGTTCTCACACCTCGCCATTTGGTCGGTGATGTGCAAAATCGTCGGCCCGTTTTATTACCATATCGGTGTCGCTGATCCGTGGGACGTTTTATTTTTTGCCGCCGGTGGCATTGTGGCCTGTCTGTGGTGGAACCGCCCGGTTGCACAAACTTGTTCCGTGCGCGCATGAACTTCGACCGCCTCGCCGCGAATTATCATTGGATGGAAAAACTTTTTGCCGGCGGATTGATGCAACGCTGCCGGACAACTTTTTTAGCCCACACAAAAGACCGCCGACACGCCTTGCTGGTCGGCGAGGGCACAGGAAAGTTTCTAGTGGAACTGCTGCGCGCGAATCCGCGAATTCAAATCACCTGCGTCGAGCAATGCGAAGGCATGATTCAACAGGCACGTCAACGCCTGGCTCGTGAAAAACTGGATGGTTCGCACATCAATTTCCAACAAATTGATGTGCTGCACTGGAAGCCGCCGCCGGGAGAATTCGATTTGGTGGTCACCAACTTTTTTCTCGACTGCTTTCGTGCCGAACAACTTCAAAAACTAATTCCACGGCTGGCCGAAAGCGCCACCAACGATGCCATCTGGTTGCTGGCCGATTTCCGCGTGCCGGAACGCGGCTGGCGGCGCTGGCGGGCGGGGGCAATTCTCGCCTCGCTTTATCTGTTTTTCAAACTCATGACCTCGCTGTCAGCAAGCTGGCTCACGCCACCGGACAATTTTCTGACGGATTCCGGTTTTAAGCTGTCCGACCGCCGGTTGTTAAGCTTCGGTTTGGCCCATGCCGATTTTTGGTCACGGGGCGGTTGAAACTTTCCTTACACCAGTTTTCGAGACATCATGGCGTGTGAAATTTTTGGTTGAATGGCTGGCAAAATTGCCGGAGCGTCCGCGCACGATTCTCAAAACGTGCGCCTATGGCTTTGTAGCCGGACTGGTGGCCGTGGCCTTCCAACTGGCATTAAACGGCTGTTATCGTGCCGGCATCGTGCGGCTTTCGCACTGTTCATTTACCACTTTTCTTTGGAGTAGCCTGGGGATAATCCTGGGGACGTCGCTGATTTCCGGCTGGCTGCTCAACTCGTTTTGCACGGAGGCCGCCGGCAGCGGCATCCCGCAACTGAAGGCGGCATTTTGGAAAAACTTTGGCTTTGTGCCCTTCCGCGTTCTGTGGGTGAAATTTCTCGCAGGCACGCTGCAAATCGGCGGTGGCAGCAGCCTGGGCCGCGAAGGTCCCTGCGTGCAACTGGCAGGAACAGCCGGTTCGCTGCTGGCGGGACTGGCGGGTGAACCCAAACAAAAGCGCCGGCTGGCTGCCGCCACTGGTGCCGCCGCTGGTCTGGCCGCCGCCTTCAACACGCCGCTGGCCGGGGTGACGTTCGTGCTGGAAGAATTGATTGGTGATTTGAACAGCCGTCTGCTCGGCAGTGTGCTGCTCGGCGCCATGCTCGGTGCGCTCGTGGCACATGGCATCATCGGACCGCAACCGTCTTTTTCACTTGCGGCCATCGGTGAACCTTCCTGGTATTCGTATTTGCTGGTGCCGGTTGTGGCGGCAGCGGGCACGCTCGTGGGCGTAGCGTTTCAAAAATCCGCGCTCGGTCTTCGCGCACGGCAAAAGAAATTAAGCGCAGTGCCGGCGTGGCTACGACCCACCATCGGTGCGTTGATTTGCTGGGCGCTGGGCGTGGCGGTCTTTCGATATACCGGCAAACTCGGTGTGTTTGGCTTGGGTTACGATGATTTGTCCGAGGCGCTCACCGGCAAGCTGATCTGGCAAACGGCGGCGTTGCTGCTGGCGGCAAAATTCGTAGCGACCGTGGCCTGCTACGGCATGGGTGGGTGTGGCGGCATCTTTTCGCCGACATTATTTTTTGGCGCAATGACCGGGTTGGGAATCGCGGGCATCCTCCAGCCGGTTTTTGGATTGTCACCGGAAGGCGTGGCCATGCTCACCATCGTCAGCATGAGCGCGACGCTGGGCGCGGTGGTGCGTGCGCCAGTGACCAGCATCCTGATTGTATTTGAAATGACGCATCAATTTGCACTGGTGCCGCCCCTGATGCTCGCGGCGTTGGTCAGCCAGGCCATCAGTCGGCGCATGGCGCGGCATAATTTTTACGACGCACTGTTGGAACAAGACGGTCATGCCGTGGAACGCTTCGCCCCGCCGCGCGATCTGCGCGAATGGCAGAAGCAGCCGATCTCACATCTGGCCAACCCCAAACCCGTGATTGTCCCTTCCCTGGAGTTGAAACAAATTCAAGACCTGCTGCAAAACCATCCTTACACCCGGTTCCCGGTGGTGGTTGACGGACAAATTCGTGGCGTGCTGACACGGGAAGAAGCCACGCGTTCAATCCGGGAAAAACGGCCGCCTGCCTTGGTTGAGGCTACCATTTGCCGTCCAGAATTGTCACTGCGCGATGTGGAAATGCAATTGATTGAATCCAAGACCGGATTTCTTTTGCTTCAGGAACAAGCCAACGGACCGCTGGTGGGAATTCTGACGCTTCACGACATTCTTCGGGCGCAGCAAGCCGCCGCTGAAGAAGGATACAACTGAAACAACTTTCGTTTGCAAATGGGTTGAGTTTTTGGAGTGCCCATATTCTCCAATTACTCCCAATTTTTAGCCATCGCACGAGCGACTTCATCAAGATTGGTGATACGCCATTTGGCCCCATTACCAACCAGTGATGCCCGTTTCTGCTCTGCTATGGCTGCCGCCGGACTGCGGCGTGCCCTGCGTATTGCCGCCATGCGGCTTTGGGCCTCCTGCCGTTTTATTTGATTGAAGGACATCTTTTTCACTCAAGAAATAAATATGGTAATCCGGGGTCGGAATCAAGTTTGCGCGGGCACTGAACGGGCGGTTTGAAAATCGGAGCGAACGGAACGACTGTGGAGTCGCGGGATTTTCAAAACGCCCGTTGAGTGCGTGACCGGCTAGGTTCAAATGCTGGCGATCTGTCTGGCCGGTTTCCGAGTGCCCGCAGGAAAGCCGGCCAGTCAAAGCGCCAGGCAGCATCATTGCGAGGCGAAAACTGCAACAAAATTTCAGACTCTGCCGAGTAAAAAGCGATAATCCCCAATGAAAACAATAGGATAACGCGCTTTTACAACCAAACGGTTAGCTTTCATTTTGTGTAAAGATTGCACAAAAGCGGGCTTTTTCTCCGCCAAACTGGTTGCCGAATGAAGAAAATCATCGGCCAAGTGCATAAAGTGTATCACATACACCTCAACGGGAGAAAGTTCAGGCAAACTGCCAGACATGAAATCGGAATCGGTCTTGGTTCCGTGGTTGAACCCCGCTTCGTGTGCGAGGCACACCTTGCGCCAAATGGGTTCAGGCAAAATGACCAAACGAAAAATGAATGACGGAAAGAAAATAACGATTGTGCCAACGGGGCATAACGCCATTTGAAAAATCGCTAAAATCGGGCGCTATGTTCACAGCCGTCGCACAAAAAAATCTGGCGGATGCCGAAGGCTACTTCGACGAGCATCTGGCGCAGAACGATTACTATGCCGCCGGTGAAATCCGGCCCGGCGAGTGGATTGGTGCTGGCGCGGAGCGGTTGGAGTTAAATAATGCGGTCACTCGTGACCAATTTCACGCGCTGTGCGAAAACAAGAATCCGAATGACGGTGAACGTCTAACGCTGCGGCAGGAAAAAACGAACCAGCGGCGCGTATTTTATGACTTTACCTGTTCCGCGCCGAAATCTGTATCGGTTCTGGCAGTGACGATGAATGACGACCGGCTCGTGGTGGCACATGAAGAAGCGACGCGCATAGCGTTCCGCGAACTCGAAACCTTTGCGGGAACGCGGGTGCGCAAGCAGGGCAACCAACGTGACCGCACCACCGGCAATCTGGTCGCCGCCGCGTTCACGCACACGAGCAGCCGGGCGCTCGACCCGCTGTTGCACACCCACCTCACGGTGTTCAACGCCACGTTTGATGAAACGGAAAAGCGCTGGAAGGCATTGCAGGCGGGCGGAATGTATGACGCGATTCGTTACGGCACGGCGGTTTATCGCAATGAACTGGCAAAACGTGTCCAGCAGATCGGCTACCACATTCGTCCGGCGAAACACGGCTTTGAAATCGAGGGCGTGAATGATGCGGTATTGAAACGGTTTTCCAAACGCTCCCAGCAACGTGACGCGGTGGTTCGGGAACTGGAACAAAAGCTGGGACGTAAATTATCGAATAATGCCATTGCCCTGGCGGTGCATCAGAGCCGGGCGAAAAAGATCAAGGGCATCTCGACCACCGAAGTGCGCGACCAGCAGTTGGCACAATTGCAGCCCGATGAATTTCAGGTGCTGCAAAAACTCACCGCGACGGTTCAACCCGTCCGACAAGTCCGCCGGTTTGAACCGGAAAACCAAGCCCTGAATTACGCCGTCGCCCACGTCTTCGAGCGCAAGTCGGTCGTGCCAGAGCATGAACTGTTGGGCGTGGCATTGGCTCAACATCCGGGTGAACTGGAATTGCTGGCGTTGAAAGAAGCGGCGAAGTATTCGGCTCATCTGGTCAAAACCGAGCGTGGAGTATCCACGCCACAGATTTTGGCAACGGAATTGGATTTGATTCAGACGGTCAATGCGGCCTGCGATGCCGTCGCGCCGATTCATCCAACATACAAACCCGCCGACTGGCTGGGCGAGGATCAACGCCGCGCGATTTACCATGTGCTACGCACCAGTGACCGCATCACCGGCCTGCGCGGTCTGGCCGGCAGTGGCAAAACCACGGCGCTGCGCGAGTTGGTCACTGCCTGCAAAGAGGCAAAGATTGAACCGTTGTTCTGCGCGCCAACTGCGGCAGCAACGGATGTTTTGCGTAAAGAGGGATTCGAGGCGAAGACGCTGCAAAGCCTGCTGCTGACGAAACCGAAACTGAACGAACGGAAAATGGTGGTGCTGGATGAAGCCGGGGCGGTGGGCATTGATGACATGAAGCGGCTGTTTGACCTAGCGCATGATGCGCGCATCATTTTGTCCGGCGACACAGGGCAGCACGCTTCGGTAGCGCGTGGCGATGCACTGCGCATTTTGGAACGTCATTCCAATTTCAAATCTGGCCAGTTGACGGCCATCCGTCGGCAACGCAAGGTAGCGTATCGCAAGGCTGTGGAACTGGCGGCGCAGAAACGCACCGTGGAAGCCTTCGCGCAGTTGGAACGCATTGGTGCGGTGACTGAGGTTCTTGCGGACGGCCACCATGATCTTCACGACTCGGCAGCGAAATCGTATCTGAAAGCGTTGGCAGAAAATAAGTCCGCGATGATGGTCGCGCCGACGTGGAATGAAATTGAAGCGGTAACGGAGAAAGTCCGGGCCGCTATGAAAACATCTGGCCGGCTGGCCGGTGAGGAAAAAGAATTTCAGGTCTTTGATTCATTGTCGTGGACCGAAGCACAGAAGCGCGATGCGCGGCAATACCGTCCCGGCATGGCCATCCATTTTCACCGGACAACGCACGGCTTTGATAAAAATGAAACGGTGTTAGTGGTCGCCGTTGAGAATGATTCACTCAAAGTTCAACACACGGATGGTTCCGAAAACATTTTTCCATTGGTTGCAGGCATCGCTTGTGATGTGGGAGAGAAACGGAAATTGAAAATCGCCGCCGGGGAGAAGCTGTTGCTGCAAGCCAACACGTCCGGCAAACGATTTATCAATGGCGAACTCGTCGAGGTGCGGGCGATTCAGGGCGATTCCGTTTTGCTGGCCGATGGCCGGGTGATTCCTGCTGATTATCGCACCTTCACGCATGGCTACGCCGTCACGTCGCACGCCGCCCAAGGCAAGACCGTGGATGAAGTTTTGCTGGTTGCCTCATCGCGTTCGCTGCCCGCCATCAATCAGGAACAATTTTACGTCAGCATCTCGCGCGGGCGCGAACGTTGCCAGGTCTTTACCGATGATTCGGAATTATTGCGTTTGCATGTCACCCATTCCAGTGCGCGGCTGGCGGCGGTTGAGGCCATGCCGCAACGGGATTTTCTCCAAACCATTTTGCAGCGCGGCAATCGTTTTATGAAACGATTCCGCCAGCGCATTGCCCGATCACTTTCAATCGAAACCACCGAAAGGAGCAGCCATGAAATCAAGCCAACCGAACACCAGCGAACAACCGCCCGCCATATCAGCGTCTAGCCCGCGTAAAAATCCCTGCATCGGCAGTGATCCCAACATCGCCGCGCTCGAAGTAATTGCCGATGACGGCATCAGCTATCTGCTGCCCTACGCGCAGTTCTTGTATGCCGAAAGAACGGCCAACCCGGCCCTGGAAAAAGAACCGGAGGCACCGCCGGAGAAAATTTCCATACATTTTGCATGTGCCGACGTGATCGTTCTGGGAAGCGGTCTCAACTGGCTGGAACGCCGGCTTCAGCAATACGAATTGAGTTTTGTAATGCCGGCAGATAGCCGCTTGGGCGCGGTGTATGACACCCTCATTACCGCCGTCACCCTCACTTTAACCAAGGAAAGTTTATGACTGCTGATTCCCCATTAAAAATCCAGCCGTTGGAAAAATACCGCGCCACCATGACCAAGGAGGAAGTCGCCGACGCGCTGGGGGTCGCCACGCACATTATCCCGCCACTGTCGCGGGCAGGCTTGATCAAGCCGCTGGGGCGACCACAGCGTTATTGCGTGAAACATTATTCGCGTGATGTGCTCGCGCAACAGATTACCGATATAAGCTGGCTCGACAAGGTGGTGGCGGCCATTCACCGACACTGGCGTATCAAGAACGCCAGGAAACTGGCGCGACTCGCGAAATCAGGGGCGCCGACCAAGTCCGATATGCAACAGTAAACATGGCCTCAATTTTCGTTTATGAACGCGACGACTTCAAATTCATCACCGATCACCAGCTCCGTAATCAGTCTTTCAAAGTGGTTGGAGCGAGTCGGAGTGACACCAATTACGGCGTGGCGCTGGCGGAAAAAGGGCTGGCTTAAGACCGTCAACATCGCCGGTCGGCAATACCTCACACAAGAAGCCATAGACGAATTTCATCGCCGCGTTGTCGCCGGGGAATTTGCGCAGGAGCACAAGACACCGTCTCGAAAAGATCGTTCGGCATAAAAATCTCCTCCAGTTTTTGGCATTAAAAAAGTGGCACAACAAAATTGCATTAAATATTTTTTTGACCGTAATTTAGGCGAGATTTTGATTTGAAAGTGGCACAATGAGATAATTGTAAATTTCTTGATGACTGCATGTTATTTGTTGTGCCGAAAATCAAAAGTGGCACAAACGCAAAAATGCAAAAAACAGACGGACTCTTCTGGGACTAAGTCCTGTGCGGATTTTTCAATTTGTTGGGGTTTTGAAAGATTTTTGTGCCACTTTTTGTGCCACTTTTGGGGTCGGAAAGCCACCCCTTTTAGGGGTGCGGCGAAATCAGGCTAAAATTGAAAATAGGCTTGCAAATAAAGGCTGAAACGCGTGTGAGAAGAAGTCGCGAGAAGTGGTCAGAAAGTGCGATTTTGAAAATTTTAAGTCCTGTGCGTCTGCCATTTCGCCACACCGGCGGCACAGCCAAACCCTAATCGTGAAGTCCGGCGAATGGAAGCGTGAACTTGGAAGCGAACCGTGGCCTGCCGGCTGGCGCAAACCCATCAAGGGGGCGTGGTCACGGCTGGTAAATTCGTGGCGGCTGGGGCGACGGCCGGCGACGTATAGACCGGTGGAGTGTGGTCATCGCCGTTAAAAGTGGGTTTGAAATAGGGCGGGGACTGGTTGGGATTTGGTGAAGACTCATCGCTGACGCAACCGTTGAGGCTGGTGACGATGACTGCCGTTGATAGTCCCAGACCCAGCATGAGAAATAAGCGGCCAGCTTTGATTTTAAGTGCGGTCATATTGGCTCAGGCTACGGCCTGGGTCGGCCCCGTGCCATGGGGTGTAACCCTACCGCTGCTTACCGCAAAAGACCGGAGTGTTCCTTCAGCCAACGTTCAGCCTGCCGGTAATCGGGACAAACACGCTCCACTTCCCGCCAGAACCGGGTCGAGTGGTTCATCTGCCGCAAATGCATCAGTTCGTGCAGACAAATGTAATCACTCACGAAAGCGGGGGTGTGAATCAACCGCCAGTTCAGGGAAATTGTGCCGCGGCGCGAACAGGAACCCCAACGGGATTTCTGGCTGCGCACCGTGATCCGGCGAATGGTCAATCCGTGACGGGTGGCCAGTTCCAACACGCGTGGAGGCAATTCCCGCGTGGCCCGTTGGCGAAGATGGCTTTCAATCGCAGGGCGCAGATCGGCAGCCGCATCTGGCAACCGGATGGATTCGTTGCCGAAGTGGACGGTCTCAGCCTTGCCGGTGGTCCCACTTATGATGCAGACCGATTCGCCGCGCAGAAGGATCTCGGTCCCGATCTGCCAAACTGCCGGTTGCCGGGGGTGGCTCCGGAGCCGCTGTAACTGGCGGTCCAGCCAGGCTGCATGATGTTGCACAAACTGCCGGGCCACCACCGGCGAGCCGCCGCGGGGAATGGTAACGCGCGCCGTGCCATCGGAACACACCCGGAGCAGATAACGACGTGCGCGTGGATTGCGCACCATCAGAAGCGGCAACGGTTGCGCTCCCCCCGACAGGTGGACAACCGGCGGAGTCGATGGCGGCTTTAGTCCGAAAATCCGCTCAAACAACATGCGTAATTAATCTCCGATTGCCTCAGTCCGACCAGATCACCACTTCCCAGCCGTCCCAGTCGTTATAATCGGATGGGGAATCCTGGCCCAGCTTGGCGGCGGCAAGACCTTGGTTGGACGATTGATAATCCGAACGGATCTGCTGGTAATTCCGATATTCCTTCGGGCTGCCAACCCAGGCCCGGTTGTGCGCCACATCCGGGAAAACGTAGTACGTCTTCCCTTTTCGCTCGATGCGGCTCACTTGGTCTGGCGGCAGGGCCTTGAGCTGTTGTTGCTGTTTGGCAGTGTGGGCGGCAATGGGCTTGAACCCGGCCAGGGTCAACAGATTTTCGGTTTGCTTCGGGCTGGCGCAGCCGACGGCCAGGGCCACGAGTGCTACGGCACTGATGCATTTGGACCAGGTTGGGATTGATATCATAAATTTTCCGGCTTACGCATATTGTCTATGGCTGCTGACGGTCGGCAATTGTTGGCGCCGGCTTGGCCAGAGTCAACTTCTTCGTGGCCCCTGACGATTCAGGGGTAGCCGCGAAACGGTCAGCGAAAGTTTAATCAGGCTGAGAAAAAAACAACAGCGGTTTTCATCTGGCCGGCTCCGGAAATTCTCGAATCAGGCCGGATTATCAAAATTATTCCTCATTTTTCCGGACGGCACACCGGGTGCTTAAAGGCCGACGGTTGGTAAGTGTTGTTGGTTTTGGGTGGGGAACCTCGGCAGCGTTGAACCGGACCAGAGGAGGCGGTTCGACAACCTGTCAGGTTTTTTTGGAGACGGACAAATGCGTTTGTCCGGGAGGAACACAACGCACGCGCCTGACCGGGTTTGCCTGCAAAACCGGATCGTGAATTGAAGCGACGAAGGAGGTCGGCGGTCAGTTGCAGCTGAATTCGGTCGGGGCGCGTGTGGTGTCCTTCAAATACTTGGGGAACATATCCACGTTGCCGCTCACAGATCTTCTCGTCGTGACAGTCCGCATGGCGTGGTTTAGGCTGCGTTCATGCAGCCAACGACGTTGACCCTCGGTCATTCACCCGACCCGGATGACGCCTTCATGTTCTATGCACTGGCGAAGGGATTGATCCCGGCGCACGGCTTCCGCTTCGAGCACATTTTGCAGGACATCCAGACGCTGAACGAGCGTGCCACGCGCGGCGAACTCGACATCACCGCCGTCAGCATTCACGCCTACGCTTATGTGAGCGACCAATATGCGCTGCTGCCCAGCGGCGCGAGCATGGGCGACGGCTACGGTCCGATGTTGGTGGCGAAACAAAAGTTTTCCCCGGTCGAGATCGCCGGCAAAAAAATCGCGGTTCCCGGCACCATGACCAGCGCCTTCCTCGCGCTGCAACTCTGGCTGGGCAAATCAGCGAAGGAATTCAATTATGTGGTGGTGCCCTTCGATCAGATTTTCCAGGCCGTCGGCTCAGGTGCGGCGGACGTGGGGCTCATCATCCATGAAGGCCAGTTGACGTATCAAAACGAAGGGCTGGTCGTATGTGAAGATCTTGGCGTGTGGTGGGGAAAGGAGAACGGCGGATTGCCGCTGCCGCTGGGTGGGAACGTCATTCACAAGAAATTCAGTCCACCGGTGCGCCGGGAAATTTCCGAGGTGCTGACGGCCAGCATCCAGTTCAGTCTCGACCATCGGGCCGAAGCCGTGCAGCACGCCTTGCAATATGCGCGGGACATGGGGCGTGACCTCGCTGACAAATTTGTGGGCATGTACGTGAACCACTGGACCCTCGATTACGGCGAGCGGGGCCGGGAAGCCATCCGCCGGTTTCTCGGCCGGGCGTTCGAGCGCGGGCTGATTCCGCATCGTCAGGAGCTGGAATTTGTTGGGTGACGCACGGAATGCACGGTGGACGGGCATGCGCGAATGAACAACCAAGCTGGAAAAAAAACCGCCACCTGGGAAATCATCGGAATTTGCCTTTTCATTGTGCTGGCCGTCTGGATGGTTTTTGGTCAGGCGCTTGGGCACGGGTTTGTCAACTACGACGACAACAAGTACGTGTATGAAAATCCGATGGTGCAGAAAGGGATGACTTGGCCGGGATTCGTCTGGGCGTTTACGTACGGTCAAATTGGCCACTGGCATCCGCTCACGTGGCTCTCCCACATGCTGGACTGCCAGCTTTACGGGCTGAACGCCGAGGGCCACCACCTGACCAATCTTCTGTTCCATGCCGCCACCGCCGTTCTCCTGTTTCTTGTGTTGCGGCAGATGACCGGTGCGTTGTGGCGCAGCGCCTTTGTCGCCGTGGTGTTTGCCATCCATCCCTTGCGGGTGGAGTCGGTGGCCTGGGTGTCGGAACGCAAGGATGTGCTGAGCGGATTTTTCTTCATGTTGACCCTGGCAGCTTATGTGCGCTACGTGCGGAGTCCGACATCGCGTGTTCGTTACGTAATTGTGGGGTTGCTTTTTGCCTTGGGGCTGTTGTCCAAAAACATGCTGGTAACGCTGCCGTTCATCCTGTTGTTGTTGGACTACTGGCCGCTGGGCCGATTTGAACCTGCGGTTCCAGGTTCCTGGCGCCCTTTGATCATCGAAAAGATTCCGTTGTTTCTCCTCTCGCTGGCCTCGTGCCTGGCGACCATTTTGGTGCCGGAAAAGGTCAGCAACCTTGACTGGATGCCATTTCCGGTTCGGCTGGAAAATGCCGTGGTGGCTCATGGTGTTTATTTGCAACAGTTGGTCTGGCCGGCGGGGTTGGCCATTCCTTACATGCCAACCCCCCTGGCCGCCTGGCAGGTGGCCGCTTCGGGAATATTGCTGGTGATTATTTCTGCGGGTATATTTGCCTTTCGGCGGCACCGTTATCTGGTGGTTGGCTGGCTCTGGTACCTGGGGATGATGGTCCCGGTCATCGGAATCATGCAAATATCGTACTATGTGCGCGCGGACCGCTATACCTATTTGCCACAAATTGGATTGATAATTCTGGCAGCCTGGGCCGTAACCGATTTGTGTTCCTCATGGCGGGCTGGCCGCTGGTTTTTAATTATGGGTGGCGCAACGATCATTGCCGTTTTGATCGCCGCGGCCCGAACCCAGGTCTCGTATTGGAAAAACGGCGAAACGCTTTTTCTCCATACGATGGCCGTGGCCCCTAACAACATCGTGGCCTGCAAAAATCTCGCCACCTTCTGCTCCCAAGAGGGACGCATGCCGGAAGCCATGAAATATTATGCCCGGGCGCTCCAGATCAATCCCGAAAACCCGGATGTCCTTTACGACCTGGGGAATGCCTTTGCCCAGATGAAAGACTGGGATAACGCGATCAACAACTATCGTCATGCCTTGCAAATCACCCCCGATCAGGCTGACGTCCTGGACAATCTGGGTTTTGCGCTGGCGGCGAAGAAGCAGTTTGCCGACGCCACGGGGTGCTTCGAGGCCGCCTTGAAGTTGAACCCGGACTCCGCCAGTACGCACAACAATCTGGCCTCAGTCTTGTTCCGGGAACAACGCTATGGCGAGGCCGCGCAACAGTTTCGTGAAGCGCTGCGCGTCACACCGGACGACCCGCGGATTTTCGTCAACCTTGGCGACACGCTGCTGCGGTTGGGGAAACCGGACGAAGCCATCCCCAGTTATCAGGCAGCGTTGCGGCTCAAGCCCGGCGACCTTCAAATCCAGGCGAAGCTGCAGGCGCTTGGCGTGCCGGCTTCAAATTAAAATCCGGATGGCGCCGTCACCGCCCAGGACCGCGGTGAGATCGAAAACGTTGGGTCGCAGGCAGAACGCGACGTCATCGCGCAATTCGGGGATCGCCAGCAGCCGCCGGGCATTTTCCGCCCCGGCCACAGCCCCGCCCAGGTCCGACTTTGCTTCGCGCCAGGCGCCGAGGGCGGTTTCAACCGAATCCGAAACCGCGCACCTGGTGGCGCTGCGCAACAACTTTTCACCGAGTGCGCCAGCCGCCAGCACGTCCTCGGTGGCGACGTTATCGCGCGTGCCGGCACACACGAGCAGGACCGATGCGGCCTGAAGACGCTGCACGGAGCGGGCGGTGGCGGAGAGATTTAAAAACGACCCGGCCAGCACCATTTGCGCACCCGCACAGGCGCGCAGCGCGCGGGTGCCGTTGGTGGTCGTCGAAACAATGGTTTTGCCCTGAACTTTTTCCGGCGTGTATTCGCGCGGTGAATTGCCCAGGTCAAAATCAATGCCGCCGGTCTGGGCCGCGCGAATGGTGACGCCGTCGCGCTCGCCGCCGAGCAGGATCTCGGGATGTTTTTCGCGGCGGGCCAGGGCCTCGGCGATATCGGAGACGGGCACGATGGCTTTCGCGCCGTGGTGCAGGGCGGTCACAAAGGTGCTGGTGGCGCGGAGCACGTCAAACACGACGCACAGGGTGTTGCGCAGGTCGCGTTTCAGCAACGCGGGCAATTCCTTTGGCGACAAGATGACCTCAAGCGATTTCATTTCGCGGTGTGCCGGGTGATTTCATTTTCGTCCGCATGTAATGGAAAAGATATTGCTGGGCGTAGCCGGCGTGGGGTCCAAAGTGGGTTGCGGCAAAATGCCGCAGCTGTTTGTGGTCCACCCGCCGGCGCCGAAAATATAATTCGCGCAACGCGCGTTCGACCCAGACATCCACGGGAAACGCGTCGTTGAATCCATGGGCGAAGAGCAGAACACAATCGGCGATTTTGCCGCCCACGCCGCGCAGGGACATCAGTTCTCCGCGCGCTTCCGCCAGCGGCAGGTGGCGCAGATGGTCCAGATCGAATTTGCCTCCGGCGATTTGTCGGGCGGCGCCGAGCAGATACGGCGCGCGAAAACCCATTTTGCACGCGCGCAGATCGGCTTCGGTGACGCCGGCAATTCGTTCCGGTGTCGGAAAGGCAAATTGCAGGGTTTGGCCGGCGGCCGAATTCCCACGATTCTTAGACTCGGGGTTGCACGGGTCAATGGGTTCGCCGAATCGTTCGCAGAGCAGGGCGATGATCTGCCGGATTTGGACAATTTGTTTGGTCGAGGATAAAATAAATGAGGCCAGACATTCCCACGGATCCTGTCGCAGGACGCGCAAGCCATGACACGCCGCCACTGCGTCATGCATCGGCGTGTCGTCAGGAAAAGTTTTGAGCACCGCGTCCAAATTCGTCCCGGCTTGCAGGTAGTCGCGCAACCACTGCCAGTCGGTGACCGGCCCGGCGGCTTCGGCGCGAATGCCGTCAGGGGTCCGTGTCAATCGCACCTGATGCCGGCCGATGACACCGGTCCAGGAGCCGTTGGCCGGCTGCCAGCGGAAAGCCTGGCCGGATTCAAAGGTTGCGTCCAGGTCGTAGGCGCGAACCCGCAAAAAATCTTCCGTCGCTGGCATCATGATCGAAGACATTTTTTGAGAATCACGAATGGCACGAAACACGCGCAATAATTTGCAGCTTCCCAGTGGCCTTTTTCGACTTTCGCGCCGTTCGTAGGTTTCCCAGTTTAGATATTCATTTCAAATTATAGCACGCCCAGAGATGTAAACGGTGGAAGACGCGGTCGCCGGATTTGATATCGAATTCGCCCAGGTCGGTGACGGATTCGAATTCCCTAAAAATACCCCGGGGCTTGGTCTGCGGCGGCCCGTCGGTGTAACCCACGGGCTGGTGTTTCAGCCATTTCCAGAACCAGCCGGGGGCTAGCGGGCGAAGGCCAACCTCCTTTACAAAAATGGCGTTTTGCCCCTGGCGGCTGTCCCGGTAACGGTACTCCGGCCAGAAATAGAACTGGTTTAGAGGGCCCGCGGAATCCATGAAATAGACCAGCGGCCCGGACGTGAGCGCGGCTTTGGCCGGCGGCGAATAAAACGTGCACAGGCTGGTCATGCCGTAATGCTCGGTGATGACGAAGGCCGGTTTGCCCTCCGCCTCCAATGTTTCTCGTTCACTTTCGACCAGCGCGGCGGTGGATTGCCAGGCGCGCACCCGGCGCAACGGGTCCAGTTGGCCAGGCAGCGGCTGGCCGCTGATTTTGCCGATGAAATTGCTCTGGTGCATGATGAGCACGGCCAGGAAGCCCAGCGCCAGCCCGGTGGCCAGAAGCGGTTTGACGCCGCGGCGGCCGTTCCAGTACGCGACCATCAGGCAAAACATCGGCAGGACGGCGGGGGCGATCCAGTTGAGCTGGACGCGAGAGTGAAACGACCAAAGCCAGTGCCCGAGAAAGAGCGGTGCGCCCATGCAGAAGAAGTAGAGCCACAACGGCTGTTCCTTCCGTTGCCGCCAAAAGGCGAACATGGCCCACAGCGCGCCGATGAAAAAAATCGGATTCAACAAACCCATCTCGCCAAACAGGAATTCCCAGAAATAGCGCAGGGTCGGATGCCACTGGCCGCGCAGACCGGCATTATCCCCGACATGGTGAACGGTGATCCAGCCGTGTTGTGCGTTCCAGATCAGGACCGGTGCGGTGCAGGCCATGAAAATCAGCAGTGCCAGCCATGGGCCGGGTCGGCGCAGATGCATGCGGGCCGCAGGCCAGAGCGCAAACAGGATCATCCAGCAAACGATTTGAAAGGCCGCGCTGTATTTGCAAAGAAAGCCAAGCCCCAGCGCCAGCCCGACAATGAGCCAGTGTCGGGCCTGCCCGTCGGTCTGCACGGCGCGCCAGCCGGCAATGAAGGCCCATGTCCAGCACAGCACGAGCGGCGGGTCAATCGTCATCAATATGCCGCCGGCGTCGAGCAACGGCGTGGCCGCGGCGATGAGCAGCAGCCAGAATCCGGCCCGGGCGCTGATTTCGCGGGCCAGGAAACGCAGCAGCAGCACGCTCGCAACAGCGGCGAACAACGGCGAAAAGAACCGGATGCCGAAGGCGGTGTCGCCAAACAACAGCGTGCCGGCGAATTGAATCAACGCAATACCCGGCGGCTTGCTGTAATACGACAGCGCCAGGTGTTTCGACCAAAGCCACTGGTAGCCCTCGTCTTCCCCCAGCTCAATGATGCCGCTGGCGAGGTAGCCCCAGCGGGCGATGAGGATGATGAAAACCAGGACATAGCCGAGGTGCAGCCATTCCATCTCTGATTCCGCCGGGTTCTTGTCGATGAACCTTGAATTTTGAGGTTCAAATTTTGGATTCAACAAGGAGGGAACCTGTTGATGCCAGAGGGGAAACCATTTCTTTCCGATCCGCTGCCAGACGGTTTGCAGGGCCACCGCGCCGGCCGCAGCGTAGCCCGCCCCGATGATGGCGCCGGCGAGCACATCGCTGGGATAATGAACGCCGTTGTAAACCCGCGAAAACGAAACCGCCGAGGCCAGCGGGAGCATGAACCAAAAACTGCGCCGGTAAAAAATGAATAGAATCATGGTGGCGGCAAACCAGTTGGCCGCGTGCGAGGAAGGCATGCTGTTGTTGCTGCCCTTGGTGGCGGACAGGTCCACGCCCTGGTCATTGATTTCCGGAGGGACATAGCCTTTGCCGACGGTGCCGAACAATCGCGCTTCCGGCAGCGTGACGAACGGGCGTGGGCGGGCAACGGCATGCT
The DNA here is from genome assembly GCA_049280815.1 of Verrucomicrobiia bacterium. Classification (GTDB taxonomy): domain Bacteria; phylum Verrucomicrobiota; class Verrucomicrobiia; order Limisphaerales; family UBA11358; genus UBA11358. The sequence continues at coordinate 5,834 of JBAPQW010000040.1, read as the reverse complement.
TGATGGTGTTGGCGACGAGGCCGTCGCCCAGCGGCAGGATCACCAGCAGCAGCAGCAGGCAAAGGCGCAGCCGGATGCTGCCCTTCCAGAGCAACCCGACGACGAGCAGGAACAACAGGGGAATAAAAAAGGCATTGCCGCTCAAAACCGGCATGAGCCAGTCGAAGAACGGATTGGCCAAAGACCGGTTGATGAACCGGAACAGGCCGGTGTCAAGCGCTTGCAGCCATTCCATTGCCGACACTGTAGCGAAATCCGGGAAGTTGAAAACTCAATTGCGCGCTTAATACGCAATGATGGAGCGCACGGAGTGGCCTTTTAACTTCTCGCGGCCGTTTAGAAACTTCAATTCGATGAGAAAAACGATTTCGAGGATGTTGGCGCCGAGCCTTTTTACCAGCGTGGCGGCGGCGGCGGAAGTGCCGCCGGTCGCGAGCAGGTCGTCAATCAACACCACCCGTGCGCCGGGCTTGAGCGCGTCCACGTGCATGGCGACGGTCGCCGAGCCATACTCAAGCGCGTAATCCTGTTCGATGGTCTGGTAGGGCAGCTTGCCTTTCTTGCGGACGGGCACGAAGCCGGCCTTCAATTGGGTGGCGGCGGCGGCCGCGAAAATGAATCCGCGCGCGTCGATGCCCACGACCGCGTCCACCGAGCCGGGCCGGAATTTCTCCGTCAGCAGATCAATCGCGCCCGCAAAGAGCCGCGCATCGGCCAGCACGGGCGTGATGTCCTTGAACTGGATGCCCGCCTTGGGAAAGTCGGGGACGTTGCGGATGGCCGATTCGATTTCCTGGGGCGTGGCGGCAGGGGACATGCGTCAATTTTCCTTGTGCTTGGAGGCTTCGAGTTTTTCGATCATTTTGCGGAGTTTTCGCAGCGCGAGATTCTGGATCTGGCGGACGCGTTCGCGGGTGACACCGAATTTTTCGCCGACTTCCTCCAGCGTTTTTTCCGTGCCGCCGTCGAGGCCGAAACGAAAGCGCAGAATGGTCGCCTCGCGCGGGTCGAGGTGCTTGACCATGTCCTGCAACATGTCGGTGATGGTCTTGTCCTTCAGGTTTTCGTAGGGCGAGGTGGCGTTTTCATCCTCGACGACGTCGGAGAAATTGTTCGAGTCGTCGTCGCCAATGGGGGCGTCGAGCGATGCCGGACGAATGGACGCCATGCGCATCTGCCGGACGCGGGTGGCGGTCATATCCAACTCGTCGGCCAATTCCTCGTCGGTCGGTTCGCGGCCCAGCTCCTCCTGCAACCGCATCCCGATGCGGCGCATCTTGGAAATTTTGTCCACGAGGTGCACCGGCAGGCGGATCGTCTTGGATTGGTTGGCGAGCGCGCGTTTGATGGACTGTTTGATCCACCAGGAACCGTAGGTGGAAAGCTTGCCGCCTTTTTTGGGATCAAACCGTTCGACAGCCTTCATCAGGCCGATGTTGCCTTCGCTGATCAAATCCAGCAGCGGCAGGCCGATGCCCTCGTAATCGCGCGCAATTTTCACGACCAGGCGGAGATTGGCCTTGATCATCTGCTCGCGCGCCTTTTTGTCGCCCTTCTTGATGCGCGCGGCCAGTTGGATTTCCTCCTGCGGCGTGAGCAGCTTGACCAGGCCGATTTCGCGCAGATACAGTTTGATGGCCGTATCGCCGTCATAGCGCATGCTTTCGCGGCGGATGAACTGGGTCGTGTCCCCTTCCGTGACCGGCTGGGGCGGGGCGGGTTCTGGGGCGGCCGGCGCGCTGGGCGGGGCAGCCGGCGCGGGAATTTTTTTGCGCCGCGCGACGGCCGATGGCCGGGTTGCGCGCCGCTTGGTTTTGGCTGCCTTCCGTTTTTGCTTCTTTGCCATAAGCCGGGGCAAACGTTACGAGCTAAATGCCAGTCGGCAAGAAAATTAACCATTAACTATCGCCGGCTGTCGCGTGCGAGGGTGATGTAATAAAGCAACGTCAGCATGCTGCTCACCAGTGCAGCCACATAAGTCAGCGCCGCCGCATCCAATACCTTGCTGACCCCTGCGCGTTCCTGCTCCTGTACGAGGCCCAGCCGGAACAATTGTTCCTTGGCCCGGCGGCTGGCATCGTATTCCACCGGCAGCGTGACGAGTTGAAACAGCGTCATCACGGCAAAAGCGGCAATGATAATGGGCAGAACAATTTTCAACAGGCCCATGAACATGCCGATCAGGAATATGCCGGCGTAGGCAGCGTTGGCGAACTGAGTGATCGGGACGATCGCCATGCGGAAGTTAAACAATCCATAAGCCGCCTGATGCTGGAGTGCGTGGCCAGCTTCATGCGCGGCCACGCCCACCGCGGCGATCGTCTGGCCGTGGAAATTGTCGGTCGAAAGAAACAGCGCCCGTTTGGCCGGGTCGTAATGGTCGGTCAGATGGCCGGGAACTTCCTCCACCGGCATTTCGCCCAGGCCGGCTTGGTTTAGAATTTTACGCGCGGCTTGGGCGCCGGTCAGGCCGGAATCCACCGGCACCTGGCTGTATTTGCCGTAAGCCGAGGACAACTTGATCTGCGCCCAGATGCCGATGAGCAGTCCCGGCAGGGCGAACAACCAATACAATGGGCTGAACAAATTAAACATAAATCAATCCGTATGGATGGACAGCACAATGGCTGTTTTCACTCAACCAGCCAGTCGTGTGCCAAAGGCTGACGTTAAATTTACAGGCCTTCCGGCGGGACGAAAGGATTTTTTGCGCCAGCGTGGCGCAGGTGAGACAAGATACCCTGGCGCAACCAGGCCGGTGCCGGTCAAGCTGGAGCGAATTCCCCGGAACTTTTTCGAGCCTTGAATCCTTCTTAACCGTAGCCGCCGACGTGAGTCGGCGCTGATTTTTTAGACTCAAAGTGCGCGGACTGACGTCCACGGCTACAAGTTTCATGGGCAGGTTTACACTTCCAGCACTTTCTCAAACCGTGTCAGGTTGCGCGCACCGTTCTGCGTGACGAGGGCGACGTCTTCCAGCCGCACCCCGCCGATTTCCGGATAATAAAGCCCCGGCTCAACAGTCACGACCTGTCCAAGCTTGAGCGTGCCAAGGGAACTCGCGCCCACCCGCGGGGATTCGTGGATTTCCAGACCCAAACCGTGGCCGGTGCCGTGAAAGAAACCTTCCATGCGCCCGTGGCGGCGCCCGGTTTGGTAACCTTGGGCCACAAAATAATCCTGCACCGCGCGGTGAACATCGGTGGTTGGCGTGTCGGCGCGGGTTTTCTTGAACGCGATTTTTTGTCCCTGAAAAACAGTGTGGTACAGTTTGCGGACGGCTTCGCTGGCGTGTCCACGAACGACGGTGCGGGTGATGTCCCCGAAGTAACCGGTTTTTTGCGAGCGCGGGAAGATATCCAGGATGATGGGTTCATGTGCGCGCAACGGGCCAAAGCCGCGTTCGTGCGGGTCGCACGCCTGGCGTCCGCCAGCGACGATGGTATTGGCGGCCAGTCCGCAGGCCTGCAGGATGGCGCAATCAATCACCGAGCGCAGTTTTTCCGAGGTGAGCGGGACGTTATGGTAAAGGAGTTTGCGGTCGCGGCCGATTTTTGCCGCGCGGAGAACCTGCATCCCCTCGGCCATGCCCACCTCGGCCATCAACAGTGCGGCCGAGATTTTCCGGACCTCGGCGGCGGACTTGATCTCGCGTTCCGGGAAGAAGTTGCCAGGGCGCGGCTGGACATTAACCCCGAGTTTTTCCAGCTCCATCGCCAGGCCGAGGGGAAAATTGCCCGGCACCATGACGCGCCGGGCGCTGGTTTCGCGCAAAATCAGGCGGACGACGTGGGCGAGGCCGGGATGTTTAATGCCGCCGGCGAGGAGTTTCTTCTGGTAATGGCTGAGCGACGCGACGCGGCAGTGCGGGGCTTGGGCTTGGGCGCGGTCAATTTCCAAATCGCTCATCACGAGGAGCGGGCGTCCGCCGGCCTGCAGGAAAATGAACGGGTCCGGCACGAACAGGCCGGTGGCGTAAAGCATGTTTGCGTCGCGCTCGCTGTCCGCGACCATGAGCAATGTTTCTGAACGTTTCATTTAATCAAGGACGCGCGGCAGCGCGTCCCTACCAGCAAACGGTGGGGCGGCGCTGCCGCGCCGCCGGTTTTAAGTTCCAAACAGCCGGTCCCCGGCATCGCCGAGGCCGGGCAGGATGTAACCCTTGCCGTTCAACCGGCGGTCGATCGCGGCGGTGAAAATCGGCACGCGCGGATATTTTTTTTGCACGCGGCGGATGCCTTCGGGCGCGGCGACCAGGTTAACCAGCCGCACGTGTTTGGCGCCCTGTCCGGCGAGCAAATCAAGCGCGGCCACGGCGCTGCCGCCCGTCGCCAGCATCGGGTCGATCAAAATGACTTCAAACCGGCCCACGTTTTTCGGCAGGCTTTGATGATAAAACTGCGCGCGCAGCGTCGTTTCTTCGCGTTTGAGGCCGATGAAACCGACGCGGGCATGGGGGATTAATTGCAGGATGGAATCGAGCATGCCAAGTCCGGCCCGGAGCACGGGCACGAGGACGACTTCGCGTTCCAGGCGGAATCCCGGGGCGCTGGCCAGCGGGGTTTGGACGGAAACGGGGCGGACGGCGAAACTGCGCGTGGCTTCGTAGAGCATGAGCGAGGCAATTTCACCCAGCAGCCGGCGGAACTCCTGGGACTGCGTCCGTTTGTCGCGCAACCGGGCCAGGTTGTGCTGCACCAGCGGGTGCGCGATGACGGTGACACCTTTCACGTCAGTTCACGAATGTGAATGACAGGAAGTAAAGCTGCCCGGCCTCCAATTTGGGCATATCCACGCCGAGGTCGAGCTTGATGTCGTGCGCGGAACTGCTCTGGCCGAACATCGAAAAAAGATCCGAAATGTCGTAACGCTCGCGATATTCAATCAGGTTGGCGCTGCTGACGTGGGCCATTTTTTTCGCGCGCTCCACCGCCTTGTCAAAATCGCCGAGTTCGTCCACAAAACCATGTTTGAGCGCCTCCGAGCCGGACAACACGCGTCCGTCCACGAAACTGGTCCAATTGGTGGCGAGCGCCTGGCCTTCCTTGTTGTTTTTCTGCCAGGCCTGCGTGCGGCCGTTGCACACGACGTTGGTAAACCTTCCGTAAGTTTCGTCAATGAGCGCCTGCACCATGGCATGTTCCTCCGGCGGAATTTCATTCGTGCTGCGCTCGCCGCTGAGCATGTCCTTGAACTTGCCGCTCTTGTAGGTCATCGGCGCGATCCCCACCTTGTCCATCAGCCCGCGATAATTCCAGCCGTGCATGATGACGCCGATGCTGCCGGTGATGGTCAGTTCGTTGGCCACAATCCAGCGGCAGGGCACGGAAATGTAATAACCGCCCGAGGCCGCCAGGCTGCCCATCGAACACACCACCGGTTTGCCCGATTCGTCCTGGAATTTCCCAATCACCTTGTTGATTTCGTCCGAGGCCATCACTTCGCCGCCGGGTGAATCCACCTTGAGAATGACCGCCTTCACCCGCTCATCCTCCTTCGCCATGTCGAGTTGGGCCTTGATCACTTCCACCATATTGTTGCCCGCCCGGTCGACCGCATGATCGGTGATGATGCCATCTACCGTGACCACGGCGATTTTCCGGCGCGAGTCGTTGTCTTCAATCAGGTATTCATCCAGTCGCGGGCCGACGTCGCGGATGGCGCTCGTGCGGAAGCCGCTGCGCAATCCCGAACTCAACCGGGAACTGAACACCCGCGAAACGAACTGGGTGAAGTTTCCCAGGAGGCTGATGGCCAGCAGGGCGAATAAAATGATCGCCACAATCATCCAGCCCCGGCTGCGGCGGGGCCTGGCGGGCGGCGTCGGCGTGATG
>JBAPQW010000039.1:0-1751 GCA_049280815.1 Verrucomicrobiia bacterium | reverse complement strand
TTTCCCGCACGCTGGTGCCCATCAGATGCTGCCCGTAGGCGCGCAACGCACAGGCCGGCCCGAACGGCCCGAGGATGTAATGGGCGGCGCTCACCAACAATCGCCGCAGCAGGCCGTCGCCGCATTTACTGATGCGCAGTTGTTTGTCCGTGCCACCGCTCTGGTCGCGGCCCGGGCACAGGCCCAGATACGGCCCCACATCCCGGCTGCGGCCAAAGCGCGTGGGCTCGCCGATCTTGAGCACAAAACATAATGCCGTGAGCGGCCCCACGCCCGCAATCTGTTGCAGGCGCTGGGTGACGGGATAATCGCGTTTGCTGCGCGTCACCAGGTCGCGCTCCAGGGTCTTGATTTGTTCGGTGATCAAGGTTAACACCGCCAGCACCGGGGCCACCACCGGCAGACACTCGGCGGGCACGGCGGTTAAGATGTTTTTGTGGAACGATTCGCTGGAGGGATTGCTGACCACGTGCCCAAGGCTTTTGAGGGTGAAGCGGACGGTGTTGATGAGGTTCACGCGCGTGCGCACGAGGCTGTCGCGCAGCTTCAAGCCCAGCAGATCGTGCTGGGCCTGGGCGGAACCGTGTTGGAGCGGATGGAGCAAGGCCACGTCCGCACGGGCCAGGCGGGCCAGCATCACGGCATCGCGCCGGTCGCACTTGCGTTCGTGGCGGGTGATGGCGTGGAGCTTGCGGGGATTGGCCACGATGACCGTGGCCCCCAGGCCGGTCAGATACCGGCTGATCCACGGACTGTGCGTGCCGGCTTCGAGCGCCACGGTGGCGGCGGGATACTTCGTGAGGAACAAGGCGAGGGCCACGCGCTCATTGAGCAGGGGCCCTTCGTGAAGGATCTGGCCTTGGCCATCCAGGACACAGACGTAATGGCTGCGATCACCAAGATCCAGACCGAGGGTGAACCCGCTGACGACAGCAGCGGGTGAAGTGAGAACGACAGACGGAGTGAGGTTGGTTTTATTTTTCATAGGCAGACTATATCACCGACGCGTCATTGCGCCGATGTCTGCCTTCTCATCTAATCTTGTTAGGCCGACGTGTCATGTAACTCTCTAAAAACATCTGCTAAAACTCCAGCAACGCTACCATCACGAACGGACGCTGAAAAGTCCTGTGCAATGCACTCAAACGTAGTGTCGTGAAACGCAAAGATAAAGTGTCGCAACTCTGCAAAACGCTCCGAACGGTGATACGGGTGAACCGAGTTCATGCGCTCAAGCTTCCGAATCCATGACGAGTCCTGAATCTCGGAAACACTGTATGGCCGCAAGCCTCTCGAAGCAAGAGGATGCCCAGAAAATGCCTCGTCGTTCGGCGGTCCGAAGAAGTGAGCGTAAATGTGCGTGAAAGTAACAAGACCAACCGGCTCGCCGGAAGTATCCTGGCTGACAACTCGCACCGTGGAGCCGTCCCATCCGGCTGGCGTGTCTTGAAGAAAGAACGCGAGATATAGATAGCCCTCGCCAGCAAGGATCATCGGGCACGGTGCCCCGACCGAAGACTGTGGCGCGTCCCGCAGCTCTACAACTTTGTCTCTGTCGTCAACGGAATACATGATGCGTGTGCAGTCGGCCTAACGTCCAGAGCTCAGGCGCGCGGGACCAAATGACGTGAACCGCGAAGCGGAACTGGAACGGCCATCCCGCGTTGCCTGCAGCGATTTGATACTCCCTTCAAAGCCCTGGTTGGTTTTGGTTATCATCTTGGGCGACGGGCGGGGAGTGTAACTAGCAC
>JBAPQW010000038.1:0-37719 GCA_049280815.1 Verrucomicrobiia bacterium | reverse complement strand
GCGCGCGGGCGTCGGCGCGTCCGCCGGAACCGACCGGCTTGAGCGCCGCGGCGTTGACGCCGAGTTCATGCAGGAACCGCGCCAGCAGCGCGGTCAACAAGGTCTTGCCGACGCCGGTATCCGTGCCGGTGATGAAAATCGTTTGGCTCATTCGCCCCTATCAAAGCGGAAATGCCCCGGACAGGCCATCAAAACCGTTGACGCAGTCAGCCGAGGTCGGCTACCCTGCACGGCTCGTTTAACGAAAAGACTATTGTGAATATCACCGTCGAAAATCTGGCCCCGTGCAAAAAGCTGGTGCGGGTGGAAGTGGACGCCAAGGCCGTGGATGAGGCCTTTGAAACCATCACCAAGGACTTTCAAAAGCAGGCCGCGCTGCCCGGTTTCCGTCCCGGCAAGGCGCCCCGCGCCATGGTGTTGAAAAAATACGAGCCGGACATCAAGGCCGAGGTCAAACGCAAGCTCATCGGCGATTCGTACCGCCACGCGGTGGACGAGAAAAAAATCTCCGTCATCGGCTATCCGGACATCGAGGAAATCCAGTTCGCCCGCGGCCAGGCGCTGCAATTTGCCGCCACCGTAGAAACCGCCCCGGAATTCCAACTGCCCGAATACAAGGGCCTGCGCGCCCAGCGCGAGGCGAAGTCGGTCACGGCCGCGGACGTGGACCGCGCCATCGAACTGCTGGCCAAACAACACATCAAATTCGAAACCGTGGCGCGTGAGTTGCGCGCGGGCGACGTGGCCGTGGTCAATTACACCGGCACCTGCGACGGCAACCCCATCACCGACACGGCGCCGACGGCCAAGGGCCTGACCGAACAGAAGAATTTCTGGGTGGACGCCGCGCCGGATGCCTTCCTTCCCGGCTTTGCCGGCCAGCTCACCGGTGCCAAGGCGGGCGACCGGCGCACGGTGAATGTCGATTTCCCCGCCGATTTTGTGACCAAGCAGCTCGCGGGCAAAAAGGGCGTGTATGAGGTTGAGGTCGTCGAGGTGAAGGAAAAAATCCTGCCGGCGATGGACGATGCGTTCGCCAAAAAGTACGAGGCGGAGAACCTGGCAAAGCTCCGCGAAGGCGTGGAGCGCGACCTGGGAAATGAGTTGAAATTTTCGCAGGCCAAGTCCGTTCGCGGCCAGCTCATCCGCGCGCTGCTCACCGCCACCAACTTTGAGCTGCCGGAAACCGCCGTGGCGCACGAGACGCGCAACGTGGTTTACGACATCGTCCGCGAGAACACCCAGCGCGGGGTGGGGCGGGATTTGATTGAAAAGCAAAAGGACGAAATTTATTCCGCCGCGGCGCAGAGCGCGAAGGAGCGGGTGAAATTGTCGTTCCTGATCCAGCGCATCGCCGAACAGGAAGCCATCCAGGTGTCACAGGACGAGGTGTTGAAGCGCGTGCAGTCGCTGTCGGTCGCGTATCAGATTCCGCTGGATAAATTCCTCAAGGATCTGCAGAAGCGCAACGGCGTGGCGGAGCTGTACGACCAGATTGCGCACGAAAAAGTGCTCGCGTTCCTCGAACAAAACGCCAAAATCGAGGAAGTCCCCGCGGCGGTCGCCAAGGCCGGTTGAGCGGCCATAAGGCCCCAAACCTTGCTGCGGCGCGTGATTTTTATCGGCCGGCGCGGTCAAATTAACCAAATGGTTACCTTCGGGCGCGCCGGAGCGTCTTAGGTTTGATGAATTTTGGCGAAAGCCTGCAAAACGGCAGCATCATGAAACGTTTCAGCGTTCTTTTGGTTATCATTCTCGCGGCCTTCAGCGCCGCGGCTCAGACGGATACAAATACGACCGTCGTGCCGGTCGACACCAATGCGTCGGCTGTTTCATCAGCCACCAATGGTGCTGCCGTTCAAGCGGATGCGAATGCGATTGTTGCTCCGGCTGAAACCAACGCGCCCGCCGCCCAACCCGACACGAACACGGTTGCCCCGCAAACTGACATCTCCATGGCGGCCGTCCCGACCAACACGATGGCCACTGCCGCAACGCATGCAATGTCGCTGGACGACTGCATCCAGGAAGCCTTGCAGCACAACCTCGACGTGCAAATCTCGCGCTTCGACCCACAAATCCAGCTTTATACCTTGCGCGAAAACTATGGGACCTATGACCCGATATTCGATTTCACCGCCACGCATCAGCGGAATAACCAAGGCCCGGAGTTTCAAAATGGCCTGCCCGTGCCGGCCTCGACATCCGACCAGAATACTTTCACTCCCGACCTAAGCGGATTGCTGCCCTGGGGCATGAAATACGATCTCAACGGCACGGTCACGGACAGCAAAAATATCAATTTTACGGTTAGGACAAACTTCACCTCCTTTACGAATTCCACCGCTCAAAATGCCAGCGGCTCCGCGGGTTTGACCCTCACGCAGCCGCTGTTGAAGAACTTCTGGATTGATAGCACGCGGTTGGCGATCAAACTGGCCAGGAACACGCTTCAACAGGACGAGCAGGGGTTGCGCCTGCAGCTCGATAACTCCATCACCGCGGTCGAAAATGCCTATTACGAACTCATCTACGCGCAGCAAAACGTGAAAGTTCAGGAGGAGGCGCTGGTCCTTGCCCAGACCCAGCTTGACCAGGACCGGCAGCGGGTCCAGATCGGCACGCTGGCGCAACTGGACGTACAGCAGGACGAATCGCAGGTGGCCACCAGCCGGGCGAACCTGATTGCCGCCCAATACACGCTCGCCAACGACCAAAACAACTTGAAAATCCTGCTCACCGACCAATATGCAAACTGGCATAACACGGACGTGCAGCCCACGGAAACGATCACCAATGCGCCGCTGCAGTTGTTCGACCTTCAGGACAGTTGGAGCAAGGGCCTGACCAAACGCCCCGATCTGTTGCAATCCCGGCTGGCGGTGGAAGCCCAAGGCATTACATTGAAATACGACCGCAACCAGCTTTACCCCGAACTCAATCTGACCGGCAGTTACGGTTACAATGGTCAGGGAGCGCAATACAATGATGTATTCACCCAGGTTGGCAACGAGGACCGTCCCTTTTACAGCTATGGCGCAGAACTGAATATGCCTTTGAGCAATGCCAAGGCGCGCAACACCTACAAAGCCGACAAGGTGACATTGCAGCAGCTTCTGTTGAAAATGAAAAAACAAGAGCAAACCGTCATGGTAGGAATTGACAACGCGTTGAAGCAGGCGCAGTCCGACTATCAAAGCGTGCAGGCCTCGCGCCAGGCGCGTATTTACGCCGAAGCCGCGCTGGATGCCGAACAGAAAAAATATGCCGTCGGCAAAAGCACCACGTTCACTGTGCTGCAACTCCAAAACACCCTCACCACTGACCGCGGCATCGAAATTCGAGACCTCGCCAATTACTACGAAGACCTCTCCAATCTGGCGCAGCAGGAAGGGACCACACTCGAACGCCACCGCATCGACATCGAGGTGAAGTAAGAGCCGGGACGCCAGGGCTCGGGGTCTGAACATCTCAGCACGAGGTCCCTACCAAAATTGCCAGTCCCCGCGCCACACCACCCACACGCCCAGCAGGAAGTTCGTGATGGCATGCGCCGTCATCGCGTCGCCCAGCCGGTTCTTGCGAATCACCAGCCACTGATACGCCATGCCGCACAGGATGCCCGCCAGCCATTCGTTGTGGGATAAACCAAAAACGGCGGCGGTGGCCAGAAACGGCGTCCAGCCAAACCGGTTCAGCGGCACGGATAAAAAATCCGGCCGGCTGAGGTAGCGGTACAAAAACGAGCGGTAAAAAACCTCCTCCAGCGGCGGCACGACCAAGGTGGAACCAATGATTCGCGTCCCCACCATCAGCCACGCCAGCGCGGACCCGGCGCCAAACTGTTCGTTCGGGTTCCATATTATCGGCGGCGAAACCGGTGGATGCGATAGCCCCAGCTTGATCCAGAGCGAATTCTGTGTCGTCCACCCGCCGGAGAGGCCAACCCAAATCGCGAACACCCCGACACCCACGGCCACCGCCTCCCAGCTGACCGCCCAGCGCAGTTCCGAAACGAACGGGCGCATTTCCCAGATCAGCCACGCGCCGGCCAGGGTCTTGGCCAGGTAAAACCAATAGCGCGACGCCTCGCCAAATTGTCCCTGGCCGAAAGTGAGCGCGAGAAAAAGGACAAACGGCAGGACGCGGACGAGCAGCGGCGACGACGCAAATGTTTTGCGCAGGAACATCGGTTCAGCCGCCCGGGGATGGTTTGGCGTAATCCGATGGGTCGTTGACCGGGCTCACAGGTGGATCTTCCCTTCGAGCTCGCGGATGGCGCGGCCCACCATGCGGTAGTTGATCACATCGCTGCGTTCGACAAAGCCGGCGAGCAGCGCCTTGTCGCAGATGGCGTTGACCAGGCGGGGGATGCCGCCGCTGTAATTGCAAATGCGCCAGAGGGCCGGCTTCGTGAAGGTCGGCCGGCCTTTGGCGCCGGCCTTTTCGAGCCGATGCTGGATGTATTGGGCAACTTCCACCCGCGACAACGGCCCGAGATGATAGCGCACCGTGATCCGCTGGCGCAGCTGGCGCAGGCGCGGGCTGTTGAGCCGGTCCCGCAGTTCCGGCTGGCCGAGCAGAATGATTTGCAGCAGCTTGCGATTTTCCATCTCCAGATTCGACAACAACCGCATCTGTTCCAGCAATTCCTCGGAAAGATTCTGCGCCTCGTCGATGATCAGCACCGCGTCACCGCATTGCTGCACCTGCCGGACCAAAAAACCGTTGATGGCCGTGACGGTGTCATGCTGGTCCAGCCCCTTGACATCCAGGCCGAATTCCGTGGCAATGGCCCTCATCAACTCGGTCGCGCTCAGCACGGGGTTGACGATCAGGGCCGTGGAAAAATGGCTGTCGAGCTGGCGCAGCATTGCGCGACAGACCGTGGTCTTGCCCGCGCCGACTTCGCCCGTGAGCTGCACGTAGCCCTTCCGCTCGCGAACGCCGTAGAGCAGATGATTCAGGGCCTCGCGATGCTTTTCGGTGAGAAAAAGAAAGCGCGGGTTCGGCGTGATGTCGAATGGCGGCAGCGTCAATCCGTAGAATTCGAGATACACAACCGGCTTTTAACAAAAAAACGGCGCGTGGCAAAGAAAAAGGTTTGGCCCGTCACCGGCGGCGGCGCCATCGACGTTCAGGCCATGGTGATTTTCCGCACGTTCCGCATCAACGCCTCCGCTTCCGCCGCCGTACCGATGGTGATGCGCAGGTAATTTTTAACCTCCGGAAAACTGAACCAGCGGACGAGAATCTTCCGGGCGCGCAATTTTTGCTGCCATTCGCGAGCGACCAGCCGCGGGGGCCGGGCGAGGATGAAATTGGCCTGGCTGGGCAACACCCGGAAACCGGATTTCGTCAGCTCGCGGCCCAGCCATTCGCGCGTGCCGATGATTTTTTTGAAATTGGCCCGGTAATACGGCAAAGCGCCCAGCGTCGCCACCGCTGCCACCTGGCCCAGACCGTTCACATTGTAGCTGTCGCGGATCTTGTGCAGCGCAGCGATGAGGTCGGGGTGACCGACAAAATAACCGACCCGCTGGAAGCACAGCGAATACGCCTTGGAAAAAGTCCGCGCCACGAGCACATGCGGATATTTCAATGCCAGCTTCAGCGCGTTTTCCGCCGCGAAATCCACGTAAGCTTCATCCAGCACCATGACGCCCTTTTGTGCCCGACATAGCCTTTCCAGTTCCCTTGTCGAATACCCGCGTCCGCTCGGCGCATTCGGTGTGGTCACAAACGTCAGCGCCGCATTAAAAATCCATCGGTTCGGTGTCCCTCCTTTAGGCGGTTTCCCCCGTCCGCTTTTTAATTCCGCCATGCCGGGCAGGCTGAAATCCGGTTTCAGCGGCACTTCATTTTTCACCGCGCCATGAATGTCCGCCAGCACCGGATACAGCGAATAACTCGGCGTGAAATATTGCACCATCGCCTTCGACAGGAGCGCGGGCAGCTTGCCCGCGTTTTTTTTGCTGCTTTGAAACTCGCGGGCAAGCTGCCCGCGCTCCAATGGCTCCACAAACGCCCTAGTCGCCAGCGCCAGCAATTCATCCGAGCCGTTGCCCACGATGATGTTTTCCGCATGACAGCCATGCAGCCTCGCCAGCTTTTCACGAAGCGCCAGCGCCGTCGGATTCGGATACAACCGCAACCGCCCATCCGCCGCCGCCTTGACCGCCGCCAGCACCTGCGGCGATGGCGGATACGGGTTCTCGTTGGTGTTAAGCTTGACCAACCCCTTGATCTTCGGCTGCTCGCCATAGACATAAGGGTGCAGCCCGCGCACCAGCGGGCGGACCAATTTTTTTGGGCTTTTCATTTTGTGGAGCGGATTTCAGCCGAACGTCCATGCGCAGCCAGGCCTTCGAGTTCCGCAAATTTCTTCACGGCCGGGAGCGCCTTTTTGAGCGAGGCGCGGTTGTATTCCACCACGCTCGTGCGGCGCTGGAACTGGTCCACCGTCAGCCCGGCAAACGACGCGCCCGCCCCGCCAGTCGGCAGCGTGTGGCTCGGCCCGGCCACGTAATCGCCCAGCACCGTCGGCGACCAGGGCCCCAGAAAAATTGCGCCCGCCGTCAGGATGCCGGCGGAAACCGGGCGCGGATTGCGCGTCATCACTTCGCAATGCTCGGGTGCCAGCCGGTTGGCCAGCGCCACGCCGTCCGCAAGCGATTTCACCTGGATCAGCCAGCCGTTGTTGTTCAAAGCGGGCTTGATGTAGTCACGCCGCGCCAGCTTCGGCAACTGTCTCGCAATCTCATTTTCAACCGCCGTCAAAATTTTGTCCGAGGTCGTCACCAGCCAGACCCGCTCGTGGCCGGAGCCATGCTCAGCCTGGGCCAGCATGTCGGCGGCAATGAATTTTGGGTTTGCCGTCTCGTCCGCCAGCACCAGCAGTTCGCTTGGCCCGGGCAGCAAATCAATCGCCACATGACCGACCAGCAGGCGTTTGGCAGTGACGACATAGGCGTTGCCGGGACCGAAAATCTTTTGCACACGACGGATCGTCTTCGTGCCGTAAGCCAGCGCCGCAATCGCCTGGGCGCCGCCGACGCGGTAAATCTCGGTCGCGCCCGCCGCGCGCGTGGCATACAGCAGCGCCGGATTGATTCCGCCATCGCGGCCGCATGGCGTGCAGGCAACGATTTCCTTGCAACCCGCAACCTGCGCGAGCGTGATGGTCATCAGCGCTGTCGAGACGAGCGGCGCGGTCCCGCCGGGAATGTAAACCCCCACGCGCTGGAACGGATCAAATTTTTCTCCAACCGTCGCGCCGTGTGAATTTTTCGTCTGCCAGTTTTTGCGCAGCGATTTGCGGGCAAACATGGCGATGTTTTCCTCCGCTTCGGCCACCGCGGCGCGGAGCGATTCATCGGCAGCCAGGGAAGCGTTGAACAATTCCGCCTGCGTCACGGCCAGCCGAGCGGCGGCCAGTTTTGCCCCGTCGAATTTCCCGGTAAACTCAAGCAGCGCGGCATCGCCGCGGGCCCGGACGGCATCCACGATGGCACGGGTGCGTTCCTCGATGACCGGATCGAAGAGGCTGGAAGCCGCGGTGATTTCGCGGAGCCGGGCGGAAAAATTCGCGTCGGGGTGGCGGACAATTTTCATCGTGAGCAGGGTAGGAAATTTTTCAGGCAAAGTCAAAACGCGCTGCGACGGCGGGTCTGCACCCCGCCCGCGAAAAACTTTTCTTCCGCCTTCATCTGTGATTATCTGTGTCCATCTGTGGCCAAACCAAATCCCATCATCGTCGCGCTCGACGTGCCAACGACCGAGGCCGCGCTCAAACTCGCTGCGCAGGTCGCTCCCGCGGTCGGCGCCTTCAAAATCGGCAAGGAACTGTTTATCGCCGCCGGGCCGGATATCGTGCGCCGCATTCGCGCCACCGGGGCGGCCGTTTTCCTCGATCTGAAATTCCATGACATACCCAACACCGTCGCCAGGGCCGTCGCCTCCGCCATACGGCTCGACGTCCAGATGCTCACGGTCCACACGAGCGGCGGCGGCGAGATGATGCGCGCGGCGGAAAAATCCGCGCAGGATACGGCGAAATCACTTGGCCAG
Organism: Verrucomicrobiia bacterium; assembly: GCA_049280815.1. Classification (GTDB taxonomy): domain Bacteria; phylum Verrucomicrobiota; class Verrucomicrobiia; order Limisphaerales; family UBA11358; genus UBA11358. The sequence goes on along the minus strand of JBAPQW010000038.1, from coordinate 29,649 downwards.
CCCCTGCCGCTCGTCCTCGGCGTGACCGTGCTGACGAGTTCCAACCATGAAACTCTCGCGGAAATTGGCTGCGAAGCGGACACGGAAAAACAAGTGTTGCGCCTCGCCCGCCTCGCGGTGAATGCCGGCCTGCGCGGGCTGGTTTGTTCGCCGCTGGAAATTGTTGCGCTGCGAAAAATCCTGCCGACCCAGGTCCAGCTGGTGACGCCCGGCATCCGCACCGGCGCGGAAAAGGCCGACGACCAGAAGCGCACGCTCTCACCGCGCGAAGCCATCGCTGCCGGGGCCAACTGGCTGGTGATTGGCCGTCCGATTTATGCCGCCGAAAATCCGCGCGCCGCGGCGGAACAGATTTTGGCATCGCTCCGGTAACCAAAGTCAAATCACTTCGTGGATGATTCGGGTAAGGACTGGTCGGCGGGTGGATATTTCGAAGGCGGATTTCAATCGCACGACACCAGCTTCGGCTTGCGCTTGGCTGGCAGCGTGAACGCGGGCGAGAATGGAGCCTTTTTGCACGGCCTCGCCAGGTTTGGCGAGGTGATCCACACCCACGTCGTGGTTGATGATGGATTCCTTCGTCAGCCGGCCCCCACCGAGGTCACGGGTGACTTCGCCGATTATCCGCGCATCGCACTTCGAAACGAATCCGGCGCGCGGCGATTTTAATTCCATGACGGCGGAGGCGGTATGGTCGAGTGCGAGCTTTTTATTGAACGCAGCCAGATTGGCGCCTTGCGCCACGAGCATTTCGTCCCACTTGCGGCGCGGTTCGCCGGAGTTCAAACAATCTTCAGCCCGTTGGCGCGCGGCGGCGAGTGATTTTGATTTTTTTGTCTGCACGAGCAGGTGCGCGGCCAAGTCGATGACAAGCAAACGGAGGTCGGCAGGGACGGGCTGCCGCACGGACTGGCTGACCGGCAGGTCAGCCCTACCGGTCTGTGCTTCCAGGCACGCCACGCTTTCCTTCACCTCCAGCCAGTTGCCGGCGGCGCGGCCCAGCGGTGTGTTCATGTCCGTGAGCAGGGCGCGCGTATTGACGCCGCAGTCGTTGCCCAGCGCGACCATCGCCCTGGCCAGTTTGCGGGCATCTGCCCGGGTTTGCATGAACGCGGCACAGCCGAATTTCACGTCCAGCACGAGCGCTTCCAGGCTTTCCGCCAGTTTTTTGGAAAGAATGGACGCGGTGATAAGCGGGATGCTGGGCACGGTGCCGGACGCGTCGCGGAGAGCGTAAATTTTCTTGTCGGCCGGAACCATGCGATCGGTCTGGCCGCAAATGACACAACCGACTTGCTGGACCTGCCCGACGATTCTTTCAAAGGGCAACAAGGTCTGGAAGCCGGGAATGGAATCGAGTTTGTCGAGCGTGCCCCCGGTGATGCCGAGGCCGCGCCCGGAAATCATCGGCACGCGGAAGCCGAGGCACGCCAGCAGCGGCGCCAGCGGGAGCGACACCTTGTCGCCGATGCCGCCGGTGGAATGCTTGTCCACGAGCGGGCGGGTGTCCTCCGGGAATTCCAGCATGTCGCCGGAATCGCGCATGGCCAGCGTGAGCGCCGTGGTCTCGGCGGTGTTCAGCCCACGAAAATAAATGGCCATGAGCAACGCGGCCATCTGGTAATCGGGAATCCTTCCGGCGGTGAACTCGTGGACGAAATTATCGATCTGATCGGGCGCGAGAATTTTGCCTTCGCGTTTACTTTCGATTAACGAAAGAAAGGTCACGTTTTAGCCCGTAAATTTCTTGGCTGCGATGCTGGCGTTGTGGCCGCCGAAGCCGAATGAATTGTTGATGATGGCGTTTACCTTCATCTCCCGCGCGATGTTCGGCACGTAATCCAGATCGCATTCGGGATCGGGCGTTTGCAGATTGATGGTCGGGGGAACGACGCCATTCTTGATGGCCAGCGCGCAGGCGGTCATTTCCACCGCACCGGCCGCGCCCAGCATGTGGCCGGTCGCACCCTTGGTGGAACTCACGGCCAGCTTTTTCGCGTGTTCCCCAAAAACGGTCTTGATGGCCTGCGTTTCGCAAACGTCGCCCTGCGGCGTGGAGGTGCCGTGGGCGTTGATGTAGGAAATGTCCGTGGGATTCAATCCACCCTGGCGCAGGGTCATTTTCATGCAGCGGGCCGCCCCTTCGCCGCCGGGCGCCGGCGCGGTGAGATGATGCGCGTCGGCCGTGTTGCCGTAGCCAACGATTTCGCAATAAATCTTCGCGCCCCGCTTTTTGGCGCGTTCCAATTCCTCCAGCACGATGACGCCGGCGCCTTCGCCCATGACGAAACCGTCGCGGTCCTTGTCGAAAGGGCGCGAGGCGCGCTGGGGATCGTCGTTGCGGGTGCTCATGGCCCGCATGGCGCAAAAGCCGCCGATGCCGATGGGCACCACGGTGGCTTCCGCACCGCCGGCGAACATCACCTGCGCGTCGCCCATTTTGATGGATCGCCAGGCTTCACCGATGGCGTGATTGGCCGTGGCACAGGCGGAGCAGGTGGCAAAGTTCGGCCCGCGCAGATTTTTGTACATCGAGAACAGGCCGGAGGCCATGTTGCTGATGAGCATCGGAATCATGAACGGCGAGAGCCGGTCGGGCCCGCGTTCGAGCAAAACCTTGAGTTGCTCGGTGGTGGTGGACAAACCGCCGATGCCGGAACCGATGATGACGCCGATTTCGTCCCGGTTTTCATTGTCGAGATCGAGGCCCGAATCGAGCAAGGCCTGATGTCCGGCAAAAACGCCGAATTGGGAATAGCGGTCCGTCCGCCGGATTTCCTTCGGCGACGGAAGCGCCGGGGTCGGGTCAAAATCCTTCACCTCGCCGGCGACCTGCGTGGCATAGGGCGTTGGGTCGAAGGCAGTGATGCGGTCAATGCCGCATTCACCGGCAATGAGCCGGTTCCAGAAAACATCGAGTTGATGCCCCAGCGGTGTCACCACGCCCAGGCCGGTGACAACCACGCGCCGGTCGATCCAATGGCTTGGCATAAATTAAAAGGGGGCAGCTCGCTGAGTTCAGTCGAAACTGCCCCGAAGTGCTAAATCCCGCAACTATTTTTGATGTTCTTCGATGTATTTGATCACATCGCCGACAGTCAGGAGTTTTTCCGCCTGTTCGTCCGGCACCTCGATGCTGAATTCCTCCTCGAGCGCCATGATCAGCTCGACCGTGTCGAGCGAATCCGCCCCAAGGTCTTCAATGAATTTCGCCTCCGGCGTCACCTGGTCCGGCTTCACGCCGAGTTGTTCGACGATGATGTCCTTTACCCGTTGGTCAATTGGTTTGTCAGCCATAAGTTAATTTTGACCTGTCTCTATGCCATGAACGCCGGAATCGTCAAGCTTTGAATCAAAAAAAGTCGCACCGGGTTGAACCGTTAAAGCGTTGCCGCGGCGGTCTTGCCATGCTTAAACACACCAACTCTTTGGCTTCCAACGCCATTACATGACCATTCCGCCGTCCACCGTCAGCACCTGGCCGGTGATATAACGCGCCGCCGGGCCGGCCAAAAACAACGCCGCGCCCGCAATATCGTCCGCCGACCCGAAGCTGCCGAGGGGGATCTGCTTCAGCAACGCCGCGCGCATTTCCTCCTTCAGGCCGGACGTCATGTCCGTCTCAATGAATCCGGGGGCAATGGCGTTGACCGTGATGCCGCGCGACGCCAGTTCCCGCGCCACGGATTGCGTGAACCCGATCAGTCCCGCCTTGCTGGCCGCGTAATTGCATTGGCCGGCATTGCCGATGAGACCGATGACCGATGAAATATTGATGATGCGGCCGGTGCGCGCCTTGATCATGGCCCGGCTGAACGCCTTGGTCACCAGAAACGCACCTTTTAAATTCGTGTCCAAAACCGTGTCCCAATCCGCATCGCTCATGCGCATCAACAGGCCGTCGCGCGTGACGCCGGCATTGTTGACCAGGATGTCCACCTTGCCGGTCTCGCCCAGGATTTTTTCGGTGGTGGTGCTGACGGCGGCGGCATCCGCCACGTCCATGGCTTGTGCCCAGGCTTTGCGGCCCAGCGCGCGGATTTCATTGGCCACCTTGTCGGAATTCTCCTGCGTGCGCGAGACGCAGACGACGTCCGCGCCCGCGGCGGCAAATTGCAGGGCAATGGCCCGGCCGATACCCCGGCCCGCGCCAGTGACCACGGCAATTTGGTTCGTAAGTTGACTCATGACGGCAATTGTTTAACCACGAATGCACGCGAATGCACGAAATTTTCGTAGCCGCGCCTCGTAAGCGCGTGGCCTTATTTGCCGCGTTCTCACGAACGCAGCGACGCATTTAAAATTTGAGCTGTCGACTCCAGGCTCGCCACATCCGCCACATTGAGCATCTGGGCATTTTTATCAATGCGCTTCATGAAGCCGCTCAGGGCCGTGCCGGGGCCCAGCTCGATGAACCGAGTGAAACCCTGGGCCAGCAACTGGCGCATGGATTTTTCCCATAGCACCGACGACGTGACCTGATCGACCAGCCGTGCCGAAATCTCCGCCGTGCTGCCGTGGGCCTGCCCCGTGACGTTGGAAATCACCGGCACAGTCGGGAGAGACAACTTCACGCCGGCCAGTTCCGCCTGCAATTTCGGCTGCGCGCCAGCCATAAGCGGCGAGTGATAGGCACCGGCGACCGGCAGGGCGATGGCGCGTTTGGCACCCCTGGCTTTGGCGAGTTCGACCGCCCGGAAGATTTTGTCCGCCTCGCCGGAAATGACCAGCTGGCCGGGACAGTTCAAATTGGCGAGCACCACGCCCGCTTCGGCACAAACTTCGCGCGTCGGCATTTCGTCCAGTCCGATAACCGCCGCCATGCCGCCCCGGGTGACATCGCAGGCTTCCTGCATGAATCGTCCGCGCTGGCGTACAGCCCGCAGGCCGTCCTCGAAACTCATCGCGCCCGCCGCCGTCAACGCCGTGAATTCGCCGAGCGAAAGGCCGGCGGTGGCGTCAAACTTGAGCGCCGGCACTGATTCCTTGAGCAACTGAAAGGCGACCCAGCTCACGAGGAAAATTCCCGGCTGGGCGTTTTCGGTCCTGGTCAGCTCCGGTTCCGGGCCATTGAAGCAGATAACGGCGAGGTCGTAACCCACGGCGGCGTTGGCACGGTCGAACCAAATCCTGGCGGACGGAAATTGCCCGGCCAGGTCCTTGCCCATCCCGACGGCTTGGGCGCCCTGTCCGGCGAACAATAGTGCGGTTTTGCTCATCCGGAGAATTTTAACCACAAAGGCGCAAAGGCACGAAGTAGAAATTTTGAACTTTCTGGCTTTGCGGCTTCGTGGTTCAATCCTTTCATGTTTTCACATGTTGTCATTTTTTGGACCGTCCCGGTGAACCGGGGCGCCGCGGATGAATTGATTGCCGGCATGAACCAATTGCTCAAAAACATCCCTGGCGTACTGCAATTTCATGTCGGCAAAATGTCGCCCAGCCCGCGTTCGGTGGTCGAGCAGAGCTACCAGGTGGGGCTGAATATCACATTCCCGGACAAGCCGTCGGAACAAGCCTACCAGACGCACCCGCTGCACCTCGAGTTCGTCGATAAGTACGTCAAACGCCTGGTCAAAAAGGTGGTGGTTTACGATTTTGAGTAGATCCCATTCGGAGGGGTGAGTTTCACGAGACCCCAACTTTTCACCAGGCGTCGCAGAACTCTGCCCTCTGACTTTAAGATCGCGGATGAAACTTTTTATGGATGTCCCGGAGCCGGTTGCCCGTGACGTGCGTGTAAACCTCCGTGGTGCTGATGTTCGCGTGGCCAAGCAATTCCTGGATGACGCGCAAATCCGCGCCGTGCTCCAGCAAATGCGTGGCGAAACTGTGGCGCAACATGTGCGGCGTGATGTTGCGGGAAATCCCGGCGCGCCGGACCCGGTTTTTGATCCGCAGCCACAACGTCACCGCGGCGAACGGGGTGCCGCGCCGGGTCAGGAAAACCGTCGCCGGTGATTTGGGCGTGACGAGCTTCGGCCGCCCGGCCTCCAGGTAACGATTCAACGCCTCGATGGCCTTTTTGCCGACCGGCACCACGCGTTCCTTGTTGCCCTTGCCGATGACATTGATGAATCCGGCCTCGAGATGCAGTTGCTCGAGGCGCAGGTTGCGCAGTTCCGCGAGCCGCAGCCCGGAGGCGTAGCCGAGCTCAAGCACCGCCTGGTCGCAGAGGCGTTCGGGCGCTTCCGGCAATTCGGGCGTTAGAAGTTTGCGGATCTCCTCATTCGAAAGCGCCTTGGGCAGGCGTTGCCAGCGGCGCGGCAGCGACAGATTTTCCGCCACGTTGACCGGCACCAGCTTTTCCGTCTCGGCGTAGCGATAAAGCGCCCGCAGCGCGGCAATCTCCAGGTAAACACTCTCGCTGCTCAAACGTTTGGTGGATTCCGGCGGCTCGTCGGCCAGCGGACGTTCGCGCTCATGCTGCAGAAACGACATGAGATGCCGCAGTTCGACCGATTTCCAGTCGTTCAGCCCGTGTTTTTGCGCCCACGTGATGAATTTGTTCAGCAGCGCCGCGTAGGTTTTCTGCGTGTGCTCCGCCTGGCCGCGCTCGTGGCGGAGGTATTGCAGAAAATCTTCAACGAGATGTTGCATATTTTCAGCGTCAAGATTTATGCCAGTTTTCAACCAGCAACGCCCAGCGTTCGTGATCCCGCCATTTCCCACAGATTTTCAGATAACGCGGAGAATAACCTTCGCGCTTGAACCCGGCGCGCTTCACCAAGGCGAGGGAAGGCTTGTTGTGCGGCTGAATGTTGGCCTCGACCCGATGCAGTTTGAGATTGTCGAAGGCGAAGTGCAGGACAAGTTGCAGCGCTCCCGTGGCATAGCCCCGCCGGGCATGAGAGGCTCCAACCATGTATCCCACACAGGCGCTTTGCAGGGCATTTCGTGTGATAAGAAACAGGCTGATGTTTCCCACCACGGAACCGTCGCGATTGCGGCATATCAGAAATCGAAAGGATTCGCCGTTGCGTGAGCGCCGGACGTAATCAGCAAATTGCACCTTCCCTTTGAACGGACTAACGAGCCCGCGATAAAACCGGTCGCTGTTTTTCATCAAAACCGCAAACTCACGGAAGTCGGCCATAACCGGCGGGCGTAGGGTAACCCACCTTCCAGCGAGAACGGCAGGTTTGGAGGCCATCAAAGTTTTCGCCCGGTCAGGCGCTCGTATGCCTCCAGATACTTCGCGCTGGTTTTGGCGACGACTTCGTCCGGCAATTTCGGTCCAGGCGGGGTTTTGTCCCAATCGAGTGTCTCGAGGTAGTCGCGGACGAATTGCTTGTCGAAGCTCGGCTGGCCCTTGCCGGGCGCGTACTGGTCCGCTGGCCAGAAACGCGAGGAATCGGGCGTCATCACCTCGTCGATCAGGATGAGCTTGCCGTCGCTCAGGCCGAACTCGAACTTGGTGTCGGCAATAATGATCCCGCGCTGGCGGGCATAATCGCGTCCGGCCTGGTAAATCTTCAGGCTCAATTCGCTTGCCTGCGCGGCGAGTTCGGGACCGACGATTTTCTGCGCCTGCGCCAGCGAGATGTTTTCGTCGTGACCGGCCTCGGCCTTGGTGGACGGCGTGAAGAGGGGTTCCGGCAGCTCAGCGGACTCGGTCAGGCCGGCGGGCAGCTTGATGCCGCAGACCGTCTGCGAATTTTTATATTCCTTCCAGCCGGAGCCGGACAGGTAGCCGCGGACGATGCATTCAATGGCCAACGGCTTGGCCTTTTTGACGATCATCGACCGGTGCGCGAGTTTGTCCGCGAAGGGCTGCAAATTTTTCGGCAGCGGGTCGTTTGCTTTGGCCAGCAGGTGGTTCGGCACGAGGGTGGAGAATTTCTCGAACCAGAAATAGGAGATTTGCGTGAGCACCTCGCCCTTGCGCGGGATGCCGTTGGGCATGATGACGTCGAACGCCGAGATGCGGTCGCTGGCGACCAGCAGCAGGGCGTAGCCGAGGTCGAAAATGTCACGGACCTTCCCGCTGCGGAGTTTTTTGATGCCCGGCAGGTCCAGTTGCAGAATCGGTTCGTTATTTGAATTTGCCATGCGGTGAATTATTAAGACTCAACGCGAAAGTTCAAAGCTCAAAAGTTAGATCGGAGCGCGACAGGTTGTCCGCGCTTCCCAAAGCGAGGCCGGTTCACGCGGGCAGGCTGCCCGCGCTCCTACGCGCCCGGCCGCCCTGGGAGGTTTTTCACCGACAGGGGGATGCTCGCCTGCGACTGGCCATCGATCCGCACATCCACGGAATACAAACCCACCTCGGCGAATTTCAACTGCTGGATGTTCACAATGAAATTTCGGGTGACGAAATGAATATCCTCGGGCAGCACCACTTCCACGGGCACCGCCGGGAAGTTGGCCATGATGGGCCGTCCGTCGGCGTCCATGAAGTTGAGTTGCAGGCTGTGCTTGCCCTCGTCGCCGGCAAAGAACGTGATGCGGAGCGCCACGGCGCACTGCGGATGCACGGCGGGCAGTTGCGGCGCGAATATCGTGTCGAAGGCGCCGAGGAGGTTCAATTTCTCGTTGTCGCTGGTCGCGGCGTCGCAGAGGACGGCCACTTGAATGTTCATAACGCAAAATTAAGCCACGAATTCCACGAATTGGCACGAAATTCTTTCAGGGATATTTTGCCCTTGACATACATATAGAGTCTATGTATCGTGTTTCTATGATTAGAAAAGAACTGGTGGCGGCGTCGGCTGAGCCGTTGATTTTGTCGCTCCTGGCCAAGGGCGAGAGCTACGGTTACGCCATCATTCAGGAGGTCAAGGCCCGTTCCGAGGGCAAGCTGCAATGGACGGACGGCATGTTGTACCCGGTATTGCACCGGATGGAAGACCGGGGGTTGATCAAAGCGCGCTGGGGTGAAAGCGAAACCGGACGGAAGCGGAAATACTACTCCCTCAAAAAGGACGGCAAAACAGCGATGGCCAGACACCATGAACAGTGGGTGCTGGTCCATTCGGTATTGGCTGGACTGCAGAAGGAGCAATATGTTTGATCTTGAACAATCCATCGCCGAATGGCGGCAACGAATGCTGGCTACTGGAATAAGAACCCCCGTGCCGCTGGAGGAACTGGAAAGCCACCTGCGCGAAGAATTGGAACGGCAGAAGCAGTTGGGGTTGGTTGACCGGCAGGCATTTGAGTTAGCCACTCAACAAATCGGTCAAGCCCGCGCGTTGAGATCGGAATTTGAAAAAAATGACACCTCGATCGGCGCGCGTTTTGTGGAGCTGGCGGGCATTGCGTGGGGCGTGATCGCGGGCCTGTTTTCGCTATGGATCCTGCTGGTGCTCCTTGCCATCCATGAGGCGAACTGGGCCGGGCGGATGCTGGGATTGGTTGCAGTCGCAGCAACCGTATTCAGCTGGCGATATGGCTACCGGCTTCTTCCGGTCATCCGCCACCGGCTGGTCAGGACATTCATCGGGTTTGCCGGCTGCGTTGCCAGCGTGGTTTGGATGGGAATCTTCGTGAAACTCATCCTGCCGCCCTTGATCGAACAGGTGGAAATCTTCCCCGGGCGGTTGATGGTTTCATTTCTCTGGGCATGGACGGTGGCCGCAGCTCTTGCCAGCTTGGCGCATGGGCTGAAAGAGGTTGCCTGCCGGCAGGACCCGCCCGTGATTTCGTGAGCCACCACCAGACGCCTTGTCAAATTGCATATGTTCAACTTCGAACAATCAATCGCGGCGTGGCGGCGGCAGATGCTGGCTGCCGGCATCCAGACCCCCGTGCCGCTGGAGGAACTGGAAAGCCATTTGCGTGAGGACGTGGACCGGCAGATGCGGTCGGGGTTGGGCGTTCAGCGGGCTTTCGAGATTGCCGTCCAGCGGCTTGGTCAAGCCGGTATGCTCCGGGATGAATTCCAAAAAGCTCGAAGGAAACAAATGCAACGAGCCCTCATCATCAGCACAGGCATGATTGGCGTTCTGGTTGGCATGGCGTTCGTCATGCCGGCAATTGCCCAATATCAGCACGAAGGAGCCATGACGCTTGATGAAATATGCCTGCTTCTGTTTGGATTGGTTTTGACCCTCGGCGGCGGCAGTATGGCCGTTTTCACTTTCAGAAAAGGCAAAGCCTAGCCGCGCGCCGCCAGGAACCTTTTTAATTCCTCCGCCGCCTTGCCACCGAATCCGGGAATGGCGGCAATTTGTTCCAACGTCGCGATTTTCAACCGCTGCACCGAGCCGAATTTTTTCAGCAACGCCTGCTTGCGCCGGTCGCCAATGCCGGGGAACTCATCCAACACGCTCTCCGAAATCCGCTTGATGCGCAACTGGGCATTGTACGCGTTGGCCACGCGATGGCATTCGTCGCGAATTCGCTGGAGCAACTTCACCGCCGGATGATTCAGTCCCAGCCGCAGCGGCCGGCTTTCGCCCCTCCGGTAAATCTCCTCGAACTCCTTGGCCAGGCCGATGATGGGAATTTTCCCGAGGCTCAACTTTTCCAGTTCGGCACACGCAGCCCCGAGCTGGCCTTTGCCACCGTCAATGAGGATCAGGTCGGGCAAAGGTTTTGATTCCTTCAACAGCCGCGAATAACGCCGCCTCACCACCTCGGCCATGGAAGCAAAATCATCCTGGCCTTCAACCGTTTTGATCTTGAACCGGCGGTAATTGGCACGATCAGGCCGCCCGTTTCTAAAGCTTGCCAGCGATGCCACGGCGAACGTACCGCTGATATTCGAGATGTCGAACCCTTCGATGCGCTGGGGAGATGCCGGCAAAAGAAGAACCTTGCCCAGCGCGGCCAGATCATGCTGCGGGTCCATCGCTCGCGGCAACGTGAACGATGTCCGTTCAAATTTCCGTTCCTTCTGCGTCGTTTCCTTCAGGTCCCGGAGGAGATCGCGCAGGCCGGCGGCCTTTTCGTAATCCTGGGCCACGGCGGCCTTTTTCATCTCCGCCTCCAGCTGCCCTTTCATTTCCTGGCATTGGCCCTCCAGAAAATCGCACGCGGCACGCACCTGCTCCAGATATTGTTCGGGTGTCACATTCCCCACACAGGGCGCGGTGCAGTATTTGAGATGCGCGTAGAGGCAATGCTTGTAATCCGCCTCGCCCGGCGTGAACACCCGGCAACCGCGCAGATTGTACTGCCGCCGCACCAGCGCGAGCGTGTTGCGCAGCGCGCCGGAATTCGAGAACGGTCCGAAGTAACGCGCCCCGTCGTCCTTCCGCAGCCGGGTGAACGTGAAATTAGGGATCGGGTCGTTCAAATTCACCTTGAGCATCAGGAACCGTTTGTCGTCGCGGAAGCTGACGTTGTAGCGCGGCTTGAATTCCTTGATGAGCTTCCCTTCGAGCAGGAACGCCTCCGGTTCGCTGCGGACGACGTGCACATCGAAATCGTGGATGGCTTCGACCAGGGCGTTGAATTTCAAGTCCCAACCCAGGCGCCGGGATGGATGGAAATACTGGCTGACGCGTTTGCGCAGGTCGCGCGCCTTGCCGACATAAATGACCGTGCCGAACCGGTCGCGCATCAGGTACACGCCCGGCTTGTGCGGCAGGTCTCCGGTCTTTTTGCGGATGGCTTCGGTCGCAGGCACGCGGAGAATTTCAACGCAAAGGCGCAAAGGCGCAAAGTATTTTTGCCACGGCTGGATACGGATGAACGCGGATTGCGCCGACTTTTCCGAACCCCGCGTGATACTTGGGGACAGGTTTCAACTTCATCAAGCCACGGGGCACGTTAACCGGTCAACCTCAGAAGGAATGGCCGTTCTAAGAAAGCTGTTCCCGCCACCGCGCGAGTTGCCTCGCGACTTCCTTCGTTCCCGGCGCGCCAATTAGATTGCGTCTGGCCATCGCGCGCTTGAGATCGAAAACACCGACTGCGTTGCGCCCAAACTTTTTGTTTACGGACCGCAGTTCCGCCAGCGTCAGCCGGTCCAGCGGCTTGTCCAATGTTTCCGCCAGCGCCACGACGGCACCGACGGCGTGGTGCGCCTGCCGGAACGGCAGGCCCTTGCGCACGAGATAATCCGCCAGATCGGTTGCCAACAACGCTGGGTCGCCCGCGGCGGCGGCGCAGGCGCGGCGATTGGTTTTTGTGTTACGCAGCATGGCCGCCATCAGACGGGTGGTGGCACGCACGGTGTCGGCGGTGTCGAACAGCCGCTCCTTGTCCTCCTGCAAATCCCGGTTGTAAGTCATCGGCAGGCCTTTCAGCAGCGCAAGCAGGGCGACGAGATTGCCGATGACCCGGCCGGATTTGCCGCGCGCGAGCTCGGCGATGTCCGGGTTTTTCTTCTGTGGCATGAGCGACGAACCGGTGGTGTAGGCGTCGGCCATCTTGATGAAGTTGAATTCCGCGCTGGTCCAAAGGATCAAATCCTCGGCCAGCCGCGACAGGTGCACGGCCAGCAGTGCGCCGGTGGCGCAGAATTCGACCGCAAAATCCCGGTCGCTCACGGCGTCCATGGAATTTTGCGTGAGCTGCGGCCGGCCCTTGGCATCCACGAAACCGAGCAGCTGGGCGACGAGCACGCGGTCGAGCGGCAGCGTGGAGCCAGCCATCGCGCCGCTGCCGAGCGGGCAGACGTTCACGCGCGCATGGCCGTCCCAAAGCCGTTCGCAGTCGCGTTCGAGCATCTCGACGTAGGCGAGCAGGTGATGCGCGAGATAAACCGGTTGCGCCCGTTGCAAATGCGTGTAGCCCGGAATCAGCACGTCCGCGTTTTTTTCGCCGAGCGCGACCAGCGCGCGCTGCAAATCCGCGATTTCGGCGAGCAGCCGGAAAATTTCATCGCGCAGCCAGAGGCGGAGATCCAGGGCGACCTGGTCGTTGCGCGATCGGGCCGTATGCAGCTTGGCCCCCGCCGGAACGCGCCGGGTCAGCTCGGCCTCGAGGTTCATGTGGACGTCTTCGAGTTCGGTTTTCCACTTGAATTTGCCGGCCTTGATTTCCCGGGCCATGGCGTCGAAACCGCGAACAATGGCGCCGGCTTCGGCCTTCGAGAGCACGCCGATTTTGTGGAGCATGGCGGCGTGGGCGAGCGAGCCGAGGATGTCCTGCCGCCACAGTCGCTGGTCAAAGGAAATGGATTCGGTGAATTGGGCCACGTCCGCGCCCGGACCGCGCGCGAAGCGTCCACTGCGTGAAACGGGCGAGATTTTTTTCATGCGCTTCAACCGTCCGAATGTGCGCCTCACGGCGTGAAAAGTCACTCCCAAATACCGGATTGCAGTCCCGTTTTAAAAATGGGATGTTAAAACCAGCTTAAGCACAGTCGCCTCATTATGAGCGAATTCAAATATGCGTGTCCGGTTTGCGGCCAGCACATCCGGTGTGATTCGACGCAAAGCGGCACGACGATGGAATGCCCGACGTGCTTCCAGAAGATAGTAGCGCCACAGGCGCCCGCGACGGACGACCCCAAATACCTGATCAAAGGCACAAAAGTGGGCGAACGGCCCATTCCGGCGGCGGTGGCGAACGCGGGAGTGACGGTCGTGTCCATGCCGCAAAAAAGTTCTGCCGGCCCGGCCATTGTCTTTGTCGTTTTGTTCTTTGTCGCGGCGGTCGGGCTGTTCGCGTTCCATGGAAAAATTTTCAAATCGGTCCCGACAAAAAATGTCTCCGTCCACACCAACCCGGCAAGCCTGTCGGATCCGGGACCGGAAATTTTCCCGGCCAACGCATCGTCCAGCGGCAACGGCAACAATATCGCACTCCACAAGCCGGCGTTGGCCAGCAGCCAGGAGAGCGAAAAGGGCAACGTGATTCAAAACGGCAATGATGGAAACAACGCGACGCGTTGGTGCGCTTCCAATGGTGAGCTTCCCCAATGGTGGGAAGTGGATCTGGGCGGCACCGCCACCATCACCAACACCCAGATTTTGTGGGAGCATGATGTCCGCTATCAATATGCGATCGAGGTGTCGCCGGATCACACAAAATGGACGGTGGTGGCTGATAGAACCGCCAATGTCACCCCGACCGAAGTAAACTCCGATGATTTTTCTGGCAGAGGAAGATATGTGCGGATAGTCATCACCCGGTTGCCGGAGGGTATCTGGGCAAGTTTTTATGAATTTCGAGTCTTTGGTGCCATCGGCGATGGTGGTCAATCCAGTACCAATGCCAATGGCAATTCCAGCCAGCGGTAACGATTCCCGTTGAATTTATTCGACCAAGACCGGGAAACCGCCGGACTTGCCAGCGGGCTGAACCCATCCGAAACTGGGGCGGTGAACATCGAGCTCCTGAACACCGGTAGTGAACTGATGCTGGGTCGCGTGCTCAACACGCACCAGCAGTGGCTTTGCCGCCGTCTCGCCGATCTCGGCTATGTCGTGACGCGCCAGGTCGCCGTGCCTGACACGGCGGCCGACATCCAATCCGCTGTTCGTGAGGCGCTGAGCCGGGCCGATTTGGTTGTCGTTACCGGCGGGCTCGGGCCGACGTCGGACGACCTGACGCGTGATTTGATCGCGCAGTTGCTCGGCAGGAAATTGCAACGCAATGACGCGGTGCTCGACCACATCAAAAAACTGTTCGCGGCGCGCAACCGGCCGATGTCGAAAAACAACGAAGTCCAGGCGCTCGTGCCCGAAGGGGCGCTGGTGCTGGCCAATCCGAATGGCACCGCGCCGGGGCTGGCGATGAAAGTTGGGTCCGGCGCCCGGGGTCTGGCGTCTGGGCAACCGCAAATTGGCGGGTGGGTTTCCCCGGAACCAAGAACGCAGAACCGGGACGCCAAATGGCTGGTGATGCTGCCCGGTCCGCCGCGCGAATTGCGGCCAATGTTCCACGAGCAGGTCGTGCCACTGCTCCGGCGCGAATTTCCGCTGGACCAAGCGTTTATCTGCCGCACGTTGCGAACCAGCGGCATTGCCGAATCCCGGGTGCAGACGGAAATTGAAGCACCGCTGGCTTCGCTCGTGGCCGCCGGGCTGGAGGTCGGTTATTGTGCGCGGGTGGGGCAGGTGGATGTGCGGTTGTCGGCACGGGGAGCCGACGGGGAGAAATTGGTGCGCGAGGCGGAAGCGATCGTTCGGAACGTTTTTACGACGCAGATTTACGGTGTCGACGATGAGGAGATCGAGGCGGTCGTCGTCCGGCTTTTGACCGAACGCCGGCAAACCCTGGCGCTGGCCGAGTCCTGCACCGGTGGCGGCATCGCCCATCGCGTGACCAATGTGCCCGGGGCCTCGGCCGTTTTTCTTGGCGGGTGGGTGACTTACAGCAACGAAATGAAACAAAAATTCCTCGGGGTCCGTGCCGAAACGCTGGCGGCCCACGGTGCGGTGAGCGAAGCCGTGGTGCGCGAGATGGCGGAGGGCGCGCGGTGGCAGACCGGCGCAGATTATGCCCTGGCCGTCACGGGCATCGCCGGGCCCGGTGGCGGAACCAGGGACAAGCCGGTCGGAACGGTTTTTCTGGCGCTGGCCGGGGCATTCGGCACGGTGGTGGAGCGCCGGCAAAATGCCTATGAGCGCGAGGCTTTCAAGCAATTGACGGCACAGCAAGTGCTGGAGCTTTTGCGGCTGCGATTGGTTTCTCCTTGAGAATGAAGGGTTTTCGGGTAGAATCGCGCAGTTCGACACTCTGGTTGAATTGAACAAATAAAACAGATTTCCAGATATGCCTGTGACTAGTGAACCAATAACAGCCCGGACCAACCCTGCGGAGGGGGAGAGCACACTGTTGCGTAAACGTCGCGGCACGTTGCTGGTGGTGGACGATGAGGATGGGCCACGGCAGTCGCTGCGCGTCATTTTCAAGGATGACTATAATCTGCTGATGGCCGAGGACGGGCCGACGGCGATTGAGCTGGCCAAGCAGCATCCGATTGATGTGGCCGTGCTGGACATCCGCATGGCGGGCATGTCGGGCATCGAGGTTTTGGAGCGCCTTAAATATGTGAACCCGAACATCGAGGCGATCATGATGACGGCCTTTGAGACCACGGACACGATCCGCCAGGCGTTGCGGCTGCGGGCGTGCGATTACATCAACAAGCCGTTCGACCTGGCCACAATCCGGGCTGCGGTCGGCCAGGCCATGCAACGGCGCAGACTGGAAGGCGAAATCCACAGCAGCGCGGAAAAAGTGCAGGAGTTGTTGAATGAACTGCAAAACCAGAAGGTCGAGGAACAAATCGCCAAGGGCCGCGGCGACATCTACGCCAGCATCATCCACGACATCAACGGACCCTTGACCGTCATTTCCGGCTTCACGCAGGTGCTGAACACGCGCCTGAACCGCAGTGATTCCCGGCTGGAGCTGGAGGATCTGGAATTCATCAAGGACCGTCTGCGCATCATCGCGCGGCAGGTGGGCAATTGCGTGGAAATCTCCCGGCGTTACCTCGGCTTTTTGCGCCGCAAGGCGGAGGAGTCCCCCCAGGTCAGCGTCAATCAATTGTTCAAGGACCTCGAGCAGCTCATCCGGGTCCACCCCCGGCTGCACGAAAACGAATTCCGGGTTCAGCCTATGGCCGAAACCATCGGCGTCCGGATGAATGGCACCGATGTCATCCAGGTGTTGCAAAACCTCACCATCAACGCCCTGCAATGCGCGCCGCTCAGCCATCGCGTGGAAGTCGGCGGCGAGGTCCTGCGCGCGCCGCTCGACCTGGCGGCATTCAAGGACGGCCTGTACGACCGGCTGCTGAACGTCGAAAGCATGGACAACACGGCGCCGCTGGTGAAGCTCTGGGTGCGGGACAACGGCCCCGGCATTCCGACGGAGGTGTTGCCGAAAATTTTCCAGCTGTACTTCACCACCAAGGGGCCGCGGGAGGGAACCGGCCTCGGGCTCAACATCGTCCAGCGGTTCATCAAGGAAGGCAACGGCGCGTTGCACGTCCACACCCGGCCCGGCGAGGGCACCACCTTCACCATCTATCTGCCCGGCGCGGAACTGGCGAAAGGAACGTGACGCATGCGTGCCGGGATTTTCATCGTGCTCGGTTTGATCGCCGCGGTCTGGTCCGCGCGCGCGGATGAGAAGCTGCCGGTGCTCACGGTGGGGGTAAACGTTTACAGCAATGTGACCGTGACGACCGTGACCCCCACGGACATTTATTTCACCCACAGCGGCGGGATGGGCAATGCAAAACTGAAGCAGCTCTCCCCCGACCTGCAAAAACATTTCGGTTATAATTCCAGGCAGGCGGGTGCGGTCGAACAAAAGCAGGCGGCGGCCAATGCCCAATATCACACCCAGGTGGTCGGCCAGTCTTCTGCCCAGCCGCTGGCCGGGGAAAGCCTGGTGCAGGCGTCCGGACTGACCTGGAGCCTGGACTTGCCCCAGGCCCTGGCCCGGGCCCGGGCGGGAAACAAAATGGTGCTGATCGACTTTACTGGTTCCGACTGGTGTCCGTGGTGCATCAAATTTGACGAAGATGTCTTGTCCCAGCCCAAGTTCGCCGCCTACGCCGATCAAAAACTGGTGTTGGTCCTGGCGGACTTCCCGAACCACACGTCGCAAAGTCCAGCGCTCAAGCAGGCCAACGCGGAGTTGAAAAACCGGTTCCAGGTCGAGGGTTTTCCCACGCTGTTGGTTTTAAATTCTTCGGGGAGGGAAATCGGCCGGCAGACGGGTTACGCTCGTGGCGGCCCGGATGCCTTCATCGCCGAACTGGAACGGTTCAACCAAAAGCCTTGATCGGCTGTCGCCCGCCTCCGGTCCGGCAACGCTCCCGGCGCAGAGGTGAAATTTTCCAACTGGGTTGCTAATTGACCAAATACTCGCGCGGATCCACGATTTTTCCGGCAATCGCACTGGCGGCCACGGTCATCGGCGACGCGAGAAACACCTGTGACTCCTTGTCGCCCATGCGACCGGGAAAATTACGGTTCGTTGCGCTAATGCACTTGATGCCGGCCTTGTTGATGCGGCCAAACGTGTCCACCGGTCCGCCCAGGCACGCGGCGCAGCCGGCGTTTTCCGTCATTTGCACGCCCGCATCCAGAAGGATTTCCCAGATCGTCCGGCCGCCCCAGCGGGTGGATTGCAAATCATGCACGATCTCCGGTGTGGCGGGCACGCCAAAGGTGTCGATGGTGACTTTCTTGCCGCGCAACACCCGCGCGAACTCCACAAAATCGCTTGTCTTGCCGCCGGTGCAGGAGCCGACATAGGCCCGGTCAAGTTTGATGTGCCCCATTTCCTTGGCCTTTTTGCGCTGGCCGGGATCGGGATGACACGCCACGGTCGGTTCGAGCCGGTCGAGGTTCACGACTTGTTCGTAAACAAATTTCTGGTCCTCGTCCGGCGTCACCGGTTCGTAGGTGGACTTGGTGCCGTTCAATTTCACGCGCGCATCCACGTATTCCGCCGTGCGCGCATCAAACTCAAAAATGGCGTTCTTGCCGCCGGCTTCGATGGCCATGTTCGCAATCGTCATGCGATCGTCGATGGACAGATTGGCCGCGCCGGGTCCGTCGAATTGCAAAGCGCGATACGTGGCGCCGTCAAAACCAATCTCGCCGATGCAATGCAGGATCACGTCCTTGGCCATCACGCCGGGCTGCAATCGGCCTTCGAGCCGGAAGCGCATCGTCTCGGGAACCTTGATGAGCAGCTTGCCCGTGCCCATCACAAAACCGGCGTCGGTGTTGCCGATGCCGGTGGCAAATTGGTTGAACGCCCCGGCCATGCACGTATGCGAATCGGTGCCGAAGAGGATTTCACCCGGCCGTGTGTGGCCCTTGGCCGGGAGCGCCGTGTGACAGACGCCCGCATATTGCGAACCGTATTGCCGGTTTAACATCCCCTTTTTCGGGTCAAACACCCAATGGCCATTTGGGTCGTCAATCACGTCATAGAAATACGGAATGCTCTGCTCCTTCACGAAATCGCGGAGGATGTCCACGTTGCGGTTCGACAGCGAGTCGGCGGTGAAAATGTAATGGTCGGGGATGATGACGATCCTGTTTTTGTCCCAGACCTTGGCGGTCTGGCCGAATTCGCGTTTGAACACGCCGATGGTGCCCGGCCCGCAAACGTCGTGGGTCATGAGCACGTCGGCGTTCACCCAGATGTTGTCGCCGGCCTGCACGCGCGGTTTGCCGGCCGCCCGGGCGAGAATTTTCTCCGTCAAAGTCATAGGCTGGACAGCATAGCCGATGAATCGCGCCACTTCAACTGAACATTGCCGCTTGCCACGCGGCGCTCGTCCGGCAGACTTCCGGCCCGCGTGACTCCGTCCGAAACCTTTTTGAACCTGCTCCGCGGCCCGGCGCCGGTGCTGGCGCTGGCGCCGATGCAGGACGTGACCACGCTCGAATTCTGGCGCGTGCTCGCGCGTTACGGCGGCCCGGATGCCTGTTGGACGGAATACTTCCGCGTCCATGGCGATTCACGCCCGGAAAAATGGATTCTTCGGTCCATCACCGAAAATCCCACCGGCCGCCCCGTGGTCGCGCAGCTCATCGGCAACGACATTCCCGCACTGATCCGCACCGCCAGGGAATTGCAGCGCCATCCGATTGCCGCGATTGAGCTGAATCTCGGCTGCCCGGCACCGGTCGTTTATCGCAAATGCGCCGGTGGCGGCCTGCTGCGCGAGCTGCAGAAGATTGACGCCATCCTGGGCGCGTTGCGCGACGCGGTGACGGTCGCCTTCACCGTCAAAACCCGCATCGGTTTCGCATCGCCAGCCGAATTCGATGAGTTATTGCCGCTATTTGCCAAACATCCGATCGACCTGCTCACCGTCCATGCGCGCACCGTCGTGCAAATGTACCGGCCCGGTGTGCGTTACGACCTGATTGCGAGGGCGGCGCGCGAGTTGCGCTGTCCCGTGCTGGCCAATGGCAACGTCCATGGTCCGGCGCCGGCGCAGGCGTTGCTGGCCGCAACCGGTGCGCGCGGCCTGATGATCGGGCGCGGCGCCATCCGGAACCCGTGGCTGTTCGACCAGATCCGGGCGCAGCTGCGCGGTGAAAAAATAAAACTGCCGTCGGGCCGTGACGTGCTGGGTTACGTGCGCGAACTTTGGGAAAACGAAATCACGCCCGCCTGCGTGGCCGAAGCCGGTGTCCAGAAGTTCCTGCCTGATTCACCGACCGCAGGAAATCAAATTCTGACTGGCGATACTCCGGCGCGGCGAAGGCCCGGGGTGCCGGAATCGGCGCAGGTGCAACGGATGAAAAAATTCATGAACTTCATCGGCGAAGGCGTGGATGTAAAATTTCTGCACGAAATCCGCCGCGTGGCGACCACCGCCGATTTCTTCCGGGTGTGCGGGGAATTCCTGAATCACGACCAGCCGCTGACGTTGGATCCGGATTCCTCGCCTGGTGATAAACTTCCATGATTTGGTCGATAATACCTCCTTTATTTGCGCCACCCTTCTCGGAAAAACACTGGCCCTGATGATTTTATCCGGTCATCCGGTAAGACTTCCCGCGCCATTCCTCGGTTTGTGTGGAACACTTGGGTTTTGACAGGTTTCCCCGGTTTTGGCGGCATCGTTCCTGCTTTATGCGGGCGGTATTCATGCGTTTCACAGGCAATTCTGCCGGTTCGCGAAAGGGTTGAAAAATCGTTATGCAAAGGAAAGTTTTGGTGGTGGAGGATGATCCCGATCAGCTTGAATTAATCCGCTCGAGTTTAAAAGCCGCCGGTTTTGCCATTGGCACCGCGGCCAATGGCATTGATGCGCTTTTGAAGACCCGTTCGGTGGCGCCTGACCTGATTGTGCTGGACCTGATGTTGCCCGGATTGAACGGCTTCGATATCTGCGAAAGTTTGCGGCAGGATCCCGCCACCGCCTCCGTGCCGATCATCATGCTAACGGGCATGCACGGCCAGTTCGGCCGGTTCGCCGGGCTGGAGGCCGGCGCCAGCGAGTTCCTCTTCAAACCCTTCGACCCGCAGGAACTGATCGCCAAGGTCAAAGGGTTGCTGGGCCGGTCCCGGGCATCTCACAAGGACCTGCCCAAATCCCGGAAGAAATAGTTCCGCGCGCGGCCAAACTCAAGCCCGGCTTTGGTACAGCGCCACGAGCGCCGCGCCGATGGCCTGCGATAATTCACCGAGGGCGGCGGGAACAATTTTGATGGTGGCCCGTTGCGCGGGCCAAAGATGCGGCGAGGCGGTCTCGCGAAGGATGCGCAGATAACGCTCGCGGAATTCCGGCGTGGTCACTTCATGGTCCATCAGCCCGCCGCCAATGATGACGATGCCGGGATCGAGCAGCGTTACCAGGTTCGCCACGTGAAAACCCATCGCGCGCGCCTGGAAATCGAAAATCTCCAGCGCCAGCGCGTCGCCTTTTTGCGCCAGGCCGCGCAAGGACAAAACCTTTTCCTTCACCGGGGCGGCGGATTTCGCGAGTTCATGGTCGGGGAATTTTTTCAATTTTTCCGCCAGCAGATGTGGCAGGCCGGCAATGGTGGTGTACGGTTCCACGCAACCCCAGTCCTTGCCGCAGCCGCAGGGAATCGGTTTGCCAGCCAGGCCGAACAGGTGCAGCGGCGCGGCCATGTGCGCGGTTTCCATGGCGGTGAGCGTCTGGCCGGTGAGCGGCAGGCCGTCCTGTCCCACAAACGCGCTGCCCAGGCCGGAGCCGGGCATGAGCATCAGAACGGATAGCGGGTGATTACCGCGCGCAATCCGCGCCTCGGCCACGCCGCCGCAATGCCCGTCATTGCCCACCGTCAATGGCAGCGGACGACCGGCGGCTTTGGCGAGCGCTGCGCTGTAATCGGCATGAACATTCCAGCCGGCAAAATTCGCCGGAAGGTTCGCCGCCCTGCCGAGCACGCCATAGCGTTCATACGGGCCGGGAATTGCAAGCCCGACACCTTGAATCTGCGGCCATTGCAAACTGTTCTGCGCCAAAAATTCATTGATGGCTGAAATCCATGCGGTGACGACCGCAGCCGTGCCGCCCTGCGAATTGGTCGGCCGTTGCAACAGCTTGGTGGAAACCGTCCGGCCATCCTCCCAGACGGCGCCGATCTTGGAAGTGGTCGCTCCGCTGTCGGTGCCGATAAAAATATTTGGATTCGTGTTCATGATAAAATTGCCGTCCAATCCACCGGGTTACTTCACCTTCACCTGGAAGGCGCTGGCGTCGGTGATGTTGCCCAGGTCGCCCCGGTAAAATTCGTCCCGGTATTCCACGGTTTCGAGCAGGTGCTGGTCCAGTTCCTTTTTGTCGCGCCGGATGATGAATTTCAATTCGTCCAGGTCATCCGACCAGCGGAATCCGTTGAAAAATTCCGCGCCGGCGAACTGCGTCTTGTAGAGGGCCGTCCGCGAATAGCACGTGCCCAGGTAGACCTGCTTGAAGCCGCGTTCGGCGAACAACGCCACCGCCGAGGTCATCATGAACATCCCCAGGTTGCGCGCGTAATAATTCAGGTCGTAAAAGGCGTAGTAATAATACGCGAGGTCCCGGCCTTCGATGTAAAGCGTCGCCGCGCCGATTTCCGCGCCGGTCTTCTCGTCCTTGAACACGAGCAGATGCGAGATGATGGGCGAACTGAACAGGGCATCCAGCCGCTCGAACGTCATCACATCCTTGCCGAATTTGATGTCGGCGTAGGTCTTGAAAAAATCGCGCTTCGCCGGCGTGTAATCGTATTTGTCGCGCGGAACGAGTTTTACGTCGATGCCCTCGCCCTTGCGCCGGATGCGGCGGTTTTCCGATGAGGGTTTGAAGCGGGCCAGGTTGACGCGCACCTGGCGGCAAAGATAAAAGCGGTCGAGGTTGCGCGACGACGGCAGGAAACCCGCGTTGAAGATGTCCGACGGAGCCTCGCCGGCTTCCGGCACGGCCCAGATGGCATAGGGAAACTGGTAGTGTTCGTAATCGGAATTCTGTTCAGAGAAAAGGAGTTTCATTTTGCAGCGACGGGTTCCGCGTTGCGGGCGGTTTTGGTTTCGGGGTTCACTGATTTTCGCCGCAGCCGCAGCCGCCAGCTGGTCAACACCTCGTAGCTGACCGAATTTTTCAGCTTCGCCACGTCGTGCACGGTGATTTCCTCGTTGCCCTGGCGGCCCATGATGACCGCCTCGTCCCACATTTGCGCTTCCGGAATGTCCGTGATGTCCACCATCAGCGCGTCCATGGCGATGCCGCCGATGAGCGGGGCGCGCCGGCCGTGGATGAGCGCGCCGCCGGTGTTGCGCACCCGCGGGAATCCGTCCCCGTAACCGATGGGCAGCACCGCAATCCGCCGTTCCGACGGCGCGGTGTAACGCATCCCGTAGCCGACGACTTCGCCGGGCTTCAATTTTTGAATCGCCGCGATGCGCGCCTTGACCGACATCACCGGTTCAATCCCCGGAATCCGCCGGCAGACCGAGGAGGGGAACACGCCATACATCAAAATGCCGACGCGGACCATGTCCAGGTGCGCCTGGGGCAGATCCAGAAAGCCGCCGCTGTTGCAGGTGTGTCGCAGTTTCACGGTGATGCCGCGCGCAGCCATGCCCTGAAGCACTTCATTGAAACGGGAAAGCTGGAGGTTGGCGAACGTTTTTTCCGTCTCGTCGGATTGCGCAAAATGGGTCATCACGCCTTCGAGGTGCAATGATCTTTCCGAGCCGATCAACTCGAGCAGCGGCAGCGCCTCATCCCAGCGCACCCCGAAGCGGCTCATGCCCGTGTGAATCTTGACGTGCACCGCAACGCGCTTGCCGGCGGCCGCCGCGGCGAGCGCGAGTTTGCGGACGGTGTGCGGTTCATTGACACAGACCGTGAGGTCGTGTTCGACGCACCAGGGCAATTCGGCCTCCTGCCGCTCGCCCAGCAACAGCAGCGGCGCGGTGATGCCGGCCTCGCGCAGCGCCATCGCCTCTTCCAGCGTGCTGAGGCCAAACCCCCACGCGCCTTCCTCAATGGCGATGCGCGCCACGTCAAGGGCCCCGTGCCCGTACGCCTCGTCCTTGGTGACGGCCAGCAACCGCACGTTTTGCGGCAGGTCGCGGCGGATGAGGCGTAAATTGTTGCGCAGCCGGGCGAGGTCAATCTCCACCCACGCCGGTCGCAACGGAAATTCTGTCGAATTAAAATCCATCTGGTGCTGAAACTGTTTAACCACGAATCGTGCCAAAAGACACGAAAAAACGGAGGGCTCACACCCTGCCCGGCGGCCAGAGGCTTTGCCCGATGTCCGTCCGGAAATAACTGCCCACCACCCGCATTTTGCGGATGTTCGCGTAGGCTTTCGCCACTGCCCCGTCCAGTTTTGATCCCAGCGCGATCACGTCCGCGATGCGATGGCCGGTCGAAACCAATTTGCCGTCCGCGCCCTGATCCACCTCATTCCACCACACGTCACAATCAAATTTGCCGTTCACATCCAGGGGCAGATGCGGGCTGCGCACCTGGACAAACGGATACCCATAACCGGCCAGCGTGAGCGAACAGCCGAAGTTCAGCCCGGGCCGGAACTGGAGCGGCAGTTTTTCGTTTCGCGCGGTCCGCGCCACAATCTCCGCCGGGTTTTTCAGCATCCGTAAAATCATCGGGCCGGACGTGACCCCGATGCGGACATTATATTCGATGACGTGCCATTTGCCCGGGAGCGCCGGCGCTCCCCCGCCGGAAGCCGGCACCACTTTGATGGCCGTGACTTGAATCGGACCGTGATAATTCACCTTCCGAAACCAGGGCAGCAGCGGATGCAACAATTCACGCGCCAGACCATATTGGTCCTTCTCGTCGCGTTCGACCAATCCGCCCAGCGGCGCGCCGGCCACGATGCCCTGGTTGCCATCGAAGGCGTATTTGTATTCCTGGTTGGTCACGAGCGAATAAATTTCGCCGCCACTGACCAGCGCGATGTGCCCGATCTCGGCGCGCCCGAGATATTCCTGCAGGAACACGCCCTCGGCATAATTGACATGTCGCAGCCACGCGCGCGTATCCGCGACCGTCTCGCACAAAATGGTGTGGATTGGGCTGGTCGGCGAGCAGAGCGGATTTTTGATGACAAAGGGTCGCGGATGTTTCGCCAGGATTTTTTCCGCGTCGCTTCGATTCGACGCGACGTAGGCCTGGGGAAAGGGAATTTTAAAATCCGCGCACAGTTTCCGGGCAAAGTCCCGTTCGCGCTCGATGCGCATTGCCGCCCCGGTCGGACTGAATATGGCGGCGCCTGATTGCAACAAATCCTCCGCCCACGGCTGCAACGCCCAGTCAATGGACTGCGGGATGACCACCTCAACGCCGTTTTTTCGGATGAGCGGAACCGGGCTGGGAAACGCGTGGCCCGAAAAGGTCGGCCCGACCAGCGACGGCGGGTAATGGCCGTAATTGCGCGTGAGATAGGTTGAGACCCTGGTCCCCGTGTCGGCCAGCGCGGTGCCGATGCTGTGCGCGAACGAGCCGACCCCGAGCACCATGAAGGTTGCCGGGTGGCGCTGGCGATTGGATTTTTTCCGGGCCGGACTTTTTTTCACATTTATTTTCTTCAGCCGCCTCCCGGGAGGGCAGCGGCTGAAGTTGTTTGCCTAGTTTGGAAAAACTGCGAACTTTTACAACCATGAACGATGAAATCTTGCAACGGCTCGGACGGATCGAATCCCAGGCTGCCCATCTGGAGCATCAGGTCGAACAGTTGAATGAGGTGCTGGTCGGGCAGGGCCGGATGGTCGAACTTTTGAAAAAGCAGGTGCAACGCCAGTCGGGGATCCTCGAAACCCTGGAATTGGAACGCATCAAGGCAAACAACCCCAAGCCACCCCACCACTAGCGGTTTTCGTGCTGGCGCCTTGATTAAGCCGGAGCGCGGCCCCGCGCGCCACCGCTCGTTTCTCGACTTTGCCCGCCGATTTGCTACGTTGGCGTCGTGAGCTTTGTCACTGAATTCAATTCCTTGCCGCTGGAATCGCTCGTGAAGCGTTTACAGACGGCTGCCGTTCAGGCCGTGCGCGAGAGCATGGCGAAGTCGAAATTGTCGCTCACCGATTTTGCGCAGCTGATTTCGCCCGCGGGCGCCGGATTACTGGAGCACATGGGCCGGCGTGCGCACGCAATGACCCAACAACGCTTCGGCAAGGTCATCCGCCTGTTTGCGCCGCTGTATCTTTCCAACGAATGCATCAACAACTGCCAGTACTGCGGTTTCTCGCGGGACAATCCGATCCTGCGCGTGACGCTGTCGCTCGATGAAGTGAAGCAGGAGGCGGATGCGCTGCGGGCGCAGGGATTCCGCAACCTGCTGCTCGTCGCGGGCGAACATCCGAAATTTGTTTCCGGCGGCTACCTCCGCGATTGCATCGCCGCCCTGCATCCCGGCTGGCCGGGCATCTCGCTCGAGGTCGGACCGATGGAAACGGCAGATTACCGGCCGCTAGTTGAAGCGGGCGCGGACGGGCTGGTCGTCTATCAGGAAACCTACGACCGCAGGATTTATGCGGACCTGCACACCGCCGGGCCGAAACGCAACTTCGACTGGCGGCTCGAAACGCCGGAGCGCGCCTACGCGGCGGGATTCCGGCGGCTCGGCATCAGCCCGCTGTACGGCCTGGCCGACTGGCGGTTCGAGGCCCTCAGCGTCGCGGCGCATGCGGATTATCTGCTGCGAAATTGCTGGAAGGCGCAGGTGACCCTTTCGCTGCCGCGGCTCCGCCCGTGCGCGGGCGAATTCCAGCCGCTCACGCACATGACCGACCGGAACCTGGCGCAACTGGTCTGCGCGTTCCGGCTGATGTTCCCCGACGTCGGCCTCGTGCTTTCGACGCGTGAACCGGCGAAGCTGCGTGACGGGCTGGTTCCGCTGGGCATTACGATGATGAGCGCGGGCAGCCATACGGAGCCGGGCGGCTATACCGGGGCCGGCAGGGAAAAAATCCATCACACCGAACGCGGCCGGATTGTGGAACTTGCATCCGGTGCCAGCGAATGGGCGCCCACGCCGGACAATGCAACGAACGCGACCGGCCAGTTTCAAATCGCCGACGAACGTTCCGCCGGCGAAGTGGCGGACCTGATCCGGCGGCTGGGCTACGAACCGGTGTGGAAGGATTGGGACGCAGCGCTCACTGCGTGAGTTTATGTTCGTCATTGCCAACGGAAAGCCGGTGGAGGCGCGACTGCCGTGTTCGCTGGAGGTTTTTCTCGTCGCCCAAAACCTGTTGCCGCGCAGCGTGGTGGTGGAGCACAACGGCGAGGCGGTCGCGCCCTCCGAATTTCCCCAACGCCGGCTCAACGCCGGAGACAGATTGGAGATCGTAAAAATCGTCGCGGGCGGCTGACCCGGTCGGTACGAAACTTTGTCGTATATGCGACAAAGTTTCGTGTGATCGTTGGTGGCGGCACCGCGAGGGAAATTTGCAGATGATTTGGCTCCAAATCAGGGAAGCAGGGGTTTAAGCTGTCGCCATGATGGACTGGCTGACCAACATGCTCTGGCACGACGGAAAATTGTTTGGCGTGGCATGGAGCATCTGGAAGGTTGTCGGTTGGCTGGGCAACATGGTTTTCTTCACGCGTTTCTTTGTCCAGTGGTATGCGACGGAAAAAAAGAAACGGGTGGTCGTGCCGGTGGCTTTTTGGTGGTTGAGTCTGGCGGGGTCGCTGCTCCTGCTGGCGTATTCCCTGCACAAGCGGGATTCCGTTTTTATTTTTGCCTACGTCTTCACGTGGATTCCCTACATTCGGAACCTCATCATCCAGCGCCGGCACGAGGAGGCGCACCTGGATTGTTCCGGCTGCGGCGGGAGTTGTCCGCCCCAGGCGAATTTTTGCCCGAACTGCGGGGGGCGGCTGACGCCGGCTACTTCTTCGGCGCGACGGGAGAGCCCGCGGGAGGCGGCACGATTCCGTATTTTTTAAGGATGGGCTGGAAGTCGGGATGCGTGACGCCGTAGGCCGTGAGCTGCTTCACGAAGTTTTCCATGACCTGCTGGTCCCGCTTGAACGTGTCGAGCATCTGGGTGACCTGCGGTCTGATGGCCGCAATGTCCTTGCCGGTGAGGCTGGCCTGGCGGTACAGGAAGACGGTGAGCGTGCCGCTGACGACAACGAGCGCGAGCAACAAGGTGAAGACCTGATGCCGCAGGGCCACCATCTGGTCCAACACGTCCGTCTGCGCCGGGGAATTCGTTTCGGATTCGTTCATGATAAAAATGGGTTAGTGGGCGGCAGGTTTGGCCATGGCGGGCTGCAGGATGCGTATGATTTCCGGGTTCGGGTTTTTCTGGCTGTAAGCAATCGCGTCCTGGGCGAGGGAATCAACGGCCATGCGGTAGGTGTTGGCCTGGGTGGCCTGAATCTGCATGGTGCGCAACGTGCGCGTGCGGAAAATCGTTTGCAGCGCAAAAATCACGCCCAAAATCACCAACACCGCCAGAATGAGGTTCAAGGCAGTTGTAATGTTGTCATTTTTCATATCGGTCCGTTGAATTTAGCGGATTAGCGGCGAATGTCCACTGGTTTTTGGCTGTTGAAAAGGGATTGATTTTGCCCGGACCCGCTGTCATTAATTCATCCAATTCAACGGTTTACCGTGCCCAAGGAAGATCCAATTGAATTGACCGGAGACGTCAGGCAAGTGTTGCCGGGCACGATGTTCCGGGTGGCGTTGCCCAATGGCCATGAGGTTCTCGCGCACATTTCCGGCAAAATGCGCAAAAATTTCATCCGCATCAGCGTCGGCGACAAGGTCAACCTCGAGATGTCACCCTACGACGTGAACCGCGCGCGCATCACCTATCGGCAGAGTTGAACGTGAGCCCTGGGGCATGAAACGCAAAACGTGATCCGTGACGTGGCTTGACGCATCACGTTTCACGCATCACGATTCCATCCCATGCAAATCCACTTCCTCGGCGCGGCCCGCACCACCACCGGCTCGATGTATCTGTTCGAGGTCAATGGCAAACGGCTGTTGCTCGAATGCGGCCTCTTCCAGGGCCACCGCGAGGAATCCATCCAGCGCAACTGCTGCTTTCCGTTCGACCCGCGCCAGATTGACGCCGTGGTCCTGAGCCACGCGCACATGGACCATGCCGGCAACCTGCCGAACCTGGTCAAACAAGGCTACGCCGGCAACATCCATTGCACCTTCGCCACCCGCGACCTGTGCAGCATCATGCTCGTGGATTCCGCGCACATCCAGATGGACGACGCCGCCTTCGTCTCCAAACAGCGCGCCAAGAAAAAACTCCCGCCGGTCGAACCGCTGTACACCATCGCCGACGCGGAGAAAACCCTCCACCAGTTCGTCGCCGTCAGCTACGAACGGCCGCTCCTGGTCGTGGACGGCGTGACGGTCACGTTCCGCGATGCCGGACACATTCTCGGCTCGGCGCAGGTGATTTTGGACGTGCGCGAAGGCAATCGGCAATTCCGCTATCTGTTCAGCGGCGACGTGGGCCGGGGCAACGATGAAATTCTCCGCGACCCGCAGCCCGCCGAAAACGTGGATTATCTGCAGATTGAATCCACCTACGGCGGCCGCGAGCACGCCGTGCGCACCGACGCCGACCAGGCCGTCGGGCGATACGTGTTGGAGACCTTGAATCAAAAAGGCAAGGTCATCATCCCGGCATTTTCCGTCGGCCGCACGCAGCAGATCGTTTACGTGCTGAACCAGCTCACGCTGGCGGGCAAACTGCCGCGTGTGCCGATCTTCGTGGACAGCCCATTGAGCGTGAATGCCACCGAGATTTACCGGCTGCACCCGGAATGCTTCAACGACACGA
>JBAPQW010000037.1:0-10227 GCA_049280815.1 Verrucomicrobiia bacterium | reverse complement strand
TGTCACCGAGCGGAACAAAACCGGCCAGAGGTGAGCGATTCAAAACCGGCCACTCTGAAGTGTGGGATTCATATCATTTCTGGTTTTTCAATCAAAGGATTTTTGTTTCGAGTTAGAACGAGCTGGGGCCGAGCTGCGAGCCTTAGCTCGCGGCCCCAGCGGTCGGAGGTTTGTTGGACTTTCTGCTTTGCTTGGTTTCCTGGGCGACCACTGGCGCTTCCTTGACACGATAACTTTTGCCGGTGATGGCGATGACTTGGGCGTGATGCAGGAACCGGTCGATGATGGCCCCGGCGGTGGGCACGTCGCAGAGCAGCTTGCCCCATTCTTCCAAGGGGCGGTTGCTGGTCATGATGGTGGAGCGGTTTTCGTAGCGGCGCATGATGACTTCCAGCAAGTATTCGCCGGAGTGTTTGGGTAGTTGCTTCAGCCCCATGTCATCAATGATGACGAGGTCGGGCTTCAAGTATCGGCGCAGCGTCTTGTCCTGCTGGTTGAAGGCTTCGTCCTTCATGAAGTCACGCACCAGATCGAAGATGGAGCGGTAAAGCACCAGGAAGTTCTGGCGGATGGCTTCGTAACCGACGGCCTGGGCCAGATGAGTTTTGCCGACGCCGGGCGGGCCGAGGAACAGCACATCCTTGGCTTCGCGAATAAACCGGCAGGTGGCCAGATCGAAAATCTCTTTCTTATGGACGGACGGATTGAAGCTCCAGTCAAAATCGTCGAGGGTTTTCAAGTGGCGGAAGTCCGCCAGCTTGGTGTGGCGTTCCATCAGGCGTTGCTGCCGGACGTTGAGTTCGTCCTGACAGATGAGTTCGAGGAACTCGGCGTGGCTCAGCCGGTTGGCGGCGGCTTCTTGCAGGCGCACGTCCAGCGTCTGGCTCAGGCCGGAGAGGCGAAGTTGTTTCAGGGTGGTTTGGAGGGTGTTCATGTTTGGTTAATGGTGGAGGTTGCGGTGGCAAAACAATCGGGCACACAGTCCCGGTAAGTGTCGAGGTTGCGGATTAGCGGATGCGTTTCCAGAAAGTCCAGTTGCGGCGAGGGGGCGGCGTGTTCCAACAGCGCCCGCAAGTCCCGCAGTCGCCAGGTGCCATGATGCAAGGCGGTTTGCGCTGCCTGTTCCAGGGCTTTGACCGGATGCTTTTGGGCCAGCGCCAGCAGCCCATGCAAGACGCGCGTGCCAATGGGACCGCGCTGCTGGGCCATCGCTTCGGCCCAACTGCCAGTATGGACGCCAATCAATCGCGCCCGATCCAGCAAATGGTCCAGACTCTCTTGGACCACCCGGCGGTAAGGCGAATGCAGATGCGCCGGATCGGTGGTGAACTTGCCCGGTTCGGCCAGCGCGTGAACGGCGATGACTTCCCGGCGCTGGTTGATCACCCGCAGCAACCGGGACTCCCAGCGCACCCAGACTTGCCGGCCCACATACTCCGGCGGCACGGAGTAGTAAGCCCGTTTGAGTTCCACATAACCATCCCGATGCACCGTGCGCGGAGCCTCTTCAAACACCGGGAACAAACCCGCCGGCAACGGCAACAACTGGGCGCGTTCCACCGCGTTGAACACCTTGCCGACCTGCTGCCGCGTGGTGCCATGAATGCGCGTGTCCGCCACGCCGCTTTCCCATTCCGCGAGGAATAGATTTTGCGCCGCCAGACTGTCAAAGCTCCGGCCTTTGAGGGCGTTCTCCTGACCATATTTGATGCCGGACTCGATTTTGCCCTTGTGCCGCGGCATCGCCGGCCGGGTCGGAAGCATCACGGTGCCGTAATGGCGGCAAAACTCCTCCACCTTGGCGTTGAGTTCGGGATCATACCAGTCGGCCCGCGTTACGGCTGCCCGCAGGTTGTCGATGATCAAGGTGCGGGGCACCCCGCCGAAGTAACGAAACGCATTTTCCAGACACCGGATGAAGCTTTCGGTTGTCTGCTGCCAGACCACTTCACTGTAGCCCTTGCGCGAATGCGACAGGACGATCCGAAACAGATGCGGCCGCTTCCGCTTGCCCTCCACCAACACCCACGCGCCCTGACCAAAATCCACCTGCGCTTCGGCACCGGGCTCCACTTCCATCCGCACAAAGGGGACTGGTTGCGTTTGGAGCAACTGCCGCACGAAGCGCTGCACGGAATGGTAACCGCCGGTGAACGCGTGGTCGCAAATCAGATCCTGATATATCCGTTGCGCCGACAGTCCCGCCTGCACCGCCGACGTAATCACCGCCGCCAACGGCACACACAAACTAGACCGACCAGCGGCCAAACTCCCGGTGAGCGGAATGGCCGGTTTTAACTCCAAAACCGGTGCCGAGCCGGTGAGCAGTATGGCTGGTTTTGCCGCTGGATCTGGTTCCGCGCCGGTGAGCACTGTGGCCGGTTTCGGATGGGCCAGGCGCAAATGCCGTCCCACCGTCTCGCGGTGAATGTCCAGTTCACGCGCAATCCGCCGGTGGGACCAGCCATGCGCCGCCAAAGTCGTTATTGAATGCTGCAAGCTCACGTTGAGTTGATTCATCGCGTCTTTGTGCCGTCTCCACGGCACCAAACGCAATGCGTTCATCAAAGTGGCTGGTTTTCATTCGCTCTCGACTGGCCGGTTTTGACCGCTCGCTGACAGATCCGGGGAAAATGGATAAATCGGACGATTTGTCCATGGCCTGTCGAGGCCGCGCAGGCTGCTTGTTGAGGTCAGACATCTGGCCCGGTTGTTCCAGCAAACGTTATGAATTCCCGCAGACCCAATGAAGAGCGAATCTGCGCAGGGTTTTTCTTGGTTCTGGGTTTGCTCGGCGGTCAGGATTTCGCTGTGCAGGCAGCCGGTCCTGAGCCGGCTGGCTGGTATTCGGGTGACATGCATGTGCATCGGAGCTGTGGCGGCTCTCCGGTAACCGTATCCAGTATTTACGATACCATGATCAGCCAGAACTTGGCCGTCGTTTCCCTCCTCGCGGACATGGGCAACGGTGAGGTTCAAAACCCCGTGACCGATCTTCCCTTGGTGAATGGACAAGATGATCCCGTTTCGACCCCGGGACGGATTGTGCATTGGGATGCCGAATGGCATTGGGATGCCACCTATACCCAATACCCCCACCAAGCGCTCGGAGGACACATCGTGGCTCTCGGCCTCACGAATGCCTGTCAAATCTGGGCCGAATACACGTATCCCATCTTCCAGTGGGCGCATCAACAAGGCGGTATCGCCGGATTTGCGCACCTACAATATTTGGATGACAACTTTCCGCTGAGCCTATCATGTTGCACCCCTATCGAATATCCGGTCGAGGTTGCCTTGGGGGCTTGCGATTTTGTTTCGGAAGACGTGGCTGGCGGCGATCCTGCCATTCATGCCTACTACCGGTTGCTCAACTGCGGCTTCCGGCCGGGTTTCGCCGGAGGCTCGGATTATCCCTGCGGCTCGGATATCGGGCAGACGCTGACCTATGTTCAGATTCCAGGGGGCCAATTGACGTATAGCAATTGGATTGCAGGCATTGCCAAGGGAAGGACAGTTGTGTCACGCAATGGGCACAACGAATTTCTCGACCTCAAGGTCAACGGCACCAATGGGCCGGGGGATGAAATTGAGTTACCCGGCGCGGGAAGTGTGCAAGTAACGGTTCAATGGTCGGTACAGTCCAGTCTCTCGGGGACGATTGAGTTGGTGAAAGACGGCATTGTGGTGAATAGCCTGCAGGCGTCGGCAGCACCCGGTGCGCCGGCAACTCTCAGCGCCAGCGTCGGGTTCACAAACAGCGGATGGCTGTGTGCACGGAGAATGAACAACGGCGAACATGAAGTGAACGCCAGTGCGGTATTCGTAACCGTGAACCAGGCCCCGGTTCGCGCGAGCGTTGAAGATGCGCAATTCTATGTGCAGTGGATGGACAACTTGCTGTCCCTGACATCGCCCGGGGGAGCCTGGTGTTCGTATTTCGCAACCAACCGGGCCGAGGCGCAGGCCCGGTATTCCGCCGCCAGAACCGTCTATCAGCAAATCGCCTCGGAAGCGGCCGCCTTGTTGCCAATTAACATCGATACGGTTGGGCTGCCTTACGGAATAGTGAACATGGCGTATTTGGTGCCACTGACGGCGACCGGCGGGGTCTCACCATACACTTGGTCGATCGTCAGCGGGGTTCTGCCAACCGGCTTGGCCCTGGATCCCGCCACCGGTGCCATTACCGGTACACCGTCTGATGCCGGTTCCTTTAGTTTCATCGTCCAGGCAAGCGATGCCAGCAATCCCGTGCGCACCGCAACTCGCGCGCTAAGTATTACCATCTCGTCCATCCCAATCAGCATGACCATCTGGACAGGTTCTGCCGTGCCCGAAGATGTGGACCAGGGCCCCGACGATGCTGTCGAATTAGGGGTAAAGTTCCGTTCCGACGTATCGGGATTTATTGCGGGCATCCGCTTCTACAAAGCCGATGCCAATACCGGCATCCACGTTGGCAACCTCTGGACCACCAACGGCGCGCTCCTCGCCTCAGCCGCCTTCACAGGCGAAACCGCTTCGGGTTGGCAACAGGTCAATTTTGCCTCACCCATATCCATTATTGCCAATACTGTCTATGTGGCCTCCTACCACGCGAATGGCGGCGATTACAGCGAGGACGACAATTACTTCGCGACCAGCGGCGTGGACAATCCGCCCCTGCACGCACTGGCCGACGGCGTCAACGGGGGCGATGGCGTCTATGCCTACGGCGAAACCAGCACTTTTCCCGATCAAACATATAATAGCGCCAACTATTGGGTGGATGTCGTCCTGGTGATCAACCCACCACCGGTATTGCCCGCGCAAACCAACCGCACGATTGCAGAACTCAGCCCGCTGTGCGTGACGAATACTGCCACCGGTGCCGCCGGGTTGAGCTACAGCCTTATCAATCAGCCTGCGGGAGCTATGATTAGCGCCAACGGCATCATCACTTGGACGCCGACCGAGGCGCAGGGGCCCAGCACCAATGTGTTCACCACCGTGGTCAGTGACGGCAGCTTGAGTGCCACCAACAGCTTCATCGTGACGGTCAATGAGGTGAACACGGCGCCGAGGTTGCCACTCCAGGCCAACCGGACGATTGACGTGTTGACCACGCTTGTGCTCACCAACACTGCCATCGATGAAGACATCCCGGCAAACCTCCTAACCTATATGCTGGCGGATGCCCCGGCCAATGCGCTCATCGACGCCAATGGCGTGATCACCTGGACGCCCGTTTCCGCCCAGGGCGGCACCACCAACCTGTTCGCCACGGTCGTGACGGACAACGGCACACCCAACTTGAGCGCGACCAATTCGTTCCTGGTTTTTGTCAACCCGGCCCCGATCATTCCTGGACCGGTGATCGAATCCATTAGACTGTTCAACGGCGTCGTAACCGTGACGTGGTGTTGCCGAACCAATTGTGCCTATCGACTCCAATACAGCGAGAATCTGGGCGGCGCCAACTGGACGGATGTGGCGCCCGACGTACAAGCAGTCGGGGCAACCGCCGCGGCGACCAATGTTGTTGGTGGTTCCACGCAGCGGTTTTATCGTGTATTGCTCATGCCATTGCGCTGATTTTATGATGCTATTTCTCAAATTGTGTTATTGTTTTGAAATAGCCTCATGTAGTTGGAAAACATGGGCACATCACGTGAATACTTGCAGGTTCCTGTAAGAACACCCTGATTATAATGCTTTCCCGTTGTTTTAAGCACTTTTTTTGTGTTCGATTTTTGGACACTTCTAAATTGACAATAAGGAACGCCTAGATTATTGTTAAACTGTCTTATATTTTGAACAAATTCAGCACATATTCCGCAGGCCGGGGTGGAGCAAGGCGGTGCATACCGTCATGTCCGGAAGCCTGAGTGAAATTTTTCTGTAGCGTCGTAAAAGGAGATAACGTGGCAAATCACATCAAAAAATATTTTTGGCAGACCCTCTGTTCGTATGCACTGGTTCTCGTGGCGTTTTATGGCTACGCGCTCTCTGCCCAATCTGTGCGTGGCGGCCCGATACTCGTTCTGACCAATTCGTCAAATCCGTTCAGTCAGTATTATGAGCAGATCATTTTGACAGAAGGATTAAATGAATATTCCCTCAACAATATTTCCTCCATTACGAATGGGATACTGGCTCAATACGACGTGGCGATCCTGCCGCAGACTGCATTGACCCCGACGCAGGTTACCACGATCAGTAATTGGGTGAATGCGGGTGGCAACCTGATTGCGATGCGGCCGGACAAGCAATTGGCCGGGCTTCTTGGTCTGGTTGATGCAGGCTCGACGATTTCCGAGGGTTACCTGTTGGTGAACACCAATTCCACTCCGGGTGCTGGAATCGTCAACCAGACAATCCAGTTCCACGGGACCGCAGACGCTTACACGCTCGGCAGCGCCACCAGCCTGGCGACTCTGTATTCAACCGCTGTCACCCCCACGGTCAACCCTGCCGTGACAATCCGTAACGTTGGCTCGAATGGCGGTCAGGCGGCTGCCTTCACCTACGACCTCGCCCCGTCCATCGTCTTCACGCGGCAAGGCAACCCGGCCTGGTCGGGACAGGAGCGCGACGGACTTCCGCCCATCCGCTCCGACGACCTCTACTTTGGCGCCGCCAGTTTTGACCCGGAGCCTGATTATATCGATTTGAACAAGGTTGCCATTCCTCAGGCCGACGAGCAGCAGCGTTTGTTGGCCAACCTGATCATTTCCATGAGCGCGGACAAATTGCTGCTGCCCCGGTTCTGGTATTTTCCGAACGGTTACAAGGCCGTAGTGGTGATGACCGGTGACGATCATGCCAACTGGGGCACGGCTGGGCGCTTCAATCAATATCTGGCTTACAGTCCAACCAATTCCTCGGTGACAAACTGGACGGCCGTTCGGAGCACCTCATACGTTTATCCGCTGCCGCCGTCGCCCGAGGCTCTGGCTCCCGCCATGACGGACGCCCAGGCGGCTGCCTATAACGCCGAGGGATTTGAAATTGCCCTGCACTTGAATACGGGTTGTGACGATTGGACTTTCAGTTCTCTGGATTCATTGTTCGTGTCCCAGATGAGCCAGTTCACCAACTTTTTCCCCAGTCTTCCGCTCCCGACAACGCATCGAGTTCACTGCATCGCCTGGAGCGACTACACCAGCATGCCGACCGATGAGCTGTTGCATGGGATCCGGCTTGATGTGAGCTATTACTATTGGCCTTCGAACTGGGTCATAGGCCGGCCGGGCTTTTTTACCGGGTCCGGCATCCCCATGCGTTTTGCCACAACCAATGGAAACATAATCGACGTCTACGAGGCTCCCTCACAGATGACTGACGAATCGGGCCAAAGCTTCCCGTACACGATTGACACGCTGTTGGATCGGGCTTTGGGACCGCAGGAATATTACGGCGCGTTCGTGGCCAACATGCACACGGATTATGCCGGCTTGCCAATGCAAGGCGTTGACTATGTGGCCGGATCCGACAAGATTGTTGTTTCGGCCTTGAATCGCGGCGTGCCGGTCATCGCCGCCCGACAGATGCTCACCTGGCTCGATGCTCGCAACAATTCCTCCTTCGGCTCACTCGGTTGGGCCGCCAACACCTTGACCTTTTCGGTGACTGCCAGCGCCAGTGCCGCCGGCCTTCAAGGCATGGTGCCCGTGCCCACCGGCTATAATATCGCCAGCTTCACGTTTAATGGCGGCGCAACCGGATATTTCCTGAGACAAGTCAACGGCATGCAATATGCCTTCTTCACCGCGCTTACGGGCAATTACTCGATCCACTTCGCGGCGGATACAACCTCCCCGTACATTTCCTCCATGACGCCCACGAACGGCGCAACGGGAGTCAGCCGGTCGGCACAAGTCACTATCACGTTTAGCGAGGCGATGAATGCCTCGACTATCAACACGAATACGATTTTCCTGTATGACGCTACCAGCCATCCGGTGCCCGCCGCTTTTTCGTATAACCCCTCTTCATTCACCGCGGTCCTGGCTCCCTTTTTTCCGCTGGCCATTGGCGGCAGTTACGTCGTCACCGTGAAAGGTGGTGCCGGAGGGGTCGCGGATGTGGCGGGAAATACGCCGGCCACTGACCTCGTTGCGTCATTCTCCACAGTCACCAATATTGTAACCGGCGTCTGGGACAATTCGGCGGAGCCCGACGTTTTGTGGGGGAGCGATACGAACTCGACCGAGCTCGGAATGAAATTTCAAAGTGCCGTCAGCGGGTACGTGACGGGGATCCGGTTCTACAAAGGCATTGCCAACACCGGTACGCACGTGGGCAACCTATGGACCTCGACCGGATCTCTGCTGGCCAGCGTCACGTTTTCCAATGAGACCGCCTTTGGCTGGCAGTTTCAACCGTTGATTGTTCCGGTGGCGATCAGTTCGAATACGACTTATGTAGTTTCATACCACGCCCCGGTGGGAAGCTATCCTTATGACTCCGGCTATTTCGCCGGATCGGGCGCGACCAATTACCCATTGCGAGCGCTTGCTGACGGCGAAGACGGCGGTAATGGTGTTTATCTTTACGGAGCCAGCGCTTTCCCCAATAACACTTATAACTCTGAAAACTATTGGGTCGATGTTTTGTTCCAGACTGCCTCTGTGCCTCTTGCCTGTGCCACGACTTCTTTGCCCCCGGGCTTGGCCGGCGTGACCTACTCGGCGAACGTGAACGCTGTCGGTGGGAACCTGCCGTACGCTTGGTCGGTTGCCGGTGGTACGCTGCCCCCCGGGCTCACGCTTGATGCGAGCAGCGGGGCAATCACTGGTACACCTACCAACACGGGAACTTTCAATTTTGCGGCAAAAATCACGGATAACAGCAGTCCGTCACAGACGGTCACTCAGTCGCTCAGTGTCACCATCACGGCTGTTCCAGCGGTTACGACCATCTGGCCGGGAACGGCGCTGCCGGGAGTGGTGGATACAGGTCTGGACAATCCTGTGGAGCTGGGCGTAAAGTTCCAATCTGATATCCCCGGAAACATCACAAGTATCCGCTTCTACAAATCCGCCGCCAACACTGGCATCCACGTCGGCAATCTTTGGTCAACCAACGGCACATTGCTGGCCACGGCCACGTTCACCGGCGAGTCCGCCTCAGGTTGGCAGCAAGTTGATTTCAGCAGCCCGGTGCCAATTACTGCCAATACCGTTTATGTGGCTTCCTACCATGTCAACACCGGCCATTATAGCGAAGACGACAATTATTTTGCGACCAGCGGCGTGGATAATCCTCCCCTCCACGCATTGGCGAACGGTGTGGCCGGTGGCAACGGTGTCTATGGTTATGGCGCCAGCAGTGTTTACCCGAACCAGACCTTCAGCGCCGCCAACTACTGGGTTGATGTCGTGTTGGTCGCCAACACTGCGCCGCTGCTCCCCACGCAAACCAATCGTGTGGTCAATGAATTGACAACCATGGTTGTGACTAATACTGCCACGGACGCCAATGCCTTGACCTATCAACTCGTTAATGCCCCTGCTGGCGCGGCGATCAGCACCAACGGGGTAATCACCTGGACGCCCACCGAAGCGCAGGGCCCCGGCACCAATATCATCACTACAATCGTCACCGACAACGGTTTGCCGCCCCTGAGCGCGACGAACGGCTTCATCGTCGTGGTTAACGAAGTGAACGTGGCGCCAACCTTACCCGTCCAAAGCAACGCGACGCTGATCGGTTTGCAAAGTTTGACGGTGACGAATACCGCCACCGATAGCGACATCCCGGTCAATCCGCTGGGGTATCAGCTGGCCAGTGCGCCGGCGGGAGCGAGCATTGACACGAATGGGATCATCCGGTGGACGCCGGTGGTGGGGCAGGTACCGGGAGTGTATCCGTTCACGACGATTGTGACGGACACGAACGTCTTCGCGGTCAACGCGCAGAGCCTGAGTGCGACCAACACGTTCACGGTAACTGTGCAAGCGATTCACAATGGACCGACATTGTCCGCCGGGACCAATCAAACGGTGAATGAGCTGATGCTGTTGACGGTGACGAACACGGCGATTGACACGGACATTCCAGCCCTGCCGCTGACATACAGCCTGGTGGTGAGCAATGTGCTGGACGGCAGTGTGGTAACCAACGCTGTTATTGACATCAACGGGGTGATCAGCTGGACGCCGACGGAGGCGCAGGGGCCGGGCACCAATCGGTTCACGACGGTGGTCAGCGACGGCAGCCTGAGCGCGACGAACAGCTTTA
>JBAPQW010000036.1:0-17895 GCA_049280815.1 Verrucomicrobiia bacterium | reverse complement strand
GTCCTGAATGCTATCCAATCACTTTGACGAAATCCGTTATTTTCCGGCCGGTATAGAAATTGGTCCAACTGCCAGACGGGTCCAAATAGGCCATGCACCTGTATCCCTTGCACTGAACCCATACCAGATCCTTGAAAATTGGAACCAGTCCATCGGTCTGGCGGTTTTTTGTGTCTGATTGGTCGCCGTCTTTCATTGAAACCGCGGCACGCTAACACGCCCTCCCGGTGCAAACCAGCCGCAAGTAGCGTTCAAGATATGAACCCAACGGCCTGCAGAATCCCGAATCCCACGATCCATTTGCCAGGTTCTGGCAGGCTAATTGCTGGTATTAGCATTGCCAGTCATTACAACCTGGCATTTGCTGACGTATATCTCTACGCCGGTTAGCCCTCCCCGGGTTATGAAACCCGGCGTTTCTTAATTTTTGGGGAAAGTGCAATCCAACGAATCACGGACGTCCGGCAGCAATCTGGCAGCCGAATTGCTGGTTTTTGCCACGTGCCAATTTAACCACTGGCACAACCGTTAGTCGCCCGCCGGTTGGCCTCTTGGGTTGGCCGGCGGGCATTTATGTCTTTGCGCGGCAGCAATCTTGCCCTGTGGATAACTTCCCATTGACTTTAACAACCGAAAGGCGAAAATCGCGTCCTTCTGTCTCTTGGTTGATATGGACCAGCACCGCCGGTTAAGCC
The DNA here is from genome assembly GCA_049280815.1 of Verrucomicrobiia bacterium. Taxonomy (GTDB): domain Bacteria; phylum Verrucomicrobiota; class Verrucomicrobiia; order Limisphaerales; family UBA11358; genus UBA11358. Next base: position 17,200 of record JBAPQW010000036.1, on the reverse strand, counting down.
TAGACCCTTAGCCGGCGGCTTTTCTGTTTTTTGCCATCAAAAGTCTAATGCGCCATTTCCAGTTCCGACACGGCTTGCGTTTAAGGGGGCAAAAGCGCATTTTCCCGGACGTAAAACGCAGAAACTCAAATGAAAAAATACAGCTGGATTCTGGTTCTTGCCTTTGCCGCCGGCTTGCACGCCGCCGATGCGCCCAAAACCAACGCGCCCGCCGCCGGCACCAATGAGCCCCCCGCCGCAAAAGTGGAAGCCGGAAAAATTCCCGATGCCACGCACAAGCCGATCCTGACGACCAACACGGTCACCATCGCCGGCCAGCGCATCACCTATGTGGCCGAGACGGGAATGTTGCCGCTGCTCAAGCCCGACGGCACCTCCCGTGCGTCCGTCTTTTACGTCGCTTATACCCGCATCGGACAAACCAACCCGTCCGCGCGTCCGGTCATGTTTTGTTTCAACGGCGGTCCCGGCTCATCCTCCGTCTGGCTGCACCTCGGCGCGCTCGGCCCGCGCCGCGTGAAGATGAACGAGGACGGCACGCTGCCGCCGCCACCGTTCGGTCTCGTCGACAACGACTATTCCGTTCTGGCGGACAGCGACCTGGTGTTCATCGATCCGATCGCCACCGGGTTCAGCCGCCCGGTGAAGGATGAAAAGGTGGACAAGTTCTTTGGTGACTCGGCCGATCTTGATTCCGTTGGCGAATTCATCCGGCTGTGGACCACGCGGCACGAGCGCTGGCTCTCGCCGAAATATCTTTGCGGCGAAAGCTACGGGGTGTTTCGCGCGGCGGGGCTGGCCGACCACCTGCGCTCGCGTTACGGGATGTATCTGAACGGCTTGATTCTGGTCTCCGGGGTTCTGGATTTCGGCACGATCTGGGGCCAGACGGGCAACGACCTGCCGTTCACGCTCTATCTGCCGGCCTACACGGCCGCGGCGCAGTTCCACAAAAAATTGCCGCCCGATTTGCAATCCGACCTGCCCCAGGCGCTCGCCGAGGCGCGCGCCTTTGCCCGGGGCGAATACACCACGGCGTTGCAGCAGGGCGATGCCCTGCCCGCGGAGGAACGGAAGAAAATCGTCGCCGAATTCGCGCGGCTCACCGGCCTGAAGCCGCAGGTCATCGAGGATAACAACCTGCGGGTGGATTCGGGGGTTTTTCGCAAACAACTGCTGCACGACCAGGGCCTGATCCTCGGCGCCTATGATGCGCGGCTGACCGGACGCGACGATGATCCGGCGTCGCCGTATCCCGATTTTGATCCGTCCAGCGCGGCCACGCTCGGGCCGTTTTCCGCGGCGATGAATTCGTATGTGCGCGGCGAGTTGAAGTTCGAGGATGATCTGCCTTACGAGATCCTGACCGACGTGCAGCCGTGGAATTACGGCGTGCGAAACAATTATGCCAATGCGAGCGACAAGCTGGCCTCGACGATGAACCAGAACCCCTACATGCGCATCCTGGTGCTCGGCGGGCGATGCGATCTGGTCTGCCCGATTGACACGATGCGCCACGCGCTCGACCACATGCAGCTCGCCGCCGACTATCGCACAAACATCACCTACGCCGGGTATGACGCCGGCCACATGATGTACATCAACCTGCCGGACTTGAAAAAGATGCAGCAGGACCTGGGGATGTTTTTGAAACCGTAAAACCCGGAGCGCGGACAGGCTTGTCCGCATTTTTAGATTCGACCTGCGGACAGGCGGTCCGCGCTCCAATCATTCGTGGACGCGGATGAGGGTTTTGACGGCGTGATTGCCCGCAGCCATGGATTGAAATAATTCCGGCAGCTTCGAGAGCGGACATTCCCCATCCACAAATTCCGCGGCGCGAATCACTTTCGCCTCGATGAATTCCAAGGCCCGCCGGATGGTGCGCGGCGTATGATGAAAACTGGCCAGCAGGGCGAGGTTGGAATAATGGATGAGCGTCGTATCCAGCGTGATGCTCGTGCCGGACGGGCAGCCGCCGAAAAAATTCACCGTGCCGCCCTTCCGGACCAGATGCACCGCGGCCTCCCAAACCGCCGGGTGGCCCACCGCCTCAATCACCGCGTCGAAATGCGTCCGGGTCGCTTCCCGCACCTTGGTGACCAGTCCGCTCCCGTCGCCGATGTCCACCACCCGGTCGGCGCCGAGCCGTTGCGCGGCTTCAAGGCGCGCGGCCCGGCGGCCGGCCACGGTCACTTCGCACCCGAGATGTTTGGCCAGCGCGACAAACATCAGGCCAATCGGCCCCGCGCCGAGGACGAGCACGTTTTGTCCGGGCCGCAATTGGGTGTCCTCGACGCCTTGGACGACGCAGGCCAGCGGTTCGACCAGCGCAGCGTCACGGAAGTCGGTTTCCGGCTGGAGAAGGAGGAGATTTTTTTGGACGAGACGCGCGGGCACGGCAATGGATTCGGCATAGGCGCCGTTGAGAAACAACAGATGTTCACAAAGATTTTCCTGACCCGCCAGGCAGTGAAAACAGCCGCCGCAGGGCGCAGAATTCGCCACCACGACACGGTCGCCGATTTTCCACGTTCCCCCGGTATCGGCAGGGCGTGTCACTCCGTGCGCGCCGTCCTTGGTGTTTGAACGAGCGGCGGACAGAGGACCGCCCGCCCCACCATCTGCGACCTCTGAGATGACGCCGGCCAGTTCATGGCCGAAGACGGCGGGGGGCACGATCATTTTGGCGTGGTAGCCTCGCTTGAAGACCTTCAGGTCGGTGCCGCAGGTGAGCGCGGCCTCGATGCGAATTCGGACTTCGCCCGGTTTGAGGGCCGGCGGTGCAAGGTCTTCGATTGCGATTCGTTTCTGGCCGTGCAGGATGGCGGCTTTCACGCCGGCAGTTTAGGGGTGCGGGCGGCAGCCGCAAACCTTAGTTTGCGCCAAGGGGGCGAAGCTGCGTGGAATCACTCGACCTGGAGGTCGGCCATAGCGGGCGTGGCGGTTTTGAATCGCGGCGCCAGGCCACGGTCGCGGGCACGAAGGAACGCCAATGATCACTTGCCACCGGTGAGCCAATTGCCGCGGATGATGGCCTTGGCCTGGGGCGCGCAGGGCGGCATGCCGCTTGACCTTGTGAAGTTCGAGTCGAAACCCCATTTACGCGTGGGAGCGTTATAGTAGTGGCCGGTCGTCTGCCAGTAATTCGTCGCGTAGATACTGGGAAACATGACGACGATGGAACCGTTGTAGCATAATGTCGTATTCCAATTCTCCAACAAGCGGAGAAAGTTCTCCAAACCGCCACTGTATTGTTTGGTGGGGCCAGGCAGAGTGATGGAGGGGACAATGCCTTCAAGGCACGCCGCGTTGACGGTGGTGAGGGTGGTGCCACCGGGATTAGCCCCAAGATTTGAATCCGACCAACCGCCCGAAAGAATGGTGATGGAATCGCCCATGAGCGCGGCCGGCCAGGTCCAGGCGGTGTTGGTTGTGTTGACGGACTGACTGCCGCTGCCGTTGGTTTGAATATTGTAATTTCCCAAGACATAAACGGGGAAGGGCGTGGCGACAGTGAGACCCCAGGGAGATGGCAATTGGTATCCATTGGCAACCCGGACGGCGGGAAGTTGCGTGGGGAGGTTGGTAACACTGGTATAGACAAAAATGGAATCAATGGGATGGCCCTTATGGCCGTGAGCGCCGTCAACGCCACCGCAGATCTGATTGTAGGCGTAGCCTTCAAATGCGGAGTTGGTGAGCCAGATGTTGAGCTGGGCAATATCAATCTGGACCGCCTGCACCGGTTTCCCCGAGCCTGAGTTCCAGCCTTCGCGCCAATCAACGTAGGTAACATTTGTCACAAACGGGAAACTGGAGGCCCAGGGTGCAAGGGCATAGTTCGTAAAGGGACGATAAGGGCTATTGGTGGTCCAATAAGGAGGCCAGTTGGTGGGACTGCTGATTCTTTGAAACGTGCAAACCTCGTTGTTCGTGAGCTGGTAATAGTAAGGCGAGCCAGTTTGGTCCTGAAAGAAAATCGTGATATTGGTCCCCGAGGCGCCGACGAGGCCGCTGCCGGAATTGGAGATGATGAGGTCGCATTCGTTATAAAGGTAGAACTGATTGGTGGGAACATACGCGAGCGCGTTTGGTCCAGCTATGGAAGTGGGCGGCAGGTTGAGGATGACTTCGATATTGGTCGGATTGGCGCCGCTCATGCCGGCGATCGGCATGGTCAGGGTGTCGGCCTTGGAAACCGGATTGTTAGTGGTGAGGATGTACTGAAGGTTGCTCGAGTTGAAGGTGTGATTCTGCTGGTCGCTGGGATCATCCGCGTTGGTCACCACCACAGAGGCCTCGACCAGGTCGTTGAAGGTCATCAACGCCTGCGGGCACATCCAGATGGTGCCATTGCAGTGAACCTTGCCATTCATGGTCAATGCCTGCCCGTTGCCGATGTCCAGGTCCATGTTGTAAAAGACGCCGAATTGGAAAACGGGGATGCCGGTCAATTGCGACGTTTCCTCGACCTGGGCGGACATGTTATAACCCGTTCCGACCGGCGAGGCGACGGCAATCACATCGCAATTTGCCACGGCACCGAAAAGACCGCTCCACTGTGAATTCAACGACTGGAAGTTGGTTTGCCAGTTTAGCGGCCAGATGCTCACATAAATTTGATTCGCATTGCCATTGGTGTCGGCGAACTTGAATTGCACGGGCCAGCCGGTCTGGTTGATGTTGGTTACCAGCACACTATAAACATTGGAGTTATTGATGCTTTGCTTAATGAAGTCGCGTTCCATCGAAGCAATGGCAATTTCATCGGCACCCTGGGCGGCAGCCTCGCATTGGTTGTAAAGGTTGTTTTGACCAGTGATGCGGGCGTTGGTGCTGATCCAGTACATGATGCTGGCAAAGACGATCAGGGTGACCAGCAAAAACACCAGCGTCATCGACAGCACCCAGCCGGATTGATTCCGGCGGAAAGATTTGATTGAGATTTGCATAAGGCTCCTGGGTAATTTCAATTCCACGTACGGCGGGTGATCTTTGTCCGCAGCTGGTAAAAGTCGTACATATTCACCCCTCCGGCGACGCCGACCTGGGCGATGGGATACTCCCATTGCCAAAATTGCATTTTCATTGAAATGACCAGGCGATTGGGAATGCTCTCCAGTCCGTTATCATTTTGATTTTCGTTCGTGAGGGTGTTGCCATTATAATCCTGCGCCGTAAAAATATCCTGGTTCGTAATGTAACCGGCCAGCATATTGGTGGTGACGACGAGGCTGGTGTTGGCCGCGTTAGAGGCAACGGTGTACTGCCAGAGTTGACAATTGGTGGTGGTGGTGGTGTTCAAATAGAAACAAGTATAAACGCTCTGGTTGGTGGTGGGGTAAACCATCAGGGCATTGCCCACTTGATAGTTCGTCAGCCCCAAGGGATTGAAGGAGCCCGGCGTCGAATTACATATCCCAACATTCAACGTCTTGGCCTGCCGGATCTGATCGCGGACGAGGTTCAGCGCCTTGCGACCGCCTGCGGTGGCGGACAACTTGGTGGCCGCAAGGGTGTAAACGCGCAACCCGAAAAGCTGGGTGGCGACCATGGCGCCGATCACCATTGTAAAAATCGTCATCGCGATCAGCATTTCCGCGAGCGTGAAAGCGGCCGCGCCGGTCCGGCGCGACTCCATCCGGTTGAGTGATAAAATTTTCATTGGTCCGGCGCGCGCAGCGTGATCGTGGTGTTGGTGTACATCGTCCCGGTGAGCGGAAATGCCCATACGGCATCGGAGCGGATTTGCCGCAACGGTGGGTTGGCTTGAGCCGTTGAAATAGTGACGTAATTCCAGACGGGATTCGTCGTCCCGGATACCGGGACGTCCAGCGCATCAACTCCCATGAGATAATTGGTTACGGTGCCCAATTCGTCGGCGTGCCCATACCCGATATTGGTGTCCCCGGCCTCGGTGTCCCACCGGGCGGCAAGCGCCTGCTCCATTCCTTGGGTGGCTGCTGATTGTGCGGCCAGCGACATGGAACTGTATTCCGCCATGCGATTGGCCTGCGTGTATCCCTCGATGATCCCTCCCATGACCAGCGCCAGCACGACGATGGCAATCAATACTTCCACCAACGTCATGGCGGTACACGAGATACGGGATTGGTTTTTCCCAGCATTGCGAAAACGAACCAGCATATTAATTTGAGTTTGCGCTAACGGCGTTGACTGCCACCAAACAAAGGTTTTTCAGCACAGCACGTGCCATCGTGAAACCTTCAAATCGGAAAAGGCCCGATTACAGGGCTTTACCCGTAAAATCACCAATCCTGGTGCAAAATCGGGTCGGGAATGGTAAATACCAAATAGATCAACCTAGGGTCCCGGTTAACTGAAGATTTGCCCCCCGCCAATCCAATTCCGGTGTCCTGAAATTTGACAATGATGGAGCTGGTCGGGAACCTCGGGCAGAACAAAAACTTGCGGTCAAGTCGCCGTCCATCTGACAGGTGGCGCCTTCACAAAATTGGTTTCCCGCAGGTAAATCGGTTCCAGATTTTCGCCTGCGGCAAAATCATTTCGGGTCAAGGCGAGCTGCCCCAACATCGCCGCACGGGGGAAAACCATCCGGCCGCCCGGAAACCACCGCGTGACCTCCGGCCCGATCAAAATTTCTTTTGCAACCACCCGCGATTCAACCTCCGCCCGCGTCACAATCCGCAACGGCTCGATTTCCTTCCAGCCGCTGGCGGAGACCTCATACGCTGACAGATAAAATTCATTCCGTTGCGCATCAATCACCACATTGACGCGGCCCTGGATTTTTTCCGCCTGCGCCTGTGCCGCCAGGCATTCCGCACTGCTGATGCCCAGGAGTTTCATTCCACCAGGGCGGGACGCCAGTAGCCAGCCTTGGGCAATGGCCAGCGCGACGCGGATACCCGTGTACGAACCGGGCCCCAGGCCGATCGCCAGCACTTCAATCTGCTCGCGTTCCAATTTCGCTTCCTGTAGCGCCGCGTGGATCATTGCAAACGCCATGGTTCCGCCGGCGCCAGTTTCCACCACCTCGCTGATCACGGACGCAGCCTTGCCGGCACGACCGCTTACGACCGCGACACTTCTTTGGACGGACGAAAATTCAAACGCCAAAATCGTCATAAATAATCCGCCGCTCCGTTTCACCCAGAATTTCAATTTTCACCTGGACAGGCTTTTCCGGACGCCCGGCGCCCGGCGCCAGATCCAACATCCGCTCCGCCCATTCAATCACTGCCAGGCCATCCGGTTGCAGGAATTCCTCCAGTCCGGCGGACACAATCTGCCGGCGCGTTTCGAGCCGGTATAAATCCAGATGAAACAAACGCATCCGTCCGCCGCTGTATTCGTTCACGAGCGTAAAGGTCGGCGAATGCACCTGTGCAGTCACGCCCAGTCCGCGCGCGATGCCCTTCACGAGCTGCGTTTTGCCTGCGCCCAGATCACCGGACAGGCCGATGACGAGCCCGCGTTCCGCGGCGCGACCCCAGCGTTCGCCGAGCGATTCGGTCTCCGCCGGACTATGCGAAATGAACGTAGCCATCAGCGGTGAGGGGCTGGGAGCCATTTTTGTCGCGCAGCGTTACCCCGGCGCCGGCTGTGATTTTGCCGATGCAACTCAGACGAAGCCTCGGGAATTGCTGCTTCCAGGCGTCGAGTAATTTCACTGCCTGGGCGCCTGCCACCGTGAACAGCAACTCAAAATCTTCGCCGTCCGTCAGCGCGGCGACGAACGCGGGCGTGCCCGGAGAGGCGCCCTGCGCCCGAAGTTTCGCCGCCCGGTGGATGGGAATGGCGGTCTTCAGCAGTTCCGCGCCGACATGGCTCGCCTTCAAAATGTGCCGCAAATCCCCCGCCAGCCCGTCGCTTAAATCCATCATGGCATGAACCGGAAAGTTTTCCGCCAGCCAGCACGCCTCGGCCAGACGCGGTTCAAATTCCAGGTGTTTGCCCGCCCGCGAACCGCCCAGTTCACCGGTCACAAAAACCGCGTCGCCCACCTTTGCCCCGGAGCGCAACACGGCCTTCCCGCGCGGCACCCAGCCGAGCAGCGCGATGGATATCAACAGGCGCTCCGGATTCGTGGTCGTTTCGCCGCCGACGATGGCCGTGCCGTGTTTTTGCGCCAGCGCGTTCACGCCCGCATAAACAGCCTCGATGAATTTCGCGTCGAACGTTTGCGGCAGGGCGATGGTTATGAGCACGGCGGTGGGCGTGCCGGCCATCGCGGCAATGTCGCTGAGGCAGCGGGCGAGCGCCTTGTGCCCGATTTTTTCCGGGGCCATGTCCCGGGTAAAATGAACGCCTTCAACGATCGCGTCGGTTTTGAACAGCAGCCATCGGTCCGGCAGACCGAAATCCAACACGGCACAATCATCGCCTGCGCCGATCACGACGTTTTGGTTCGTCGGCAGCGATTGGGTCAGGCGCGCGATGAGTTCAAATTCATTCATGTTTCAAGGCTTGGCACTCAACCCCAACAACAAGAGCGCGAGATTGGCTGAGTTGAACAGCGCGTGGGCGGCGATGGGTGCCATCAGGTTGTCTGTTTTCTCGTAAAGCCACGTCAAGGCAAGGGCCAGCACAAACAACGGGACGATCGTCGCGGCATCATCATGTATCAGCGCAAACGCGAGACTGACGCCCACCCAGGCCAGCCGCGGATAGCCGAGTTGTTTGAGGAATGGATATAACAGGCCTCGGAAGATAAATTCCTCGGCCACCGGCGCGAGCACAACGGCAAAAACACCCAGATAAACCCGCATCCACCACAATTTCGCGTTCGTCAGCAGGGTTACGGCCAGTTGCTCTTCGGGCCCCCGGCCAATATGGGTCAGCACCTCCGTTGAAATGATCTGCAAACCCCAGGCCACCGGTAGTATGGCGATGGTCATTAACCCGGCCATAAGCAGCGTGCGCGGCAGTGACCGCCGGTAAAAACCAAAGGCCGCCCGCCAGCCGGTCTGGTGTTGCCGTAAAAAAATCGGGATCAACACCCAGGTCACCCCCTGAAAACCGAGCGTGCCCAGCAGCACCGCGCCATATCCGTCCGGTGGCTGGAACGCGGCCACTCCGGCCTTTTGCAGCAAACCGGCAATCGTCAGGCCGATAAAAAAGCAGAGCAGTTGCGCGCCGCAAAATTGAATCACGGCTTCGCCCCGCCATGGTTTGGCCGATAACATGGCCGCAAGCTAGCGCAACGAATCGTCCGTGACGACGCCAAATTGGCCTGCCTTAAACAACCCACGCGGAACGTTCGAGGTTTGCCTTTTGGTCCGCTCGAAATTCACCTAGGATGGCCACCGGTTAAATGAATTCCGCCGTTCACAAGCACACCAACCAGCTCGGGAGCGAAAAATCGCCCTACCTGCTCCAGCACGCGCACAATCCGGTGGATTGGTTCGCTTGGGGTGACGAGGCCTTCGTCCGGGCGCGAACGGAAAACAAGCCGATTTTCCTCAGCATCGGCTACTCCACCTGTCATTGGTGCCACGTCATGGAGCGCGAATCGTTCGAGGACGAAAAGGTCGCGCAGGTGCTCAATGAGTTTTTTGTCAGCATCAAGCTGGACCGCGAGGAAAGGCCGGACGTGGACAAAATTTACATGACCTTTGTCCAGTCCACGACCGGCTCCGGCGGGTGGCCGTTGAATGTGTTTCTCACCCCGGACCGGAAGCCGTTTTTCGGCGGCACGTACTTCCCGCCGGATAATCGTCACGGTCGCCCGGGATTTCAGCAGTTGCTTCGGCAGATCGCCGCTCTGTGGCACGAGCGCAAAGGCGAGCTCGCCGGTTCCGCCGCGGATATTCATGCACGGCTTGAAGCCGCGGCCGCGGCTGGAAATGCAGATCATCCGGTTCTGACCGGGGATGCGCTCAAAAATGCGGACGAAGCCTTCAAGCGGGTATATGACCCGCGCCACGGCGGCTTCGGCGGCGCCCCCAAATTTCCCCAGCCCAGCCTCCCGTCGCTGCTATTGCGTTGCGCGAAGCGTTTCCACGACGATGAAGCGGCGCACATGGTGTCACACACGTGTGAACGCATGGCCGCCGGCGGCATTCACGACCAGCTCGGCGGCGGCTTCGCGCGTTACTCGGTGGATGCCGAATGGCTCGTCCCGCATTTCGAGAAAATGCTCTATGACAACGCCCAGCTGGCGCAGCTTTTCCTCGACGCCCACCTTGTTTCGGAGGGGCGAGTTACACGAGCCCCCGACTTTTCAGGGGGAAAAAGTTTGGAGCTCGCGAAATCCGCCCCTCCGAAGGAAACGGGATACGCGGGCACCGCCCGTGACGTCCTGGATTACGTTTTGCGCGACATGACGCATCCCGACGGCGGTTTTTATTCCGCCGAGGATGCCGATAGCGAAGGCCATGAAGGCAAGTTCTATTGCTGGACCCGACTGGAACTGGAAAAACTGCTCACGCCCGCTGAGTTCACTGTGGCTGCGCGCTACTTTGGCCTTACCGAACCGGGCAACTTCACCGATCACAGTCACCCGGCTCCCCTGCCGAATCAAAATGTGTTAAGCGTGGTTGATTCCAATCTGTCCGCCGCGGAAACTTTATTGCTCGCCACCGCCAAAAAGAAAATGTTCGCTGAACGCGGCCGGCGTGTCCGGCCGCATCTCGACGACAAAATCCTCGCTTCCTGGAACGGCCTGATGCTGGGGGCGATGGCCCGGGCCTGCGTCGTGCTCGGCGACGAGACCTATCGCGCCGCCGCGGAGAAAAACGTCGCATTCATCCAGGCGAAACTTTGGGACGGTAATTCGCACACGCTTTACCATCGCTGGCGGGATGGGGAGCGTGACCGCGTCCAATTGCTCGAAGCCTATGCGTTTCTTTTGTCCGGGGTCATTGATTTGTATGAAGCCACGCTTAAGCCCCATCATCTTGATTTCGCCGTTGCGCTGGCCGAGGCGATGATCGCAAAATTTTACGACGCGGAAAACGGCGGGTTCTGGCAGGGTGCCGCCGAAGCCAGGGATTTGATTTTACGCATCAAGGATGATTACGACGGCGCCGAGCCGTCCGGCAATTCCGTCGCCACGCTGGCGCTGTTGAAACTTGCCGCGATCGCCGGTCGCGAAGATTTCAAGCGGCCCGCTGAGGCAACGTTGCGGTTGTTTGCCCATCGCCTGCAACATTTCCCCCAGGCCATGCCGTTCATGCTGCACGCACTGGATTTCTCGCTGGAAGAGCCGCGCCGCGTTGTCATCGCCGGGGATCCATCTTCTCCGAAAGCCCTCGAACTGTTGCGCGCGGCACACTCGGTTTATCAGCCGAATAAAGTTGTGCTGGGGATAACCGGCCCGGTTGAAGCATTTGTCAAAACCCTGCCGGCAAAAGATGGCCCGGCGGTTTATCTTTGTGCGGGTAATTCCTGCCAGCCACCAACCCAGGCAGCCACAAAGGTGAGAGAGATGTTGCAGTGAATCCGGCCGGACCCGGCTAAACCGCGCTGTCGCCCCGCTCCTCGGTGCGGATGCGGTAGGTGTCGTCGATGGTGGAGACAAACACCTTGCCGTCGCCAATCTTTCCCGTTTTGGCCGCCTTGATGATGGCTTGGATCGCCGGTTGCACCAGCGCGTCCGGCAGCACGGTTTCGATTTTGATCTTGGGCAGGAAATCCACCGTGTATTCGCTGCCCCGGTAGATTTCCGTGTGGCCCTTCTGCCGTCCGAAGCCTTTCACTTCAACCACGGTCATGCCCTGGATGCCGATTTCGTTGAGGGCGGTTTTGACCTCGTTCAGCTTGAACGGCTTGATGATGGCTTCGATTTTTTTCATGAAATTTTATTCCGGTTATTCGGTATAAGCGCGCTCGCCGTGCTGCGTCAGATCCAGTCCGGCGTCTTCGTCCTCGACAGGTACGCGCAATCCGACCAGCGCATTGACAATTTTGAGCAATAGAAACGTCGCGACCCCGGCGAAGATCACCGTGAAAATCACGGCCAGGGCCTGGTTGACAAACTGGCTGCCGCCTCCGGCCAGCGAAACCGTAATGCCGTTGGCCTGGAAGGTGGACGCAATCGCCGGGTTCACGGTCGCGTTGGCCAGAAAACCAAGCATCAACATCCCGGTCGTGCTGCCAACGCCGTGCACCCCAAACACGTCCAGGGAATCGTCATAATTGAACTTCGCCTTCAGTTTCGTGACGGCCAGATAACAAACCACACCCGCCGTCAGCCCGATACCAAACGCCGCAGGCACGGTGACGAATCCCGAGGCCGGAGTGATGGTGGCCAGACCGGCGACCATGCCCGAGGCTGCGCCCAGCACGCTCGGCCGGCCTTTGTGGAACCACTCCGCCGCCGCCCAGCTCAAGGCTGCCGCCGCCGCCGAAAAATGGGTTGCGGCAAATGCGCTGGTGGCAAGCGATCCGGCGTTGAGCGCGCTGCCGGCATTGAAGCCAAACCAGCCCACCCACAACAATCCCGTGCCGATCAGGCTCAGCACCACGCTATGCGGCAGCATCGGCTCCATCGGATAACCGGTGCGCTTGCCCAGCACGAGCGCACACACCAGCGCCGACACGCCGGAGCTGATGTGCACCACCGTGCCGCCCGCGAAATCCAGCACCGGCACCCGGCCGCCCAGTGCCCAGTTGAAATAGCCGCCCTTGCCCCAGACCATGTGGCACAGCGGAAAATAGACGACCGTGACCCACAGCAGCACGAACAGCACGTAAGCCTTGAACTTGATCCTTTCCGCCATCGCGCCGCTGATGAGCGCGGGCGTGATGATGGCAAACATCATCTGGAACAGCATGAACGACTGCTGCGGCACCGTGCCCGCATAATCCGGATTCGGTGCGCCGCCCACGCCGCGCAGCATAAAATAGGTGAGCGGATTTCCAACGAAGGCGCTGCCCGGCGCAAAAGCCACGCTGTAGCCGAACACCATCCAGAGCGCTGACACCAGTGCCATGAGAATCAGACTGTGCATCATCGTGGCGAGGACGTTCTTGCTGCGCACCAGCCCGCCGTAAAACAGGATCAATCCCGGCGCTGTCATCATCAGCACCAGGGCGGAACTGGCCAGCACCCAGGCATTGTCCCCATTGTTGATCGGCGCCGCCCCGGGTTGCTGGAGCGCTTCAATCCGCGTCACCCGCTCTTCCAGCGAAAGCCCGTTTTCGGCCGCCCGCGACCCCGTCGCGCTGAAACCGATCAGCAGACAGAACATCAGGAGAAGGAGAAACCACCGGGCTGGGCGACGCGGGGAATTCATGACTATCGCGAGGTTATCGTTGCACTGACAATCGAACCGGGCTTAACCGTTCGCGTTTGGAATCGGGAAGAAACGGCAGAACCAATTCAAGCGGAACTGAAACAACGACTTCAGTGACATTGGACAGTTGGGTGTCGTCGTAAAAGCTTTTCCAATTCCCCTTCGCGTCGCGAACCGCCAGACATTTGTGATCGGCACATTTGACCAAAAAAATGGCATCGCCGGGTTGAGAAGTGCCAGGGTTCATACCCGGTACCATGGCAGGAACCAGGGGACGGGTACTAACCGGAATTTGGCAACCATTGACTAAATATTGAAATCAATTTCATGCGTCGTGCTCACGCCGCTCGCCCCGGGCGCTGCGCGGGTGTTGCAACTGGCGCAGCAGCCGGCGGAGTGAATCAATCTCATGCTCATCGGCAAGCTTTTGGCGCTCGGCGTGTTCGACCAGTTCCAAAACATCCTCCATCTGGTCCAACGCCTGTTTCAAGGATTCAACGATGCCCATCACTTCGTTGACGGCCTCGTTGATGGCGGAGGACGCCGGCAGGGCACGAATGGCGGCAGCAGGTTTTGGTTCCGGCAAGGGCGCGCCGCCAACCGGTGCCGATGCGCCAACCGGTTGATCGGCCTGCGGGATGGGTGGCGCCGGCCGGCGCGGACCGCGTCCACGGCCGCCGCGTCGTCCGCGCCGTCGTCCGCCGCCCGGTCCTGGTGGTGGCGCGGGCCGGTTTGGCTCGGCTGAAGGTTCCTCTTGCGACATTCCGGTTCGAGCATGACGCGCCGCCGGGCAAAAGCAAAGGCGAATTATTGCCCCGCGGCGATTTATCGGGAAGTTAAGCTTGCTTCTTCACGAACAGCGCGAGCGAGGCGGTGTAGCCGTGCAGAAAATTCTTTTCTCCGACCGGACCAATTTCGCCGTTGCAGAAAAAACCGGAGAGTCCGAACGGGCCGAGCCGTTCCTGCACCAGTTCGGCATCGTGGTTCGCCCGGCCAAACAGGTGTTTTCCCCGGCCATTGCAGCAGCACAGACAGCCGCCGTAAATTACCGCGCCGCCCATTTGATCTTTGGCGCGGGCGAGCAGGGCGTTCATGTCCTCGGTCGCCGCGTCGGCATCGCGCCGCTGAAATTGCATGGTTTGTCCCGCCCGCGGCAATGTGCTCACGGCCAGCACGCCGGAGTGCGGGTCGCCGCCCAGCAGGTTGCGCACGAGAAAATCGCCGCGCTGGAAATCATCGAGATATTCGTTGACGACGAGCCCGATGAACAGGTTGCCCTGGGCCTTGCGCTGCTCCTCCGGCGGCAGTTTTTGAAAGGTCTCGGCGAGCACCGCGTAGGCGGGCCGGTTGCCGATGTGATGGATCAGATTTTTTTCCACGCGCGTGAGGGTCCAGGTCTCGCCAATGGGCGTGCAACCCTGCGAAATGACGCCGGTCAGTTGCACCTCGCCGCCGACGGAAACCGCCACCCCGCCGTCTTCGAACACCTCGCCATTCAAATAAATCTGCGTCATTTGCTGGTTGAAAATGCCGCTGGCCAGGCCGCCGAGCGCGGGCAGCGGCGCATAGGCCTCGTTCCACGAGCGGATCCAGCTTTCTGCGTCGAGATGAAAGGGGTCGATGAACACGAGCCAGCCGTTCGTCCGCGCCGGTTCGACGCCAGTCTCCCGGTGCCAGTAGCCGGGGCCATTGGCCGCCTCGACCTGTTCCTGGGTAAAACGAAAGCCCTTCAGCTCCGCGCCGGGCAGCGAGTATAGCGCCAGCACCAGCCCGGTCGCGCCTTCGATTTCCTGCGCGCCGGTGATCAGCCCGGTGCTCGAACAACCCACCAGCAGCGGAATCCGGGCGTGAACGCGCAGCAGTTCCAGCGCCTGCCGGGCGAACGGGAAAAATTTTGGCGACATGAAAACCAGGCCAAGCGAAACCTGCGGCGCGAGGAGTTGCGCGCGCAAATCCTGCGCCCATTGCTGCAGGCCGGCTTCGTCGAAACCGCCCGTCCAGTGGGCCGCGATGGAGTATTCGTTGTTCACAATCCTACCTCAACCATGCCACAACTTTTTCCCCGGACCAAATCGCTTTCACCCGCTGGCGTTCGCGCGCCACCGCGGCCCGCCGGCCTTTCACCAGCACCTCGGCGGCCTGCGGCCGGGTGTTGTAATTCGAGGCCTGGGCAAAACCATAGGCCCCGGCGCTTAACAGGGCCAGATAATCGCCTTCGCCAACCCGGGCCAACGGGCGGTCCTTGCAAAAATAATCGCCCGATTCACAAATCGGCCCGACCACGTCCGACTTGAGCGTCGGGCCGGCTCGGCGTCTCAGCGGCACGATTTCATGGTAGGCGTCGTAAAACGCCGGGCGGATCAAATCATTCATCGCGGCATCCACAATCACGAAATTCTTCCGGCCCGTCCGTTTCACGTATTCGACGCGCGTGACGAGAATGCCCGCATTGCCGACAATAAACCGGCCCGGCTCGATCAAAATTTTCAAGCCCAGCGGACGCAGCAGCGGCACCAGCCGCCCGGCGTATTTTTGTGGCGTCAGGATGTCCTGCGCGGAGGCGGTTTTCCACCAGGCCGCCGCGCCGCTGGCGAGCGCCGGCTGGTAAACAATGCCCAGCCCGCCGCCGATGCTGAAAAATTCGAGCGGGTAATGTTCCTGCAGCCGCTTGACCAGCGGCAACACCTTGCGCACGGCCTGCTCGAACGGTCCGGTTTGGGTGACTTGCGAGCCGATGTGCATCTGCAATCCGCGCAGGCGCAGATTTTTCAGCTTGCGCGCGCGGGCGTAAACGCCCTCGACCTGCTCGAATTGAATGCCAAATTTGTTTTCATAAGTGCCGGTCGTGATTTTGGCATGGGTGTTGGCGTCCACGCCGGGATTCACCCGCACGGCCACGGGCGCAATTTTTTTTAGCCGGGCGGCGAGGCGGTTGATGCGCAGCAATTCGGGTTCGCTTTCCACGTTAAATGAATAAATGCCCTGCCGCAGGGCGAACTCAATCTCCGCCCCGGTTTTTCCCACGCCGGCAAAAACACAGTGGCGCGGGTCGCCGCCCGCCGCGATGACCCGCTGCAATTCGCCGCCGCTGACGATATCGAAGCCGCTGCCGAGGTTGGCCAGGGTCCGCAGGACGGACAGGTTTGAATTCGCTTTCATTGCGAAACAAACCAGATGATCCAGCGGAGCCAGGGCTTGATCCAGCTTCCGGAAATGTTCCGTCAGCGTGTGCTGGGAATAGATGTAAAGCGGCGTGCCGAATTTGCGCGCCAGCGAATCGACGGAGACGCCATCGCAAAACAACTGGTGGCCGACATAGCGAAAATCATGCATCGCGAGGGCAGTTTAAGGTTCGGAATCGAAAGTTCAACCCCGAAGGTCTTCGAGGTATGGTCTGCAATATCAAGCCCGCCGGAAGTACACAACTGGCCAGCAGATGAACCGGGATTTTACTTCTGGGGCTCGGCCAGGATGGCCGCGCGCTGTTTGTGATATTCCACCGGCGTGATTTCGTTGGCCTTGTACTTGGCGAGCAAATCATCAAGTTGCGCCTGCTGGGCCAGGGTAATGGGCACGTTCGGCGCTTCCATTGCCTTCAAGCCCAGTTCCTGGCCGGGAATGACGGCCGTGACCTGGCTGGGCGGGTTGGGAACGCCGGCTGGGGCTGGCGTTTGCGAAATCGTGCTGGGTGCAGGTGCGGGTGCGGGGGTGGCGGCAGGAACCGGTGTTGCCGGCAGGCTTTCCGCCGGTGCGGGGGTGGTCGTAGCAGGAGCCGCGGCGCCGGGCTGGGGGGTCGTTGAAGTTTCCGCCGGCATGGTTTCGGCTGGCGGAGGTGTCACCAGCATCGGTGGGGGCTGGGGTTGCGAATTGTCCAAAGTGTTCAGCTTTTGCTCCAAGGCCGCGCGGGCGGCGGCTTGGGCCGGAGTGTCATCCTCAACCTTCGACGCTGGCACCGGGCTTGGTTCAGCCACTGC
>JBAPQW010000035.1:0-51405 GCA_049280815.1 Verrucomicrobiia bacterium | reverse complement strand
GACAAGCTGTCCGCGCTCCGTTGCTAATCCTCGCGCCGCTGCCGGCGCAGGCACCGCATTCGTCCCTGGTTCACATGTTTGAAACCATCAGGCAGAGACTCGGTGTGGCGGAAACAGCGTTTGTCGGCATACTGGCGGCGGACGGTTCCTGGACGCTGGATTTCCCAGCCGTGGTTGACGCTTTGTCCTCCGGAGGCGAGACGCCACACGCCCGACCCGGGCTTCTGCTCGGCACCGCGTTTTCGTTCGTCCACCTGCTGGATTATCTGGCAGAAAACAATTTGCGGTTCCAACTGCCGGCAGGTTCCCGGGTCATGGAAACCGGCGGTTACAAGAACCGGTCGCGAAGTCTGCCCAGGGCTGAACTGCACCAATTCATCACCGATCGGCTCGGAGTCCCGCTTGAAAACATCATCTGCGAATACGGCATGAGCGAGCTGAGTTCGCAGGCGTATGACCTGGGAGCGCCGGCGCTCCCAGGATGCGTCACCCGCCGCTTTGAATTCCCTTCCTGGGCGCGGGCGCAGATCATTTCACCCGAAACCGGTCGCGAAGTGGCTGATGGCGAAACGGGTATGATACGCGTTTTTGACCTGGCAAACGTCTTTTCCGTGCTGGCTATTCAAACGGAAGATTTGGCGGTTCGACGTGGCGAATATTTTGAATTGATTGGCCGGGCGCAGATCGCCGAGCCGCGAGGTTGTTCACTGATGACGGCTGAAACTCTTAAATCGTAAATCAAATGTCGTAAATCGCCATGAACCTGCCCAACTATTTTCTCGCGGATCTGCCGCCGGAGGCGACGCTGTCGCCGGCGATGATCGCGGAGGCATGCCAGACATTGAAGCGCAATCGCGCGCAATATCTGGCGCACCGTTCGACGGACAGCCTGATCCGAATATTGTGCAGCGTGGCGGAAGCATGGCTGAAGCCCGACCATGCCTTTCGCCGGCTGGCGCTCGAATCCGGGCCGGAAAAAGCCGGGTTTGCCAGGGCAACCCTGCAAAAGGGTCTCGACAATTTGTTCCGGCAGTTTACCCCTGCCAATTTTCATGCGCTGTTGGTGCAGGAATTAGGCGACGCGCGCCGGCTCGACCGGTTTATCGCGGACGGTGGTGGGGCAAATCGCCTGGCGCTGGCCGTCGGACCGGAATTCCTGGTTCACATCGCGGCGGGCAACCTTCCTGTCCCGGCATTGATGAGCCTGGTGCTCGGGTTGCTGACCCGTTCGGCGCAGTTCGTGAAATGCGCGCATGGCGCGGAGTTCCTGCCGCGCTTGTTCGCCCATTCAATTTACGACGCGGATGCCAAACTGGGCGCCTGCCTGGAAATTGCCGCATGGCGCGGTGGGAATGCAGGCTTGGAATCGGCCTTGTTCGCCGAGGCCGATTGCGTGACGGCCACCGGCAGCGATGAGACGCTGGCGGCGATCCGGGCGCGGTTGCCGGTCAAAACCCGTTTTCTGGGCTACGGCAATCGGGTGAGCATTAGTTTTGTGGCACACGAGGTTTTGTCAGGGTCTTACGCCGGGAAAATCATTTCGCGCGCCGCGGATGATGTGGTGGCCTGGAACCAGCTGGGCTGCCTTTCGCCGCACGTGATTTACGTCCAGACCGGCGGCGAGGCGTCGCCGGAGAAATTTGCGGAACTGCTGGCGGACGAACTCGACCGGCGCGAGCAAACCGAGCCGCGGGGGGAATTGCCGGCCGAGCACGCGGCGGCCATCGCGTCGCGCCGGGGAATTTACGAGGTCCGCGCCGCCCATTCACCGGAGACGACCCAGCATTGGTGCAGCCGGAATTCAACGGCTTGGACGGTGGTTTACGAGGCCGACCCCCGGTTCCAATTGTCCTGTCTCAACCGGTTTATTTATGTGAAGCCGGTGCGGGACCTGGCGGAAGCCCTGCAAAACACCGGGTCGGTGCATGGCCGGGTCTCGACGGTCGGTCTGGGCGTGCCGGAACACCGGATGGAGGAACTGTCGATGGAACTGGCCCATTGGGGTGTGACCCGCGTGTGTCCGCTCGGCCGCATGCAAAATCCGCCGCTGACCTGGCGTCACGACGGCCGGCCGGCGCTGGGGGATTTGATCACGTGGACGGATTGCGAGGCGTGAGGCGTGGGGCTTTGGGCGCGAGGCAAAGATGCGATTATTTATGAATGAATACGGATACCGAAATTTGGTTGTATGGCAGAAGGGAAAGACTTTGGCGACGGGCGTCTATCGGCTTACCAATAACGAAAGCATCAAGCGTGATTTTTCCCTGGTTGATCAAATGCGCCGAAGCGCGGTGAGTGTGCCGAGCAACATTGCTGAAGGCGATGAACGGAGGTCCGACAAGGACTCGGTCCGGTTTTTCCATATTGCCAAAGGTTCTTTGGCGGAACTGGCGACACAATTGGAAATTGCCCGTGCGGTGGGATATTTCACGGTCGCTCAGGTTGAGCCCTTAATCGGTGAGTGTGCCGAACTCGGGAAAATGTTAGGCGCGTTGATTCGGGCGAGAAACACGTCCGCGCCGGGGCCTCGCGCCTCAAGCCCAAAGCCCCGCGCCTGATTTTAACTTATGAAAATGGAACTGCAAAAAACCTTTCAATTCGAGGCGGCGCATCTGCTGCCGCGGCTGCCGAAGGCGCACAAGTGCCGGCGATTGCACGGACACAGCTTCAAGGTAGACATCGTCGTGGCGGGCGAGTGCGACCCGAAACTCGGCTGGCTGATGGATTACGCGGACATCACCAAGGCGTTCAAACCCATCTGGGCAAAGGTCGATCATAATTATCTGAATAATATTCCGGGCCTCAAAAATCCGACAAGCGAGGAAATCGCGGTGTGGATATGGAAAAAACTAAAGCCGAAACTGCCGCTGCTCACCGAGGTCGTTGTGGCGGAAACCTGCACGGCGCGGGCGGTTTATCGCGGCGGGAGCGACTGATTGCCCTGGGGGTAACGGAGCACGCTGAGGACGCGGTGCCCGGAATTCCAGAGATCGTCAATCAGCTCGTCCACCAGGCTGCCGGCGACGCGGACCACGCACACCGGCACATTTTCCTGCTGCGACGAAAACAGGCTGATGATGCGCAGTTTTCGCCGCCGGGTTTCCCGGCTGATCCAGGCGAACACGTTTTCACCGCTGGAAATGTCAAAGGTGATCCGCACGCTGGCTTCCGGCGATGCGAAAAAGCTGACGAACGCCCGGAAAATATCCGATTCGGTGATCAGTCCGACGAGTTTTCCGGCCTGTACCACGGGCAGTGACCCGATTTTATATTCCGCCATCAACTCCGCGGCGGCTTCAATGGGGGCTTCCGGGGCGATGGTTTGCAGTTGATGGCTCATGATGTGCCCCACCGTGGTCGGCGGCGCGCCGGTGGCCGATATCACGATTGCGAACGGATTCACATCCGGAGGGAAGGCATGGAGGATGTCCCTGGCCGAGACAATGCCCACCACCTGCGGCCCGTTGGCGTGAATTTCCACGACTGGCAGCCGCCGGATGCGCTTGCTGGCCATCAGTTCCGCCGCTTCAACGACAGTCGTTTGCGGTTGAATCGTTATCAACTCCCGCGCCATCCACATGCTTACAATCATTTGCTTCGTCGGTTGTTGAGTTTACTCCCGCGACCTTGAGGGCAGCTCAATCCAAATTATTGCCGGTGATCGGGTCTTGCGGGATGGTTTTCAGGTAATCCGGCACCAGTTCAGCGGGGCTCGCGGGCCGATGACCTTTTTCCAACTCATAGGCCCGGGCGGCCATATCCACTGTGAGCTGGCGGGTTTTCCTTTCCTGTTCGGCAAACTTTTGTCCGGCCTTTTGTATCGCCTTCCTGGCGGATGAAGACATGACCAGTTCGGCCAATCGATATCTGATCCCCGGGTAAGTCTGGAGTGACCAGGCATGTTCCTGCTGCAAAACGTCCGACCATGGTTGTCTTTGGGCGTCGAGCGCTTCCAGCGTTGCGGCGGCCTCGCGACAGGATTTGGCCTCGAGCTGGCCGCTAATTTTTTGCAGGCCGGCCACGCCCAAATTCTCAACAGCCACACCGACCAGGGCATCAATCAAAGGTCCACCGCGTGCCGTATCGTTGCCCAAACGGACCAAATCCAGATAAGTCATGGCGGCGGCGCCAAAGCGACCTTCATTTTCAGCCTGCCTACCTTCAGCCATGAAGGCCTGTGCCAGTCGTTTGAAACCGGCCAGTTCGGAAAAGTGTCCTTCAATATAGCGTGTTGAAAACTGGACGGGCACCCGGCATTCCTGGCTCAAACCCGTCCGGGCCAGCGCCAGGGACCCGGCATTGGCGGACACGATTTCGCGCAGTTGTTCTGCGGTCATTTGCGCAAAGTTCCAACTATTGCTTGACACCCTCTGGCCGGCTTTTACTAAATCATCGTAGCCGTTGGGATTGGGCAGGGGGGCGATGGGCGGGAGTGGACCGTTGAGCTCGGAAACCAGAAATCCACAAAACAGCACAAACGGAAACAACAGGATGAAAACGGTGATGAGCCGGTTGCGCGTTCGGGTGGTCATGCCGGGCGGCAGCTTGGCAAAATTATCCACGGCGTCAACCATTCAAAGATTGACGAAACCTGTCGGATTCATTTAACGAATGGTGGTAGCGAACCGCCGATTTAACGCAACCCATGAATATACCAGTTATCCTAGCCGCAGGCACAACCCCAAGCGCAGCACCGGCTTGGCAGGACAAACTCATCGAATACGTCATCAGCCACAGCGGCGCGCTGGTTTCGGCGCTGGCGGTGGTGGTGGTCGGTTTCATCGTTGCGGGCTGGCTCGGCAAGCTGATGAACCGCTGGCTGGAGCGCAAGGCGATGGAACCGCCCATGCGCAAATTGCTGGTGCGGGTGGTGCGACTGCTCATCTTTGCCCTGGCCCTGGTGGTCGCGCTGGGCACGGCAGGCATGGACGTGACGGCATTGATTGCCGGTGTCGGCGTCGCCGGTGTGGGGGTGGGTCTCGCGTTGCAGGGTGTGCTCGGCAATCTCGTGGCCGGACTCACCATCATTTTCACCAAACCCTTTCGCTTCGGCCAATACATTGAAATCGCCGGCGTGCAGGGGCAGGTGACCAGCATCGAACTTTTCACGACCACGCTGCTTCATTCCGACCAGTCGCAAATCGTCATTCCCAACCGGAAAATCATCGGTGAAATTTTGCACAACTACGGCCATGTCCGGCAGCTGGATCTCTCGGTGAGTGTCGCTTACGGCACCAATATCACCAATGCCCTGAACGTCGTGCGGACGGTGTTGAGCCGCAACCCCCGCGTGCTCAAGGAGCCCGCCCCCGTCGTCGGTGTGACCCTCCTGGCGGATTCATCCATCAACATCGCCATCAAACCGTGGACGGCCGTGGCCGATTACGGTCCGGCGCAGGCGGAAATTTACCAGGCCATTGCCGAGCAGTTCCGCGCCAACAGCATCTCAATTCCCTTCCCGCAACGCGAAATCCGGATGCTCGGTGCGACTCCCTGAACCATTGGCTGAACGGTCGGTCCGTCAAACGACGCACGCGGGGAGATTTTGCAGCCGATCCTCATATTTGAGTTTCCTGCCGACCAAGCGTAGCGGCTTTTGGCAGAAAGCCGCGCGCTTCAATTCTCAAAGGTTTGCGGCGCTCTGCCGAGACGCCGCTACGCAGCTTGGCCACTCACGCCTTGGCGTGATGCACTTCGGCATGGACTTTGGCCAGCGCGTCCGATAGGGCGTCCCAATGGGCTTCGGTGGTTTCCCAACCGCTGCTGAAACGCAGCACCCGATGGGCCTCGGCGGATTTGAAATTCATTGCGGCCAGCACATGCGACGGCTCCTCCTTGCCGGTTGTGCAGGCGGAGCCCGTGGAAACCGCGAAGCCGGCCTTGTCGAGTCGCGTCAGCCACCGCAATTGCGAGCCGTCCGGCATCAACGCCGAAACCGTGTTCCACAAACGCGGCACGTTGGCGCCCACGATGACCGTGCCCGGCAGATTTTTCAATAGCTGCCGCTCAAAATTCTCCCGCCAGACACCGCGCAGGATGTGTTCGCCGCGGGACATCTGTTTCTCGCGGGCCTCCAGCGCCGCCAGCATGGACAGGATGATCGGAACGTTTTCCGTCCCCGCCCGGCGGCCTTGTTCCTGTTTGCCGCCGAGAATCAGGGGAGTAACCTGACCTTTGTGCGGCACCATTAAAAAGCCCACGCCGCGCGGCCCGCCAAACTTGTGCGCCGCGCCACTGAGATAATCGCAATCGCCCAGTCCTTTGGCCGGCATTTTGCCGAGCCATTGCACGGCATCGGAAAAAAACGGGACCTCGTATTGGCGACAAATCGCCAGGGCTTCGCGCCAGGGCTGCAGGACGCCGGTTTCATTGTTCGCCGCCATGACGCCGACGAGGCCCGGGCGGGTGTCGGCGAGTTCCGCCGTAAGCCAGTCCAGGTCAATCACGCCGTCGTGCGTTACGGGAATCAACCGGGCGCGCCTGCCAAAATAGTGCTTCGCGGACTCATGCACGCAGGGATGTTCGATGGCAGAAATCCAGACCTCGTCGTTCGCGTCAAGGGTCCGCGCAAAATGATGCATGACGGTGTTGTTCGCCTCGGTGGCGCCGCTGGTCCAGATGATGCCGGCCGGCTGGCAGCCGAGGAAGCGGGCGAGCTTTTCGCGCGCTTCCTTGAGCGCGGCGCCGGCGCGGTTGCCAATGTGATGCGGGCTGGAGGCGTTGCCCGGGTTGTGCTCGGTGGCCTCGAGCCAGGCTTCGCGCGCCTCGCGCATGACCGGCGCGGTGGCGTTATGATCGAAGTACATCATCGGTCGGACAGGATACAATGGGCGGCCGCGCTGGCCAGTTTTTTGTGGGTGGCAACCCGGTTTCACCGGGCCTGCCGGACGCGGTAGAACTGCCAGGGATGATTGGTCGCCGTGTGGTCGGTGAACGAAAATGAGTTGCTCGAACTCCAATTGGTGCTGATCGCCTGCCACCTTAACAGGTCGTGCGAGGCTTCCACAAAATTTGTCCAACCCGGCGCGACGCCGGTGACGCTCATGGTAAAGGCGCCATTGGCGGTCCTGCCGGCGGACTGGATGATGATTGGCGTGAACAGATCGCTCAAGTCGGAAGCATGGGCTGCATCTCCCAGCCATGGCGACAGGCCGAATATTTCCTGCATCGTTCGCAGCAATGAGCTGTGGGTATAAGGAATGCGGCTGATATAACCGCCGCCGCGGGCCAGGGGAGAAAGGAGAACCATTCCAATTGGACCATCGCTGGCGCTTGAGCCTTCGTCCCAGGTGATGAACAACGCGCCGTTGTTCGCATAGGCGGCGGAGCCGAGAATGGCCGGCACCACGGCGGCCAGCCGGTCGTCCGTCTGCCGGACGGGATTATTCTGCGGCACACAAACATTGTGGCCGTCATGACACAGATTGGGCGTAATGAAATTGTAACGCGCAACGGTATGATTCGTGAGGTCGTTTACCAGTCCGGTGTACGGCCGGTTGTGAGCGATGCCGTAGGCATCATTGGGATCGTTGGTGCCGGTCATGTCGTCAAAGAAAACGAACGGGTCATGTCTCGGTACATAGCCATTGATGGCGGTCAAAGGCACCACCGTGCCGGGGATGTCCTCCTGATAGGTTTTCCAGGAGATGCCGGCGCGGCGCAACTGAGCGGCCAGATGGTTGGTGGTGTTCTGGTGGTTGGCGGCCGGATTGTTGTCATCAAGAATTCCGAAATTGGTTCCGGCCTCCAGCCAGAGATAATTGGGTTCGCTCGGATGCAGGCCGGGCGGGGTGTAATACTGCTCGCAATACGACGCCTTGGGCAGCAACGTCCCGTTGATGAACGGTGCATCCACGCTGCCCTTGAACTCGGACCAGTTGTGGTTTTCGAGCACTATGACAAACACGGTTTGGACCGGCGGCAGATTCACCGCGTGTGCCGCCGTCCCCAGAATCAGCACCAGTAGAACGGCTCGAAGCGACTTCATGATGGAGGCAACCTAACGGGCAATGCGGAGAAGTAAAGCCGCCCTCATTTGACAGCTCTGGTTTTCAATGCGCGCAAAACCTTGCGATGCGCGCTCGTCACCGCGAGCGACTGCACCTGGGCGTAGGTCCGCCAGATGCCGGTTTCGGCGGGTCGATTTCGGCGAGCCTGGGGAAATTTGGGGGTCGTAAAACTCCGCCCTCCGAGGCGAACGCGAAACGCATCCAGCGTGATGCGATGGCGGGTGATGGAATGTTTTATCGTGCAAAGCGGTTTGGCTTCACAGGGTAAGAGGCCGAGATATTTTGCGGCCTGTGCCAACACGGTGGCGGCGGGCGTCCCGCCTGCCGTGGAGGGCGGCAGCTTGCCGCCCGGAATTTTGCGGGAAATTTTGACGGGCAGTGAATTGTCAGCGTGCTTTCCACCGGGCGGGACGCCCGGTTCCACGGCTGGCCGGCTGCCTGCCACGACTTCTACGTTTGGAAATTCCCATAAATGGGCGTTGACGACCCCGGCGGGCCGCTGGCGGACGAGGAAGCGGCCGCGCTGCTCGACGACGAACGCAATAAAATGGCGCGCGGTGGCCGCGGCACGTTTGTCCAGGTTTGGTAATTCCGCGACGCGGTCATCACGAAAAGCGCCGCAAAACTTTTTTACCGGGCAAACCGGGCATTGCGGCTGGCGCGGAGTGCAAACCAGGGCGCCCAGCTCCATGAGCGACTGGTTGAGATGTGAAACGCATGATGCGTGATGCGTGAAACGTGATGCGTGTGCAACCAGCTGCCCTGCGAGCTGCCAGAGTTGTGCGTTGGTTTTCCTGTCCCGCGGGTTTTCACCGATGCCGAACACCCGCGTCAGGACGCGGATGACATTGCCGTCGAGGATTGCCGTCGGCTGGTTGAAGGCAATGCTGCAGATGGCACCGGCGGTGTAACGGCCGATTCCCGGCAAAGCAAGCACGTCATCGAAAGCATGCGGAAATTTTCCGGCGTGCATTTTCGCGATTTGCTGCGCGGCTCTTTGCAAGTTCCGGACGCGGGAGTAATAGCCAAGTCCTTCCCACAGCTTGTGGATTTTGGCCGGGCTGGCATTGGCCGCGGAGTGGAGGGTGGGCAGTTCGCGCATCCAGCGTTCCCAATAGGGAATGACCGTTCTGACCTGGGTCTGCTGGAGCATGATCTCGGAGACCCAGATGGCGTAAGGGTCACGGGTGCGCCGCCACGGCAGGTCCCGGGCATTTTGCGAAAACCAGTCGAGCAACGCCGAAACCAGCCGTGGCAATTTTAGGTTTTGATCCTGCATGCATTGGAATTATTGCCGCAAGGAATTGCAAAAGCCGCAAAAAACTTTGTGTTCTTTGTGATTTTTGTGGTTATTATTTTTCAGTGAAACCGCTGACTGCCTACACGGGCAAGCTCACCGACGAACAGGCGTCGGCGCTCGAAGCCGCCCTGAGCTCGCGCGGCTTCAAATTTCGCGCGGTGCCCTACGCGCGGTTTGCCGGCGACAAGGACAAGATCAATGTCGTGTTCTACGAAAGCGGCAAACTGGTGGTGCAGGGGAAGGGCACGCAGGAATTCATCGAGTTCGTGCTGGAGCCGGAAGTTTTGAAGCAGGCGCGTCTGGGTTATGAGACGTTGTTGAATCCCGAACTGCTGCTGCCGCGCATCGGTGTGGACGAAAGCGGCAAGGGCGATTTCTTCGGGCCGTTGTGCATCGCCGGCGCGTACATCAACGAAAACGTCGTCAAAGCGTGGCAGGACAAGGGCATCCGCGATTCCAAAAATATTTCCAGCGACAAGAAGATTTCCGACCTGGCGGAGCTGATTCGCAAGACGCCCGGTTGTGTGGTGAACACCGTGGTGATTGGCAACGAGGCCTACAACCGGCTTTACGCCAAGATGAAAAGCGTCAATACGATTCTCGCGTGGGGCCATGCGCGCGTGATTGAAAATTTGATGGCCCAGCGACATCAGATGAATCCCGCACCGGTCAAGGCCATCAGCGATCAATTTGCGTCCAGCAAGGACGTGGTGGCGAAGGCGCTGATGTCGCTGGGCCGGGAGATTGAGCTGGTCCAGCGCCATCGTGCGGAGGAGGACCTGGCGGTGGCGGCGGCTTCGATCCTGGCGCGGGATGGATTTGTGAAAGGCCTGGCAAAACTGGGAAAGGAATTCAACGTGGAACTGCCGAAAGGCGCATCGAGCGCAGTTGACGGGGCGGCAAAGAAATTTGTCACGGAAAGGGGCCCGGAAAATCTGGCGAAGATTGCGAAGATGCATTTCCGCACGGCGTTGCGGGCGCAGGGTCTGCCGGAACCGCCGAAGAAAGCGTGGCGGCGTGGCTAAGCCAGGGTACATCGAATTGCCGGACTGCGAGCCGTTCCCGATTTTGTACGAGGACCGCTCGGTCATCGCGATTGACAAGCCGCGCGGCTGGATGCTCCTGCCGGTTTCGTGGCAGAACACCGGGCATAATCTGCAAGCGGCCATCAATTCATCCATCGCCGCGCGCGATTTCTGGGCGCGCTCCCGCGGCCTGAAATTCCTTCGCTACATCCACCGGCTCGACGCCGACACCAGCGGCATTTTGCTCTTCTCGAAAAGCCCCGGGGCACTGGAATCGTTTGGCGAAATGTTCGAGAGCCGGCGGATGGAGAAAAATTATCTGGCGGTGGTCGCGGTCGAACCCCGCGAAACGGAATGGACCTGTCAGCTCGCCCTGGCGCCTGACCCGCTCCGGATCGGTCGGATGAAAGTGGATCCACGGGAAGGTAAGGCGTCCGAGACCCGTTTTCGGATCCTGCAAAAAATTCCCGGCCTGACGCTCATCGAATGCAAACCGGTGACGGGGCGCACCCACCAAATCCGCGTCCACCTGGCCGAGTCTGGCTGTCCGATTGTGAGCGATGAACTTTACGGTCGCCCGACCGGCAAGCTGGAACTGGGGCTGCGCGCGGTACGACTGGCTTACCTTGATCCGTTCACGAAAAAACGCGTGGAAATCCGCGCGCTTACAGAAAGTTTTCTGAAAGAGTACGGATTCAAACTGCCACCGGTGTAATACCTATCTCCGTTCCAATGCAAAACATACCGAATCAACCGGCGAGGGTGGAGACGGCGCTGGTTTGCTTTCGCGAATCCGTCATTCACGGCGCCGGCGGGTTTGCGAAAACGGATATTGCCGCCGGCACCTGGGTGATCGAATACAGCGGGGAAGGAATTACCAAGGGCGAATCGTTGCGCCGTTGCGAGGCAGGCAATGAATTCATCTTCTCCCTCGGCGACGAGTGGGACCTGGATGGAAGCGCGCCGGGGAATCCAGCACGGTTTTTGAACCACAGTTGTGAGCCGAATTGCGAGACGGAACGGATTGAGGGACGCATCTGGATTGTCGCGATTCGTTACATCCGCGCCGGGGAGGAGTTGACGTTTAACTACGGTTACAGCCTGGACGATTACCGGGACCATCCGTGCCGTTGCGGTGCGGCGGGATGCGTCGGTTACATGGTGTCACCCGAATTTTTCGAACACGTGAAATGGCAAAGCAGTCTTGCGTCGGATCTGGCTTTTAACCGGTAGTTAGTGGTTCAGTTTCGGTGGTAGGGACGCCGCGCTGCGGCGTTCCCGCCCGCGTGCAGCGGGCGAAAACGGACAAACTTGGGTGGTACGAATGCAAAAACGGTTGCGCCGCTGAACGCGTCGCGGACGGCGCGGCGTGCCGGTCCCTACCTGGAAGACATTGTTTTAATCCGCGTACTTGATGCCGCAACCGTAGGGCTTGGTCTGGCTGACTGCCACCGGTTTCCCGGCGAGCAGGGCGTCCACTGCTTCGCGGACGTAATTGCGGGCGGTGCGCGGGTCGTGCATCGGATCGGGTTTGTCATCCATGGCGCCGTCGTAAACCAGCACCCCGCTCTTGTCGATGACAAACGTATGCGGCGTGGTCTTCATGTCGTACAGATGGCCGATGGCGCCGGAACTGTCGTCGAGCCAGGCGGTGGCGGCGATCTTTTCACTGGCCCACTCCTGCCGCGCCTGTTCGGGTGTGCGATGGCTGAAATTATTGGGGTTGACGGAATTGACCATGAGCCAGACGACGCCCTTGGCGGCAAGTTCCTTCTGCAAATCCTGCGTC
This sequence comes from Verrucomicrobiia bacterium, assembly GCA_049280815.1. Lineage (GTDB taxonomy): Bacteria > Verrucomicrobiota > Verrucomicrobiia > Limisphaerales > UBA11358 > UBA11358. Next base: position 39,282 of record JBAPQW010000035.1, on the reverse strand, counting down.
GCGCCGGTGGCGTATTGATTGTGGCAAAAGGGGCAATCGGAGTTGTACGACTCGAGGACGACGATCCTGCCCTTGTAGTCGCTGAGCTTGACGGTCTTGCCGTTGATGTCCGTGCCTGAAAAATCCGGCGCGGGCTTGCCGATTTCGACGGCCAGCGCGGCGGAAGCCAGGGTTAAAGCCGTGACCAATGCAAATGCAGTTTTCATAAACGTAATCATTGGACGCACAATTCGACAATTGGTTCATTAAAAAAACCGAGGCAGCCGAGGTAACGAGGCTCTGACTGAATTCATGATACGCGTTTTATGAATCCATGGACACCATGTAAATCGAATAATGAGCCTCCTCACGTCGGCTGCTACGGGGTTTGATGTTCCGCGCGATCCAGGGCGTCGAGCACGATGCCCGGGGTTAGAATTTCCGGCAGGACCATCGGCGGTGCAGCAGGGTCCTTGGGATAAATCAAAACCAAGGGCACCCCGGCGCGATTGAAATGGTTCAGTTCGGTCGTGATATTGTCGGGGAATCGCGTGTAATCGCCAAGCAACGCGACAGCATTCATGGACTTGAGCTTCGCGCGCACGGACGGGATTTCGATGCTGGTTTTTTTGTTCACCTGGCAGGTGAGGCACCAGTCGGCGGTGAAATCCACGAGCACGGGCTGGCCGACTGCCTGCGCCTCGGCGACGGCTTCGGGACTCCAGCGTTGCCATTCAATTCCGTCCGCTGATTCCTTCAGCGAACCGGTTGGATCCGGAGCGGCCATGGGCTGGCGCCATTGCAACTGGCTTTCAAGCGCGAAGGCGTAGCCGACCAGCAGCAAAATCAGCGCGATCACCAGCGCCAATCCTCTTCGGGCACGCCCGCGCTGGACGAACACGCCAAAAATCCACGCGGCGAAGGCAACGATGACCAGAAAAATACCGAGCCACAAAACCGATTTGCCGTAACTGCCCGCGGCGAGATTGAACAGCCATACGGCGGTCGCCAGCATCGGGAAACCCATGGCGATCTTGAATTTTTCCATCCAGGCCCCGGGCTTGGGCAGCAATTTCAGCCACGCCGGGTTCCAGCTCAACATGACATAGGGCGCGGCCAGTCCGACCCCAACCGCCAGAAACATCAACACAATCACCGGCGCCTTTTGGGCAAACGCAAATCCAAGGGCAATACTCAAGAACGGCGCGGTGCAGGGGGTGGCCAATGCGGTCGCCAGCACGCCGTTGAAAAAAGCACCGGGGGCGCCGTGCTTCGAGGCGAGTCCACCGGCGGCATCCAGCGCGCGTCCACTCAGCGTCACTTCGAATACGCCGAACAAATTCAACGCCACCAGCGTCACGAGCGTGGTAAGACAGACGACGAAGACCGGGCTGCCAAATTGCATGCCCCAGCCGGCATGATGTCCGGCGACTTTGACCCCGAGGATAACCCCGGCGAGCGCGAGAAACGACATCAACACACCCAGCGCATAGACAAGGCCGAGCGTACGGACGTGGCGCGGATCACTCCTGGATTCGCCGACGAACCCGAGGATTTTCAGGGCGATGACCGGCAGCACGCACGGCATGATGTTCAAAATCAATCCACCGATAAATGCGTAAAGCAGCATTCGCCAAAGTGGCTGAGCAGGCAGGGCAGGGGGGGCGGACACGGTCGGTGGCACGGTAGTGGAGGCGGCTGAGGCAGCCTCAGCGGCGGGTGCCTGATCGCTTACGGAGAATGTGACCGCAAAGCCGGTTGGCAGATCCCCAGTTTCCTCGACCATCACGCCGGAAATATCCTTCGGCCAATCGCCCGAGTATTTTTTTACGAATTTGCGGAGGCGGATTTCGCTGGCGCTGGCGGTGATGGTTTCGCTGGCCGGCTGAACTTCAAAATCATCGCTGCCATACGGAAAAAAATCGGCTCCGGAAGGCGGCACCCCACTGGCGGTATTGCCTGAAAATCTCCGGTCAATTATCAAGGGGCGCGTATCCCCGTTCGCCGGCATTTCCCACCAGGCACGCTCGGTCCAGATGGCCGGATTGTCCGTTTCCGGCACTTTTTTTTTCCACAACTCAATCGTCGCCGCGTCATCCGAAGGTTTCGTTTCTGTGCCGATGTTGAGCGTGGCGGCAGCGTCGGCGCTGCCGGGCACGCATTGCTCCTTGCATTCGAGCCAGGACACCTTGGCCTTCAAATCAAGCGGGCCATGGCTTAAACCGGCGTCGAGCTTGAGCGGTACGAGCAGGACGACTTCGTCGTTGTAACCGTACGTGGTGACTTCCACGGGCGGCAGCTTTTCCGGAAGCGGCCATTGGATTTCGCCGGCGGTGACTCCGGCCGGGAGATCCCATTCGATTTTGGTGGCCAGACCGGCGGCCCCGGGATTTTTCCAATACGTGTGCCAGGCCGGTTCCATTTTCATGTCCACGCCCACCCAGATGGTCTCGCCCGGCTGTGCGGGATCGGCGGACAAAATCAACTGCACCTGGGTATGGGCGGCCGGGGCGGCGAAGGCCGCAAGGCAGAAAAGCCCCGTCAGAATGATTCCGATGCGTCGCACACCGATTAGATGCCAGATTTGGTGAAATGTTTGAAGTGAATTTACACAAAAGCTGGGGTGAGCGCCCTGCGGTCGGGGAACATGCAGTGCGCGGCCAGGTCCGCGCTTTCAAAGCGGCGACATGTCGCCGCAGTCCTCAGGGCTGGCAAGAAGGCAGATCCTGGGAGTGCTGGCGTCCCCGCCGGCGAACAATAATCCACCGGCATGCAGGGAGCCGGCGGGACGCCAGCGCTCCCAGGATGTTGTCATCTGGATTGAAAATCCCGTCCGATGGCATAATCTACCCCGCTGATGCCGACCGTACCCCATTCTGTTTGCCAATGGCTGCGCGCAGGAGATGAGATTTTCCCCGCGATGCTCGCGGCCATCGACGCAGCCAGCCAGTCGATTTGTTTCGAGGTTTATACGTTTGAGGACAGTGCGCTGGGACAGCGCTTTCGCGACGCGCTGGTTCGTGCGCGCGAACGCGGCGTGCAGGTGCGCGTGCTGGTGGATGGGATTGGCTCGATCATGCTGTCCAACCACTTTTGGGATCCGTTGCAGCAGGCGGGCGGCGAAGCCCGGGTGTTCAACGCCATTGACTTGCGGCGCTGGACCATTCGCAGCCACCGCAAGCTGCTGGTCTGTGACGAACGGCTGGCGATCGTCGGCGGATTTAACATCACGCCAGCCTACGAAGGCGACGGCATCAAAAGCGGGTGGTGCGATGTGGGCTTGAGCCTTGCGGGTCCGCCGCTCGCAAAACGACTGGCCTCATCATTTGATGAAATGTTCGAACGCGCTGATTTCCGCCATAAACGGTTTATGCGCTGGCGCAAGTTTGGCGCCAAGAAAACCGTGAAGCTGCCGGTGGAACAGATTTTATTCAGCGGACCGGGCCGCGGCCGCAGTCCGTTCAAGCAATCCCTGCGGCAGGATCTGGCGCAGGCCCGGGAGGTGCGGATGGTGATGGCTTATTTCCTGCCGACCTGGGGGTTGCGGCACGCCTTGATCCGCGTGGCCCGGCGCGGCGGCCGGGTGCAATTGATTCTGGCGGGCAAATCGGATGTGCCATTGGCCCTGTTCGCGGCGCGGAGCCTGTACCGGCGGTTGCTGGCCGCCGGTGTGGAGATCTACGAATATCAGCCACAAATCCTTCACGCGAAACTCATCCTGGTGGACGACATCGTTTATACCGGTTCCAGCAATCTCGACGTGCGCAGCCTCCAGATCAATTACGAGTTGATGATCCGCCTTGCCGACGCCGGGGTGACCGGAAAAGCCGGGGAAATCTTCGATGATATCATGCAACATTGCCGGCGGATCACCGTCGAGGACTGGCGCCGGTCGGGTTCGTTCTGGCGCCGGCTGAAGCACCGCTGGGCCTATTTTCTGTTGAACCGGCTGGATCCCTATCTCGCCCGCCGCCAATGGCGGGCGTTGCCGAAGTAACCGGCCGGGCTGAATTGGCACGCCATGATGCGATGGTCGCTGCGCTCCGCCGCTTGTTCCGGTTACCGGCGACGGTTGCGATTGGGAATAGATGCGCTAAGGCGCAAAATTATTTCTGGAAAACGGCGGTGCCTTTCTCCACACTGTTTCCTTGGTTGAATTTATGGATGTAAAACTTCCCAAGCTTGGCGAGGGGGCGGATTCCGGCGTAGTGGTCAATGTCTTTGTAAGAGAAGGCGACCAGATTGCGAAGGATCAAGCCATCCTCGAACTGGAAAATGAAAAGGCCGTGGCCTCGGTCCCCTCCACGGCCGCCGGCGTCGTCACCAAAGTGCATGTGAAGGCTGGCGACAAGGTGGGCATCGGCCAGCGGCTCATCACGCTGGCTGACGGTGGCCAGCCGGCGTCGGACGCGCCGGGGGCCAAAGCCACGGCGGCGAAACCCGCACCGCAACCCGAGACGATCGCCGAAGAAACGGTCGCGGAAGACGGGGAGGAGGTATGCATCCCGGTGGCCGCGCCGCTGGCTTCGCCGTCCATTCGCAAAATGGCGCGGGAACTGGGCATCGATTTATCCCGGGTGCGGGGCACCGATACGGGTGGACGCATTGTGATTGGCGACATTCGCACCTACATCCAGCGTTTGTTGAAGGCGTCGGCCAAACCGGCGCCCGCCGGGGCAGGTGCGCCTGCCCGACCGGTTGCAGAGCAGATTGATTTTTCGAAATGGGGTCCGGTGACCAGGAAACCGCTGACTCCGTTGCGCCAGGTCATCGCGCGCCGGATGTGGGAGAGTTGGAACGCCATCCCGCACGTGACGCAGTTTGACGACGCGGACTTCACCCGATTAAACGAGCTGCGCAAAAAGTTCGCCGCGGCCTATCAGGAAAAGGGAGTGAAGCTGACCTTGACACCGCTGATACTGAAGGCGATTGTCGAAACGCTGAAGGAACATCCGGTTTTTAATTCCAGCCTCGACGAGGTCGCGCAGGAACTCGTCATCAAGGACTATTTCCACCTCGGCATCGCGGTGGACACGGAACAGGGATTGATTGTGCCGGTCATTCGGGACGTGGACAAAAAGAGCGTGCTGGAGCTGGCGAAGGAGCTGGAGCAGCTCGCGGCCAAGGCGCGCGACCGGAAAATTAGCGCCGATGAAATCAAGGGTGGCACGTTCACCATTTCAAACCAGGGCGCCATTGGCGGGGCGCATTTCACACCGATCGTCAACAAACCGGAAGTGGCAATTCTGGGTCTCGGCCGCGGCGCATTGAAGCCGGTTGTTCGCGACGGCAAGGTTGAAGTCCGCATGATGACGCCCTTGGGATTGTCTTATGATCATCGTGTGATTGATGGCGGGGCAGCGGCCCGGTTTATCGTGGATTTGGTGAAGGCGATGGAGGATTTTGGCGAAGACGGAGTGCGAATTTAAGTATGGATCCAATCAAAACTCAGCTGGTGGTTGTGGGCGCGGGGCCCGGCGGTTACGCGGCGGCGTTTTACGCGGCCGACCTGGGCATGAAGGTCATTCTGGTCGAGCGCGAGAAGCGGCTGGGCGGCGTTTGCCTGAACCGCGGCTGCATTCCATCCAAGGCGCTGCTCTACGCGACCCATCAAATCACTGCGGCGCATGATTCGGAGCATCGCGGCATCACCTTCGCGCCGCCCACGGTCGATGTGGCGAAACTTCGGGCCTGGAAGGAATCCATTCTGGAAAAGCTCGGTGGCGGCGTCGCATCGCTCGCCAGGATGCGCGGGGTGCAGGTGATCCAGGGCCGGGGTTATTTTGAAGGGTCCCACACCTTGCGCGTGGAAACGGAGCAGGGTCAGCAGTTCATCGAGTATGACAAGGCAATTCTGGCGGTCGGCTCCCTCGCGGCGATGCCCAAGGTGTTCGACCTCGGCAATCCGCGCATCATGACCTCCACCGAGGCGCTCGAAGTCGAGGACATCCCGGAAAACCTGCTGGTTGTCGGCGGCGGCTACATCGGCATGGAACTGGGCACCGTCTATGCCGCGCTTGGCAGCCAGACCGTGCTGGTGGAAGCGCTCGACAGCATCCTGGCCGGCGCCGACCCCGATCTCGCGCGGCCGGTCGTGGCCAACGCGAAGAAAATGTTCAAGGAAATCCGGCTCAAGGCCAGGGTTACCAAGATGGCCACCGCCGGCAAGCAGATCAAAGTCGAGATGGATTTCAACGGCCAGAAATTGTCGGAGCTTTACGATCGCGTGCTCGTGGCGGTCGGTCGCGTGCCGAACAGCGCCGACCTGGGCCTCAAAAACACCAAGGTGGAGCTGGACGAAAAGGGCTTCGTGAAGGTCAACCATCATCAGCAGACCGCTGATCCGGCCATTTACGCCATCGGCGACATCGCGGGCGGGATTTTGCTGGCGCACAAGGCGCACAAGGAAGCGCGGATTGCCGTGGAGAACATCAACGGCGAGGACGTCGTGTTTGAAAACATCGTCATCCCGGCCGTCGTGTTCACCGACCCGGAGCTGGCGTGGTGCGGGCTGACCGAAGCCGAGGCGAAGGAAAAGGGCGTCAAATACGAGGTGGCAAAATTTCCGTGGGCGGCCTCCGGCCGGGCAATGACCTTTGATCGCACCGACGGCCTGACCAAGATGTTGATGGATCCCGAGAGTGGCCGGGTGCTGGGCGTGGGCATTGTGGGCGCGGGCGCCGGCGAATTGATTTCCGAGGCTGTGCTGGCCCTTGAAATGGGCGCGACCGCCGAGGACATCGCGTTGACGGTGCATCCACATCCCACGCTTTCGGAGACGATGATGGAATGCGCCGAGGTGTTTTTCGGCCACGCCACGCACACCTTCACCAAGAAAAAGCCGGCGGAATAAAGGAGAACAATATGGCGCGAACTGACGTTCACGGCTCCGAGATAAATTAAATTGCTCTTGATTGGTCTTCGCCCTTCCTCCTCGAAAACCCGGGGAATTTTGGCGGGATGAGGCCACTCACGAGCCGGTTCGCGGGTGCGTCCGCCCATCGGATGAATTTCGATTATTATTCCAGTTGGTCTGTCGCCGCCCGTTTGGCGGCGTGGTTGCGGATGTGGGCGAAATTCCCTTCCTCGCAGCAGGCCACAAAACCTTCGGTAACCGATTTCAGTTCCTCCCAACGGGCGCGGATTTCCTTGGATTCCGCCGGCGTGATTTTTTCATCGGCCGTGGCGGCGGCGACCACGTGGAGCAGGTCGGCGAATTCCTGGACGATCTGGTTGGTGGCCGGAATCAGGAAATGCGGATGCGGCGTGTTTTTCGGATTGAGGATGAAATAACCGCCGGCGCGCTGGCAAATCCACTGGACCAGCCGCTGGTCGCCGGTGCTTTTCAGCAGGGCTTCGATGCGGTCGAGCGGATTGCCGGTGCCGCTGCCCGCGGCATGATTCGGCGGTTCAGCCCACTTGTAAACCATGGACAGCGACAGGCCAAGATCGGCGGCGACCTGTTTGGGGGCTTTTTGGTCAAAAACCTCGCGCAACAATTCGTAGGAATGCATGGCGAGACAATGGAAAAGTGGGGCCAAATTGGCAAGCGTGAAGCGGCGACTTACAAATGCCGCGGCAAATTATAGATGCCACGAGGGGACGGGTGGTGTTTGATTAGCGCAGCGTATGAAACATAAGGATAAAACAAACCAATCCTTTCCTTCTTGCATTGCGCGCAGGATGGGTTTTTACTCGCTCGCACAAGAACTCAGCGGGGATTTATGACTACCACTTCTGCCGTCTATGCTGTCTGCCTGGTGTTCGGGCTGGTCTTCACATTGTTCAGCGCGGTAGCCGGTCATTTGCTCGGCGGACATGACGCCGTCGGCACGGGCGGGGATGCGGACGCCGGGTTCAGTTCGGACGGGGTCCCGGGGATTTCATTTTTCAGCCCGACGGTCCTGGCAAGTTTCGTGACGGCCTTCGGCGCGTTCGGCCTGATTTTTTGCCAGATCGGCGCCACCAGCAGTGTCTGGATCAATGCGCCCATATCATTTGTTGGCGGGCTCGCGGTGGCGGTCTTTGTCCTGTGGCTGTTCAATGCCGTCTTTCGCAAAACCCAGGGTTCCAGCGAGGGACGCGTCGCCAATCTGATTGGACAAACCGCCGTCATCGCCACGCCAATCCCGGAAAACGGCGTGGGTGAAATTTCCTACGTGCAGACCGGTTCTCGTTACAGCGCCCCGGCGCGTACGGAAAAGGGCGGCGCCATCGCCGCCGGCAAAACCGTCAAAATCACCCGTATCGTCGGAACCCAGTTTTTTGTGGAACCAAACAATTAACCCATGCTCCATTCCCAACCTTAAACCTCAACCTACCCATGAACGTTATTCCTATTCTTGCTGAAGGCGGTGGTGTTCCCTGGATGACGGTCGTTTTGGCCGCGGGCGCGCTGCTGTTTGTCTTTTTCGTTTTTGCCGTCATCTGGGCCAGCCGCTACACCAAAGTCGGCCCGAACCAGGTGCTCGTCGTCTCCGGCCGCAAACACGCGATGGTGGCGGCGGATGGCACGGTCCAGTACCGCGGCTTTCGTGTCGTCAAAGGCGGAGGCACCTTTGTCATTCCCGTCATCGAAAAGGTGGACGTGCTTTCGCTGGAACTGCTGACGATTGATGTGCAGACGCCGGAGGTTTACACCAGCAAAGGCGTGCCGGTGAAGGTGGACGGTGTGGCGCAAATCAAGGTCAAGGGCGACGATGTTTCCATCGCCACGGCCTCGGAACAATTCCTGAGCAAGGGCGTTGACGACATCAAAAACATCGCCATGCAGACGCTCGAAGGCCATTTGCGCGCGATTCTCGGCACGATGACGGTCGAGGAAATATACCAGAACCGCGACGCCTTCGCCCAGAAGGTCCAGGAAGTGGCCGCCGGCGACATGGGCAACATGGGCCTCGGCATTGTCAGTTTCACCATTCGCGACATCCGCGACACGCAAGGCTACCTCGACGCCCTCGGCAAGCCGCGCATCGCCCAGGTCAAACGCGATGCCATCATCGCCCAGGCCGAGGCGGATCGCGATTCCGTCATCCGGTCCGCGCAGGCGAATCAGGCCGGTCAGGAGGCGAAATTTCTGGCCGACACGAAAGTCGCCGAGGCGCAGCGCGATTATCAATCCAACGTCGCCCAATATCAGGCGACGGTGAATGTCCAAAAGGCGCAGGCCGATCTCGCCTATGATCTGCAGAAATTCAAGACCGGCCAGCTGGTGAAGGCCGAAGAAGTGCAGGTGCAGATCGTCGAGAAGCAGAAACAGATCGAACTGCAGCAGCAGGAAATCTCGCGCAGATCGCGCGAACTCGAAGCCACCGTCCAGAAACCGGCCGACGCCGAACGTTACAAGGTTGAGACGCTGGCCAACGCGCGGAAATTCCAGTTGGAAACCGAGGCTGCGGGTGCCGCCTCCGCGACCAAGGCGACCGGTTTCGCCGGCGCCGACGTTGTGAAGGCCACGGGTCTGGCCGAAGCCGATGCGAACAAGGCTCGCGGTCTGGCCCAGGCCGAAGTCATCGAGGCCCAGGGCAAGGCGACGGCCGAGGCGATGCTCGCCAAGGCCGAGAGCTTCAAGCAATACAATGAGGCGGCGGTCATCGAAATGATTGTGCGGGTGATGCCGGAAATCGCGGGCAAGATCAGCGAGCCGCTCAGCAAGACCGAGAAGATGGTCATTATCAACGCCGGCAACGGCCCCGGTGGCGGCGCGAGCAAACTGACCGGCGACGTAACCACCATCATCAGCCAGTTGCCGCCCATCCTGGAAAGCCTGACCGGAATCAAGTTTGAGAAATTGATGGAGCAGGTCCCCGCGCTCAAGAAGGCGATGAGCAAGGACGACGATAAAGGCAAATAGAAAGCATGGGTTGCGCGGCAGCGCAGCCCTACCAACTTCGGTAGGGCGGAGCTGCCGCTCCGCTGATTTTGAAATTTATGAAGGTCTGCCGTTCACAAAATAATCGGATGATTGCCGGGGTATGTGGCGGACTGGCCGAGCATCTCGGGTGGTCATCATTTCGTATGCGGGTCGTCTGGATGCTGGCGACCATTTTTACGGCGTTCGCCGGGGTGGTCGTTTATTTCGCGCTTTGGTTCCTGATGCCGAAGGCGCCACCGGCCCCGTTGCCGTTTGATCCGCCACCGTTGCAGCCATGGAAGAAAGCAGTGTGAATTATTATGTCGGAGAATGAACGGTCAAAAGCTTGTTTGCATTGTGCCGAACCTATTCGTGCTTTGGCCAAAGTATGCCCGTACTGTGGCCGTTCGCAAAACGGGTCAATAGTTTATTTGGATAAAGTCTGGGATGATTCTATTGGCCGGTTATTCGGGAAACGAAAACAGATTATGAATGAGAATGTTGAGACAAAACCTTGTGCTTTTTGTGCTGAACCCATTCGTGTTGCCGCTAGAATATGCCCTTATTGCCGCAGTTTGCAGCCTCGATGGAGATTGAAAAAACAGATAGAGGCATGGGGCAGTCTGACAATAATGTTAATCATGGGTTGTGGGTTAATATATTCGTTTGGTTCGATATTTGGGCCGGGGCGCGATTTCGAACCATTCCGAAACCAAATCACAATCATCAATCCTGAAATGCATTTTAGCCAAATGACCAATGGAAATTTTATTTCGACCATCGGTCAAATTCGAAATGGCAGCCCATATGCGTGGAAAGATTTGCAATTAGAAGTTCAATACTTTGACAAAGAAGGTCGGATGATCGATACACGCACTGACGACCGATATATGGAAATTATTCCGGCAGGAGCAACTCAAGCTTTTCGACTTCGCGGGCCGGCGGATAAACCAGAATCAGCATATTCTACCCAAAAAGTTTTTGTGCGGTCAGCAAAAGATTCTCGCAAGTGGCCTTAAACAGTCGTTGTTTATTTTTTATGCGCCTTTTCGAAGCCATCATTGACGCGAATCACCGGGCAGTGGCCGGCGACCGGGAAGCCGGCCTGCATCCGGCGGATTTCGCGGACGAACTGCCGGTCATCGCGCTCACGTGCGTTGATCCGCGGTTGAATGCGTATTTTCCGAATGCGCTGGCGCTGCCCGCGGAGCAGTTCATCTGGCTGCGTAATGCCGGCAACATCATCACCGGGCCGTTGAGCAGCACCATGCGCTCGCTGGCGCTGGCCTGCGCGGTCAAAGGCGGCCGGGAAATCGCCATCATCGGCCACACGGATTGCCAGATCTGCAAAACCACGGCGATGCAGTTGCTCGACAAATTGAAGGCCTTGGGAGTGGACCGGCATCAGTTGCCGGAAAACCTCAACGAATTTTTCGGCATGTTCGGGAGCGAACGGCAGAACGTCATCAAAGGATGCGACATCGTCCGGCCCAGTCCGCTCATCGGCCCCAACATCCCGGTGCATGGGTTTTTGGTGGACATCGAAACCGGCAAGCTCGAATGGATTGTGAACGGCTACGAAGCCTGGCAGAAATTGCCCAAGCCGGTTGAGGCGGGCAAAGGCGTCGGGCCGATGACCGAGGAACTGGGTTCGTTCGCCGCATTCCACATGGGCGAAATGAAGTTTCCGGGGACGAAAATCGGCGAGTCGGCCGCAAAAATCGGAATGCCGGAACTCAAACTTGCATCCACACCACCAGTACAGCCGTTGCCCGCTGCGCCCCTTGTCCCTCCGAAAATACCGCTGCCGTCCCCAATCCGCCCGCGAATGTTTCCGACCCGCGGCCGAAGATGAGAACCTGGAGCGCGGCTTGTCCCAAGCCGCAGCCGCAGAACGCAAACCATCGTTGGAGATATTTTGGACCATCCTCCGCCCGGGAACCGGCTGCGAGTTGGGCCAACTCGCGCTCCGAAACGATTTCCCGATGCCAGAAAATTGCAAAATTATTCGTGATTGAAACCGGCGGTCGGCAGGGTAGTATCAGCGCTCCAATGGTTCGGGGCGTAGCGTAGCTTGGCTAGCGCGCTTGCTTGGGGTGCAAGAGGTCGTGAGTTCAAATCTCACCGCCCCGACCATTTTTCAAGGAGTCTTCGCGGGAGGATTGGTTTCTCCAGCCATCTGCGGCGTCACGGTAAGGCTCACACCGTCGAAGTCGAATTCAAACTGTTGGTTCGGCTGGCTGACGACCTTGATTATATTCAGTCCATTGATCTTGCCGTCAGGCATTTTTGATTCCAGCACCATGGTCAGCTGCAGATGCGTGGGGTCGATCAGATGGGGGGTGATGGCGCAGCTTTTATCCGCGTCCAGTTGGATGCGGGTTTCCCAGCGATTGGTCAGCTGCAGCACGCCCAAATCCCGGGTCCGCGCACGTGCGGATGCGGGTGCGGGCGAGGGCGACGGCACGTGAACGGCGTTGCTCACGGCCTGCACGGCGTTGGTGTTGGCCTTAGGCGCCGCCGGCTCGCTTGGTTTGCAACCCGAGGCCAGCAGCCCCGTCAGGACGATGGCGGCAATGAGAATGATTTGGTTAATGCCCATGGGTGTAAAAAAGCAGCTTTCAGGCCGTTTGATTCGTTGAGCGGGGGTGAATGCTGGCCAAACGGCCTGCCGTTATTCAGCGGCACTGTCTCAAAAATAAAAGGATTGTCCGCAATTTAGTCCTGCCGGTCGAAAACCAGGGTGTTTTTATCGTCCTTGATCGTCAGGCGTGCCGCGTCAACGTCGGCGGGCATGGATTGCTGTTTGCCACTGCTGGAGAGCGACAATTCATAATGGTTGCCACCGGCATTTTTCCAGTTGCCCAGCCAGGAGGCGGTTTCGGTGGTGGGCGGCTGACCGGCCTGCACTTTCTGGTGCGGCAGTTCTTTCAGGAAGGCCTGGCCATCAGCGCCCGCGACAAACGCCGTTTTGACATACGCCTGCGTCACCCACGCGCGGAGGGCCCGCATTTCCCGCGACGAAATGACCGGTCGCGCCTCCAGCAACTTGCCCGTGGTCGCGGCAATGTTGAAATCCCAGCGGCCGACAATCTCTTCCGACCCGTATTTCGCCGACTTGCCGGTTTTCAGATAGGCGACCAGGTCATCAAAATTGTCCTGGAGGATGCCCCAGACCAGATTGACCGTGTCCTGGTTTCCCCAGAGGGATTTAAACTGATCGTTGCCGAGCAATTGCTGGATGGGCGCATGTTGCTTCCAGGCGTTTTGAAAATCAGTGTTCTGGCCGAGCTGTTTGAAATCGTCGCGTTCGGTCAGGGAAATGAACATCGGGTAATCGGCCAGCCGGTCGCTCAACTGGGGGTTTTGCACCAGCAGCCCGGCGAGGTCGGCGTACTGGAAATAAGCGTCCGGCATCGGGTCAATGGCGCGGGCAATCTGCGCGAAACCGGTGGTCTCAGAATCGCGGCCCATTTGATTCAGGAGCTTGACCAGCTTGTTTTCGTCATCGGAGATGGCGACCTGCGCCGTCCAATAGCTCAGGTCGAAAATGACGAATGAAATCAGGACAAGGTAGGCGAGGGCATTGACCGGACCCAGACAGAGGCCGAGCCGGGCATTCAGCCGGTTCCAGCGAATCAGCTGCATTCCCTCGCCCTTGTATTTGAAATACACCTCCAGCTTGCGGTGCACAAAGAATCCCAGCGACTTGAACGGGATCAACAAAATCACAAACACAATCAACGGGGATACCATCCAGATGATGGTGGGGTCTTGAACTCCCACGTGCGGCAGCAGCGGCTTGACATATTTGGCGAGCGGCGCGGCCAGCAAGGCGGAAATAATAATGCCGACCAGGGAGAAGCCCACGCGGACGGCGCCCTGTCGGTAGCCCAGGGCGGCCAGCGATATCAGCAATACCAAAGCCAGAATCCAGATGGTCATGCCCACAATAAAAACCATCTGGCGGAAAAAGCACGCTAAAATTTGCTGCCGCACAACCGGGGAGCGCCGGCGTCCCGCCGGCAAATGTGGTAGCCCGCATAACCAGCCGGCGGGACGCTGGCGCTCCCAGGATTCCCGCGTTGAAGCCGGACCGGGAATGGAGCACATTACACCCGGTGAAAATTTCCGTCGTGGTGCCAGCCTTTAACGAAGAGCGGTTGCTCGGCGCCTCCCTGGCGCAGATGAAATTGGCCGCCGGCGTGTTTTCCCGGCGTGGTTGGGACTTTGAACTGATCGTGTGCGACAACAATTCCACTGATCGCACGGCGGAAATCGCCCAGGCGGCGGGCGCCACCGTCGTGTTCGAGCCGGTCAATCAAATCGCCCGCGCCCGGAATCGCGGCGCGGCAGCGGCCACCGGCGACTGGCTGATTTTCGTGGATGCGGATTCGCATCCGGGCGAGGAACTGTTCGCGGATGTGGAGAAACAAATTCGATCCGGCCGCTGTCTGGCCGGCGGCGCCACGGTCAGGCTGGATGAAAAGCATCTGGTGGCCGGGTTCATCACCTGGCTTTGGAACCGGGCCAGCCGGATGGGGCGATGGCTTGCCGGTTCATTTATTTTTTGCGAAACCGCGGCGTTTCGGAAACTGGGCGGGTTCAGCCATGAATTGTTCGCGGCGGAGGAATTGGAGTTGAGCCAGCGGCTGAAGCGACTGGCGCGGGAAACGAATCAGAGGATTGTCATCCTGCACCGTCATCCCCTGGTGACTTCCGCGCGGAAGATGCGGCTGTACACGGTGCAGGACCACCTCAAATTGCTGGCCCGCGTGATCTTCAACCGGCGCGCGCTGAAAAGCCGCGAATCCTGCACCCTGTGGTATGACGGGCGGCGGTGAAGACCTTACGCCGACGCGGCGGCGGCGGCTTTTTTGCGGACGGCCAGGAAGCTCAGGTACTCGATCAATTGCGATTTCATTTCCGTGCGCATGACGATGGCGTCAATGAGGCCGCGGTCGAGGAGAAATTCGGCGGTCTGAAAGCCGGGCGGCAATTCGGCCTGCGTGGTGTCCTTGATGACGCGCGGACCGGCGAAGCCGACCATCGCACCCGGCTCGGCCAGGATCAAATCGCCCAGGCTCGCATAGCTGGCCATCACGCCCGCCGTGGTGGGATGCGTGAGCACGCTCACATAGGGCAGGCGTTGTTGCGCGTGGTAGGCGAGGGCTGCGGAGGTTTTGGCCATTTGCATGAGGCTGAACATGCCTTCGTACATGCGCGCGCCGCCGCTGCTGGAAATGATGATGACGGGCAGTTCCTTTTCCGTCGCGCGCTCAATGAGGCGCGTCAGTTTTTCCCCCACGACCGCCCCCATCGAACCGCCGAGGAAGCTGAAATCCATCACGCCCAGCGCCGCCCGATGTTCGCCGATTTTGCACAGGCCGGTGACGACCGCGTCCCGGAGCGAGGTTCGCTTTTGATGCGCGGCGAGTTTGGAGGTGTAGGTGGCCACACCGGTGAAATTAAGCGCGTCCACACTCGTCATTTTGGCGTCCATTTCCTCAAACGTGCAGGTTTCCACCAGCGAGTGGATGCGTTCGCGCGAGCCGATGGGAAAATGGTGGTTGCACTTCGGGCAGACCTTCAGGTTTTCGTCCAATTCCTTGTCGAAAACCATGGTGCTGCACTTGGGACACTTCGTCCACAGACCTTCGGGGATGTCGCGCTTTTTGGATTTGCCGCCGCCCATCCTAGGCTTCTTGGGCAGGGTCCCCACCTTGCCGGTTGGCGGTGTCAAAGCGGGTTCGGCCGTATCGATACCCAGCGATTTCTTGGTGAAAGAAGTCGTATCCATGAGCTTTTAAATAATACTAGAGTCCACGGGCCACTGTCCAGACGCAAACATCGCCCGCGCCGGCGGCTAAAAGCGCCCGGGCGCAGGCGCTCGTCGTCGCTCCGGTCGTGAGCACATCGTCCACCAGCACCACCCGTTCACGGCTCAACCGTCCGCCCGGGCGGACGGCAAACGCGCCGCGCATGTTCGCCGCGCGTTCCTGCCGCGTCAGCAACGTCTGGGTCGCTGTGGGTGTGACTCGTCGGAGCAGCCTGTCGTTCAATGGAATTTTCAGGGCGGCGGCCAGATGAGCGGCCAGGCGTCCAGCCTGGTTGAATTCGCGTTCGCGCTGTTTTAGCGAATGCAGCGGAACCGGCACGATGAGATTCCAATCCTGACCGCGCAAAGCGGGCACGGCTTCGCGCAGGAACAAGCCGGCGAGAAAATCTTCAAACCACAGCTGGCGCCGGTATTTGAAGCGGTGGATGGCTTCCAGGACGACGCCCCGGGCGACGACCGCCGAACGCGCGTAAACGAAGTGCAATTCGAGCTCGCGGCAGTTCGTGCATTCATAGGGCGTGGTGATGTCGCCCGCCTGGGGCAGGCCGCAGCGCCGGCAAAACGGCGGCTTGATGAACCGCACCTGCGACCAGCAGCGGGCGCCGACATAGCCGTCCCCGGCGGCGGCGGGTTCGGCTTCGCACAGATGGCAGAATTCCGGATAAAAAAAGCCGAGGCCGGTGTTGAACCACCTTTGGATGGGCTCGAGGCGTGCGGTCATCGGCGAATGGCAAACGGTTCGCTTGCTGGTTTGAGGGGCAGGATGGTGAAGACCGCGAGCCGGACCGCGGGCACCAGGAATGTCAGCCAGCCGTCCATCAATCTGCCGCTGCCGCAAAGCCGCGGTGCAAGCGGGGTGCCGCCCACGAGCACCCCGACCAGATAAATGACCAGCGCCCGGAAAGGCCGCATCGCGCGACGATAAATTTTCTGCCGCCGAATGCAACTGGATTCCGTCCAACCATGGGGAAGATGATAAAGATTGTTCGCGCTCATGGGGGCAACGTGCTAAGGAATAAGCAGCATGGCGCGTGAATTGCAGGCAGCAGCGGCGACGCAACCGGTGACGCAGGAGCGGTTTGGGCGTTTTTACACCCAGGAGCTCATCAACCGCGGCGGGATGGCCGAAATCTGGCTGGTGACCGACAACCGCGGCAAAGCCTATGCCCTGCGAAAGTTGAACGACCGGTTGCGGTTCAATCTGCTGGCGCGCCGGCGTTTTCTTCGCGGCTGTGAGGTGCTTTCCAAAATCAATGAAAGCGAATACGTCGTCGGCTACGTCGAGCACGGCCGGCAGGGTGGGTCGCTTTACATGGTGATGGATTACGTCGAAGCGGCGAATTTGAAGGAACTGTTCGCCAAACATGACCCGGTGCTGACGGAGAACGTCGCCCAAATTCTGATTGATATGGCGCTGGGCCTGACGCACGTCCACGAAAGCGGCTTCATGCACCTCGATTTCAAGCCGGAGAATGTGCTGGTGACGCGCAACGGCAATGTGCGGCTGATCGATTTTGACCTGGCGCAGCCGATCCCCGAAAAGCCGAAGAAGATGTCGAAGAACCCCGGCACGCCCGGTTACATGGCGCCGGAGCAGTTGCAGCAAAAGGCCATCGACCCGCGGGCGGACATTTTTGCTTACGGCGTTGCCGCCTACGAATTATTGACCAACCATAAACCTTTTCCGGGCGAGACCCCCTCGGAAATCCTGGCGGCGCAACTGGACACCACCGGCCCGACGTCGCTGCGGGAACGCAACGCGGACCTGCCCATTGCCCTCGAAAAGGTCGTCATGAAATGTCTCGCGCGCGATCCGGACAAGCGCTATCCGTTCATGAGCGTGCTGGTGCGCGACCTGGAAAGCGCCCTGTACGTCTGAATGGGAGTTCTATCCCGCTGATTTTCCGATAACTCACCCTTGGAATCGTCAACTTCGTTTGCCTTCAAAACTTTGTCGCATATGCGACAAAGTTTTGTCAATTAATTAAAAATCAATGACTTGCAAATGTAGTGAATTTCGATTCGTTCGAAGTCCGGTGCTTATGCGAGCAACCGTTTGAGCTGCTGCGCCGCTTCCTCGACCCAATCGTGGCCGGGCAGGGCATACGGCCGGAACGTTTCAATGTATCCTTCGCGGTCGTTGTAATACAGCGCGCGATTCAACCCAAGCGTGCTCGCGTCCGGCGCGTCAATCAGGCTGGCGGAGTCGCTGGCGCTCATCTGGAAGAGCACGCGCATCTCAAATTCGGTCAGCGTCTTCCGCCCCAGGAACCGGCCCACGTTGTTGTAGGTGTCGCAGGTGGCAATGACATGAAATCCAGCGGCCGGCCCTTCGCTGATGAGGCTCATGAGCGCGGCGGCGGGGCTGACGGCGCTGCCGGCCTCGCTGCCGGAAAAGCTGAATTCATCCTCCTGCCGGAGCTTCTTGTAATTCTGCAAGCCTTGAATCAATACGAATGTGTCCCGGGCGTCGCTCGTTTCATCGCTGCGTTTCAAATCCGCCGCCAACCCGCCCATGACTTCCGCGAGATTGCTGTGGTTGACCTGGACAACCTCGTGCGGCACGGCCTGGATGACGCGTTGCAACAATTCGCGCTGGGGAAATCCCGGCGGCGAACTGTCGAGCAGGATGAACCGCGCGGAGATTTTTGGATACTGGGCGGCCAAAGACACGAGGGCGATGGCCAGCAACGTCGCGGCGCGCTCTTCGCTTTGCCCCACGATGAGGAGGTTGCTGCCGCTTTGCCGTTGAAATATGGCCTCGGTCGGTCCCTTGATGGAGTTGGGCGCACCCAGCCAGATGCGCGCCGCCACGGGAACTTTTGGTTCGGCAGGGACGTTCTGCCGCGTTTCCTGGCCGGCCGGCCGGTCGGCCCTACCAAGGCTGGGAGCAGCCAACAGAGCCTGCAATAAAAGGTTTTCCTTCACGTCCGCCGCCGCATTGCCTTCAAACACAAACGGCCCGGGATATTCCTTCTGGCTTTGATCCGCCCGCGCGCGGACCTTGGCGAGAAAACCGTCGCGCACTTCCTCCGGCAGCCACACGGTCTGGAACGGGCTGTTGCCTTCGAGGGAACCCGCGGTGTCGTTGTAAATGCCCTCGCCCGGCCGGGTGAGCAGCCGCGGGGCGGGATTGTCCTGGTCCATGATCAGGTAGGCATCGGCCTCGTTGCACATGAGGGCGATGCGGATGACCATCTGGCCGATGGTGGCGCGGGCGAGCGTGTAGGCGCCGCCGAGCGTTTGTGAGCCGAGCAGCACGTGGATGCCGAACGCACGGCCCTGCCGGACAATGCGGTCGAGCAAGACGGCGGCGGATTGTGAGACGCGGTCCTCCTCCACGAAAAACTCCTGGAACTCGTCGATGATCAGCAACGAACGCGGCATCGGCTCGGTGCCGCCCGCCCGTTTGTAACCGGCGACGTCCTGCACGCTCAGTTTGCGGAACAGATCGCCGCGGCGGCGCAATTCCTCATCCACGCGTTGCAGCACGCTGAGTCCGAACTCGCGATCGCTTTCGATGGCCACGACCTTCGCGTGCGGCAGGCGGCGGTTGCCGTAACACTTGAACTCGACTCCTTTTTTGAAGTCCACGAGATAGAACTCGACCTGTTCCGGGCTGCACCAGAGCGCGAGGTTGGTGATCATGACGTGGAAGAGCGTGGACTTGCCGGAACCGGTCTTGCCGGCCACAAGCGCGTGCTGGCGGGTGCCTTTGCCGATCGCGAGCCTTTGCAATTTGGTCGCGCCGGAACGCCCGATGGACACGGTCAATTCCTCGGTGGTCTCCTCGGTCCACATTTTGTCCGGCGGGGGCGCGACCTGCTCGAACGGCACCTCGACCCGGTTGGAATCCTTGCCGCTTTCGCCGACGCGATGCAGAAAATCCGTCACGAATTCCGGTGGCGGCGGAACATCGAGCACCAGGCGGGTGCCGGGAGGTTGATGGTTTTCCAGCCGGAAAGCCGTGTCTGTGCGGGTGAGGCAGATGCTGTTTTTGCGGAGTTCATCGGCCACGAAACCCGTCGGCAGGGCATGGCGCTGGTCCCAATGAATGAGGGTGAACACCCCGCAGCGCGCGCCGCTGGTCGCGATGTTGATGAGCCGCCGGGCGGCGTTGTCGCTGAAGTTCACCGGAAAATCGGCGATGACGAGCAGGTGATATTTTTCCGCGATGGTGCCGGCCTGGGCGTTGTATTCCGCGATGGTTTCATACTCGTTGCGGAGATACATCTGGATGACTTTTTCCATGTGCTCGTTCAATTCCGCGAGCTTCTCCTCGAGCTGGCCGGATTGCGTCCAGATGCGGCTGTTGATGTGGCTCTCCTCGTAATCGGCCAGGTGCATCAGGCCGGCGAAATTCTGGCCGAGGCCGACGGGATCAAAAATCGTGAAGCTGAGCTTGCCCGGCGGGTGGGCGGAAAGCAGGCGGAAGATGATGTTGTTGATTGCGCCAATCGCCTCATCGCCACCCCGCTTGGCCGTTTCCAGGAGGATCGAGCCCTGGCCGGGATATTTGAGCAGGAGGGGAACGGAAAAACTGGCCGGGAAGGGCAGGGCGAGGCGCTGGTCCTTCGGCGTCGCCGCGGCCAGCTTCGCCACATCCACGTCCATGCGCCCGAATTTCGCCACGTTTTTGAATTCCGGCGGCGGCGTCCAGTTTTTCCAGGCGGGCGACAGCCAGTCGGGAAAAAGTTCCGCGGCGGCGGCGTTGGCGGCGGTGATGGCTTCGTGGAGGGGCTGGATGGAACTTTTCCATTCCTTCTCCAGGGCCTGCCACCGGGTCTGCTGCTCGGACTCCAGTCTCACCATTTTCTCCGCATGCGCATGGTCCAGTTCTTTGGCCCGGGCATCCGCCTCCTGCCGCAGGCGCGCGACGTTGTCCGCGTGGCGGTTTTCGATCTGTTTGAGTTTGGCGCGATGGACCAGATCATTCGTCAGCAGGGCGTGCGCGCCCTTTTCGTCAACCTTCTGGGCCCGGGTGCCGCGCGTTTCCAAAGCTTCTTTTTGGGTTTGTTTCCATTCCTGATTGACGCTGCGGCTGATGGCTTCGAATTCATTTTGGATTCGGTCTTGTTCGTGCGTGTATTGCCATTCAGCCTGTTCGCGGGAACCGTCATGCAACCGGCGTGCCCGGGCGAGATGGCCGGCAATCGTGTTGGCGACCGGCGCACCTTGGCGTTTTCCCAATTGATGCATCACCAGCAGGGCCACCCAAAGAGCCACCAAGATCCCGCCCAATGTTGTGAGCGGGCCGGAGTAGAATCCCGGGTGAGGTAGCAAAGGAAGAGAGAGGCCAAAAGCTAATACGGCTGATCCGAGCAATAAAATGGTCAGCAGCCAGAACGGCAGGAATTTGAACAGGCGCGGCAACGGAATTTTCTCGAACCGCTCCAATTCCTCACGGGTTTTGGTCTCCAGCCGTTGCAACTCTTCGAACAACTGGTTTTCGTCTGCGGGCAGAGCATCGTCCGGCGATGATTGGTGCGGGGAAAGCAGCCGGCGGAAGGCGCCGTAACCGCGAAAGGAGTGGCTCACCGCCGTTTCCAGCGGGGCGAAGGCTGCGCCGCGTTCGGCCAGCTTGGTTATGAAGTCCTCCCGTTTGGCGGCAATGCTGGTCAGTTCGGCGTCGCGGTTGCGTTCGGCGTCCTGCGCTCTCCGCTGCAAACCTCGCTGCCGGCGTCCGGACCGGTCGGTGCCCTCCATGACCTGGCGGCTGGTGGTGACGAGGGCCTGGCTGATGCGGGCCTTGCGCTTTTCAAAGTTTGCCTGGCGATTTTTCTTTTCAGTTTCGCAGCCGGCTTCCGCGCCGGCGATGAGTTCGGCCACTTCGGCGGATTGATTCCCGGCGGCCGCTTCATGGGCCTTGTTTTCGGCGCCGATGCGCGTGCGCAACTCGTTGCCGAGCTTTTCCTCCCGGCCGGCAAAATCCGACAGGACGCGGTTGACCCGGTCCAAAAGCGCGAGCGTTTCATTTACTCCGAGATGCTTATTCACAGTCATGCCTGACCTTGTTCAACACTTCATCCAGCTTTTCCATCACCGTGACGGTCTTGTCCACGTTCGCCAGGAGTTCGGCCATGTAATGCTGTTCGAATTCCTGTGCTTTGCCGTCACGCCAGTGATTTTTGGTTTCGTCCCAGCGCTTGGAAAGCTCTTTGGTGATGGCCACCAGCCGGTTTTTGCTGCCGCCGAGGCTCATGGTTGAGCTTCCCCTTTGCCCGCCGGTTTGGTTTCCGTCGGTGCCGCCGCGGCCGCGCCGGGGGTGGCGGCCTCAGCATACGCTTCCAGGGCCCGCACCACCTGTTCCAGGTAGGCCACCCCGCGCTTCATGTCGATGGACAAAAATCCGTGGAATTGGGTCACTTGCTTGACCAGCGGGTCGGTGCGGTTCTCCAGCTCCCGGTGCCATTTCTTGAGGACGCCCATTTTGGCTTCGACCTCGCGGTTGGCGCGTTCCGCCCGTTGCACGGCCATGAGGCACAAGGCCGTGGATTCGTGAAATTTGGAAAGCTGGGCGCTGAACAGCTCCGCCCGCGCCTCCTCCAGTTTCCGGTAGCGCACGCGCTCCTCCTCCTCCCAGACCCGGCGCTGATCGTTTTGCACCCACAGCCGGGTGCGCATGACATCATCGCTGGCCTCCTCCAGAATGGCGCGCGCCTTGGCCAGGAACACAATCAGGTCGGCCCGAAAGGATTCCACGGCTTCGAAGGAGGTGACTTGGGCGCGTTCGGCCATGGTCAGAAGCAACGGGGTGATGGATGGATGGATGGATGGATGGATGATCCTAACGGCCAGACCATCCAATAATCCAATGTTGCAATGATTTTCATTGGTATCGTGTGGTGTTGGCGGTCACCGTTGGTGGAGATATTCCTCGATGCGCTGGGCCTTGCGCAACAGGTAAGGCGTGTGCGCCTTGGACAGCTCCACAAATTTCTTCAGCGCCTTCATCGCCGTCCGGAATTCCTCGGCGAACTTTTCGTGCTCCTGGTCCTGCCAGGTGTCGCCCAGCGACGTGAAGCGGGCCTGCAACAAAACCAGCCGGTTTTCGAGGTCGGTGTTGAACCGGTTCAATTCGTCGGCAAATCGCCGCACCTTTTCCGGGTCCATGATTGCCTGTGCCATAATAACCTTTTGTTGGGCTTTGGGGCGGTCCGCGGATGAGGCGGCTCGCTGGAAAGAACCTAACATAGAGGCCGCCCGCCGCCGAGTCCATTTGTAACCGAACAACCGCCTGATTTGAATCGGAGCAAACTCCGACCAGTCGCGAGCAGGCGGAGGAAACAGGGAATGAACTCAAGATCCGAGACCTTGGACGCCAGACCCTGATTAACTACTGATCACTGAAAACTGACCACTTGCCCAGCTCGCAGGTCCGATTTGGCTTGTCATTAGTTTGGTGCGGAGTATAATCCAAGCAGTTCTGAATCCAACTAATCAGGAGTTGCTTCATGGAAGGGCTGTCATATCACGCAAGGGTCCGCACGGCTTTTTGCCACGTTTTCCTGCTTGGGCTGATGCTTGCCGGGCCGACGTTTGTCAGGGCGCAACTGGTGGCCGACGGTCAGACGAATGTTCTCGACGGCGTGGCCACCAACCTCACCACCGGCATCACCGTTGGCCTCAATGGAGCATTCACGTTGCTCGTGCTTACCAACGGCGCCACCGTCACCAATACCAGCGGCAACGCCAGTATCGGCTATAATGCCTCGGCACAAAGCAATCGTGTGGTGGTGACGGATGCGGATTCAATTTGGAACGACAGCGGTGAATTTCACATCGGCGACACCGGATCATTCAGTGAACTGGACATCCTTAACGGCGGCCTGGTGACGGATGTTTACGGTATGATTGGCTATGCCGTGTCCAGTCATGACAATCTCGTGGTGGTTTCCGATCCCGGCTCGGTCTGGCAGTCCATGTACGTTGAGGTTGGTCTTCAAAGCGGGACCAACAATCAATTGGTGGTGACCAATGGCGGCCAGGTGATTTCTGGCGTGGGCGCGCTTGGGCTGGGCAAGGGCGGCAGCAGCGTCGCATGGGTGACCGGAAACAATTCGGTGTGGACCAATTCGGGTCCATTAACCGTCGGCAGTTATGGCTCAAGTTGTCTGCTTGTGGTGACCAATGGCGGCAAGCTGTTCAGCGGCAGCAGCACCGTCGGCGGAATGAATTCTGGTATAATCAATGAAACAGTGGTCATCACCGGTGCCGGCTCAAGCTGGAGCAGCAGTCTCTTTTGGTTAGGCAAATTCAGCGGCGTCGGAAACCGGCTCAACCTCCTCAACGGTGGCACCGTAACCGCCTCCGGCCTTGACATCGGATCCTATTCCAGTTCAAACCTCCTCACGGTGGCCGACGCCGGTTCCGCGTTGCAATGCCAGACGTTTGCGCTTGGAAGCGAATTCAGCAGCACCGCCAATCAATGCATCATCAGCAACGGCGCAACGCTGGCGGTGCTTTCGTCCATCCAGCCCACTCTGATTCAGGGAACATTCACTGCCGCCACCATCACCGGCGCGGGTTCGGTTTGGACCAACGCCGGCGACTTTCAATTCGGCCAGGTCTCCAATACCCTCGCCATCACCAGTGGCGGCCGGCTGGTGAACAATAACGCCTACATCAACAACACCTACAGCATTCTAAACCCCAACATCATCATCGTGGCCGGGGCCAACTCGCTGTGGAACAATCGGGCCGACCTCCACGTCGCCGATGTCGGCACGCAACTGCTCGTCACCAACGGTGGCACGGTGATCGACAACAACGGTTATCTGGGCGACAGCGCCGGCAACAACAACAATTATGCGCTGGTCTCCGGCCCCCGCTCGGTCTGGACCAATCGTGCCGGCCTTTACATTGGCAATTACGGCGACACCAATCAACTGGTCGTGGCCGACCTCGGCCTGGTGTGGGCGCAAAATTTTTATCTGGGCGCCAACAGCGCCTCCACCAACAACCGGACCACGGTGATCGGCGGCAGCCTCGTCGTCACCAACTTCGGTTCCGGCACCGTCAACCTCGTCCGGGGAACCCTGACGCTGAATTCCGGCTTGGTGCAATGCGACACATTGATGTGCAGCAGCCCCGCTTTCGCGCGGCTCGTCTTCAACGGCGGAGCGCTGCAAATGCACAACTCGTCGGTGGCGGCCGGATCCCTCCTGACTGTTGGCGACGGCACCGACGCGGCAACGCTGATGTTGACCACCATCGGCCTTGCCGGCGGAAATCACAACCTGAGCAATGGATTGCTGGTCTCCAGCAACGCGTCGTTGACCGGGGCTGGAACGGTGAATGGAAATGTTTCCATCGGCAGTGGCGGGACCTTGGTGCCGGGAACAACCAACGTCTGGTTCCTGACTCTAAACGGTGGATTGGGGTTGAGCAACGGATGCACGACCGTGATGGGATTGTATCCGCTTGCCGGCTCGGCTCGCAGCGTCAAGGGAATATCGAGTGTGGCTTATGGCGGCACATTGCAGCTGAACAACCTTGGCGGCACATATGGTTCCGGACAGTCGTATTCACTGTTTCAAAGCACTAGTTACTCCGGCGCGTTCGACAATCTGATACCGGCCACGCCCGGGGCCGGACTGCGCTGGGACACGAACCAGCTGAACATTGACGGCACGCTGAGGATTTTCTCCATTCCCACGCCGCCGCCGGCCTTCAGCAGTGTCGCCCAAACCGGCGGCAACCTGGTGGTCACCGCCACCGCTGGCATTCCTTATGATCCGTGCTATTTGTTCACCTCGACCAATCTGGCCACGCCCCTTTCCGATTGGACCTGCGTGACGACGAATTACTTTGATGTGACCGGCGCGACCAGCTTTACGAATGCCATTCCCTCCGATGAACCGGCGCGTTTTTATCAGTTGCAGGTCAATTGAGCCCTGATTTGCCGTTGCAAATCCTCTTTTCCGTCCTAGAGTGCGACGATGCAATTGAATTTGCATGGTTCATGGGAAACGTCATTAAACTGCCAACCACCCCGCCAGCCTGGATCGCGCTCTGCCAGAGCGGAGCCGTCGGCCGCGCCACCCGCTGACGCCATGTCGCTGATCAAAGGACAGCGCTACACCTGGAGCGAGATTGTGGACAATACCGGAGCCGACGGTTCGCCGCCGTATTATTTGCCGCATCGGGATGGCGCCGTGGTCGCGGGCTGCTTCACGCTGGAGCTCAACCCGGAGGCGCCGCTGGTGGTGCTTGCCGGCAAAGGCCCGCAGCTCACTGAGCTGGCCGACACCTTCTGCGCGCAGAAGGGTTCCATCCCGGTGTGCGTGAAATCGGGCCTGGGCGAATGGCAATGCTGTGGCAACTTCAAGCTGGTGCGGTCGAGCACCGACCCGGCGGAAATTGCCAGTCATGCGGTTGAGGCCCGCCGGCCGGACATTTACAAACTCCTCTTCCTCGCCGAGGCGGTTTGATCTGGGAGGTTGACCGTTGAGAGCCCGCTCGCGACGCCAGTCGGAGTTCGATTTTCCCCACGCTTCAGCCTTTGGCCTTTAGCCTTTAGCGTTCCGCCTTCCGCCTTCGGATCTCAGCCTCTCGTCAGCTTCCACGCCCCACCGACGAGCGCGGCCCAGACGACCAGGGCGAGGAAGAACTTGAACAGGAAGGACGGTTTGCTGGATTTGTGACGGAAGACGACGATGCCCAGCAATCCGCCCGGCCAGCCGCCCAGCGCGCTCACCAGGCACAGGGACGACTCCGCGACGCGACGACTGCCGGTTCGGCCGGCGCGCCATTTGTCGAATCCGAACAGGAGAAACGCCCAGGCGCTGGTGAAGGCCATCCACGCGAGCAACCACTGATCGACAGTCTTTAAATTCATCCCGGTCGCCATTATGGGTCGCTTCGCGGTTGAACTGCCAGCATTTACCATGAAGAACACCCTGGACACAAAGACGGACAATGAACTTTTAAGGTCTCTTCCTGTCCAAAGATGTGGTATAGGTGATCTATGAAGACAAACAGATTTCAAAAGACCCTGGCCGCTGTGGTTGCCGGAGGACTGGCTTTGCTGGCGATGGGCGCGTGGGCGCAGAATGCCTCCGACTCCACCGCGCAAATCCTGAAACTCGAACAGGCAAAAATCAGCGACGACACGATCATTGCTTACATCAAAAACTCTGGAAACAGCTACAACCTGGACGCGACGCAGATCATTTCGTTGCGACAACAGGGCGTCTCCGATGCGGTCCTCACGGCCATGTTGAGTCAGCCGAGGGGCGCTGTTGCCGCGGCGACGGTTCCCATGCCGTCAACGCCAGCGCCTCAGGTGGCATCCACCGCGGTTGCCCCGGGCCCGGCGACCTATTCGACGGCCACCGTGGCCCCGACGGTGACCTACGTTCAAACCGTGCCGACGACGTATTATTACCAGCCTTATTATTATCCGTCTTACGGCTATTACGGCTGGCCGTATCCGGCGGTATCGCTGTCATTTGGCTGGGGCGGCTATTGGGGTGGTGGCTGGCATGGTGGCAGTGGCTGGCACGGCGGGGGCGGCTGGAATGGTGGCGGCGGGCACGGCGGCGGTGGTTGGAATGGCGGCGGCGGTGGGCATGGTGGTGGCCATCACTAACTGCAAAATGTTGAGAGTTGAGTTTCTAGCCACAGATGGGCACAAGATGGGCACAGATTAGGGCGGGCAGTCAATAGCAAAACGTTGTCCCTACCCGATTGTTCTTCATCGGGTTTTGCCATGAACTAAAGCCAGCTTTGAAGCACCGCATTCGAACCTGTCATTTCTTCAAAGGATTTGAGTTAAAATTTGGGCTCATCTGCGGAAACCCTCAACTCTCAAAGTCGGGTCGTTTTTTCTGAGCGCCGCCAGCCGCTTTCCGGGTTGCCAGCCGGCGCAGCTTTTGTTAATACCTCCAATATCATGAAAGCAAAAATAATTTTCTGTGCCCTGGGTCTGCTCGCTTCCGGCGCGCTGACGGCCGTCGCCGGCGAATTTCCCGACGATTGGACCTGGGACGACAAGCCTGATCAACGCGCCGCCCACGCCGCCCTCGAAGGCAAGCCTATGCCCGCCTTTCACGTCAGCAACTGGATCAATGGCGGCATCACTGACGGCGATATCAAGGGCAAGGTCTTGGTTGTGGATCTTTATGCCACCTGGTGCGGCCCCTGCATGAGGGCCATTCCCCACAACAATGAACTCCTGAAAAAATATAAGTCTCAGGGACTGGTCATCATCGGCGTCTGTACGTCCGATAACGGGCAGGAAGTATTTGCGGCCAACGCCCAACAACATGGCGTCCAATATCCGGCCGCCCGCGATCCGGAATTGAAAACCGAGAAGGCCTGGGCCGTGCAATACTATCCCACTTACGCCGTCATTGACCGCAAAGGCATCGTCAGGGCCGTCGGCTTGCAACCCGAATACGTCGAAGAAGTCGTCAAGAAATTGCTGGCCGAACCCGCTCCGTAAATGGGTTAAGGGTCGGTCCTGGAATTGTGACCGGGGCAGCGGCGCTAAGGTTGAATTCTAAAGGCTCCAGCCGTCGCTCGTAAACTATGGCCGGCAGGAATTGCTGAAGATGCAGCACTTGTCCCGTTAGCTCTTGGTTCGGAATCCGCCCAATAAATAAACAAAGACGCATAGCCCCAGCATCAGGCCAAGTACGCTGGCACCAATGGCCGGACCTCCAGCGTAAAACCCGCCGCCAGCGAACAAGAGGAGCATAACCAGCATGATTATTAATAAGTTCATGCCGGTAAGCTAACCCACCGCTGCACGGTTACCATGGGGTCTTCACCCTATGCAGTCTCAAGGTAGCTGTTCCAATGGTTGAGAGTTGAGGGCTGAGGGGAGGTGGAAGAAATGCTGAAGGCTGAACGCTAAAGGCTGAAAAAAAAGGTTATTGGTTGATAGCTGAGTGTTGATAGACGGGCGGCGGGAAAGGGAAAATGGGGAAGCGGCGCGCACGGAGTGACGCGCCCTACCTTACCAACTCGTTTGAAGTCTCACTTCTCGATGCCGAGCAATTCCACCTCGAAGATCAATACGCTGTTGGGCGGAATCGCCGGGCTGGGGCTAACCGGAAAGGTTTACGCAGCCAACTATCATGTTCCAACTCCTGCCAACCTGACCACGGCCGTCGGCGATATGCAAACGGCGTACGCTGACGCCGCCGGACGAAGCATACCCGACTTTACCGAACTAGGTGCGGGACAGATTGGCGGGCTGACCCTGGTCCCCGGTCTCTACAAGTGGGGCACCGATGTTTTGATATCATCAGATGTCACCCTCAGCGGTGGCCCCAACGATGTCTGGATCTTCCAGATCGCAGGAAAAATTACCCAGGCGAACGGCACGAAGATATTTCTGGCTGGTGGCGCGCTGGCCAAGAACGTCTTCTGGCAGGCTTTCGGCAATGTCTCCCTTGGAACGACCAGCCACTTTGAAGGAATAATAATGTCCAAAACCTCGATCAGCCTTGCGACCGGCGCAACGATCAACGGCAGACTGTTGGCACAGACTGCGGTTACTCTTCAAGCCAATACCGTTACAGCTCCGGCGGCGGCAGCGGCAGCGGCCACATTGGTATCAGCGGCAAAGGTCACCGGTCCATATGTGGATGCCATCGGGCAATCAGTTAATCTCGTAACCAAGACCCTGACGGTTCCCAAGTCAGCTGGGGTGCAGTTCTATCGCATCCGGTCAGGGACAGCGCTCACCATTACCCGCATCACGATTTCCGGTGGCAATGTGGTAATAACCTACCAATAGATTAATTTCGTCTCGCATGCGGGCAGCGGGCGGTCCGCGCCGTGCCTGCGCCAGATGGAAGATGGGAGATCGAAACGGATTTAACCACAAAGAACGCAGAGAGCGCAGAGAAGGTTCAATGTTCAGTCTTTATGTTCTCTGCGCTCTCGGCGGTTAAACCAGGGCAGGTAAAGTTTCAAGTTTTCAAATCTGCCACCCGGCTTCGGAATCCTGGCCGCTGGCTCAAGGGGAGAACACCCCATGGCGACCAGGCTCAAGATGCGGGAGAGTCTTAACCATGAGAATCATTCTAATGTTAATTTGCACGGTCACGTTGCTTGCCACCTCCGGGTGTCTTATCCCGGTCGACGGGGGCGGTGGGGGCGATCATGGGCATTCGGATCATGGCGACCATGACGGCGACCACCACGATAACGACCATCACTGACCCGGATTCAACCAGGTTCAAAAATGAAAATAATATTTCTGTTTCCTTTGGCAGGTCTCCTCTTGACTGGATGTGTCACGCGAACTGAGACGGTCACCGCGCCGCCGCCCGGACCTTCCTTGGCGGATATCCAAGCCATGGTGCAGGCCCAGGTCAGCGATCCGGTCATAGTGAGCCAGATTCAAAACTCCCCGACTCGCTATGCTTTGACGGCTGACCAGATTATCGCCCTCAAGACTGCCGGTGCCAGTGACACGGTTCTCAATGCGTTGATCAATACCGCCGGCAAACCACCGGTTCAAACCACCACCACGGTGGTGCAAAGTTCCTATGTTTACCCCGCAGTATATATTGATCCATGGCCATGGATTTGGTGGGGGCCTTATTACTACGGCGGCTATTATCGTGGCGGTGGATATTATCACGGCGGAGGCGGATATCATGGACATTGAATATTGCCGCGCATCCCGGATATCGCCATTGATGGGGTGGACTGGCCTCGTAGGACAACGCCATTCACTGAATCCTGATCATGGTCCTTTTTAGCCAAATCACCAACAACCTGGCTTCACCTGCAGTCCAGGTTGCCGTTGTCGTCGCTGGCTGTCTTGTGCTCTATGAGGCGTTCAAAATCGGCCTGGTCGTTTTGAAAATAGCATTGGGTCTTGTCGTTCTCGTGTTGCTGGGCGACGCAAGCTGGTGGTTCCTTTCAGGAATCAACCACTGACCTGCCTGCGGTTGGCAACGGTTCAATAAACGGGCAAGTCCCGAGTATTTACAATTTTCTCCCCAGCCGGGTTTGAGGATTCGGAGCCGCGGTCCAATTCGACGCTTTACAAGTAGCCATTTTGCATAAAGCTCTTGGGCGGAATTGTGATGCCATCAGACACCAATATTTCGCAGGCCAATAATCCCTCACCGCCGGACAATGCGCCTCCGGTGTTGTCGCCGGCAGCAAATCGCCAATCCGGCTCCGGGCGGCAGGTTTTCGCCGTCCTGCTCAGTCTTTGCCTCGCGCTGTTCCTGGCCGATGCCGTGGTTTCCCTGGTCGATGACTCCTTGATTCTGTTTTTTGGGCTTCACGTTTTTTCATTGATCCGCGGGCTGGTGGCTCTTCTGGCCCTGCTCATGGCGGTGGGACTTTACGGATTGATGGGACTGACGCCCATGGTCCCCAAAGGCCTGTTCCTTCCCATCCCGCTTTTTTGTCTGGTGACGATGCTGGCGGTGTTTCCCATGATGATATATTGCTTCGGCCGGATTCAGCAGTTTGACTGGGTCTTGTCATTCTTTCAGGTTGTTCTCGCCGTGGGGATTCTCTGGTGGGCTCAAGGCGGCCCCGGATTCCGCTGGCCGTTGGTGGCGGTGGACCGGCTGGGCGTGCGGCGCTTCAGCTGGTGGAACCTGGCCGGGTTCGTGTTGGTGAACCTCTTCGGGTTGCTGCCCGCGGTCATCGTCTATTCATACCTTTGCGCGGGCCTGGCGGTGAATCATTTCAGCGAAGGGTTCATGGAGCTGCGCCCGAACGGTTTCTCGGTGCAGGTGCGAAAATACGTCCGCAGCGACGGCAAGCTGATCGAGTTGTTTCCGATGGCGCACGTCGCCGACGCGGGCTTCTACCAGAAGGTGGCGCAGACCTTTCCAACCAATTCGGTCATTTTGATGGAAGGCGTCACGGACAGGCAGAATCTGTTGACGAACAAGCTCAGTTACAAACGCATGGCCAAATCACTCGGCCTGTCCGAACAAAAGGAGAAGTTTGAGCCCACCCGGGGGGAACTGGTGATGGCGGACGTGGATGTGGCCCAATTCTCGACGAACACAATTGATTTCCTCAATCTGTGCGCGCTGCTTCATGCCAAGGGGGTGAAACCCGAAAACGTGGTGAAGTTGATGCATTATTCCCCGTCGCCTGATTTTGTGGACGGCCTCTTTCAGGATCTCCTCGCGAAGCGCAACCAGCATCTGCTGCAGGAAATCCAGTCCCACCTGTCGCAGACAGACAACCTCATGGTGCCTTGGGGGGTGGCCCACATGCCGGGGATTGCCCGGGAGATTCAGAAATGCGGCTTCCGATTGGACGAAACCAAGGAATACCTGGTAATCCGGTTCCGTTACTGATTTTGAACAGAAGACATCATACGATGAAGCTTGGACGTTTACAGGTTCTTTAAATGATCCTGCAAGTTTGTGCCAGATCAACAACGCCGCATGAAAATCCGCATTGTAAAGCTGACCGAAGCTGTGGCGCATTCACTCAACGGCAACCCGGCCCGGCTTTGCTGCGGTTCGACCACGCATGACTTGTATTTGAAAAAAGGCGGGAGCTTCCGCTGGGATGGGAAATGAATGCCTTTCGATGCTCATTCTTAAGTGGAACGGCAACGGCGATTGGCTTCATTCTGCCAGTCATGTTCTTTGGCGGTATCATCCAGACCCATGCCGCACCGGTCCCCAATGGTTCCGCGAAAGTTCCTGGGATAGCGAACCCGCAGCCAACAGCGGCACCACCGCTGACCAAGGTTCTCCGGATCGTGCAGAATCCAGCCGGCCGGCGGCTTCAGTCGGCCTTCATCTGGACGGACGCCGCGGCAACCGGGGACAAACCGGGAGTTGCGGTTGGATTCCGTAAAAGTTTTAACCTGGAGCGGATTCCCGCGAGCGCCTGCCTGCAACTCTTCGCCGACGCCCGCTATGTCCTGTGGGTGAACGGAACTTATGTGGAGCGTGGTCCAGCCCGGTTCCAGCCCAACGGGCCTGAATACGACTCGGTGGAGATTGCGACTTTTTTGCAGGCCGGAAAAAACAGCATTGCCCTGCTGTGTGTCGGAAACCTCTCCGGGGGCAAGGTGATGAGGCATCCGCCGGGTTTGACGGCGACGCTTAAAATCGGGCAGCGGACGCTCTGGTCCACGGACGAATCCTGGAAATGGTCAGACACCACCCGTTTCCGGACCGTGAGTGCCAGTTGGCCGAACCTGGGTGAATCCCTGGTGGACGCCACCGTGGAAGACGGCGACTGGACGCAGCCCGGTTACGACGATACCCGTTGGAAAACTGCGTCCAAGATTTCCGGAGCCTTATGGGGGCCGCTCACGTCGCGGCGAATTCCCCGCCTTAGGGAAACCGTCGTCCCGGTTCATTTTGCCAACGGGGTGAGCCTGCCGGTGACGCTTACTGCCGGGGAGAAACTGGAATTCACGTTGGACCGGATTGTGCAGGCGTATCCGCTGATCACATTGGAAGCGGAAGCGGGAGCGGAGATCAAGATTGAACCCTATGATGTCACCTACGTGGCCAAGGCCGGACCCCAGAGTTACTTTACCATCGACACGCGCGGGATTGCCAAAGGTGCGGTCGTGGTCAGCAAGGGGCAGGCGACCATCAAGGGATTCAAGCTGGTGGAACGCCTCTATCCGTTTGATTGCCCGGCTTCCTTCACCAGTTCTGATTCGTTTTTGGACCAACTCTGGGCAATGTGCGCGCGCTCCTGCCAGGTGCTCAGTGAGGATTCGTATGTGGACTGCGCCGACCGCGAACGCGTGGAGTGGATGGATGACACGCCGCCGGGATACGACATCACGCGCACGGCGATGGCTGTGTCAGGCAGTGACGGCCACACCAACTACGGAGATCCAAGGCTGTTGGGTGAACTGATCCGCCGCACGGCGCTCACGCTCCAGCCCGGTGGCTGGGTGAAGGCCCATACCTGTTCCGACCGCTACGACATTCACGCCAAGATGGAAGACCGAGCCTGCGACTGGGTTGAGGGAGTGCGCCTTTACGAAGAAGCCACCGGCGACAAGGATGCGGTGAGGGAAATCTGGCCGGCGGTGGTCGCCCAGATGGATTACTTTCTGGACCGCCGCACCGAGCGAGGTTTGGTGCGCGCCCGCGATTGGGTGGTGTGGGGCAACCCGGTTGGCTATTTTACCGGTGAGGGAACCACGCTGAATGTCTTTGTTTGCCGTTCGCTGGAGGATGCGGCCGGGCTGGCGGCACTCATCGGCGAGCGAGCCGACAGCCGCCGTTTTGCCAAAGCCGCCACTGATCTGAAACAGGCAATCAACACGGTGCTCTGGGACGAGGCGGCGGGCACTTATTATGCGGGATACTTCACCGATGCGGACGTTGCGGAGTCCAAGCGGAAGTGTTCCCTCCCCCGCGAGAACAACCTTGCTTCACCCACTCTTCATGCCAGCGTCTTTGCCTTGGATCGGGGCGTGGTTCCACTGGAGCGGCGGGAGCGCGTCTTGCAGGCCATGTTGAAACAGGAGGCCGCGGGGAACGCACGCGTGATGACTTATTATTTTCTGGCCAAACAACTCTATGGAATGGATGAGCCGGTTTATGACCAGCAGGTGCTCGACCTCTTCCGTAAAAAATGGCCGGCGATGGCGGCTTCGCCGTGGCGGTGTTCGTGGGAGGATTTTGAGGGAGGCTCCAAGGCGCATATCTACGGAATGTATCCCGGATATTTTCTTGGCGCCTATGTGTTGGGGGTTCGCCGGGATGCCCCGGTTTCTTCCAAGGAACTCCGTATTGAACCTCATCTGGCCGACCTGGCCACAGCGAAGGGAACCGTTGTTACCGAATACGGGCCGGTGCCGGTCGCCTGGACAAATACCGGGGTGGAACTAACGTTCACCCTTACGGTTCCGCCGGGAATAAAAACCACGTTAGCCCTTCCGTATCGTGCCGGTCACGAGAGCATCCGGCTGGACGGCAAGGATGTAAAAGGAACCCACCAAGGAAACCGTTTGGAAATCCCGCTCCGCGCCGGTGATCATCAGGCAGATTATTAAAAGGCCGTCTGGCTGTTCACATGCACTTCAATGGGCTCCGCCAGCCGGATACGGTTCAAGGTTCAGTCTTTGGGTTCACTGCGCTCTCGGTGGTTAATTCGAACAGCCGGCATCATGTTTTTGGCAACACAAAGTTGGTCCGCAGGAATTCAAGCCACTCGGGCAGTTCGGTGGCGATGGTTTTGTAGCCGGTCACCGCAAAGCAATTGACTGCCATTTTTTGATAAAAGTGCGGCGACGGCGCGGCACGACGCTGGTGGAGGCGTGCCGCTTGTTCGTAGAACAGGCCGAGGCCAATCGTAATCCGGTTGGCGATTTCCGCCGGAGGGCCGACTTTGCAGAGCTCGCCGTCGCCGGATAACAGGCGGCACATCTGTCCCAATTGATTCAGTTGGGATAAAAAAGCCTGGTAGATTCTGAACGTGTCCGTTTCTTCGGCCCCAAAGGTGGAGAGCTTGCACAGGATCCAGCTGAACGATTTTTGCGGAACCAGACCGGCGTCATCCTCCGCCAGCCGGCTTAATTGCTGGCGAATCAGGTTCCGTGAACCGGGGTCGTCGAGCAACAGCTGCGCCTGGGCCTGCTGTTTTGGCGGAACCAATGCTGAAATCAGTTCATCCATACCTCATTGTAGCAGAAATCAGCAACTTTTTTGCCAGCCATTTGAAAAAAAGTTGAGGGTTGAGGGTTGAAGGTCGAAAAAACAGGGGAAAATCGAAAGGGTGGAGTTTCAAGGATTCAGTATTCAGTGATCAATCTTTGTGTTCTTTGTGGTAAAAATCGGAGGTTTAACCGCAAAGAACGCAGAGCGCACAGAGACCGCGTAAAAGGCCTTCAGCCACACGCGGTGAAAACTTTCAACCATCAACCATCAATGCTCAACCGTTTTAGCCTTTAGAATTTGGCATTCCCTTGGTTGACGCCACGCGGGGTTCAGGCTAAAGCTTTGTAGCCCCCAAACAGTTCCCTGCGGGCGCGGGGCGCGTAAAGCTTCACCACGCGACAGGCCACGTAAAAGACTTCGTCTCGCGTGGCGGGGGACGACATTATGGAAACGATTCTGCCATTCGAGTTCAAGCGCCAGATGGTCCTGCTGGTCGATGGTGCGCCGCATGTCATCGAGGATATGCACACCAGCGGCACGGCCCAGACGCGACACAAGCTGCACACCCGCCTGCGCCACCTCACGACCGGCCGGCTCATCGACCGGGTTTTTGCCGAAAACGAGCGCGTGACCGTGGCCCCGCTGGAAACCCGCCGCGTGACTTACAGTTACGCGCAGGCCGACGGCCAGGTTTTCATTGACATCGAAACGTTCGAGGAGTTCGAGTTCAGCAACGCACAGCTCGGCGAGCGGCGCGGGTTTCTCAAGGAGAACGAGGAATATAAGGCCCTGCGGCTCGACGGCCGGCTCCTCGACATCGTTTTGCCGGCGCAAATCCCGCTCAAAGTGGTGGACACCGCGCCGCCCAGCCGGGGCGGCTTGAGCGCGTCATGGAAGGAGGCGAAGCTCGAAACCGGCCTGCAAATCATGGTGCCGCTGTTCATCACCAACGGCGAAATCATCCGCGTGGACACCGCCGAAAAGAAATACGTGGGCCGGGCTGGAGCAACAACTGAAGGGTGACGGGTGACGAGTGACAAGGGGTTGGGAAAAGATTGAAGGCTGAAGCTGTCGGAAGCGGAGAAATCAGAGGCGGAATTTGAAAAGAACTTTGCATTTTGAATTTAGCGTTTAGCCTTGCCTCATGTCCTTTACCGTGACGCATCCAATGGCCAGACCCCCGACATTCCCCGAGCTGAAAGCGCTGGCGGGTCAGCATGAGGTCCAGATCGACGGCAACGAACTGGCCGGTGGTTTCTGCCATCCCGACCCGGTGCAGCCCAGGGTGAAAGGGAATTATGCCTTTGCGTCGAACGGCGACGTCCGCGGCGAATTTACGGGCCAGGCGTTCGGGAAGCTGGCCGGGACATTTGTATTTGGGACTGGCCAGGCCGAGATCACCATCACCGAAAAGCCATTGCTGATTCCCGAGGCGATGTTGAAATCGAAACTGACCGAGGCGCTGGAGGAGTTCTGTGAGAAATTTCCCGCGTAAAAGGCCTTCAGCCTCGCGCGGCAGGCCGGGCAATCATTTAACCGCAAAGAACACAGAGGGCGCAAAGATGAAAACAAGCAGGAATTCTTTGTGGCCGTCGTTTGTTCATCGCGGTTGATTCACACCAGCGGCTTTCCAGTTGACTCTGTCATCAGGTGGTCTAGCCTCCGGGAACGGTCTAAAACCCACCTGAAACCGAACATGAAATCCGACCTGTTCAAGTTCTCCGCCCTGGCTCTGCTGACGGTGGCCTGGCTCCTCCTGACCGGCTGCTCCACTACCTGCACCAGCCCCAAAGTGGACAAGACCACGACCACTGTTTTCAAGGCGGGTGTGCCCGGCGGAACGTTAACGCAAACTTACGAAACCACTGCCAAGGTCACGGCGCTTGATCCGGCCACCCGCCAGGTGACGCTCACCGCCCCGGACAACAGCCAGAACACCTTCACGGCCGGACCGAAGCTGGTCCTCGATCAGATCAAGGTGGGCGACGAAGTGAAAGTCACCATGGCCCGGGAATTGGTGGTGTACATGAATCCCAATGACGTGCCGGCCACGACGAGCCCGGCGGCCATTGTGCGTGCGACGCCGGGTGTGCAGCCGGGGGTATTGATGGCCGACCCGGTGGAGCTGACGGCGACGGTGGAGTCGGTTGATCTGGCAAAACACGAGGCGACCCTGCACATTTCTGATGGCCGGACCGGCTCGTTCAAGGTTCGCCCGGACGTGGATCTCACGCAGGTGAAACCCGGCGCGAACGTCTTCATCCGCACCACAACGGCGGCCGCCATCTTGCTGGAAAAACCGTAGGTCCGTGTAAAAGGCCTTTGGCCTAACGCGGCGGGCCGCGTAAAGCTGCGCCACGCGGTGAAGGCTCAAGGTTAAACGCTAAAGTCTAAAAACGAGTGACACATTTGCCGCGATCCAACGTTAAGGTCGTTTTGGCACTCCTGCTATCGGTTGTTCCATTTCCATCCGGCTGGTCAGCCCCGGCACCAATCATCGGTAATCATCCGGCGGTTTACGACGAGCGCGGGATGCTCCAACCATGGACGTTGTGGGGCGACGCCGTCGACCGGGAGGTGAACTGGTATTTGAGTTGTCCGGTCGAGCACGGTTATCCGCGCCTGGTTTGCCTGACGTTCATGGATGGCAAATACCAGGCGATCGCCGACCGTCCCTCGTTCATTCCGGCCATGCAGAACGGCATGGGCATCATCTCCTACCTGGAATATTACGCGTACAAGGGGAAGAAAGACCCGCGGGTGCTCCAAATGGCGCGCTCGATGGGCGATTATCTGGTTCAGGAGGCAATCACCCCGGACACCGGCAAGTATCCGCGCTTCAGCCGGTCCACTGGCTCGGCGGAAAAATTTCCGCAACCGCCCGATTGCGGCTCCCAAGGTGACAGACCATACGAAATCGAGCCGGACAAAGGCGGCATTGCCGGTTATGCCCTCGTTTGTCTGTACGAAGAGACGAAGGATGAAAAATATCTGCAACCGGCGCTGCAAAACGCGCGGGTGCTGGCGGCCAACATGCGCGATGGCACCGCCACAAATTCGCCCTGGCCTTTCCGCGCGGATTACCGGACAGGCGAACCCCGGGGCGAGGTTTCCGGCAACATGGCTTACATTCTCCGACTCTTCGACAAACTCATTAAGCAGGGACACCCGGAATTCAAGCCTGCCCGCGACAAACTATGGGAGTGGATCAATAAGTTCCAGATTCCCGACCTCGAAAAGGGCGGACAGCTCTGGGTCCAGTTCTTTGAAGATCACGATGAGTTGGACAACCGCACCGCCTGGTCGCCACTAAATTTGGCCCGCTACTTGATCGAGAAGCGCGAGGCGCTGGATCCGGACTGGCAGTTACACAGCCGGGCGCTGATTGAATTCGTCAACCGGCGTTTCATCACTGTTCGCGATGGGATTGCGGTTTGTGGTGAGCAGACCAACGATGTGGACCCCTGGGGCGGCATTCTATCCACGTATGGCGCGGTGCTGGCGATGTACAGCAAAGCCACCGGCTCGGAAGAATTCAAGGGCGTGGCCCGGCAGGCCTTGAACTATTGTCTGTATGCCGTCAACGACGATGGTTGTCCGGGCGACCGGGCGACCAAACGTTGTCGCGGCGGCTGGCAGGAGGACGCCCACACCGACAAGCTCCACAACATTCTCGATGCGATGAACGCGTTTCCGGATTGGGCCAGGTGAATCACCGTTTCGGCTCGAATATCCGTTCGCGAATAATTCTCAACCTCACCCAGGCTGGCAGCCAGATCAAGGCACGACGGCCCGATAGAAGCGCAGGCTAAAGTTGGTTGCCGCCGGGTCGCTGAGATTGATCGTGGGATTGGTGCCCACGAAATTGGTCAGCGTGGTCCAGTTTGCCAGGTTGGAAGAAGTCTGGATGTGTCCATTCAGACCCGGGGAGAGTTGCAGTTCGAAACTCAGGCCATTGCTGGTCAAGGGTTGCGCGGCGGTAATCTCCAGTTGCAACTGGAAGGTGTTGCTCGAAATGACGCTCA